>NZ_JAOTNX010000010.1:0-322074 GCF_036346475.1 Pseudomonas sp. AM8
TGTTTGCTAACGCAGACAGGGGTTTCGTTTATGTAGAAGTCCATGAATTTCATCGGCACGTTGCTAAAGCAACGCTCCGGTACACAGAATTTCTTGACGACCATAGAGCATTGGAACCACCTGATCCCATCCCGAACTCAGCAGTGAAACGATGTATCGCCGATGGTAGTGTGGGGTTTCCCCATGTGAGAGTAGGTCATCGTCAAGATTAAATTCCAGAACCCCTGTCTGCTCATGCAGACAGGGGTTTTGTCGTTTAGAGGGTTTATGAACTCTGTAAGCGAGCAGCAACTACGCCTACCCAACTCCAAAATCATGTTCATGGCACTGACCTGCTTTAAGAGCACGACGCAGGTAGTAGGGAAGAATTTTTACTTCTAAATCTTGTACGACAACCTTTGGTCGGTTTCCTACGTAAAAGGGCGATTCATCCCACAATCCCCTAAGCTTTCCTTCAGCTTGGCCGAAAGCCTGATGAGCCATGCGTGCACCGAAATAGAGCGGCCCGAGACGCCGCCTATACCGTTACATGGAATGTTCCTCTCGGCACGCTCACCCCCATTTGGCAAAAAGAAGTCGATGAAATGAATCTCAAATTCAGTCATAAAATTCTGTTGGCCGCGTCAGGCGTTGTGGTTCTGGCCTTCGCGTTATTCACGCTTTACAACGATTACCTGCAGCGCAGCACCATCAAACAGAATCTGGAGTCGTCTATCCAGCAGTCCGGTGAGCTCACCGCGAGTAGTGTGCAGAACTGGCTTAGCGGTCGAATACTGGTGCTCGAAAGTCTGACGCAAAACGTTGCCCATCAGGGTAGTGCTGCTGATCTTCCAGGGTTGGTCGATCAACCGGCGTTCACCTCGAACTTCCAGTTCACCTACGTTGGCCAAACCAACGGTGTGTTCACCCAGCGCCCGGACGCAAAAATGCCTGACGGCTACGACCCTCGTCAGCGTCCCTGGTACAAGCAAGCCGTGGCTGCGGATAAACCCATGCTCACGCCGCCCTATATGGCCGCCGTGGGTGGGCAGATCGTAACTATCGCTATGCCGGTGAAAAAGAACGGCGAGTTGCTCGGCGTGGTCGGCGGAGACCTGAGCCTGCAAACCCTGGTGAAAATCATCAATTCGGTGGACTTCGGCGGCATCGGCCATGCGTTTCTGGTCAGCGGCGACGGCCAAGTCATCGTAAGTCCTGACGAAGACCATGTGATGAAAAACCTCAAGGACATCTACCCAGGCACTAACGTCCGTATTGAGAAAGTTAATCAGGACGTAGTTCTCAAGGGCCAGGATCGCATCCTGTCGTTCACACCTATCAGCGGCTTGCCCGGGGCAGATTGGTATATCGGCCTGTCGATTGATAAAGACAAAGCCTACGCACCGCTGGGCAAATTCCGTACGTCTGCATTGATCGCCATGCTGATCGCCGTAGTCGCGATTGCCGTGCTCTTGAGCCTGCTAATTCAAGTGTTACTGCGGCCCCTGACCACCATGGGTATTGCCATGCAGGACATTGCCCAAGGTGAGGGCGACCTGACCCGCCGCTTGACGGTCACCAGTAAAGACGAGTTCGGTGAAGTGGGCAGTGCGTTCAACCGGTTCGTGGAGCGTATCCACGCCTCGATTTCCGAAGTGTCTTCTGCAACACGTCAGGTGCATGACCTGTCTCAGCGTGTGATGGCGTCATCCAACGCCTCGATCATCGGTTCTGATGAGCAAAGCGCACGCACCAACAGCGTGGCCGCCGCAATCAACGAACTGGGGGCTGCCACCCAGGAAATCGCGCGTAACGCCGCCGATGCTTCACAGCACGCCAGCGGTGCCAGCGAGCAGGCTGATGATGGGCGTAAAGTGGTCGAGCAAACCATCCTGGCAATGTCGGAGCTGTCGCAGAAAATCAGCCTGTCCTGCACTCAGATCGAAACCCTGAACGCCAGCACCGACAATATCGGCCACATCCTTGATGTGATCAAAGGCATCTCCCAGCAAACCAACTTGCTGGCACTGAACGCTGCGATTGAAGCAGCACGTGCCGGGGAAGCCGGACGCGGGTTTGCCGTGGTCGCCGACGAGGTGCGTAACTTGGCTCACCGTACCCAGGAGTCGGCTGAGGAGATTCATAAAATGATCACTTCGCTGCAAGTGGGGTCGCGTGAAGCAGTGACCACCATGAATGCCAGCCAGACCTCCAGTGAGGAAAGTGTTCAGGTGGCCAACCAGGCCGGTGAGCGCCTGGTCAGCGTAACGCAGCGAATTGTCGAGATCGACGGCATGAACCAGTCCGTCGCTGCGGCCACCGAGGAACAAACTGCCGTGGTGG
This sequence comes from Pseudomonas sp. AM8, assembly GCF_036346475.1. NCBI lineage: Bacteria > Pseudomonadati > Pseudomonadota > Gammaproteobacteria > Pseudomonadales > Pseudomonadaceae > Pseudomonas > Pseudomonas sp. AM8. The sequence goes on from NZ_JAOTNX010000010.1 coordinate 2,323, forward strand.
AAACCCTCAACGTCGATATCAACCAGATCAACCTGCTGAACCAGCAGGGCGTGACCAACCTCAACGAAACCCTGAAAGACTGCGATGCGTTGTCGCAACAGGCCAATCGGTTGAAGCAGCTGGTCGATAGCTTCAAGATCTGAGCCGCTGAGTGTACGAGTAGGAGCGAGCCGGTTCGCTCCTACTGCTTACCCAGCAAGCGGCGAACATTGTCCAGCGCGCTGTCTGCGAAGCCTTGCACAAACTGCTCAAATCCTTCCTGTGCCGTCTCCAGGGGGTCGGCAATGATAGTCCAGGTTACCTTGGAGCAGTGTGCTCCAAGCGCTTCCACTTTGATTGCTGCCCACAACCTGGCCACGCCCAGGGTGTTGTAGATCGTGGTCCAGGTCATGTGCATCGCTTGCTCATCCCGGCTATTGAGTTGTTCTACGACGCGGTTGCCATCGCGGAAAAATTTCGTGCGTAAAGCGCCCACTCCGGTGCCGGTCATTTCGATATGCGTCAAGGAAGGGATGAACGCATCGAAGCCTGCAAACTGCCCCACTATGTTCCATAGACGGTTGGCATGGCAGTCGATCACCACAGAGGACACTATCGGCTGGCCGCTAGGGTTATGAATTAACGTATCGGGTTGCAGCGGTTTCATGAAGTTGTCCTGAAGCGGTTCAAAGAAAGCCGATGGCCTTGAGGTAGTTGCAGCCTTTACTCAGCAGTGCCGGGTCTTTTTCGGGGTATTGCTCACCCATCTGCTGAACGCCGCGTTGCGCGTTGTCATGGAGGATCATCGAGGTGTCACCGATGTCTTCATCCAGTCGATCAAGGTAAAACCCGAGTACACCAAACATCGCATTGTCCTGGCTTACCGTTCGCAGCGCCTGCTGCCAATGCGCAGTACTGACCCGCTCGAACCGGTGGCCCGCCCGGTTGAATGCATCCAGGTAGTGCTCCCAGCTCAGTGGTTGCGGGTTATGCAGGTTGAATACGCTTCTATCGGCTTGAAAGCGATTGCAGTGGAACGCAATGAAGCGAGCCAGAAAGTCCACGGGCATCAGGTCGAAATTCAGGTCCAACCTCGGCAGCAAGCCCAACTGCAGCGACCCCTTGAGCATCAACATCAGGCGATTCTTTTGTGGCTGGCAGATACCGTTATGGCTGTTGAAGCTGATATTTCCAGGGCGATGGATGTTCACCCAGGCTCCTTGCTCCACTGCACGTCCCAGGACCCGCTCGGCGACCCACTTGGACAGGTTATAGCCATTTCGGATGTACAGCGGCAGGGTGGCTGCCGCCGGAGCTTCGAGCACATGCCCCGTCGTGCCGATGCTGCTGGCGGCCGACAACGTCGAGACAAAGTTGAAGACTTTCTTGCAGCGGGTTTCGCACAGGCGCAGGCATTCGAATATGGGGTCGACGTTGTCCCTGGCCAGTGAGGCGTAGTCCAGCACGTGGTTGACCCGTGCTGCGTTGTGCACCAGCGCGCCAAAGTCTGCGGCGAGTGCGTCATACGCGTCACAGGCCAAACCCAATCGCGGCAGGCTGACATCGGCGGCGAATACTCGTACGCGGCTCAAGTCCAGATGTTCCAGTTGGTAGTCACGCAACGCCTGGGTAAAACGAGCCATCGCAGGACTCCCCGGCAAGTCACGCACCAGGCACGCCACCTCGGTGGCACCGGCGTTCAACAACGCCTCGACAATATGGACGCCGACGAAACTGTTGGCCCCCGTCACGATCACCTTGTGCGGATTGCCTGCGCGGTCCCCTTGCAACGGATTGATTTCCCACTCCCGTTGAGCGTCCATGGCCGCTTGGGCAGAGGATGCGTCTGGCAGTTCACCATCCTCCATCAGCGTTGCGAGCGTACGAATAGTCGGTACTTCAATGAAATGGCTCAACGCGAAACTACGGCCAAATTGCTCGCGAACGCGCAACAACAGCGTCGACAGCAAAATCGAATGGCCGCCCAGTGCAAAGAAGCTTTCATCGATGGGCAACTGGCGGGTGGGCAAGCCCAGCAGCTCACCCCAAAGGTCGCTCAATCGCGCTTGAAGCGGCGTATGCGCGGCGCCGGGAGTGGCCTGCAAAATGGGGAGGAAGGGGCGCGACAGCAGCCCCTTGCGGTCGACTTTGCCGTTGTCGCTGTGCGGCATGGCTGGCAGTTCCACCCAGAAACCAGGTTGCATGTAGTCCGGTAGCCACTGGCGCGCATGCTGCTGCAAGGCCACCAGCGAAGCGTTGAGTTCGGGCTGGGCGACAAAGGCGCAGATCCTGCTTTCATGGTCGATCACCACGGCCAGCTCGCGATACAGCCTGTTGCTGCGCAGGCATTGTTCAATCTCCCGGGGGTCGACCCGAAAGCCGCGGATCTTTACCTGATCGTCGCGACGCCCACTCAGCACAATCCCTGCGGCGGTCCACTGCGCGAAGTCGCCGCTGCGGTAGGCCCGCAGCCTTTGGCCGCCCGGCACCAGCAGTTCGACGAACGGGCTGTCAGCCTGCCGCGGCGCATTCACATACCCCAGGCTCACTCCGGGCCCGACGATGTACAACTCGCCCATCACCTGTTCATCCACCGGTTGCAGATCGTCATCGAGGATCAGCACCTGGCTATTGGCGATGGGGTAGCCGACATTACGATTATTGTCATCGGGGGCGAACGTCCGGTGCGTAATCAGTACCGTGGTTTCGGTGGGACCATAGAGGTTGTGCAACTGACACCGTCCTGCCAGCCGCTCGATTACATGTGGTTCGCAGGCATCGCCACCGGTGAGCAGATGCGTTAGGCCGAGGGGGGGATCCGGCGGCAGGATGTTGAGCAGCGCAGGCGGCAGGAAGGCATGAGTGACGCGTTGTCGGCGGAGCAATTCCACCAGTTGCCCAGGGTCGCGTCGCTGCTCCTCACTGGGTACGATCAACTCGGCGCCGGCAATCAGGGCGGGGAAGATTTCGATCAATGACGAGTCGAAACCCAAGGGCGAAAACTGCAGGACGCGGCTCCGTTCATCCAGTTTCATGCAGGACCCGAACCAAGCGGTGAAATGCGCCAGGTTACCTTGGCTGAGCAGCACACCCTTGGGCTGGCCCGTACTGCCCGATGTATAGAGCACCATGCACGGCATATCCGAGCAGGGGCGATCGTGCATCAGCGAGGATGAGGAGTTGGCGTTGTGCGCCTCGACTGTGCTGACATCCAGTGAAATGAAACACTCCCGTAATGGATGTTGGCCGGCATCCAGCAATACGTGGGCCCCAGCGTTTTCGAGCATGGCCCGATGGCGTTGTGTGGGTTGATCAGGTCCCAGTGGCAGGTACACCGCGCCACTGCCCAGTACGGCAAGAATGCTGGCATACAATTCCACGGATTTTTCCAGGCATACACCGATCACCGGTGGCGCCTCAAGCGCCTCCAGCAGCGGGCGCAATCGCAGCTGAATCGCCATGGCCTGTAGGTGCAGTTGGCGGTAGGTCACGGTGTGCCCCGCAATGTTCAGCGCCGGCCGGACGGCGAACAGGACAAGGCTGGCCTGCACCCGTTCGATCACCGGTACCTGGGCTTCCTGGATCAGGGCAGGGTTTGCCGTACGATTGAATCGATGCATAAATGCCAACGGCTCAAGCCCGTGCAGGCCGTGCTCGGGCCAGTCAGTGGCAATCGCGCGTGTAGAGAGAGACTCGGGGTCACGTGAGAAGCCACTGACTAGCAGTGCGACCCAATCCACCAGCGCGGTTGTTGCCTGCCGACGCAATCGCTGGCCGTTGCCACTGGGCTCCTCGGCGATGTCCAGCACGGCGAACAAGCGTCGGCCATGGTCATAGGCGCGCACTTGCAGCGCAGACAACCCACCGTCGCTCAACGGGCCAATCCCCAGGCGCAGACTTATACAGGTGGTTTCGCCCACGTCATCCGGCAACGGCAGGCTGCCGTCTTCAATCCACAGGTCGGTGGCCTCATCCCCTGAAACATGGCCGTACTGTTCCAGCATTGGCCTGATTTCGCCCAGTGCCTTGCTTGTGCCGCACCAGCCGATGGTCAGGCACCTCATGGCGACACCGACAGGTAGTCGCTCAGCACCTGCCCCACACTCGGCGTTTGCAGCAAGCCGCTGTGTTGCAGGAAGCCCATGATATTGCCCATCAACGGGTGCTGGCGGGTGATGGGGAACGCCAGCGCTGATATTTCATCGCGCAGCACACCGCGCAGGCGCTCGCTGATGTCCAGGTGTTCGATCAGGCGCAGGTCGAAGTTTTTCTGCAGGTCGTTGGTCAGGTAATGCGTCAGGAATGTCGGCAGTACGTGAGCGATGCTGTCACGGTCATCCGGGCTCGCGGCTTGCCAGTAGATGCGCACCAGCCGCGTCCAGAACTGCGCGTGGCGACCTTCGTCAAACAGGTGGTCGTCCATCAAGCCTCGTATGGAGGCCTTGACACTGCGGTCCTTGGAAAACGCTGCGACATCGTGGGTCACGGTGTTTTCGGCGATGGCTACGCCAATCAGCTCCACAGCGTCGCTCAGGTGTTCCGGAGCCTGCGCCTGCGCCGCCGGCAGCGCGCGACTCAGTTCGATATGCCCGGGCAGGTCAATCGGTTGTATGCCCGTCATTGTGACAGTCTGTTGCATGAAATCCAGGGCCACCAAGGCGTGGTAGTCCTCGTCCACCACAACCGTCATCGCATCAACGCGACAGGCAAGCGGGAAGGGCACCGAGAAGCGATTCTTGGCAATGCTGCGCGCGGTCTTGTCGACGATTTCGGTTTCGAAAATCACCACATCGTGGATGAACTTATAGAAGCTTTGCACCAGCACGAAGTCGCGCCATTGCGAGCAATGTTCCATGAAGGTCGCGTTGAGTACCAAGGGCTGACGGCACAGTGGGTAGATCAGCTTGTCGTCGTCTTCCAACAGGCGACGAGGGCGGGTTCGGATGGTGGCGCGGCGTTCCCAGTCGTCGGCGATGGTGGTGTATCCGGCGGTATTCATGGGTGTACCTCGTGCAGCGCGGCGCGCACCTCGTCCCAGAACGTGATACGGCTTTCTACGGCGGCAAGGGCTGCGTCATGGGCCTGTTGCGGATAAGCCGGGTCTGCACCCACCAGGCGTTCGAGCAGTTCTTCAGCTGCTGGCCCGTGATGCTCAGTGTCCAACTCGATGTGGCGCCTGAAGTAGCCACACAAGGCTGGTGCCTGGCGATGGATGAGCGTATCGGGCTGCAGGAGGTGTTCGAACATACTTGGGATGACACGCTCACGCCCATGAAGGAATGCAGCTGCTACGCAATGGGTAGAGGCTTGCAGCGCAATGTGCAGCGTGGCGCTGACGAAGCGCGCGGCCCCAGCAGGAACATCGGCCATGCGCAGGGCCGTGCTTGCTTCCACGCCCTGGTGCTGCAGTGCAATGAAACGGTGTATCGCCGAGGTGCTGGCGCCGACTTCGACCATGGCTTCCAGGTACCACTCGAAGTGGCTGCAATGGCCTTGCCTGGGGTGTGAGTCTGATTCTTCGCCCAGCACAATCTCATTGATCAAGCGTGCTGCTTGCGGGTCGGCCGGTGGCAGCCAGGGTAGGCGAGTGCAGGTCAGGTCCTGCTGCAGGCGTTTGGTGAGCGTCATGAAGTCCCAGACAGCGAATACATGGTTTTCCATGAATAGTCGTAACTTTTCCAGCGAAGTTATTTCCAGAAATAACGGATGGCTGCACAACAGCCGTTTTCTTTGTTCCAGTAAAGGTGGGTACATAGTTGATGCCTATAAATTATTGCGTCGCCGCTAAAACAACGTTGGGCTTTTGTATGCCGCAAAAAGATAAGAAAGATGTAAACCAGGCTTTGCGCGCACGCGCGCTCACGCAAGTGGGGCTGCACGGTCGAATTAAGTGGCTGATTTAGTAATGAAAGATAATAAGCGGGTTAAACAAGTTGGCGAGTATATGAATGCATCAGATGTTTTTCTAAATAATATAAGCTGTCGGCAACTTACTTTATAAGAGTGGGACGTTTCTTCTGCGCGGGGTGCTACTTGGCCAGGTAGGGAACCCCGCAGTGCTCGACGGGTAAGCCGAGCGACCTGACACCTTGTTAGAGCGTCTTCTTTGCGGCGGCGTCCAGGTCATTGAGATAGGTTGTGATCACTTCCATCCCGCGCATCAAGTGATTACGCAGCGTCAGGATGCTTTCCTCGACCTTCTTTTGTGCCACCAGGTTCAGCAGTTCACGGTGGTCTTCCTGGGAAGTCTCGCCCAGCCCCATCGCCTCGAGGTTGAAACGCAGGAAGCGCTCCTCCTCATTCAGTCCGTGCTCCACCAGCTTGAGCAGCCGCTGGTTGGGGGCCTTGCCATACAGGGTCATGTGGAACAGGCGATTGAGACGGCCAATCTCGGTGTAGTCTTTTTCCTGTTCCAGGGCAAAGATGAGCGTGTCTGCCTCGGCGATATCGGCTTCGGTCAGCAAGGGAATCGACAAACGCAGGGCTTCAGACTCCAGCAACATTCGCAGCTCATAGGTCTCAGCCGAATTGTCTTCGATCAACGGTGCAACCACGGCGCCCTTGTGGGTGACTACATGCAGCAGTGACTGGGCCTCCAACTGACGCAAGGCTTCACGCACCGGCATGCGGCTGACCCCGAACAGGCTGGCCAGCTCCTGCTGGCGCATGGCGGTACCGCAGGGCAAGCGGCCATCAAGGATGGCATTGCGCAAGGTTTCTTCAATCACGGAGCGAGCAAGATGGGCGGGAATAGGGCCGGTGATCTTGATGCTGTTCAACGGATTCGGCTTCTGCGTCACGGTTACGCTATCCTCCTTATTAAAATAGGGGTGCTAATTGGATCCAATGCACACTAGAGGCTGCCCATAGGGCTTGTCAAACGGGCACGGTTTCGGCTTGTAAGCGTTTCAACGCGCGGCTCCGGCGGCCCACGCGCGGGTTTTGCCGAGTCTGACACGCCACTGACGTGTTGCGACATTACCGCATATAGATATTCTTTAACGGTATTTAAATTGCCGTTCTTATATCTATAAAGTCACTCTCCTGTCTGACCGGGAGTGAACTCATGTCCGCCACCTCTACTGTTCCAACAGCGACCCTTGCCGCCCAAACGTTCGAGATTCGACCACTGCCCGGCAGCGTCGGTGCCGAGATTGTCGGCCTGGATTTGTCCCGGCCAGTCAACGACCAGGATTTCGCCCGCATTCATCGCGCGCACCTGGATCACCACGTCGTGGTGTTCCGCGACCAACGCATCACCCCCGAACAACAGATCGCTTTCAGCCGCCGCTTTGGCGTCCTGCAGATCCACGTGCTCAAGCAGTTCCTGCTGGCCAACCACCCGGAAATCCTGATCGTCTCCAACATCATCGAAAACGGCCAATCCATAGGCCTGGGTGACGCAGGCAAATTCTGGCACTCGGACCTGTCCTATAAAGAGCTGCCGAGCCTGGGCTCGATGCTTCACGCCCAGGAGCTGCCGTCGGAAGGCGGAGATACCCTGTTTGCCGACATGCACAAAGCCTGGGACCAACTGCCCGAGCACCTGCGCAAAGCTGTTGAAGGCCGCAGTGCCGCGCACTCTTATACCGCGCGCTACAGCGAAACCAAATTCGAAGGCAACTGGCGCCCGACGTTGACGCCCGAGCAGCTTGCCCAAGTCGCGGAAGTGGTTCACCCCATCGTGCGCACCCACCCGGAAAACGGCCGCAAGGCGCTGTTCGTCAGTGAAGGCTTCACCACCCGCATCGTCGGCCTGCCGGAAGACGAAAGCCGCGACCTGCTGGCCCAGCTCTACGCCCACAGTGTGCTGCCGCACAACATCTACCGCCACCAATGGCAGCCCCACGACTTGGTGTTCTGGGACAACCGCTCGCTGATCCACCTGGCCGCCGGTTGCCCGAGCCATCTGCGCCGCAAACTGTTTCGCACCACCATCCAGGGCGACGCGCCTTTCTGATTCGGAGCATGACCATGTCCAGGAAAACCCCATTTGCACGGCTGGCCGCGACCGTCGGCCTCGGTGTCAGCCTGTTGGCCGGCAGCCTGGTGGCGCCGACGGCTGCGCAGGCCGAAGGCGAGATCCGCATCGCCGAACAGTTCGGTATCGTCTACCTGCTGCTTAACGTAGTGCGCGACCAGAACCTGATCGAAAAATACGGCAAGCAGGAAGGTCTCGACATCAAGGTCGACTGGACCCAGCTGTCCGGCGGCGCAGCGGTCAACGACGCACTGCTCTCCGGCTCGATCGATATCGCCGGTGCCGGCGTCGGCCCGCTGCTGACCATCTGGGACCGCACCCATGGCAAGCAGAACGTCAAGGCCGTGGCCTCCCTGGGCAACTTCCCCTACTACCTGGTCAGTAACAATCCCAAGGTCAAGACCATTGCCGACTTCACCGACAAGGACCGTATCGCCGTGCCGGCGGTGGGCGTGTCGGTGCAGTCGCGCTTCCTGCAATACGCCGCCGCCAAGCAATGGGGCGACAAGGAATTCAATCGCCTCGACAAGTACACCGTCGCCGTCCCGCACCCGGATGCCACCGCTGCCCTGATCGCCGGCGGCACCGAACTGACCGGGCACTTCTCCAACCCGCCGTTCCAGGACCAGGCCCTGGCCAACCCTAACGTGCATGTGGTGCTGAACACCTACGACCTGCTGGGGCCGAACTCGCCAACGGTGCTGTTCGCCACCGAGAAATTCCGTAACGACAACCCGAAGACCTACAAGGCATTTGTCGAGGCGCTGACCGAAGCCGCGCAATTCGCCCAGAACGATAAAGGCGCTGCGGCCGACACTTACATTCGCGTCACCAAGGCCAAGATCGACCGCGCCGAGTTGCTGAAAATCATCGACAACCCGCAGTTCGAATTCAGCGTCACGCCAAAAAACACCTACCCGCTGGCGGAATTCCTCTACCGCGTCGGCGCCATCAAAAACAAGCCTGAATCGTGGAAGGACTACTTCTTCCAGGATGCCAAGCCCCTGCAAGGAAGTTGAGATGAACGCGCCCTTGCAAGGCCACACGGCCAGCAACCTGCACACCGCCGCACCATTGCTGGCGGTGGATAACGTCAGCCTGGAATACCGCACCCCCGAGCGCGTGGTGCGCGCCACTCACCAAGTCAGCTTCGAGATCGACCCGGCGGATCGCTACGTGTTGCTCGGCCCATCGGGTTGCGGCAAATCCACACTGCTCAAGTCCATTGCCGGGTTTATCAAGCCCTGCGAAGGCGAGATCCGCCTGCTGGGGCAAAAGGTCGAACAACCAGGCCCGGACCGCATTGTGGTGTTCCAGGAATTCGACCAACTGCCGCCATGGAAAACCGTCAAACAGAACGTGATGTTTCCGCTGCTGGCGTCGAAAACTTTGCCGCGTCGCGAAGCCGAAGAACGGGCGCTGCACTACCTCGACAAAGTCGGCCTCTGCGCCTTTGCCGACGCTTACCCGCACACCCTTTCCGGCGGTATGAAAGCCCGCGTGGCCATCGCCCGCGCCCTGGCCATGCAGCCGAAGATCCTGCTGATGGACGAACCCTTCGCCGCCCTCGACGCCCTGACCCGACGCAAGATGCAGGAAGAATTGCTGCTGCTCTGGGAAGAAGTGCGCTTCACCCTGCTGTTCGTCACCCACTCCATCGAAGAAGCGCTGGTGGTGGGCAATCGCATCCTGCTGCTGTCGCCGCATCCGGGGCGCGTGCGCGCGGAAATCCACAGCCATCAATACGACTTGCACAGCCTCGGTGGCGTGGAGTTCCAGGCGTCGGCGCGGCGGATTCATCGCCTGTTGTTCGATGAAGCGCCCGAGGCCGAACGTGAGTTGGGTTTCGCCGACATCCGCATCGCTTACTAAGGGGACAACCCAATGCGCCAGGAATACGAAATCAACCTTGAGCCGCTGCTCAGTGTCCCCATTGAACGCGAACTGCCCCTGCGCCAACGCCTGTGGCAGCAAGGCTGGCTGCGCAAGGGCCTGATCCTGATCGTGCTCGCGATCCTTTGGGAAGCCGTCGCGCGCTACCAGAACAACGACCTGCTGCTGCCGAGTTTCCTGCAGACCTTTCACGCGCTCTATGACGGCCTGCTCAGTGGCGAACTGCTGGGCAAGGTGAGCATCTCGCTGGTGGTGCTGATCAAGGGCTACCTGATCGGTATCGTGCTGGCGTTTGCCCTGACCACCCTAGCGGTGTCCACGCAACTGGGCCGTGACCTGCTGAGCACCCTGACCTCGATGTTCAACCCACTGCCGGCCATTGCGTTATTGCCGCTGGCGCTGCTGTGGTTCGGCCTGGGCCAGAACAGCCTGATCTTCGTGCTGGTGCATTCGGTGTTGTGGGCGCTGGCGCTCAACACGTATTCAGGGTTCCTCGGCGTGTCCGAAACCCTGCGCATGGCCGGTCGCAACTACGGCCTCAAGGGCATGCGTTTCGTGTTGTTCATCCTGATCCCGGCCGCACTGCCGTCCATCCTCGCCGGGCTGAAAATCGGCTGGGCCTTCGCCTGGCGCACACTGATCGCCGCCGAGCTGGTATTCGGTGCGACCAGCGGCAAGGGCGGCCTGGGCTGGTACATCTTCCAGAACCGCAACGAGCTGTACACCGACAAGGTATTCGCCGGCCTGGCGGTGGTGATCCTGATCGGCCTGCTGGTGGAAAACCTGGTGTTCGACACCTTCGAGCGCCTCACCGTGAAGCGTTGGGGCATGCAGCGCTGATACACCCAGCCTGCTACGATTGCGGCCAGCTCACTCCCGACTGATCACGAGTGCTTGGCATGCAACTACCCGACATGAACCTGTTGGTCGCCCTCGACGCCTTGCTCGACGAGGGCAGCGTGGTGGGCGCCGCGCGGCGGATGAACCTCAGCCCGGCGGCCATGAGCCGTACCCTCACACGTATTCGCGAAGCGGTAGGCGACCCGATTCTGGTGCGCGCCGGTCGCGGCCTGGTGCCGACGCCCAAGGCCTTGCAGTTGCAAGGCCAGGTGCGCAACGTGGTGGAGCAGGCGGCGTTGCTGTTTCGCTCGGCGGATCAGGTTGATTTAAGCACCTTGCGCCGTCGCTTCAGTGTGCGCGCCAATGACTTTTTCATCGGCGTGTATGGCGGTCGGCTGTTTGACACCATGGAGCGCATGGCGCCGCTGTGCGAGCTGTGTTTCGTACCCGAAGGCGACACCGATGATGAAGCCCTGCGCGAAGGGCGGCTGGACCTGCGCGTGAGCAACACCATGCCGGTCACCCCGGAAGTGAAGGTGCAGAACCTGTTTTCCACCACCTTCGTGGGCCTCGCGCGGGAGGACCATCCGTTGTTTGACGACGAGATCACCGCCGCGCGCTTCGCCAGCTATTCCCATATCAGTATCTCGCGGCGTGGCATCGCCCGTGGGCCGATCGACACCGCGTTGAATGCCCAGGGCCTGGAGCGGCGGGTGGCGATGATCGCCCCGGGGTTTCACGGTGCGATGTTCATGTTGCCCGATTCCGACCTGATTCTGCCGGTGCCCAAGGAAGCCCTGTTGAGCGCCAACCGCTTGAAGCTGCCACTGCGCGCGTTTGCGTTGCCGATCTCGCTGCCGACGTTGGTATTGGCCCAATCCTGGCACCCGCGCTTCGACAAAGACCCGGCTCATAAGTGGCTGCGCGAGACGATGCGTGAGAGCTGCCACGCCACCTGGCTGGAAGCTCAACCAACCTAAACATCAAGCGTACACAGGGCAAATGTGGGAAGGGACTTGCCCCCGATTGCGTTGGATCAGATAGAAAATCTGTGTCTGGCACACAGCAATCGGGGGTAAACCCCCTCCCACATGTAGATTTGTGTCGGTTTCAGGATTGTGTGTGGTGCAGTTATAAGCTGCCAATAAGTAACTTTTTGTCATGCATGTGCCTGATTAAACTGCTCGGGTATTTCTAATCCCGAGCTGCCTGTTCATGACTTCCCTCGCTGCCCCCACCCTTGCGGCCGCAGCCAGACCCACCGCCATCACCCCGCCTGTATTTGGCCCGCGCATCATCATCGGCCTGGTCGGCGTGTTGCTCGCGGTGCTGGTGTCCGGCCTCAACGAGATGGTCACCAAGGTGGCCCTCGCGGATATTCGCGGCGCGCTGTACATCGGCTTTGACGAAGGCACCTGGCTGGTGGCCGCGTACACGGCCACCTCCGTGTCGGCCATGGCCTTTGCGCCCTGGTGTTCGGTGACGTTTTCCCTGCGGCGCTTCACCCTGTGCGCTATTGGCTTGTTCACCGCACTGGGGATCCTGTGCCCGTTTGCGCCGAACTACCAAAGCCTGCTGCTGCTGCGTACCGTCCAAGGCCTGGCCGGCGGTGCCTTACCGCCGATGCTGATGACCGTGGCGCTGCGCTTCCTGCCGGCCAACGTCAAGCTGTATGGTCTGGCTGGCTACGCACTTACCGCCACGTTCGGGCCGAGCCTCGGCACGCCGTTGGCGGCACTGTGGACCGAATACGTGGGCTGGCAGTGGGCGTTCTGGCAGATCGTCGGGCCGTGCCTGTTGGCCATGGCCGCCGTGGCCTACGGCTTGCCGCAAGACCCGCTGCGCCTGGAGCGCTTCAAGCAATTCAATTGGCGCGGCCTGTTGCTCGGCTTTCCGGCGATCTGCATGCTGGTGATCGGCATTCTGCAGGGCAATCGCCTGGACTGGTTCGAGTCGGGCCTGATCACCTTCCTGCTGTGCGGCGGCAGCGTGCTGCTGGTGCTGTTCATGTTCAATGAATGGTCGCACCCGATGCCGTTCTTCAAGTTGCAGATGCTCGGCCTGCGCAACCTGGCGTTTGCCCTGATCGTGCTGGCAGGCGTGCTGATGGTGCTGACCTCGGTGATCATCATCCCCTCGAGTTTCCTCGCCCAGGTCCAGGGTTATCGCCCATTGCAAACCGCGCCGGTGATGCTGCTGATGGCGCTGCCGCAATTGATCGCACTGCCGCTGGTGGCGGCGTTGTGCAACCTGCGCTGGGTCGATTGCCGCTGGGTCCTGGGGATCGGGCTGGGGATGTTGGTGCTGTGTTGCGTGGGCAGCGCGCACCTGACCTCGGCGTGGATTCGCGATGATTTCTACGGCCTGTACCTGCTGCAAATCTTCGGGCAGCCCATGGCGGTGTTGCCGCTGCTGATGCTCTCCACCGGCAGCATTCAACCGGCGGATGGGCCGTTCGCCTCGGCCTGGTTCAACACCGTCAAAGGCCTGGCCGCCGTGATTGCCACCGGCGTGCTGGATGCGCTGACCACCCAGCGCCTGCACTTTCACTCGACCATGCTGGTGGACCGCCTGGGTAACTCGCCGCTGGCCGACGGCGATGCGCCGGGCCTGGCCCACCGCCTGCACGAGCAGGCCGTGGTGCTGACTTCTTCGGATCTCTATTACGTCATGGCCGCTGTCGCGGTGGCGTTGATCCTGCTGATTTTCTGGATGCCCACGCGGATTTTTCCGCCTCGCGCACCGACCTAGCCACAAGGACTTCCCATGAAACGCAAAGACAAAATCGCCGTCTCCGTTATCGCCGTGTTTGCTGTCGGGGTGCTGGTGTACCTGGTCGCGCCCGGCCTGTTGGGCAACAAGCGCCAGGCCACCAACGACGCCTTCGTCGCCGCCGATTTCACCCTGGTGGCGCCACGTGTGGCGGGCTTTATCAAGGAAGTGCTGGTGGAAGACAACCAGCGCGTCAAGGCCGGCCAACTGTTGGCGCTGATCGACGACCGCGATTTTCGCGCCGCCGCCCAGGCCGCCGACGCCGACACCCTGGTCGCCCAGGCCCAGCTGAAAAACGCCACCGCGACCCTGGAGCGCCAAACCTCGGTGATCGCCCAGGCCCAGGCCACCGTGGCGGCAGACCGCGCCGAAGTGGCCTTCGCCGAACATGAACTGAACCGCTACAACCACCTCGCCGGCGTGGGTGCGGGTACCGTGCAGAACGCCCAGCAAGCCAAGACCCGCATCGACCAGGCCAACGCGCGCCTGGCCAACGCCACCGCGGTGCTGGCGGCCGAACGTAAGCAGGTGGAAATCCTCACGGCCCAGCGCGATGCAGCCGAAGGTGGACTCAAGCGTGCCCAGGCCGCGTTGGAAATGGCCAGCTATCAGCTGTCCTACACGCGCATCGTCGCGCCGGTGGATGGCATGGTTGGTGAGCGTGCGGTGCGGGTCGGTGCCTATGTGACCCCTGGCAGCAAGATCCTCGCGGTGGTGCCGTTGGCCGAGGCCTACGTGGTCGCCAACTTCCAGGAAACCCAGCTGTCCCATATGCACGCGGGCCAGGCCGTGCAGGTGCGGGTCGACAGCCTCGACGGGGAGTTGCTCAACGGCCACCTGGAGAGCCTCGCACCGGCGACGGGTGTGACCTTCGCATCGGTCAAGCCGGACAACGCGACCGGCAACTTCACCAAGGTGGTGCAGCGTATCCCGGTGAAAATCGTCCTCGAACCCAACCAACCGCTGACCGAGCGCCTGCGGGTCGGCATGTCGGTTGAAGCCAGCGTCGACACGCAGCCGGTCAAGCAGCGTGAGGTGGCCCAGCAATGAGACACCTTGCCTGGTTCACCCTGAGTGTTATCAGCCTGAGTGCCTGCACTGTCGGGCCGGATTTTCAGCGCCCGCACACGCTGCAAGCCACGCGGTGGAGCGAACCTCAAGGGCGACAAGCCGCCAGCCGAGCAGTGAGTGATCCGCTGCAAGAGCGCTGGTGGGACGTGTTCCGTGACGAGCAACTGTCGGCCCTCACGCGCCGCGCGCTGACCGATAACCTCGACCTGAAGCTGGCCAGCAGCCGCCTGCAACAAAGCCGTGCGGTCCGCCAGGTGACCACCGCCGAGCGTTATCCCACTGTCGACGCCACGGGTGCCTACCAGCGCAAACGCAACAGCGGCAAAGGCTTGAACGACCCCTCCGGCGAAAACGGCCGTTCCGCGTTCAACCAGTGGGACGCGGGCTTCTCGGCGTCCTGGGAGCTGGACTTCTGGGGGCGGGTCAAACGCGAAACCGAAGCCGCCGACGCCACCCTGCAAGTGGCGGAAAACGACCGCCGCGCCGTGCTGTTGTCGGTACTGGCCGAGACCGTCCAGGACTACATCCAGCTGCGTGGCGTACAGAACACCCGCGCGGTGACCGAGCAAAACCTCGACGTCGCCCGCCACAGCCTCAAGCTCTCGCAACTGCGCCTGGCAGACGGCGTGGCCACCGACCTCGATGTCGCCGAAGCCGCCGCCCAGGTCGCCGCCATCGAAGCGCGGCTGCCGGATCTGCAGCAACGCCAGGACCAGTTGATCAACGCCCTCAGCCTGTTGATGGGCGAGCCACCCCAGGCTCTGCACGCGCAATTGTCCAAGGACGCCGCCGTACCGCAGGCCCAACGCCAGGTCGCCATCGGCCTGCCGTCGGAGCTCGCCGAACGCCGTCCGGATATCCGCCAGGCCGAGGCGCGCCTGCACGCCGCCACCGCCAGCATCGGCGTGGCCAAGGGCGATTTTTACCCGCGTATTACCTTGTCCGGCAGCCTCGGTTCCCAGGCCATGCAACTGTCGGATTTCGGCTCCTGGGGCTCTCGTGCGTTTGCCTTCGGCCCGCAAGTGAGCCTGCCGCTGTTCAGCGGCGGCCGCCTGCAAGGCATGCTGGACCTGCGCGAAGCCCAGCAACAGGAAGCGGCCCTGGCCTACCAGCAAACGGTGCTGCGTGCCTGGCATGAAATCGACGACCAACTGACCCGCTACAACGCCAGCCAGCTGCGCCGCGACAGCCTCGCCGAAGCCGTGCGCCAGAACCAGATCGCCCTGACCACCGCACAGCACCAATACGTTGAAGGCGTGGTGGATTTCGTCAACGTGCTCACCGTGCAAAGCGCGCTGCTGGCCACGCAGGAGCAGTGGGTCGAGAGTTCTACCGGGGTGTCGTTGGCGATGGTGGGGTTGTACAAGGCGTTGGGGGGCGGGTGGGAGTCGGTCTACCCAGTGGCAATGGCTCAGCATTGAAATTGGAGTATCCGATGTAGGACCGTTCTTGATTTTTGCTGCCTTAAACCTTGGTGAACCTTGATCGTTAAGCTTTCAGTCCGATTATTACCTGTGAGTCTTTCCGATGTCTGTCATCGAAAACCCCTACGCGCCTCCACAAGCTGATCTGCGCACTCCAGTCTCCGCCATCCAACCTACATTCTTCGTGGTCGCGCCGCGCAAGCTGGTCCTGATGGTGTTGCTGTCCCAAGGTTTTTATCTCTTCTACTGGTGTTACCAGCAGTGGGCCTGCTATCGGCGGGCTACTGGCGCAAAGGTGTTGCCGCTGGTGCGAGCGTTCTTCTCGGTGTTTTTTCTGTATTCGCTGGTGATGAAAATCAGGCAGAAACTGGCGCTTGACGGTACGCCGTACCGCTGGTGGCCGCGAGCCATGGCGCTGGGGCTTATTGCGTGTGGGTTGTTACCCTTTACCTACGTTTTTTTCGTCACCGCCATGACGGCAATGAAGTTGAGCGTGTGCTTGATGATCGTGCAGGTAGCGCTGTTCGTGCAGGTGCAAGGCGCGGTGAACCTGATCGAGGGCGACACAGATGGCGAGGCGAACAATCGCCTGACTTGGGCTAACGCAATCTGGATCGTTATCGGGCTGGGCATGTGGAGCTTGGGCTTTATAGGGGCGTTTCACGAGCAAGGGCTGTCGTGATTGTCCTCAGGGAGCAGTGTTTTTTAAGACCGCAAAAGCATAAAGATGACAACGTCTTGCGTTGAACAACCTTCCTGTAGTTCCAGGCTGATCAGTTTGAACAGGATGACGATGTCTTGACTTTTCATGGGGCTCCAAAAGCGAGTGTCCTCTGTCCGCGGACAGAGGACACTTTCTTGCACAGGGTTGACACTCATGTCAACGGTTTTGCAAAAACACCACATACCCCCGAAACCACTCACTCCCCTGCAAATACCCCGGCTCCTCCCACTCCCCACCCTGAATCAAACCGATCTTGAACGGTAGCCCCATCCGGTTCATCCGTGGCAAATACGCCGCGTAATCCGGAATGCTCTGGCGGCCCTGATAGGTCTGCACCACCACCTCATCCACCACGCCTTTGAGCTGGCTGATGGCGGTGGGGTCGGCGTTGCTGCTCCAGTCCATCAGGCCGGTGATACTCAGTTTCAGATCGGCCGGCAGGCGCTGGCGCAGGTCGCGCAGGAAGTCGGCGTATTCGTGCAGGTATTGGGTGCGGGCGTCGAAGTCGATCTGGATGCCGACCACTGGGTTGCCTGCGTCGCGCCAGCGTTGTACCTGGCCGAGCAGTTGGGTATAGACCTGTTCGGGCCAGTGCAGGGTGTGGGCGCGGTAGACCACCCAGACGTCGCCGCGGGTGAGGCGCGGTACGCTGATGCCTTGGGCGATCAGCTGCACACCGCGCTGGGGCGCGCGGCGGGTGGCGTTGATCTGGCCCTGGAGGATGTACAGGGTCTTGGCCTGCTTGAATACCGGCTGCGGCGTGACGCCGCTCCACAGCCAGAAGGCGTCGTAGTCGCGGGCATCGACGGCACCGAATGCCGGGCTTGCCAGCAACAGCAAGCCCAGCCACAGGTGTTTCACCAGTAATACTGCAGCGATTTGCCCCACTGGGTGTCGGCGAAACCACTTTTCAGCTGGCGGAACCAGGCTTTGCGCACACCGGGTTCGACGTCCTTGCCGCCACAGCTGTTGTAGCCGGCCGGCGCGTAGCAGTTGATGGCGCGGAACAGGGCGTAGGCCTTGTCGTTTTTCGGCGCCTTGGCGTTGCCGATGACCTGTTGGTAACCGTCGAGCCGCGAGAAGGTTTCACCCTTGAAGTCCGAGGCGGTGCTGCCCAGGCTGCCGGCGGCGCGGGCCTGCTCCAGAGGCATGCCGTCCAGGTTGTTGCGCAGGATGAATTCGCCGAAGCAGTTCAGGGCCTGGGGGTTCTTCGCGTCGGTCTGCAAGGTCGCTGCGGTTTGCGCGATGCTGGGGCAGGCGTAGCCGGATTCGGCCTTGTCGCCGTTCCACTGGAACAGCTTAAGCGTCTGGCTGGCGCTGTAGACATAACCCAGGCTGGTGCCCAGCTTGTCCTCGGGGGCCTGGGCCGGCAGTTGCTTGAGGTCCTCGGCGAACGTGGCGAACTGGCCGCGCAGCAGGTCTTTGTAGAGCAGCACGAATTGCGCGGTCTGGCGTTCCAGCGGATCGCTCGCCTGGGCGATCTGCTGGCGCAGCAGTTCAGGCCCGGCAACGTTGCGCAGCAGGATGTAGCGCACCTGCCTGGCACTGATCGGCGAATCGCTGGCGAACACCTTGGCCAGTTGGCCGCTGCGCTCGTAGTTCATGGCCAGTGCCAACTCCAACTGGTCGCGTTGCAACGGCAGCTTTGCCAGTGGCAACAATTGCAGCCACAAGGCCTCGGCGCCTTTCCAGTCTTGCTTGGCTTCCAGGGCCAGGGCGCGCAGGGTCTGCTGGCTGAAGGCGAAGTAATTCAGGCTCGACGGCACGCTTTGCGGCAACTGCTTCAAGGCAGCGTCCGGTTGATGCTCGATGTACAGCGCGCACACAGCCAGCAGGTAGTCGTAGAGCTCTGGCTCGCTGGCGAACGCGGCTTTTTGCTTCTCGAGGTCGGCGCGGCTGAGGGCCGGCTGGTTGCCGCCGCGCATCACCATCAGGTCGCTGACGAGCTGGATCATCGGGGTCTTGACGGTATCGCTGTTGACCATCAACAGCTTGAGATCCGCTTCTTCTACCAGCTGATCTTCCGACACATTGCGCTGTTCGTCGGTGGCCGTCAGTGCCCAGGCGAACGCGTCGGCGAGCTGGGTGTTGTCATCGGCCAGCCAGTACACCCGGCGCAGCAAACCGTGGGCCGAGGCCGCGTATTCGCCCTGTGGGTAAGTTTTCAGATAGGCGTTGAAACCCTGCTCGGCCGTGGCCAATGCGGGCTTATCCACACGGTCCAGGTGCGGTACGCCGTCTTCGTCATAGGTGTTGGCCTGGGCCTGGTTGAGCGCTGTGCGGGCGGTCATGTACAGCGCGGTTTCCTTCAGCCACGGCGACTGTGCACTGCCGACGCCAGCAAAGCCTTGCGCGGCCTCGGCGAAGCGGCCGCTGTAGAAATCGGCGGCGGCTTGCAGGTAGGTGCGAAACAGTTGGCCGCCGGCTGACTGGATCTGCTGCGCTTCGGCGATCACCGGGCCATCCCAGGTGCAGGTGGTGAGCAGTTGCAGCCGCGCCTTTGCCAGCAGCGCGCGCTCGTCCGCCGGCATGTCGGCCTTGACCACTTGGCGGATAAACGCCGTGGCGCTGTCATCGTCGTTGCTGCGGCAGCGGCTGCCTTCGCCATTGAGGAACGCTTCGCCAGCGGTTTTGTATTCCTCGCGCTTGATACCCAGGGGCGTCAGCAGGGTGTCGAGTTCGGCGGTAGGCGAATCGTCCGAGTCGGGCTCAGTCTCTGCGCTGGAGGCAGCGGCCAGGCGATACACCGGGAACGGCACCGGGCCGAAACCCTGGGCCAGGTCATCTTCGCTCAACGCTTTGGGCGCCAACGGCGCGGCCTTTTTGTCGGCCAGCAACAGGCGCAGGTTGGCCCGGCTGTCATTGCCTGGGCTCAGGAACGGCACGTTGTTACAAGGGTCCAGGCTGTCACGCGAGACACGCCAATCGGGGTAGCACGAATCGTCGGAACTGGCCTGGGCCTGCTGGGAAATACCGGCCAGCAGGGCCAGTGCGAGGGGGGAGAGAAAACCGATGCGCATGACGTGTCCTTGATCCTGGGTCCTTGGAGGGCGGCAATCATAACGTGTTCCTACGCAGGCTTCGGTGAAGCCCTACACAAATTGCTGATTTGTCGGGCGGGAATAGTGGCAATTAAATCTTGCTGCCCTAGACTGCGGTGATCTTCAGGGAGAAGCATGCGCATGACGCACCTACGTAAATGGATGTTAAGTTTTTCCTGTGTGCTGGGTGTGGCAACCATGGCCATGGCCGACGATCCGCTGTTGGATCATCCCTCCACAACGACCGCCGCCAGCACCGACAGTGAAGCCCGTGGCGTATTGCGTGCCCGCGACCAGGCAATGCTGGCCAGCGAATTATCCGGGCGCATTGTCGACCTGCCGTTCAGCGAAGGCGAGTCGTTCAAGAAGGGTGACACCCTGGCGCGCTTCGATTGTTCGGCCTACCAGGCCCAACTCAATGCGGCTTCAGCCGCCAGCCGTGGTGCCGGTGAAGAGCTGGCCCATAACAAGCAATTGGCCGCACTGAATTCCGTCGGGCGTTTTGAAGTGGCCCGCGCCGAAGCCAAGCTCACCGAAACCCAGGCCCAATCCCAGGTCTACCAGGTGCAGGTCAAGCGCTGCAGCGTGCTGGCGCCGTATGACGGCCAGGTGGTGCAGCGCAAGGTCCAGCGTTATGAAAGTGTTTCGGCGGGTGCGTCGCTGCTGGAAATCGTCGACAACCGCAGCCTGGAAATCCACCTGCTGGTGCCGTCGCGCTGGATGGGTAAGCTCAAGCCCGGCCAGACCTTCAGCTTTACCCCGGATGAAACCGGCCAGGCGTTCAACGCCACCGTCAAACGTCTCGGCGCCCGCATCGATGAAGGTAGCCAGACGCTCTTACTGGTTGCCGCTGTGACCAATGCCACCGGGTTGATGGCGGGCATGAGCGGTACCGCCCACTTCACGCAACTGCAATGAACGCCCCGATGCCGGGCAATACCGAGCGGGTATTCGCCCAGTTTCTGGCGCTTGAGCACCAGACCCGTGCCGCCCGAACCATCGAGCAGTTGGCCTACGGCCTGGTCAACGACGGTCAGCCGTTGTTCGGCTATCGCCATGCGGCGCTGCTGATCGCCGGCAAGGTGCGGGCGGTGACGGCGGTGAGCAGTGTCGACCCGAATGCGCCGTTTGTGGCGTTCGTCGAGCAGGCCGTGGCGCAATTGCACAAGCAGGCGCTGAGCCAGGACGCACGGGTGGTACCGGCCGAGCAATTGAGCGCCCAGGTGCAGGCCGACTGGCAAAGCCTGTCCGCCGGCCATGTGTTCTGGCTGCCCTTGATCGACCCGCAAGGCCGCGTGTTCGGTGGTTTGTGGCTGGCGCGGGACACGCCGTGGAAACCCGCCGAGCAGGTGTTGCTGGCGCAGTGGGGCGATACTTGCAGCCATGCCTGGCTCGCCCTGCAACCGCGCCAGCCGTGGCGGCTGCGCCTGACCCGCAAGCGCCAGGTGCTGGTGGGCGTTGCGTTGTTGCTCACGCTGCTGATCCCGGTGCGCCAATCGGTATTGGCGCCGGCTGAAGTGGTGCCGCTGGCCGGGCAGGTGGTGGCAGCGCCATTGGACGGGGTGATCGCCGAATTCCTGGTCAAACCCAACCAGGTCGTCAAGACCGGCGACCTGCTGCTGCGTTTTGAAAGCACCACCCTCACGGCTCAGGCCGATGTGGCCGCGCGCGCCCTGGGCGTGGCCGAAGCGGAACTCAAGGCCAATGCCCAGCGTGCCTTTGCCGATGCCGAATCCAGTTCGCGCATCGACCTGCTGGCCGCGCGGGTCGAGCAAAAACGCGCCGAGCGTGACTATGCCCGCGAGTTGCTCAAGCGCAGCGAAGTGCGCGCCGAACGCGACGGTATCGCGGTATTCGCCGACGCCGAACGCTGGACCGGCAAACCGGTGCAGACCGGCGAGCGCCTGTTGCAGATCGCCGACCCGACCCAGGCCGAATTGCGCATTGAACTGGCGGTGGGCGATGCGATTGCGCTGGAGCCGCACGCCCAGGTCGCGCTGTTCCTCGACAGCGATCCGTTGCAGCGCCATCTCGCCACCCTGCAACGCGCCGCCTACGAGGCCCAGCCCACTCCGGGCGGGCAATTGGCTTATCGCCTGGACGCGCAGTTCGATGAAGCGCCGCCGCGTATTGGCCTGCGCGGTACCGCGAAGGTCTTTGGCGAGCGCGCGCCGCTGGCCCTGTACCTGTTGCGCCGACCGCTGGCGGGTCTGCGCCAGAGTGTGGGCCTGTGACGTGCCTGCCCAAGCTGCGCGAAGACCTGCAACTGTCCAGCGCCGGCGCCGCCCTGGATGGTTCGCCGCGCTGGACCCTCGCCGATCCGGTGCGCGGGCGCTATTTCAAGCTCGGTGCGACCGCCATCCGCCTGTTGCGCCACTGGGCCTTGGGCGACCCGGAAAAAGTCCTGCAAGCCGCCAACCGTGAGCCGGGCCTGCCCCTGGGCGGCAGCGAGGTAGATGAACTGCTGAGTTTTCTACGCGCCCACGACCTGATCGCCGCCCTCGACCCCGAACAACGGGCCAGCTACCTGTATAAAGCCGCCGCGCAGAAACAAAGCCTGGGGAAAGTCCTGCTGCACCAATACCTGTTTTTCCGCATCCCGCTGTGGCGTCCGGACGCTTTTCTCAACCGGGCATGGCCGTGGCTGGCGCGCTTCGGGCCGGGCCTGTTGCGCTGTGGTTTGCCGATCATCCTGGGGTTCGGCGTGTTTCTGGTCGCGCGGGACTGGCAGCGGTTCCTGGCGACCTTCCCGCACCTGTTCAGCCTGGGGGGCGCCCTGGCCTTTGGCACCGCGTTGTTTTTCGCCAAGCTGTGCCATGAGTTCGGCCATGCGTTCATGGCCAAGCGCGCCGGCTGCCGGGTACAGAGCATGGGTGTGGCGTTCATGGTGATGCTGCCGATGTTTTACACCGATGTGAGCGACGCCTGGCGCGTGAATGATCGCCGCTCTCGCCTGATGATCGGCGCGGGCGGGGTGATGGCCGAATTGTTGCTCGCCTGTGTCGCCCTGCTGGCCTGGTCGCTGTTGCCGGACGGCCCGGCCCGCACGGCGGCGTTCATGTTGGCCAGTGCCACGTGGCTGACCACCCTGGCGATCAACCTCAACCCGTTCATGCGCTTTGATGGTTATTTTTTGATCAGTGACCTGTGGGGTGTCGATAACCTGCAAGGTCGCGCATTCGCTCTATGCCGCTGGCGCCTGCGTGAGTGGCTGTTCGGCTACGGCGAGCCGGCGCCGGAGCCCTGGTCACCGACGATGCAACGGCGCCTGCTGTGGTGGGGTTACCTGGCGTGGTTGTGGCGGGCAGCGTTGTTCCTGGGGATCGCCTTGGCGGTGTACCACCTGTTTTTCAAACTGCTCGGGATCTTCTTGATGCTGGTGGAGTTGGTGTGGTTCATCTTCCTGCCAATCTTCAAGGAATGGCGCGAATGGTGGAGCCGGCGCAGCCAGGCCTATGCGCCGAGGGTGCTGCTGACCGGCCTGGGGTTGCTGTTGATCCTGCTGGCGCTGGTGGTGCCATGGCGCAGCGCCGTGGAACTGCCGACGATGCTCGAGGCGGGACGCGCCAGTGCGCTGCATGCGCCTGTGGCGGCGCGGGTCAAGGGGTTGAAGGTCGTCGATGGGCAAACGGTGAGCCAGGGCCAGGTGCTGATTGAGCTGGAATCCCCTGACCTTGATGCCCGGCAAAGTATCGTGCGCCGCGAAGTGGAGATCCTGCAGTTGCAGATGCGCCGCCAGGCGGGTCGCAGTGAAACGGCGGCGGACGCGGGCATCAACGACCAGCGACTGTCCCAGGCCCTGGCCGAGTACCGTGGCCTCGCCGCGCAGCGTGAGCGCCTGCTGTTGCGAGCGCCCCATGCCGGCATCGTGCGCGATGTGCTGCCGCAGTTGAGCGTGGGCCGCTGGCTGTCACCCAAGGACGCGCTGGCGCGGGTGGTGGAAGACGGCGCCCGTCTGCGCGGCTATGTGGCTGAAGCCGAATTGTGGCGCGTGGCGCCGGGGGCGACCGGGCGTTTCATCGCCGATGACCCGATGCACGCCGCCATCGCGGTGGAATTGACCGACATCGACGCCAACGGCGTGGCCTACCTGGATCAAGAGGCGCTGACCTCCGACCACCATGGGCCGATAGCCGTACGCCGTGACGAAAACCAGCGTCCGGAGCCGGTACAGGCCCAATACGGCGCTCGCTTGAAGAGTGTGCAACCGATCCCGACACCCCATCAGCCGCTGCGCGGTGTGGTGGTGTTGCAAGGGCGCCGTGAGTCGGTGCTGGGTGTGGCCTGGCGACGGGTGGCAGCGTTGGGGGTTAGGGAAAGCGGGTTCTGACAGGAGTGGAACGCAATGTTGAACAAGGAAGGCGCGTTGGCGCTGGGTCTCTCGGTGCGCCCGTCACGCAGTATCGACGAGCCGTTTTTGCACAGGCTTTACCGCTCGGCACGCCCGGACTTGCAGTGGATCGATGGTGAGCAGGCCCTGGTGGAGGAGGTCATCGCCCAGCAGTTTCAGGTTCAGGAGCGCGGCATGGGCGAGCACTTTCCGGGTGCGCTGCATTACGTGATCGAGAAACTCGATACCCCCATCGGCGCCTTGAGTGCCGACTTCGGGCCCAATGAAATCCGCGTGTTGTACCTGGCGTTTATCCCCGTCGCCCGAGGCCGGGGCTTTGGCCGGGCGGTGCTGCAGGGCGTGCAGCAAGCCGCACAACAGGTGTGTTGCCCGGTGGCCACGGTGGTCTGGGCGAGCAACCCTCATGCGCGCCAGCATTACCTGGCGCTGGGGTTTCGGGAGGAAGAAGCGACGCCTGCCGCTCAGCGCTTGGTGTGGTACCCGTCTCAGTTGAACACGATACAGAAATAACCGCGTTGCGCGTCACGGCCCATGGCGGGCTCGCGGGACACAAACACGTGTTCCAGGCAGGTGTCCGCCAGTGACAAACGGCACAGGCCATCGACGAAGTCGGTAGGCTCCAGGCTGTTGAGCAACACACTGAACGCCTCGCGAGGGCTGCCGGGCATGCTCGCTTGCGGGGCATCGTTCAAGCGCTGGATCTGGATCGGCAGCGCCGAACCATCGGGCAGGTACAGCACGCTGGTGCGGTTCAGCAGCGGCCGAAAATGTTCCGGGGTGACCAGGTTCAACATAGGAGGCTCCGCGTCAGAAGGGCCGAGGCCTGTAAGCCTCGGCCCCGTGCAGGTGTCAGCTGCGTGATGGAAAGATCCCGTTCAGGGCAATGCTGAAGTTGATCGCCAGGAACGGATTCATCGACCCCATGGGCAGGCCTTGGCCCGCAGGCGCGAGGGTTCCCGTCACCGTGGAGGCGACGCCCTTGAGCGGTACCGGGCTGACGCCTTGTTGGTCGGAGTAGATCGTGGCACTGCCCGGTCCAGTGCCGGAAGCACCGATAAACGCGTTGGTGGCGGTGGGCGCCGTCACTGGGTTGCTGGCGACGCTGGTCAGCTGCACCGAGGTGCTGATGGCGAGCGCTGTTGCATCGTGGGTGTGGGCGGGCAGGTTGGCCAGGGTGGCCGTGACGCTTTCGGTGCCGGCGAATTCGCCCGTGACCCGTGGCGACAGCCCTGCACCGTTGCCTTGGCCGATGGGTAGCCGACCTTGCAGGTCCGGCAGCTTGAATGTTTGCACGCCATCGCCGCCGTAGGTGACGCCTATCAGGGCGAACAGCGTTTGGAACTGGCTGAGCGAAAGGGTCTGACCGGCGCACAAGGCCCAGTCTCGTGGGGCGAAATTAAACGCAAAGGGTTGGATGGTACCGATGAATACTTCCATGAATCGTTCATCCTTGTATGGGCTTTACGGGGTGTGACGCCAATCTGATCGGGCGTCACCGCAGAGCGTAGACGCAGCGCTCGCTCGCTGCCTTGCGCTTTCGAAACAGCGAGCGAACCGGGGGCTTTTGACCTAGAGTGGCGACTGTTTGTGCATGCACGGGGTTTGCCCTGGAAACAGGCAATGGCAGGGGAATTGAGGTGCGACGGTCTGTGGTAGAGCAAGACGAAAAGGCTGCGGCCATTGCCGCGTACAACGGCGCCTGGGCAGGCGCCGGATGGCTGAGCCGGCTATGGTGGTTGCCGATCCTGGCGCTGGCCATGGCCGTGCGTTTTTATGGCCTGACGGCGGCGGCGATCTGGGGCGACGAAGGTTCCAGCCTGCTGCTCAGTGAATACGCCTTGGACGACCTGTGGTTTCACGCCGCCCATGATGTGCACCCGCCGCTGTATTTTTTCATGCTGCGCGGTTGGATCGAGCTGTTTGGCGATGGGATCTGGTCCATACGCAGCATGAGTGCGCTGCCCGGCGTGGTGGTCGTGGGGCTTGGCGTCTGGCTGACGCGCCAGCTGTCGACCCAGCGTGCCGCTGTATTGGCCGGTGTACTGCTGGCGCTGATGCCCACGGCGGTGCGCTATAGCCAGGAAGTGCGGATGTACTCGCTGCTCGGCGTGTGGCTGCTGGCCGCCACGCTGGCGCTGGTGTATTGGGTGCGCCAACCCGAACGCAGCCGCTGCCTGGTGGCCTACGTGTTGCTGATGGCCGCCGGTTTCTACACCCACTACTTCACCGCGTTGTGCGTGCTGGTGCATTGGGCGTGGCTGGGCGTGCTGTGCACGTCCCAGCGGCCTGGCGAGCGCCTGATTCTGCGTCGGCAGTGGTGGCTGGCCAACGTGGCCATCGTGCTGTTGTACCTGCCTTGGCTGCCGAACCTGCTGGGCCTGGTGCAGCATGTCGATGAACTCAAGGTGGGCGGCGATATAGGCTGGGAAGACCCGGTCAGCCTGCTCTCCGTGCCGTCGATGATCTGGCAGTTTCTGCTCCAGGATGAGGGCCTGGGCATTTGGGCGCCGCTGTTCTGGCTGTTCCCGTTGCTGCTGCTGGGTGTAGTGGGTGTTACGGCCTGGCGTGATCGCGAGCGTTATCGTCCGGCCAGCCTGTTGGCGCTGTTCTTCCTGTTGCCGCTGTTACTCGTCTACGGCGTGTCGTTTATCTCCCCGGTGTTTATCGAGCGTTACCTCACCGTATACGCCCTGGGCTTGCCGATTCTGGTGACGATAGCCATCGACCGCTTGCCCTCGCGCCTGTCTCTGCTGGGGGCGGCGCTGTTCGTGCTGTTGGTCGGTGTGGAACTGCTGGGGCTGAAGAACAACTTCACGGTGGATGAACATGACCAGTTCAACGGCCCAGTGGAGTTCGTCAATCGCAACTACCAGGAAGACGACCGCATCGTTCTCAGTGACATGCTGTGGTACCTCAGCTACGTGTATTACGACCAGACCGACGCCCAGTTGCAGCTCTACACCCCGCCCAAGGCCGATGGCACGCCAACCCGGCCGAATGCCTACGGCTTTGGCACCCTGGTGGACCAGGACGGCGGGCGCATCTACCTCGACCGCTTGTCGGATTTGCCGGCCGATACCCGGCGTGTCTGGCTGATCAGCAGCAACGAACAGCCGGACGAATTTGCGCCGCTGCCAGCGGATTGGCGACTAGTCAGCCAACAAGACGGCGGCGGGGCGAGGGCGCGTCTTTATGTGTTGTGCCGCGGCCCCGAGCCCTTGCGACCGGAAGGTTGCCGCTAATACCCATTCGTTATGAAAGGAATATCAAAATGGTGGCAACTGCGTCCTAGTGGTGCGTGCAATCTTCAACTACTCTTCGGCGACAAATGGATGTTGTCCTACAAAGTGGTGAACGGATGCAGTATCACTTTATCTCCGGCTTGCCGCGTTCCGGCTCGACCCTGCTTTCTGCGATCCTCTTGCAGAACCCGCGTTTTCACGCCGGCATGAGCAGCCCGGTAAGTCCCTTATTCAATGGGGTGCTGGCGCAATGCAGCGCCGGCAGTGAGTTCGGCTCGGTAATCGATGCCAGCACTCGCCGCCGTTTGTTGCGCGGGCTATTCGACGCCTATTACGCCAACCAGACCTCCACCCCGGTGGTGTTCGACACCAATCGCCAGTGGTGCGCGCGCATGCCCGCGCTGCATGACCTATTCCCACAGGCCAAGGTAATCGCCTGCGTGCGCAACGTGGCGTGGGTCTTGGACAGCCTTGAACGTCTGTACCGCGCCAATCCGTTCGAGAACACCAAACTGTTCAATGACGATGACGAGCGCAACACCGTGTACAGCCGTTGCGAAACCCTGGCCCAGCGTAATCGCTTGGTAGGCTTTGCCTGGACGGCGCTCAAAGAGGCGTATTACGGCGAGAACGCCGAGTCGTTGCTGATCGTCGATTACGACTTGTTGAGCCAGGCCCCGGAGCGCGTGATGCGGCTGGTGTATGAGTTCATCGGTGAACCGTGGTTCGAACATGATTTCAATCACCTGACCTACGACGCACCGGCCTTTGACGAGGCGCTGGGGCTTGCCGGCCTGCACAAGGTCAAGCCCAAGGTCGCGCCGCAGGCCCGGCGAACCGTGTTACCGCCGGACCTGTTTGAAAAGTATGCCGCGTTGTCGTTCTGGCGCGATGGGTCTGCCAGTGCAGCCAATGTCATTCGTATGAAAACCGACGCCGCGATCAGCTGATTGCGGCTTTTCTTTTTTGCGTGTTCAAAGCGTTCGAGTCCAGGTGATCGTCATGTGGTGGAACAAAGGCAAATCGCGGGTAATCGAGGGGGCACATGCCCTGGCATCGCCAATGATTATGTTCCTGGAGCCGCGAATGCTGTTCGACGGTGCGGTGGCGGCAACCGTGGTCGATGCGGCGCAGCCGGATGCCCAGCCTACGGCCGAGGCGGCCAAGCCCCCCTCGGCGGATCAGCCGGTGGACACGCACGCGCCCCAGGGCCAGGTCGATGCGACCCATGCGGCGGTGCCGGGCAAGAGCGTGCTGTTCGTCGACTCACGAGTCAAGGATTCCGCCAGCCTGCTCGAAGGCGTGGCGCCCGGTACCCAGGTGGTGCAACTGGATGCGACCAGGGACGGTTTGCAGCAGATCGCCGACTACCTGGACAGCCACCAGGGCGTCAGCTCGGTGCAGATCATCGCCCACGGTAACGCCGGCGATTTGTGGTTGGGCAACAGTTACCTGTCGGCGGATAACGTCCAGGCCCGCAGCGAGGTGCTGGCGCAGATCGGCCAGGACATGAACGTCGGTGGCGATATCCTGATCTATGGCTGCTACACCGCCGAAGGCGAGCGTGGCTTGAGCCTGGTCGATTCATTGGCGCAGTTGACCGGCCGCGACGTGGCGGCGTCAACCGACCGCACCGGCCTGGGCGGCGACTGGGACCTGGAAATCGCCACGGGCAATATCGAAAGCGCCAACGTGTTGTCGGCCAGCGCCATGAGCGAGTATCAATGGGGCCTGGCCACTTGGACCGCCACTAACAATCTCAATAGCGGCGTGGGTTCCCTGCGCGCGGCGCTGGCGTCTGCGCAGAACGGCGATATCGTCACGTTCAACACCAGCATGACCATCGGGCTGACGTCGGTGCTGGTGGTCGACAAGAACGTCACTATCGATGGTGACCTCAATAACGACAACGTGGCCGATGTGACCTTGGATGGGCAATACCGCACCCAGATCATCAACGTGACGGCGGGTACCACGGCCACTCTCGATGGCCTGGTCATTACCCGGGGCATGGTGGCAGGCAACGGTGGTAACGGCGGTGACGATGCACTGGTGTCCAAGGGCGGTGGTATCTACAACGCCGGCACCTTGACCCTGCGCAACGTTACGGTCACCGCCAACGCCGCTTCGGGCGGTGGCGGCGGTGGCGGTGTAACGCCGCAATATGCCGGGGGCGGCGGCGGCGGCGGCGGCGCGATCACCGGCGGCACCGGCGGCAGGGGCGGCGACACGCTCAACTCCACGGGCTCCAATGGCACGGCGGGGCAGGGCGGTGCGGGCGGTGGTTTCTTCAACATCGGTGGGCGTGGCGGTTCCACCACGGGGGGCGCCGGCGGTGCGGCGTATCCGGGTTATAGCACCCGTTCGGCCGGTGGCACGGCCACCAGTGGCGGATTGTCCATCGGCGGTGGCGGTGGCGGTGACGGGTACGACAACTTCGGTGGTGACGGCGGTGGTGCGGTGGGGGGGATCTACAACGACACCGGCGCGACCCTGCGGATCATCGGTAACTCGGCCATCTCCAACAACGTCGGCGCGGGTGGCGGCGGTGGGGGGGGCGGGGCCGGCGGCAGCTATCTCCAGGCAGGCGGCGCGGGCGGCGTCGGGGTCGGCGCCATCTGGAACAAAGGCTCGATCCTGATTACCGCCGCCAACTTCGCGGCACTGGCCGGCAACATTGGCGGCAGTGGCGTGGGGGGGACGAGTGCGGGCTCCGCGGGTGTTTCGCCGTCTTCGGTGGCCAACGTCTACGGTGACGGCGGCACCATCAACACCAACTATGTGCCGGACGAGACGCCACCCACCGCGACCGTCGTGGTCGCCAATACCAACCTGAACTCCGGCGGCACATCGCTGGTGACCATCACCTTCTCCGAAGCCGTGACCGGCCTTACCGCGGCGGACCTGACCGTGCAGAACGGCAGCGTCGGGACCTTGACCAGTGGCGACGGCGGGATCACCTGGACGGGGACGTTGACCGCAGCCGGTAACATCGCTGACACCACCAATATCATCACCCTGAACAACACCGGCGTGGCCGACTTGGCTGGCAATGCCGGCGTGGGCACCACTGACTCGAACAACTACATCGTCAACGATACCGTGGCACCCACGGCGTCCATCGTGGTCACCGACACCGCCCTCAGGATCGGCGAAACGAGCGTAGTGACCATCACCTTCAGCGAAGCAGTCAGCGGTTTCACCACCGCCGACCTGACCGTTGCCAACGGCTCAATCAGCGGCCTGAGCAGCAGCGACGGCGGCATCACCTGGACGGCCACGCTGACGCCGGACGCGGCTATCACCGATGCCACCAATCTCATTGTCCTGGATAAAGCCGGCGTGGCGGACCTCAGTGGCAATGTCGGTGTGGGTTCTATCAATTCCAATAACTATGCCGTCGACACGCAACGCCCGACCGCCACCATCGTGGTGGCTGACACTGCGCTGAGCGTCGGCGAAACCTCGCTGGTGACCATCACCTTCGGCGAAGCGGTGACAGGCTTTACCAGCGCCGACCTGACGGTCGCCAACGGTACGGTCACCGGCCTGAGCAGCGGCGACGGCGGTATCACCTGGACCGGCACGCTCACGCCGAGCGCCAGTACCAGCGATACCAGCAACCTCATCACCCTGGATAACACCGGCGTGAGTGACGCGGCGGGCAACGCTGGCAGCGGCACCACCGACTCCAACAATTACGCCGTCGATACCCAGCGCCCGACTGCCACCATCGTGGTGGCCGATACCGCGCTGACAATCGGCGAAACGTCCTTGGTCACGATCACCTTCAGCGAGGCCGTGACCAGTTTCACCCTGGCGGACCTGACCGTTGCCAATGGCTCCCTGAGCGGGTTGAGCAGCAGCGACGGTGGTACCACCTGGACCGCGACGCTCACGCCGAGTGCCAGCATCAGCGATGCCACCAACCTGATCGTCCTGGCCAATACCGGTGTGGCCGACGCGGCCGGTAATGCTGGCAGTGGTACCACCAACTCCAACAACTACGCTGTCGATACCCAACGCCCGACTGCCACCATCGTGGTGGCCGACAACGCGCTGAGCGTCGGCGAAACCTCGCTGGTGACCATCACCTTCAGCGAAGCGGTGACAGGCTTTACCAGCGCCGACCTGACGGTCACCAACGGTACGGTCACCGGCCTGAGCAGCGGCGACGGTGGCGTCACCTGGACCGGCACGCTCACACCGAGCGCCAGTACCAGCGATACCAGCAACCTCATCACCCTGGATAACACCGGCGTGAGTGACGCGGCGGGCAACGCCGGCAGCGGCACCACCGACTCCAACAATTACGCCATCGATACCCAGCGCCCGACTGCCACCATCGTGGTGGCCGACACCGCGCTGAAGGTCGGCGAAACGTCCGTGGTCACTATTACCTTCAGTGAGGCGGTGACCGGTTTCACCCTGGCCGACCTGACCGTCGCCAACGGCTTGATTTCGGGCCTGAGCACCAGCGACAACATCACCTACACCGCGACCTTCACCCCAAGCGCCGGCACCAGCGATGCCACCAACCTGATCACCCTCAATAACACCGGCGTCGTGGATGGGGCGGGCAACGTCGGCAGTGGCACCACCGACTCCAACAATTACGCCGTCGATACCCAGCGCCCGACCGCCACCATCGTGGTGGCTGACACTGCGCTGAGCGTCGGCGAAACCTCGCTGGTGACCATTACGTTCTCCGAGGCGGTCAGCGGTTTTGACAATTCGGACCTGAGCGTCGCCAATGGCACGTTGAGCGCGGTCAGCAGCAGCGATGGCGGCATCACCTGGACGGCCACGTTCACACCTAGCCTTGGGGTCACCGACGCGTCCAACCTGATTGTCCTGAACAACACCGGGGTCAACGATGGGGCGGGTAACACCGGCACGGGCACGACCAGTTCCAACAACTACGCCATCGACACCAACGTGCCGACGGCGACCATCGTGATTGCCGATTCGTCCCTGAGCATCGGCGAAACCACCTTGGTGACCATCACCTTCAACGACGCGGTGAGCGGTTTCGACAACAGTGACCTGACCGTCAGCAACGGCACGTTGAGCAACGTGGCGTCCACCGACGGCGGCGTCACCTGGACGGCCACGTTCACACCGAGCGTCAGTACTTCCGACACCACCAACGTGATCACCCTGGACAATACCGGCCTGATCAACGGCGCTGGCAACGCAGGCGTGGGCACCACCGATTCCAACAACTTCACGATTGACACCCAGCGCCCAACCGCAACTATCTCTGTGGCTGACAACAACCTGGGCATCGGGCAGACCACCACGGTGACCATCGGCTTCAGTGAAGCGGTCAGCGGTTTCGATCTGTCAGACCTGAGCGTGGCCAACGCTGTCTTGTCCAACCTGGCCAGCAGCGATGGCGGTAAAACCTGGACCGCCACCTTGACGCCGACGGCGGCCATCAGCGATGCCACCAACCTGATCGTGCTGGATACCAGCCTGGTGAATGATGCAGCGGGTAACGTCGGCAGCGGCATCGTAATTTCCAACAACTTTGCGATTGATGGAGAGCGGCCGACCGCGACCATCAGCATAGCCAACCCCAGTCTGACAGTCGGGCAGACCACCACGGTGACCTTCACCTTCAGCGAGAAGGTCAGCGGCTTCGAGCTTGATGACCTCAGTGTGGCCAACGGCACCTTGTCCAACCTGGCCACCAACGACGGCGGCAAGACCTGGACTGCGACCCTGACACCCACGGCGAATATCAACGATCCGAGCAACTTCATCACGTTGGATTCCAGCCTGGTGGTAGACCTGGCAGGCAACGCTGGCAGCGGTTTTGCCAACTCCAACAATTTTGCGATCAACACCATTGCGCTGACGGGCGACCCCCTCTTCCGTGTCACCGTTCCGGTTGCGCCCCAGGATGCGCCGAACCAGCCGTTGCAGCCGATCATCTTCGGCCGTCCGGGTGGCGATCTGGGTTCGCCCCTCGGTTTCCCGCCACTGTTCGAGCAACGTGAGATGGGTGGCGGCTTGCCGCCCATCGGCAGCATTTTCATCAACAACGGCGCGTCGTCGCCCAGCTTTATCGCCCAGGTGTTCAGCACCGATGGCAGCGGGGACGGCAGTGGCCAGGGTTTCCTTGGCTTCGGCGGCGGCGACGGCGGGGTGTTTGGCTCAAGCACGTTGTCGGGCCTGTTCAACCGCGACACCGGTGGCAGCGACTCAGGCTTCAAAGCGTTCGACAGCCAGTCGATCAAGGGCGGCGGCGATGCGGCCCAAGGCCTGCGCGGCGTCTTTGGCGCACCGACCCTTGGCCAACAACTGCAACAGATCAACGAGAGGGAGCATCGCCAGGTGATCGATCTGGCACACGCACTGCAACAAGTCGGCATCAGCGAAATGCAGGCTTGAACCTACTTAATTTCGGCGCAGGAACAGGGGCAGTACAAGGATGAATACACGTCATAAGTTGTTCGGCGCCAGCATGCTGGTGCTGGCGATCAGCGGTTGCGCGGTCACCAGTGAGCCGATTGAACGCAGTGTCAGCGAGCAACGTGCCCGCAATGATCTGCACGGTATGTACACGGGGCAGGAACCCCTCAGCGGCCCGCTTACCTTGCACCAGGCCATGGCCCGCGCGGTGAAATACAACCTCGAAGGCCGTTTGAAAGTAATGGAAGAAGCCTTGGCCAAGCGACAGTCGGACCTGTCCAGCTTTGACATGTTGCCGCGCATGGCGCTGTCCGCCGGCTATGCCGGGCGCAACAACACCAACGCCTCCAGCAGCCAGAGCGTGCTCACCGGCACCCAGTCCCTGGAACCGTCGACCTCCCAGGACCGCGACCGCCGTGTGGCGGACCTGACCATGGTGTGGAACGTGCTCGACTTCGGCGTCAGCTACATCAGTGCCAAACAGCAAGGCGACCAGCGCCTGATCATCCAGGAACGCCGCCGCAAGGTGATCAACACCATCGTTCAGGACGTGCGCTCGGCCTACTGGCGCGCCGTGGCGGCCGAACGCTTGCTCGGCCAGATCGACAGCCTGATGGCGCGGGTCGACCAGGCCCAGACCGACAGCCAGAGCATGAGCGAACAACGCATCGGCGACCCGGTCCAGGCCCTTGGCTACCAGCGCTCGCTGATCGAAGCCACGCGCCAGTTGCAGGAGCAGCGCCGTGCCTTGTCCCTGGCCAAGACCGAACTGGCGACCTTGATCAACCTGCCGATGGGTACCGACCTCAAGCTGGCCACGCCGGACGACTACAGCGTGCCGCAATTGAAGGTCAACCTCGCCAGCCTGGAACAGGAAGCCCTGGCCAATCGGCCTGAGCTGCGCGAGCAGGACTACCAGACCCGCATCAGCGCCGCCGAAACCCGCAAAGCCATGCTGCGCCTGCTGCCCGGCCTGGAGTTCTCCGCCGGCGGCCACTACGACAGCAACTCGTTCCTGGTGGACAACCGCTGGGCTGACTACGGCGCCAAGATCACCTGGAACCTGTTCAACGTGATCTCCGCCCCGGCCGCCATCGACGTCGCCAAGGCCGGTGAAGAAGTCGCCACCGCCCGGCGCCAGGCCATGTCCATCGCGGTATTGGCGCAGGTGTATGTGGCCAATGCCAACTTCCAGGATGCCGTGCGCCAGTTCAAGACCAACGAACAACTGGCCAATATCGACGGGCAAATCCTCACCCAACTGCGCAATCGTCACGAGGCGGCGGGCCTGGGCGAACTCGACCTGATCCAGGGCGAGCTCAACACCCTGCAAGCCGACCTGCGCCGCGACCTGGCCTACGCTGACCTGCGCAACGCCTACGGCCAGATCTTCGCCAGCGCCGGGCTCGACCCGCTGCCGGAGCAACTGGACTCCGACCGCGTGCAAAGCATCGCCACTGCCCTGGCCAGCCGTGAATCGGCCTGGGCTGCCGGCAACATCACCGCACCGGTGCCGCGTGCCGTCGCCCAATAACCTGGTGGCGCCGACGGCGAGCATCACCCGCCGTCAACGCGAGGCGCGCAACGGCCATCGCGGTGTGGCGATCCTGCTCACCGGCTTGCCCGCCTCGGGCAAGTCGACCCTGGCCCAGGGCCTCCAGGCCGCGTTCTTCGAACACGGCCGCCAGAGCATCGTGCTCGACGGCGATGCCTTGCGCGTCGGGCTCAACAAAGACTTGGGCTTTGCCGACAGCGACCGCCTGGAAAACATCCGCCGCGCCAGCGAACTGGCGGCGCTGCTGGTGGACCACGGGCAGATCGTGATCCTGGCGATGATTGCGCCCCTGGTGCAGTTGCGCGAGGTCTTCGCCGAGCGCCTGGGGGCCGACTATCGGGAAGTGTGGTGCAGTGCCTCGCTGGCGGTTTGTGAGCGGCGCGACCCCAAAGGTCATTACGCCCGCGCACGCAGGGGCGAGCTACCGGGGTTTACCGGCATTGGTTCGCCCTACGAGCCACCGCCCCACGCTGCGCTGGTACTGGATACCGGCGTGCTGTCGGCACAGCAGGGCGTCGAGCGGTTGCTGGCCTGGCTGGCGCCTGAACTAGACTCTGTGCAATCGTCTTCTCAGGAGCCCGCCATGCAATCGCCTGTGCACAGCTTGCCGTCACTGTTCAAACAGCTTGGGCTGCCGGATGACCCGGTCAGTATTGATCAGTTTGTGGCGGTCCACTCGCCACTCAAGCCGGATCTGAAATTGGCAGATGCGTTTTTTTGGACAGACAGCCAGAAAGCGTTTTTGCGCGAGGAAATTTTGGACGATGCGGATTGGGCGGAAGTGGTGGATGAGTTGAATCTGATGTTGCGGGGTGGGCGAGGGGTGTAAAAAAATCTTTTGGAAATTGTGTTTTTGTAAAGAAAAAAGGTGAGCAGTAAAAAAATCTAGGCGCCGCGTTCATTCAGGAAGCACGCGTTATCGTTGACGTTTTTCGCGAGCAAGCTCGCTCCTACAGGAGGCGATGTAGGCTTAACTGACTGGCATCAGGGCAAGCCCCCTCCCACATTCGTCCTGCGGTGTGGCCACTGAATCGTTCCACCCATCCGCTAAATTGTTTCAAAACTTGACGCAATCCGATCCTTCCACCATATTGATAGTTAGCAAACTAACTGTATGCGAACTATCCAGTGCCTCAATCCCTCGAACACCTCCAGATGAACCTCAGCAGCAGCATGGTGGTGGGCGCCCGTAACTGGCGCAAAATCTGCCAGAGCACGCTGGTGAGCTATGGCATCTCCGAAGCCTGCGCTGTGCCGTTGTTGATGATCGGTCGCCTGGGCGACGGAGTGCATCAGGTCAAAGTAGCCCAGGCCTCCGGGATGGAAAGTCCTTCGCTGGTGCGCCTGCTCGACCGGCTGTGCCATGACGGCTATGTGTGCCGTAGCGAAGACATCCACGACCGCCGCGCCAAGGCCCTGAGCCTGACCGAGCGCGGTCGCGAGTTGGTGCAGGCGGTGGAGGTGCAACTGGTGCGCCTGCGCCGCGAAGTGCTGGCGGACATTGCGACCGCCGACATGGAAGCGGCACTGCGTGTACTGCGGGCCTTTGAGGCGGCGACGCTTTGAACGGATTTTTTACCGGCTTTCCGCCCGCCCGTGACTGGTTCTATGGGGTTCGCACCTTCGCCGCGTCGATGATCGCGTTGTATATCGCCATGCTGATGCAAATGCCGCGTCCGTACTGGGCGATGGCCACGGTGTATATCGTCTCCAGCCCGTTTGTCGGCCCTACCAGTTCCAAGGCGTTGTACCGCGCCATCGGCACCTTGATGGGGGCGGCGGCGGCGGTGTTTTTTGTGCCGATGTTCGTGCAGTCGCCGTACATCCTGGTGGTGGTGATCGCACTGTGGACGGGCACCTTGCTGTTCCTCTCCATGCACCTGCGCACCGCCAACAACTATGCCTTGATGCTCGCCGGCTACACCTTGCCGCTGATCGCCCTGCCGGTGGTGGATAACCCGCTGGCGGTGTGGGATGTGGCCGAGGCGCGGACCGAGGAAATCTTCCTCGGCATTGCGGTCGCGGCGGTGGTGGGCGCCATGTTCTGGCCGCGGCGGCTGATGCCGGTGTTCGATGGCGCGGTGGCCAAGTGGTTCAGCGACGCCCAGGTCTACAGCCAGCGTTTTCTTTCCCGCAATGTGCAGCCGGAAGAAGTCAGCGCCCTGCGCGGCGGCATGGTCGCCACCTTCAATACCCTTGAATTGATGATCGGCCAGTTGCCCCACGAAGGCGCGCGGCCGCAGACGGTGCGCAATACCAAGGAATTGCGCGGGCGCATGATCCACCTGCTGCCGTTGGTGGAGGAACTCGACGATGCGCTGTATGCCGTCGAACAGCGTGCGCCGCAGTTTCTCGAGCAGTTGACGTCGCTGCTGGAAGCCACCCGGCAGTGGCTGGAAAACACCACCGAAAGCGCACCGCTGGAACGCTGGCGCGCCCTGCGTGAACAGGTCGACGCCCTGCAACCCCAAGGCGAAGCGCTGGACGAGCGCCACACACTGCTGTTCTCCAACGCCCTCTACCGCCTGGGCGAGTGGATCGACCTGTGGCAGGACTGCCGAAGCCTGCAAGCCGCCATCCAGTGCGAAAGCCAGGACACCTGGCGCGCCGTGTACCGTCACTGGCGCCTGGGCCGGCTCACGCCGTTCCTCGACCATGGCCTGATGCTTTATTCGGCGTTTTCCACCGTCACCGCGATCATCGTCGCGTCGGTGCTGTGGATCCTGCTGGGCTGGACCGATGGCGGCAGCGCGGTGATCCTGGCAGCCGTGGCTTGCAGTTTTTTCGCTTCTATGGACGACCCGGCGCCGCAGATCTATCGGTTCTTTTTCTGGACCGCCATGTCGGTGCTGTTCGCCAGCCTCTACCTGTTCCTGGTACTGCCCAACCTGCACGATTTCCCGATGCTGGTACTGGCGTTCGCGGTGCCGTTCATCTGCATCGGCACGCTGACCGTGCAGCCGCGTTTTTACCTGGGCATGCTGCTGACGCTGGTGAACACCTCGTCGTTCATCAGCATCCAGGGCGCCTACGACGCGGACTTCCTCAACTTCGCCAACGTCAACCTGGCCGGGCCCGTGGGCCTGTTGTTCGCCTTTGTGTGGACGTTGATCGCGCGGCCCTTCGGCGCCGAACTGGCGGCCAAGCGCCTGACCCGTTTCAGCTGGCGCGACATCGTCGGCCTGACCGAGCCCGCCACCCTGAACGAACACCGCTACCTGGCCGTGCAAATGCTTGACCGCCTGATGCAGCACCTGCCACGCCTGGCGATGATCGGCCAGGACACCGGCATCGCCCTGCGCGACCTGCGCGTGGCGCTCAACCTGCTCGACCTGCTGGCCTATTCGCCGCGCATCCTCGGCGTGCCGCGGGTGCTGCTCAACCAGGTGGTGGAAGGCGTGGGCGGTTACTTCAAGGCCTGCCTCAAGGCGGGTGAACGCTTGCCCGCGCCCAGCGGTCTGCTGATGACCCTCGACCGCACACGCCGCGCCCTCAACGGCCAGGGCCTGCAAGACGAAGACGACACCCGCCTGCACCTGCTGCACGCGCTGGCCGGCCTGCGCCTGGCGTTGTTGCCGGGAGTGGAATTCATTGGCGGCACGGAGATGGAAGCGCCGCTACCCGATGGAGCGCCTTTATGATCGGTGATCTGGATATCAGCGGGGTGTTCCTGCCCACGCTGCTGGTGCTGATGGGCATTACGTACGTGTTGTTCCTGGTGGTGCACGGGCTGTTGACCCGCGTCCACTTCTATCGCCTGGTCTGGCACCGGGCATTGTTCAATGTGGGGCTCTACGCGCTGTTGCTGGGCGCGGTGGACTCACTCAGTCGATACCTGATGACATGAAAAAACCTTTTTTGACCATCGGCCGTGTAGTCCTGACGTTGTTGATCGTGAGCTTCGCGGTCGTCGTTGTGTGGCGCATGGTCATGTACTACATGTTTGCGCCCTGGACCCGTGACGGTCACATCCGTGCCGACATCGTGCAGATCGCGCCGGACGTGTCCGGGCTGATCCAGCGCGTCGATGTGCACGACAACCAGCTGGTGACCAAGGGCCAGGTACTGTTTGCCGTCGACCAGGACCGCTTCAAGCTGGCCCTGCGCCAGGCCCAGGCCGCCGTGGCCGACCGCCAGGAAACCCTGGCCCAGGCAAGTCGCGAGTACAAGCGTAACCGTGGCCTCGGCAACCTGGTGCCCAGCGAGCAGCTGGAAGAAAGCCAGTCCCGCGTTGCCCGCGCCCAATCGGCCCTGGCCGAAGCGCAAGTGACGGTGGATTCGGCCCAACTCAACCTCGACCGCTCGGTGATCCGCAGCCCGGTGGACGGCTACGTCAACGACCGCGCACCGCGTACCCAGGAGTTCGTCACCGCCGGGCGGCCGGTGCTGTCGGTGGTGGACAGCAATTCCTTTCATATCGACGGCTACTTCGAAGAGACCAAGCTCGACGGCATCCACGTCGGCATGGGCGTGGACATCCGTGTGATCGGCGACAACGCCCGCCTGCACGGGCATGTGCAGAGCATCGTCGCCGGTATCGAAGACCGCGACCGCAGCAGCGGCTCGAACCTGCTGCCCAACGTCAACCCGGCGTTCAGCTGGGTGCGTCTGGCCCAGCGGATTCCGGTGCGTATTGCCTTTGACGATGTCCCGGCGGACTTCCGCATGATCGCCGGGCGTACCGCCACGGTGTCGATCATTGGCGACAAACCCAATGAGGGA
The DNA here is from genome assembly GCF_036346475.1 of Pseudomonas sp. AM8. NCBI lineage: Bacteria > Pseudomonadati > Pseudomonadota > Gammaproteobacteria > Pseudomonadales > Pseudomonadaceae > Pseudomonas > Pseudomonas sp. AM8. Next base: position 42,338 of record NZ_JAOTNX010000010.1, read on the forward strand.
GCCAAGCCATGAAGCAGTTGTGGGCAACCGCTGCGCTGGGGTTGTTGCTGTCGGCCTGCCAAGTGGTGGGGCCGGATTACAAGCTGCCGCAAACGTCTGCCGTCAACCGCGCTGACCTGCAAGGGCAACTGGCGGGCAAGGGCAGCGACGTGGTGTCGGCGCCGGTGCCGGCCGACTGGTGGAAGCTGTACAAAGACCCGCGCCTGGACGAGCTGGTACGCCAGGCCATGGCCTCCAACACCGACCTGCGGGTGGCCGCAGCCAACCTGCAGCGCGCCCGTTATCAGACCCAACAGGCTGAATCCGCCGGCGGCTGGAGTGCCGGCGCCAAGGCCGAGGTGCAACGGCTGCAGGAATCCGGCGAAGCGTTTTTGCAGGCGGACAAAGTGCCGGTGGATAACATCGGCAGCGTCGGCATTACCACCTCGTATCAATTCGACCTGTTCGGCACCTTGCAACGTGGCATCGAAAGCGCCCAGGCCAGCGCCGATGCGGCCCAGGCTGCCGCTGATACCGCACGCATCACCCTGGTGGCCGATGTGGTGCGCTCCTACACCCAGGTCTGCGCCGCCAACGAAGAACTGGCGATTGCCAACGAGTCCCTCGACCTGCAAGCCCAGAGCACCAAACTGACCCAACGCCTGCGTGACGCGGGCCGTGGCGATGAAACCCAGGTCACCCGCTCGCAAACCCAATACAAATCCCTGCGCGCCGACATGCCGCGCTACGAAGCGGCGCGCCAGGCCGGGCTGTTCCGCCTGTCGATGCTGCTGGCCAAGCCAGTGGACCAACTGCCGGCGGGCACCGGCAGCTGTGCCGAACTGCCGCATATCGCTCAATTGTTGCCGGTGGGCGATGGTGCGGCACTGCTCAAGCGTCGCCCCGACGTGCGCCAGGCCGAGCGCCAACTGGCCGCCGCCACTGCGCGTATCGGCGTGGCCACCGGCGCCTTGTACCCGGACATCGCCATCGGCGCCACGGTGGGCACCGTGGGCCTGCTCGACAACCTCGGCCAGCCCGCGACCAACCGCTGGGGCTTCGGCCCGATGATCAGTTGGACGGTGCCGACCAACGGCGCCCGTGCACGTATCCACGAGGCCGAAGCCGCGACCCAGGGCGCCTTGGCGCATTTCGACGGGGTGGTCCTCAACGCCATCCGCGAAACCCAGACCGGCCTGGCGCAATACACCGCCGTGCTGCAACGGCGCGAGGCGCTGGCGGACGCCGAGCGCTCGGCCCAAGAGGCGGCGGACCAAACCCACCGCTTCTTCCAGGCCGGCCGCGAATCGTTCCTCGCCGACCTGCAAGCCACCCGCACCTACACCGCGATGCGCGCGCAACTGGCGGCGGCGAATACCCAGGTTGCCATGAGCCAGATCGATCTGTTCCTGGCCCTGGGCGGCGGCTGGGAAAGCGGACGAACGCAAGCGTCACAGCCCGGCAAACCCTGAGCGAATAGCTATGCTTGGACAGGCGGGTCGCCGTGACGACTCGCCTGACACTGCTCGCGTTTGCTCATGGGGATTCCAATAATGAAAAACCCTTATGCTCCCGCTTTCTGGTGCGTGCTCTTCGCACTGGTGTTGTTATCGGCCGCGTATTTCTACGGCGTCATGCTCGCCCATCAACTCGACAAGGCCATGGTGTTTCTCGACAGCGCCTGCCTGGTGATCGGCTCCCTGTCCATCGGCGTGGTGGCCTGGGCGTCCTACCAGAACCAACGCGTGAAGAAAAAACTCCTCGAGCAAGGCAAGACCCGCGTAGCGATCTGGGACACCAAGGTCGCCCTGCGTCGAGTCGAAACCGTGTTCGACCGCTATTTCTGGGGCAGCTATTGGCAGCCGGGGCGCACCTTCCAGGAAGTCATGGGCGACCTTACCGGCACGCCCCTGGAAAAAAGCCTCGAAGTCCTGAAAAAACAGTGTGTGGCCCTCGATCGGCAGGTCGCCGATGGCCGGCATTGGCTGAATAATGCGCGGGAATTGTCCGACGTTGCCACGCAGATGGCCCGTGAGCGCTACCAACTGGACTTCTGCGACCCCAAGTCCGACACGCCCGGCAATGCGGTGATACACCGCGAGTTTGAGGTGCTGGTGTACACCTGGACCGCACGCCTGAAGAGTTTTGACCACCAGCTCGACGAGATCGAATTGGAGTATTCCTGACGTAGCAGTGGTCGAGTAGAACGAGGCCGCGTTCGAGGACGAAGTCCTCGTAAAACCAGCACGCACGGTTTTTGATAAGCCAAGGTGCGTGGTTTTACGACTGCTTCGCAGTCGAACGCGGCCTCGCTGCGCTCGACCGCTGCTACGGAGCCTATGCTAACCTCTCCCGGATTTTTCGGCGGGCTTGAGCCAACCCCAACAGGGTTCAAGGAAGACAGCCCACTTCTCACAGGATTTGATCAGGTCACTTCATGAATAAGCCAGCAGTCGTTCTTTTGGGTTTAGTTGTCGCCGTAGGCGTCGTCAGTGCAGGCGGCGCCTGGTACACCGGTAAACAACTGGAACCGGTGCTGCAAACCGCGATCCAGAACGCCAACAAGGAACTGCAGACCTCCATGGCCGGCGTCGATGGCACCGTGGCCCTGGAGCTGGTGTCCCTGGAGCGTGGCGTGTTCAGCAGCACCGCGCACTACCGCCTGAAAGGCCAAGGCTCGGTGTTCGGCGAAGAAAACCCCAATCCCGAATTGCTCTTCGTCGACCATATCGAACACGGACCGCTGCCGTTCTCGCGCCTGGTGACGCTCAAATGGCTGCCGGTCATGGCCACCAGTCACTACGAACTGGAAAAAAACCCCACCACCGAGAAGTGGTTCGCCGCCGCCAAAGACGTGTCGCCGCTCAAGGGCGTGGCCAATATCGGCTACAGCCGCTCGGTCAACGGCAACATCGAATTGCTGCCCCTGACGTTCAAGGACGACACGTCTTCGGTGAACTTCTCCGGCGCCAACCTGAATTTCGACAGCACCGCCGAAGGCCAGAAGGTCAAGGCCGACGGCTTCATGAACAGCCTCAAGATCGCAGCGGTAGATGCCAAGGGCGACGCCTTCGAGGCCGAACTGGCTGGCCTGACCATCGCCAGCAACCTGGAAAAATCCACCTTTGGCTTCTACACCGGGCAAAACACCGTTGAGCTGACCGACAGCACGTTCACCTTCGGCCCGCAGAAAGCCGTGCTGACGGTCAAAGGCTTCGAGCAGAAAGACTCCAGCGAAACCAAGGACAACAACCTGGCCGGCCGTGTCGACTACAAGATCGACGAGATCGGTTACCAGGGCAAACCCGTGGGTTCGGCGGCCATGGCCCTGAGCATGAAGAACGTCGACATCCCGGCCATGCTGGTGTTGACCAAGCTGTACCAGGACAAGATGCAGCCGGTGCAAGCCGCTGCCGCAGCGGGCCAGCCCGCACCTGAGCTGCAACTGACCGAAGCCGAGCAGGCCCTGGCCGAAGCGAACGTCAACCAGGTATTGGCCGCCAAGCCGCAGATCGCCGTGGAAAACCTGTCCCTGAAAACCACCCATGGCGAAAGCAAGTTCAACCTGCTGGTGGACCTGGCCAAGCCAGCGTCCATGGAGCTGCCGCCGGTTGAGCTGGGCAAGCAGATGATTGCATTGCTGGATGCCAACCTGACCTTGTCCAAGCCGATGATCGGTGACGTTGCCGCCCTGCAAGCGCAACTCAGTGGCGTGAGCGACGCGAAAGCCATCGAGCAGCAGTCCCAAATGGCCGCTGAGATGGTCAGCGGCATGGCGGTCGGTACTCAGTTGGCGACCCTGGTCGGCAGCGACGTGGTGTCCAAGTTGCACTACGCCAACAATGAAGTGACCTTCAACGGCCAGAAGATGACCGTCGAGCAATTCATTGGTTTTGTGATGGCCAAGGTCGGCGCGGTCAGCGGCGCACAGTAAAGATTTCGCCATCACCCGGAAATAAATAATGTGGGAGCGGGAGTGCCCGCGATAAGGGTCAAACAGTCGGCGCACGTGCCGGCTGGTACCCCGTTATCGCAGGCAAGTCCGCTCCCACATTCACATTTCAGATAGGCTGCGCAATTCTGAACAATTGTTTTGGATTGGTCTTTTTCCTACTTTCCTAAGAGATAGTTCACACAGGAAAGCTAGGCCGGGTCATTGGACGCCGGCACCCTGCGGCAATTCGCTCAGGACCACCTATCGTTACAGCTTTCCGTGTGTAAGGAAGCTCACGATATGTTGCGAAACCTACCACTCAGTGCATCAGGCCGGTTGCGACTGCTCGTCGGGGCAGCCTTATGCAGCCAATTACTGATGCCCGCCTTCGCCATGGCCGATCCGGCCTATGACGCACTGATTATTCAGGCGCGCAACGGCAACTTCACCCCCGCCCTGACCCAATTGCGCCAGCTGTCTGCCGAACGCCAGACGCCAGGCCAGGTCAGCGATCATGTGGTGATCGCCGGTTGGGCCGGCCAGGACGCCGAAGTGCTGAAGGTGTACGAGGCCCAGGGTAAACATCGCAACCTCAGCACCCAGGCGCTCGCCACCGTCGCGCGTACGTATCGTAACCAGCGGCAATGGGCCCAGGCTGAGGCTGTCTATCGCCAGGCGTTGCTGCGTGAGCCGAATAATGTCGATCTGCAACTGGGCTTGGCCCTGACCCAGGCCGACGGCGGCAAGGCCAACGAAGCCGTGCAACGCACCCGCGCGCTGGTGGCCGCCAAGCCCGATGATCCTAACCGCCGCATGGCCCTGGGCTACGCACTGACCCGCGCCGGCCTCAACTACGATGCGCTGTTTGAGTTCGACCAGGCGTTTATCCGCGCGGGCGACAAGCCTGACGTCGCCCGCGAATACATCGTCGCCCTGCAAAAGGCCCGCCTGCCGGAAGCCGCGTTGCGCCTGTCGGCCCAGCGTCCTGGCCTGCTGGACCCGGTGACCCAGCGCCGCCTGGAAGGCGACCTCGCTGCCGAGCGTGTGCGCATGGCCGAGTTCGCCACCCGCAGCGAAAAAGAACGCTACGTGATTGCCGACCGAGCCCTGGCCGATTACGACAAACTGCTCGCCCGCTGGACCCCGGACGCCAGCGCCCATGACGACGTGGTGCGCTGGCGCATCGACCGTCTCGGTGCACTCAAGGCTCGGGCGCGTACCGCCGAGGTGATCCGCGAATACGAGACGCTTAAGGCCGAAGGCGTGCAACTGCCGACCTACGCCGTGCGTTGGGTGGCCGCAGCCTACCTGGACCAGCGCCAGCCGGAAAAAGCCGAGCCGCTGTATCGCCAGGCCCTGAGCGCCACCGACGCCGAGCCCGATGATCGGGTCGAAGACACCACTGCGCTGTTCTACGCCTTGCAGGAAAGCGATAAAGCGGAGGACGCCAACGAGGTCGCCAAGGGCCTCGCCAACAGCCAGAACCCGCGGGTCGAGCTCAAGGGCTTGCCCATCGGCAACCCCAACGACGCGTGGATGGACGCCCAGCAACTGTCGGCCCAGGCCGGCGTCTACGGCGGCGACCTGCCGGGCAGCGAAGCCGGCCTCGAAGCGCTGGTGGCGAAAGCCCCGGGCAACGTCGGCCTGCGCCTGGCCCAGGCTGACATGTACCGCGCCCGCGACCTGCCACGGCGTGCCGAAGGCATCCTGAAGGAAACCGAAGCCCAGGCCCCACGGGATATGGGCCTGGAAGTGAGCCAGGCCTACACCGCCATGGACCTGCAGGAGTGGCGCCAGCTCGACGTGCTCACCGACGATGTGCTCGCCCGCAACCCGGACAATCGCCAGGTGCAGCGCCTGAGCCGCCTGCGCGACGTGCATGACATGGCCGAGCTGCGGGTCGAGGCCTATACCGGTAAAAGTTTTGGCGGGGGCAATGACAGTGACGCGGGCGCCGTCGCGGGTAGCCGCGACTGGGGCATTGAGAGTCGGATCTACACGCCGCCCATCGACGAAGACTGGCGTGTATTCGCCGGCGCCGGGTATGCCAAGGCCGACTTCAGCGAAGGCACGGGCCAGCATCGCTGGCAGGTCGTGGGCGTGGAGCGGCGTACCCGCGACATGACCATTGAAGCCGAGGTCTCCAACCATTCCTACGGCGATGGTTCCAAACAAGGCGCCGCGGTGTCGATTGCCCGCGACATCAACGACAATTGGCAATACGGCGGCAGCCTCGGCTACCTCCTGAGCACCACGCCGCTGCGGGCCTTGAATGACGGCGTCACGGCCAACGGTGGCAGCGGCTTTATCCGCTGGCGCGCCAACGAAAGCCGCGAATGGAAACTGACCCTCAGCCCCTCCCATTTCAGCGATGGCAACGACCGCTTCGAAGCCTTGCTCAGCGGCCGCGAAGGCCTTTACAGCTCGCCGAAAGTGCAGGTGGACCTGGGCCTGGAAGTCGGCGCCAGCCGCAACAGCAAGGAAGACACGGTGTACTTCAACCCGAAGTCGGACTTTACCGTGTTGCCCGTCCTCAACATCAACCATGTGCTCTATCACCGCTACGAGACCCAGTGGAGTCAGCAGTTCCAGGTCGGTGCGGGTACCTATAGCCAGCGGGATTATTCCACCGGTGGCATCGGTCTGGTGGGCTATGGCCAACGCTTTCGCTGGAATGACGTGCTGGACGCCGGCGCCAACCTGAGCCTGATCAGCCGACCTTATGACGGGGATCGCGAACGCGATCTGCGTCTGCTCGTCGACCTCACTTACCGTTTCTAAAAGAGCCTGACCATGACCTTCCTCAGCCGTTGCTTGTTGGTTCTGGGCGTATTGCTGGCCAGTGCCTGCGCCCAGCAACCCGCACCTTTCACTCCCCCCGCCGAGCGGCCGACACCGCCCAACGAAGCGGCGTGGCCGAAAAACCACTTCCTGGGCATTGCCTACCATGACGTGTCGGACCGCGATCCTGACCAGGCCGTGGTGGCGGTGCGCACCGAGCGATTGATCGAACAGTTGGCCTGGCTGCGGGAGAACGGCTATCAGGCGGTCAGCGTTGACCAGATCCTGGCCGCCCGCCGTGGCGGCCCCGCGTTGCCGCCCAAAGCCATCATGCTCAGCTTCGATGACGGCTATTCGAGCTTCTATACCCGCGTGATGCCGATCCTGCGCGCCTATCGCTGGCCGGCCTTGCTGGCGCCGGTGGGCTACTGGATCGACACGCCGATGAACAAACCGGTGGACTTCGCCGGCTCGCCACGGCCGCGCGGCGAGTTCCTTACCTGGCAGCAGATCCGCGAAGTGTCGCAATCGGGCCTGGTGGAAATCGCCGCGCACACCGACGCCAGCCACACCGGGATCCTGGCCAACCCCCAGGGCAACCTCGAGCCGGCGGCGACCTCGCTGCGCTATGACCCGGCCACGGGTCGCTATGAAACCCAGGCGCAGTTCGATGCGCGGCTGCGTGCGGATGTCGCGGCGATCTCCAACAAGATCCAAACCGTGACCGGCAAGAAACCACGGGTATGGGTGTGGCCGTACGGCGCCGCCAAGGGCACCTCGCTGGCGATCGTCGGCGAGCAGGGCTACCAGATGGCCCTGACCCTGGAAGACGGCCTCGACAGCTCCAGTGACCTGATGAACAGCCCGCGCTTCCTGGTGGCCTCCGACCCGGACGGCGAGCATTTCGCCAACAGCATCGTCGCCGTGCAAACCCCGGCACCGCTGCGGGTGCTGCATGTGGACCTGGACAACGTCTACGACCCGGACCCGGCCCAGCAGGCGCGCAACCTCGACCAACTGGTGCAGCGCGTGGTGGACATGGGCGCCGGTACGGTGTTCCTGCAAGCCTTTGCCGACCCCAAGGGGGATGGCCTGGTGCACGAACTGTACTTCCCCAACCGTCACTTGCCGGTGCGCGCCGACCTGTTCAACCGCGTCTCCTGGCAGTTGCACACCCGTGCCCATGCCGCCGTGTACGCGTGGATGCCGGTGTTGAGTTTTGCCCTCGATCCCAAGCTGCCCCGCGTGACGCGCTGGGACCCGGAAACCGGTCAGGTCGGCACCGACCCGGACCAATATAAACGCCTGTCGCCGTTCGACCCGCAGGTGCGCAGGATCATTGGCGAGATCTATGAAGACCTGGCGCGCAACAATGCCATCGACGGCGTGCTGTACCACGACGACGCAGTGCTCTCTGACTTCGAAGACGCCAGCCCCGCCGCGCTCAAGGCCTATGCCGCCAACGGCCTGCCGGGCAGCATCCAGGCCCTGCGCGCCGACCCGGCCGTGATGCAGCGCTGGACGCGCTTCAAGAGCCGCTACCTGATCGACTTCACCAAAGAGCTGACCGCCAAGGTCCACGCCATCGGTGGGCCGCAGGTGCAGACCGCGCGCAATATCTTCGCCGAGCCGATGCTCAACCCGGCGAGCGAGGCCTGGTTCGCCCAGAACCTCGATGATTTCCTCCAGACCTATGACTGGACCGCGCCGATGGCCATGCCGCTGATGGAAGGCCAGGAGTACAAGACCTCCAATGCCTGGCTGGAGAAGCTGGTGGCGACGGTCAAGGTGCGTCCTGGCGCGATGGAGCGCACGGTATTCGAACTGCAGGCCAAAGACTGGCGCACCAAGGCCGCGCCGGATATCGACGCTGTGCAGATGGCTGAATGGATGGGTGTGCTCAAGCGCCAGGGTGTCACGAGTTTTGGCTACTACCCGGACAACTTCCTGGAAAATTCCCCGGACCTGAAGACTGTGCGTCCGGCCCTTTCCAACCAATGGAATCCTTGACCATGTTCGACAGAATCCTGGCGTTATTCGTGCTGGCACTGGTATTAGGCGTGCCCCTGGGCCTGATCTTCCTGGTCACCGGGCAGTTCCTGATGGACTTCGTGTTTTTCTACCCGCTGTTCATGTCGGCGCTGTGGATCGCCGGTGGCTTGTACTTCTGGCTGCATTGGGAGCGCCACTGGCCCTGGGAGGAAGACACTCCGGCACCGACCCTGGCCGGCAACCCGCTGATCTCGATCATCATCCCTTGCTACAACGAGGGCGATAACGCCGCCGACACCATTCATGCGGCGCTGGGCCAGCTGTACCCGAACATCGAAGTGATCGCGGTCAACGACGGCTCCAAGGACAACACCGCCGCCGTCCTCGACGCCCTGGCGCTGGAACATCCGCGCCTGCGGGTGCTGCACCTGGCGCAGAACCAGGGCAAGGCCGTGGCCTTGCGCATGGGCGCGGTGGCCTCGCGCAGCGAATACCTGGTGTGCATCGACGGCGATGCGCTGCTGGATAAAAACGCGGCGGCCTACATGGTCGCGCCGATGCTCGACAACCCGCGCCTGGGCGCCGTGACCGGCAACCCACGCATCCGCACACGCTCGACCTTGATCGGCCGCGTGCAGGTGGGCGAATTCTCCTCGATCATCGGCTTGATCAAGCGCACCCAGCGCGTGTTCGGGCGGATCTTCACGGTGTCGGGTGTGGTGGTGGCGTTCCGTAAAAAGGCGCTGGACCGCATCGACTACTGGAGCACCGACATGATCACCGAGGACATCGATGTCAGTTGGAAGCTGCAGCTCGATCACTGGAGCATCTTCTACGAGCCGCGCGCGCTGTGCTGGATCCTGATGCCCGAAACCGTCGGCGGCCTGTGGAAACAGCGCCTGCGCTGGGCCCAGGGCGGCGCCGAAGTGCTGTTCAAGAATATCCGTGGCATCTGGCAATGGCGCCATCGCTACCTGTGGCCGCTGCTGTTCGAATACTGCCTGTCCACCGGTTGGGCCTTCACCTTCCTGCTCTCGGTGATTTTCTGGGGCCTGGGCAAATTCATCGTGCTGCCGCCGGCAATCACGGTGGACTCCCTGGTCCCGCCGGCCTTTACCGGCCTGGTGCTGGCGATGGTGTGCCTGGTGCAATTCGCGGTGAGCATCCTGATCGACCGCCGCTACGAGAAAGACCTGTGGAAAACCCTGTTCTGGACCGTGTGGTACCCGATGGTGTTCTGGCTGGTCAGCCTGTTCACCACCCTGGTCAGTTTCCCCAAGGTGTTGTTCAACCAGCACCAGAAGCGCGCGCGCTGGGTCAGCCCGGATCGCGGTATCAAACCTGTTGAAGAGGAGGCGTGAGCATGAAACTGGTCAGAACTCGCCAAAGTACCGTGATGTGGATCATCGACGTGATCCTGACCTTGATGGCCTGGGCCGGACTGGTCTGGCTGCTGGCGCGCGGGATCACTTCGATGCTTGAAACCCACGGCGGCCCGCGTATCGAGGCGCCGATTTTCGCGGCGCTCAATACTTTGCAGGTCTACCTGTGGATCGCACTGTTCAACGCGGTGATCCTGGTCACCTGGGCACGCTACCAGCAACGCAAGGGGCGCAAGTTCGCCCAGCGCCGCGCTGAAGCCAAGGCCCTCACCGACAAGAACCTGAGCGAGAGCTTCAGCCTCGCCGAGGGCGACCTGGAGCAACTGCGCCGCCCGGGCGTACTGGTGATCCACAACGACGAAGACGGCGGCGTGTCGGAAGTCAAAGCCCACGTCTCCCGTGACGTGGAAAAACCAGGCTTGACCCTCGTGCCTGGCGCGTCTCAGAACAAAGACGCCAGCTAGTGGTGTAAACCACAATCCAATGTGGGAGGGGGCTTGCCCCCGATTGCGGTCGATCAGCTAATGAATGCTTGGCTGACACCTCCCTATCGGGACTCTTACCCTGCCGATCCCGATTATTGGGATCCAATTCACAAAACTCCCGCGAACTTATCTGCTTTTTTCGGTACTAACTTATCTCGGCAAGAACTTGATGGCCAAGTAATGGCAACTTATAAGTTCTCCGACGAATCGCTATCAGAACAGCTGCCGCCTGTCGGAATAATATTTCCAGTTTCAGGCCGTGTATCTTTTTGATGATTTTTTATTGTTATTAATCAATGTGTTGCGTTAATAACTAGCGCGGACATGCAACTGACTCTGTTTCTTGGGTTACTGCTAGTTCGATGTTAGTTTCGCGGCCCCTGATTTTCGACGGACCGAACATGTCTTTTTTATTGCCACGGACTCGGTATTTGCTATGCACTTTGCTGCTTGCTTATTTGAGCGGCAACAGTGCCTTGGCCGCCCCTACGCCGGGGGATCAGGACCTTATCCGCGACCGCCAGAACCGGCTTCTCGAAGAGCAGCGTCGGCGCCTGGAAGAGCTCCAGGACCTGCCCGGCAAGAGCAATCAGCCACAGGCCCCGGCACAGCCTGCTGACACCCGCTGCTTCCCCATCCAGGACATCGAACTCAAGGGCGCCGACAGCCTCTCCGCAGCCGACCGTAACCGCCTGCTCAAACCCTATATCGGCCAATGCCTGGGCGTTACGCAGCTCAATGAACTGCTCAAGGTCATCACCGATTACTACATTGCCAAGGGCCGCGTCACCAGCCGGGCCTACCTGCCGCAACAGGACCTTTCCAGCGGCCACCTGCAAGTGCTGGTGGTCGAAGGCAAACTCGAAGGCCTGAAGGGCGCCCAGGGCAGCACGGTCACCGACCGCGAGCTGGCCATGGCGTTTCCCGGCAAGGTTGGCGAGGCCCTCAACCTGCGCGAAGTCGAGCAACTGGTGGATCAACTGAGCCGCTTGCCGTCCAAACAGGCGCAAATGGAACTGACCCCCGGCACCCAGATCGGCGGCAGCGAAGTGCTGGTCAAAAACCAGCCGCAAAAACCCTGGCGCGCCAGCCTGTCGCGCAACAACGACGGCCAGAAAAGTACCGGCGAACAGCAGTGGGGCGCTGGCCTGGAATGGGACAGCCCGCTGGGCCTGGCCGACCAACTGATCCTGCGCGGCGGCCACGATGCCATCAGCGACCACCAGAAAACCTCGAAAAACAGCATGCTCTACTACAACGTGCCGTGGGGCTGGTGGAACTTCAGTTACACCTACAGTGAAAGCGATTACCGCACGCCGGGCAGCGTCGATGACTTCAAATACAAGCAATGGGGCGACAGCCAGAATCACCAGCTGCGCGCCGAGCGCGTGGTGCATCGCGATGACGTGAGCAAGACGTCGGTCAATGTCGGCCTCACTCATTTGCGCACCAACAACTACATCAACGACACACGCCTGGGCGTCAGCAGCAACCGCCTCAGCGAATTCCAGGTGGGTATCAGCCACGGGCGCCGTATCGGCAGCGCGTTCGTCAACCTTGATGTGGGCATGCAAAACGGTATCGGTGCCTTCGATGCGCAAAAGGATGAGCAGACCCGTATCCGCGGCAACCTCACGCCCACGCCGCGCTACCGCAAATACACCGCCACCCTGAGCTACCTGCAGCCGTTCACGCTGTGGGGCGAGTCATTGAGTTTTTCCAGCCTGGCCACCGGGCAGCGCAGTGAAGACGTGCTGTACGCGCCGCAACGCATGAGTCTTGGCGGCTCGTACTCGGTGCGGGGTTTCAAGGACCAGCAGTTGAACGGCGACAGCGGCGGCTACTGGCGCAACGAAGTGCGTTGGGCGCGCCCGGTGACCCTCGACTGGATGCGCCCGGCCTTCGCCGAGTACGGCGCCAGCGTCGGCTACGACCAGGGCGTGATTCGCAACGATCGCTACAACGATGACCAGCACGGCCGGGTATCGAGTAACTCCCTGGAGCTGTTTGCCCGTGGCAAGCACGTCAGCACCAGCGTGACGTTTGCCCATTCGCTGGAAAGGCCTGGCGTCGTGACCGAGCGCGAAGCGCCGATTTATTTCCGCCTGGATTTCTTCCTGTAATTCAACACCGCTGCCTTGAGATTTTGAATATGGACGTTCGCCCTGTTACTGCCCTGAAAAGCCTGAGCCAACGCGGCCTGGCCCTGATCCTGGCCAACGCGTTGTTCTGGCAGCCGCTGCTGGCCCAGGCCGAGGGCATTGTGGTCAGCGGCCCCGGCACTACCCTCGGGCAGGCGGGCAACGGCGTTCCGGTGGTGAACATCGCCACGCCCAATGGCAGCGGGCTGTCCCATAACCAGTTCAAGGACTACAACGTCGGTCCCAACGGCGTGATCCTCAACAACGCCACGGGCATGGTGCAGAGCACGCAGCTGGGCGGGATCATCGTCGGCAACCCGAACCTCAAGGGCGGCGCTGCGAATGTCATCCTCAACGAAGTCAACGGCGGCAGCCCCAGCCAGTTGCGCGGCTACACCGAAGTGGCGGGGCAGTCCGCCAAGGTCATCGTGGCCAACCCGTATGGCGTGAGCTGTAACGGTTGCGGCTTTATCAATACCCCCAACGTCACCCTGACCACCGGCAAGCCGATTCTTGACCAGACCGGGCGCCTGGACCGCTACCAGGTGGATGGCGGTGCGGTGACCATCGACGGCCAGGGCTTGAACGCCAGCAACGTCGACCGCTTCGAGATCATTACCCGTTCGGCCAAGATCAACGCCAAGATCAATGCGCGCCAGCTCACCGTGATTGCCGGACGCAATGACGTCGACGCCCAAAGCCTGAAAACCACCGCGCGCGCCGACGACGGCAGCACCAAGCCGGAACTGGCCATCGACTCGTCGGCCCTGGGCGGCATGTATGCCGGTGCGATCAAACTGGTGGGCACCGAAGCCGGCGTGGGTGTGAAGCTCGACGGCACACTGGCAGCCAGTGGTGGCGATATTCAGCTCGACGCCAACGGCCACCTGAGCATGGCCCAGGCCGCCGCCAGCGGTGCGGTGGACATTAAGGCCGCGAGCCTGGAGACCAAGGGCGCCGTGTACGCGGGCACCACCCTCAAGGCACAGACCAAGGGCACCCTGAAAAACAGCAAGACCCTCGCCGCCCGCGACAGCATCACACTGACCAGCAACGGCCAACTGACCAACAGCGGCATCGTCGAGGCCGGGGTCAACGCCGATAACACGCGCAACACCGTCGGCGACGTCAAGCTCGAGGCCCAGCACATCAGCAATACCGGCACGGTGATCGCCAATCGCGAGCTCGGCGCCACCGCCAATACCCTGGACAACCAGGGCGGTACCATGAACGCCAAGCAGGTGCTGAACGTCACCGCCGCCAGCGTCGACAACCGCAACAACGGTCGCCTGCTCAGCGACGGCACGCAGACCCTCACCGTCAGCGGCCTGCTGGACAACAGCCAGGGCGGCATCATCGACAGCACCGGTGCCTTCACCCTGCACGGCGATACCCTGGACAACAGCGCCGGCAGCCTCACCGGTGGCGGCGCAATCACCCTGGACCTGATCGGCGACCTGATCAATCGCAATGGCAAGCTGGCGAGTGCCGGCCCGTTGCTGATCCAGCGCGCCGCCCACGTTGACAACCAGGGAGGCAAGCTCGCCAGCCAAGGTTTGCTGACCCTGTTCGCCAACAGCATCGACAACCGCAACAACGGTACCCTGGTCGCCAACGATGGCCTGACCCTGACCACCAGCGGCCTGCTGCAAAACGGCGGCAACGGCCTGATCCACAGTGAAAAGTCCGGCGTGACCCTCACCGCCGGCACCCTCGACAACGACGGTGGCCGCATCGCCGCCAAAGCCGGTGATGCGCAGATCGACGCCACTGACTTCAACAACGGCAGCGGCGCGCTGTTTGCTCGGGATCGCGTGCACCTGACCGGTATGAATGTGGATAGCGGCGGCGAGATCGCCGGCAACCGGATCGACGTCAGCCTGACCGGGGCCCTGGTTAACCGTGGCCTGATCGAGAGCGCCACCGCCCTCGACGTCGACACTGCCAGCCTCACCAACAGCGGCCAGATGCGCGCCCTCGGCACCACCGGCAAGACCCGCTACGCCATCGGCGGCCTGCTCAACAACAGCGGTAGCCTCGAGACCGCCAACGACCAATTGAGCCTCGCCGCCACCCGCTTCCAGAACACCGGCGGCAAGGTATTGCACGTGGGCACGGGTGCACTCGACCTCAGCGGCATCAGCCTCGACGATGTCGGCGGCAGCCTGGTGACCAATGGCGACCTGATCCTCGATAAAGCCAACTGGACCAACAGCACCGCGATCCAGGCCGGGCGCCTGACCGTCAACGTCGATAACCTGCAACAGACCGCCACCGGCAAACTGCTCGGCATCCGCGCCCTGGTCGGCAGCGGCAAGGACTGGACCGTGGGCGGCAGCGTCGCCAGCCAGGGCAGCCTGGATCTTTCGGTGGACAACCTGCTCAACGACCACGGCCTGATCTTCAGTGGCGGCGACATGAACCTCAAGGTCGACCGCCTGAAAAACCTCGGCGCCGCGATCTACGCCATGGGCAACCTGCGTGTCGATCGCGACGGCCAGGGCGGCCTGGCCACCAGCATCATCAACAGCTCCGGGACGATCGAGAGTGAGCGCAACCTGATCCTGGCGGCCAGCACGATCCAGAACATCCGTACTGTGCTCACCACCGAGTCCGGCATCTACAGCGCCTCCATCACGCCCATCGCCTGTATCGACGGGGTGACCGGTGGCGACTGCGAAGGCGGCAAGCAGAACCGGCCGTTCCAGATTACCCAGCGTGATCACTTCATCGTCAGCGATGCCACGGCAGCGTCCAGCATTACCTCGGGCGGCAACATGCTGCTCACCGGCGGCGAGCTGCTCAACAGCAGCAGTAGCATCGCCGCCGGCGGCAACCTCACGGCCATCGTCAACCAACTCACCAACGTCGGCGTCGTGACCCACGATACCCAGTATGACCGCGTCTTTACCTCAGCCCGCGAGCGCAAGCCCGGAGGCTGGTACCGTGAAGCCGCGGCCTTCACTCAACGCTATTCGGCAGGCCAGGACATGACCGGCGTCGAAGCCGGCCTGGCGTCGTTCATTGGCAAGATGGAGAGCGAAAAGACCGACCTGCGCAAAACCACCCAGCTGATGGTGCCCGACCAGAGCTACGCCGCCGTGATCCAGGCCGGTGGCAGTGTGGACGTGAGAGCCCAGGTCGGCATCGACAACAGTGTCGTGCAAGGTGGCTACACCTACGTCGGCAGCGGCGCCAACACCAAGGCGCCGGGCTACTCGACTCTGGTCAGCCTCAACGCGCAACTGCCACCGGACGTTGCCCAGCAACAGGTCAACCCGCTGGGCCTGCCCGGCTTCGACCTGCCCACCGGCCAGAACGGCCTGTTCCACCTCAACGACAGCGATGGCGCCAAAGGCCTGCCCACCAGCCAGTTCGCGGCCAACCCGCACAAGTACCTGATCGAAACCAACCCGCTGCTCACCGACATGCGCCAGTTCATGAGCTCGGACTACATGCTGACCAAGCTGGGCTACGACCCCGACACCGCGCAACGTCGCCTGGGCGATGGCTTCTATGAACAACGCCTGATCCAGCAAGCCGTGCTCGCCCGCACCGGCCAGCGCTTCATCGATGGCCAGACCAGCGACGCCGACCTGTTCAAGCACCTGATGGACAACGCCATCAGCAGCAAAAACGCGCTGAATTTGTCCGTAGGCGTGAGCCTCACCGCCGAACAAGTCGCTGCCCTGACCCACGACATCGTGTGGCTGGAAAACGCCACCGTCGCCGGGCAACAAGTGCTGGTGCCGGTGCTGTACCTGGCCCAGGCGAATAACCGCCTGGCACCCAACGGTGCATTGATTTCCGGCACCGACGTCAACCTGATCACCGGCAGCCACCTCAACAACGCCGGCACCTTGCGCGCCACCGGCAACCTGCTGGCGAACGTCGGCAGCAACCTCACCAACAGTGGGTTGATGGAAGCCGGTGGTCGCCTCGACCTGCTCAGCGGCAACAACCTGACCAACCGCGCAGGCGGTGTGATCAGCGCGGGCAACGTCAACCTCGCCGCCGGCGCCGACCTGCTCAACGAACGCAGCGTCACCACCCACGAAAGCGCCAGCAGCTACCGCAGCGAACGCAGCGACTTCGTCGACAGCGCTGCGCGCATCGAATCGGCCAACGATCTGGCCATGCAGGCTGGCGGCAACATCAACAACGTCGGCGGCGTGCTCAAGAGCGGTGCCGATGCCACAGTCAAGGCGGCGGGCGACGTCAACATCACCGCCTCGAAAAGCCTCGACAGCGGCGCCATCGGCAACCGCTCCAGCTTCACCACCATCGCCCAGCAAGGCTCGGTGGTCGAGGCCGGCCGCGACCTGCATGTGATTGGCGGGCGCGACATCAGCGCCGTGGCCAGCCAGGTCAATGCCAAACGCGACGTCAACCTGATTGCCACCCGCGACCTCAACGCCATCGCGGCGGCCAACGAGCAGCACTCCACGACCAACACGAAAAAGGTCAAGAGCATCGAAGACCACGTGCAGCAAGTGTCCAGCGTGATCAAGGCCGGCGGCGACGCCACCCTGAGCGCCGGGCAGAACCTGCAACTGGTCGCCAGCCAGGTCAATGCCGGCAACGAGGCGTACCTGGTATCCGGCAAAAACCTCGAGCTCAAAGCCGCGCAAGACCAGGACTACAGCTTCTACAGCAAGACCAAGAAAACCTCCCAGGGCAAGAAATTCCGCCTGGATGAAACCGACGTCGTGAACAACGTCGGCAGCCTGGTCAGCGCGGGGACGAACAGCACCGTCGTCGCCGGTGCGGACCTGCTGCTGGCCGGCAGCGCCGTCACTGCCGAAAAAGGCGCTACGCAACTGGTGGCCGGCCAGGACGTGAACATCCTCGCCGTCAGCAACGCCGACAGCGCCCGCCACGAACGCAAGGAAAGCAAAAGCAGCTGGGGCGGCCTGAAGTCGAGCAAAGTCCAGGACAAAGTCGACGAAAAACGCACCACCGCCCTGGGCAGCATGGTCTCCGGCGAAACCGTCACCGTCGCCGCCAAACGCGACGCCACGGTCACCGGTTCCAACCTGGTCAGCACCGGCGACCTCGCCGTCCAGGCCGGCCGTGACCTGACCATCGACGCGGCGCAGAACACCTTCGCCCGCACCGACATGCACAAGGAAAAAAATCGCGACCTCACCGGCGTGCTGACCGGCAACAAGCTCGGTCTGGACGACATGACCGGCAACCAGAAGCTGTACATCAACAGCTCGAAGCACAACGGCACGGCCAATGAAATGACCTTGACCGGCAGCACGATTGGTTCGAGTGCGGGCAATGTGTCGTTGACGGCGGGGCGTGAGCTGAAGGTGGTGGCCAGTGATCTGGTGAGCACCAAGAACATGGAGTTGAGTGGGGCTGATGTCACCGTTACTTCGGGGATGGAGACGGCCAGTCAGACCAGTAAGGACAGTTCCAAGAGCTTGGCGGTTGGGCGAGTGATTGCGGGCACCGTGGTCGACACCGCCAACAGCATCCGCGACGCAGCCGAGGCGGCGCGCAGCTCCGACGATCCGCGCCTCAAGGCCGTGAAGATCGCTCAGGCGGCGCTGTCGATGTACAACCTGAATAACCAGGCGGGCGATCTCGCTAAACAAAGTACCGGCTTCAAGGACAAGACCGGTGGCTCTGCCGGCAACGGGTCACTGATCAAGATCGGTACCGAACTGGCCAACACCCGCACCAAAAGCAGCAGCGAATACACGGCGCAGGCCGCTCACCAGAGCAACCTCAACGCCGGGGGTAAACTGTCGATCATCGCCGCGGGCGATGCGCCGGGCACTGTGGGTGACTTGACGATTACCGGCAGTACGTTGAAAGCCGACAGCACGTTGCTGTCCGCGAAAAACAACATCCTGATGCAAAGCGCACAGAACACCACCGACCGCAAAAACGACGGTTCACGCAACAGGACCGCTATCGGTGCCAGCTTCAACATAGGCGAGCAAAACGGTTTCACCATCGACCTCGGTGCACAAACCGCCAAGAACCTTGGCTCGGGTGGCTCGGTTACCCAGGTCAACACCACTCTGGACACCGGCTCGCTGGTGCTGCGCAGCGGCCAGGACACCAGCCTGATCGGCGCGCAGGTACGCGCTGACCGTATCGATGCCACCATCGGCGGCAACCTCAACATTCTGTCGCGCCAAGACACCGAAACGTCCAAGAGCAAGCAGAACAGCGCAGGCTTCGGTGCGAGCATCTGCATTCCGCCGATCTGTTATGGCTCCCCGGTAACCGCGTCCGCGAACCTGGCGGCGTCGAAGATGAACAGCGACTACCAGGCGGTGACCGACCAGAGCGGCTTCTTTGCCGGTAAGGGTGGCTACACCATCGATGTGGCGAAAAACACCACCCTGCAAGGTGCGGTGATTGCCAGTGAAGCCACGGCCGACAAAAACCTGCTGCTCACCGATCGGCTGCTGGTCAGCGACATCAAGAATAAGAGCGAGATCAAGAGCCAATCGGCCGGCGTCAGCGTCTCCGGTTCCTACAGTGGCGGCGCGACTACCCTCACGCCGGGTGCCTTGTATGGAATGTCGCTGAACGATTCGGACCACAGCTACACGCGCAGTGCCGTCAGCGAAGGCACGATCGTGGTGCGCAACCCTGAAGGCGCGGGTGACCTGGTCGGCCTGAACCGCGACACCGCCAACGCCAACCAGCGTCTCGACAAGCCTGATGAAAAGGCCATGCAGGAACGCATGGATCTGATCAAGAGTTCGATGGAGTTGACCAAGGGCATTGGTGATGCGATTGCTGCGGCCAGGATCAGGGCCGCTGACGACCCTAACAGTGACGTCAACAAAGCCACGCGCCTGAAGTTGATTGATGAGGGTATCGCCAATCCGACACAGGCTCAGATCAGCCAGCGTGCCCAGCAGGATTATGGCGTTGGCAGCAGCTTCCAGAAGGCCAGCCAGGCAGTGACTGCCGTGGTGCAAGCGGCGATGGGTGGCAGCGTAGGTGGGGCGTTGGCGGGGGCGGCGGCGCCATATCTGGCAGAAACAATCAGGGACAGGACCAAGGGCGACCCTACAGCCAATCTGATGGCCCATGCGGTACTGGGTGCTGTGCTCGCCAAGGCTGGCGGTAACTCAGCACTCGCTGGTGCAGCCGGTGCTGTGGCGGCAGAGGAAACCGCACGTCTGATCAAAGAGAACCTGTATGGCGATGTCAGTAACGAGAACCTGACCCAGGCGCAAAAGCAGACGATCTCCAGCCTCGCGACCTTGGCGGGTGGCCTTTCAGGATCGTTGTCCGGCAAGGGCGCACTGGATGCGGTGGCAGCGGCTCAGGTTGGGAGGAATGCGGTTGAGAATAACTATCTCAGCGTGCCGGAAGCGACCCGTAAGTTTGTGCTTTCACGCAAGCAAATGCTGGGCACCATCACTGACAAAGAAAAAGATGAACTCGCGTATATAAACGTTATCGATAAAGATCGAGATGAAGCGATTCGCGATGCCTGCACTACCGGAAATTTGTCCAGTTCCGCTTGCGGTCGTTTGATCGAACCTGCACGTCAGGCTCTTGCGGAATACGAGGCTCCTGTCTCTGTCCGTCTGCTTTATAAAGAACTTTACCCGGCTGATGCAAAAAATGCCGAGGCTGCATTACGTGGCTTAGACGATGCCAGCATTCTCCACGACATCGTGATAACGGACCTTGCGAGCCGTTCTGAGAAAACGCGGGCGGAAGTTGAGCAACAGTATGATTTTGTCATGACGATGCATGCCATCACGGCGGCGATTGCTGGGGGGTACGGATTAAAAGGGTTAACGTCTACTACAAAAGTGCCTGCATCGACTTTGATTTCTGGAGAGGCCAAAGTTGTCGGAACCGGAAAATCAGCAGCAAACGACGCGAGCTTTAATGTTCCCAAAGGCTACACACAAGAAATTGATGGAACCGTGAACGGCCCCGGTGGTGGGACTTACAAACCTACCGGAACGCAGGACGCCAATGGCAATCAGGTGTTTCTGGCCGGTAATGGTAACTACTACACGTTGACCGAGGATAGAGCGACGCGAATTGTTTCTCCTAATCCGTCCGCCGGAATTGGAGCAACAGGGAAAATCGGGGAGGATGCCCTAAAACCATTGGGTGGTCAGTCTCAAGTTACCTTCCAAACGACCCAAGGCGTGCGTGTCGTCGACCAGCTAGCTCCAGGTGCTTTGGCTCATGAGTCCAAGGTTGGATACACTTCACTCGACGCCAATACAGCCCTTCAGGTGATGAAGGATACGGAGCTCCTGAGCCGCGGTATGGTTAATGGGGTAACATGGAATTTTTATAGGAGCCCCGTCACAGGACGCGTTGGACCTGCGCCAGCCCTTGAAAAAGCTTTGTCCGACGCGGGAATCAAAATTAAGGTGCATTGATTATGGAATTTACAACCGCCTATACGCCAGTCACAGATTTTTTTTCATCTATGAATTCGAAAGAGCTAAATAGTTTTTATGAACTCTTTATGCTTAATAAACCCTACTGTTTAGATGAGTTAATTCAAGCTGTTTGGCATACGCCGGGATATGAAAGCTGGAACGCGGATTTTTCCCCGGAATCTTTAGATGGTGTGGCTGAGTGGTTAGCTTCACGGATTTATAAAGAGCAACTGTCATCAACGGTTAACGAAACAGGAAATGATTCAATTGCCGGCACGGCTGATTTGAACACACCTGTTCTATCCGAAGAGGCAATGTCTTTGGCTGTTTTAGTTGGAATGTATTATGGTGAAGTGGCGGTTCGAAATAACCCTGAACTGAGCTGGAGTCAGTTAAAAGGTAATAAGAAACAGGCGGATTACGGGCAGCCTGTTATATCCGCATCTGGCTCGCTGCCTACCAATCCAGTAAGAGTTGCTCATGCATTCGCGTGCGCTATTGCTGATGGATCAAAGACATTAGGTCGGCTTCGAGAGACATATAACTATTGGATGCAATTAATAAAGGCTAAATAAGATGTGCAGTGACGTGCAAGTATTTCACTGTGTCGTTTGTCGTAACTGTGATTGCGCTATCCATTAGGGGGCAGGCCACGTTTTTGTTTGAATGCTTGTGGAGAAGCAAATCTGGAGGTGTTACGTTCTTTAACAATTGGCTTTTTTATTTCATTTGTCTGGGAAGTTTTTAAGCTGGGCGGTTTTTAAAATAACCGCCCATTTTATTTATGAAATTTTTGAGTTCAACTTCCGGCCAATCACATCCAGCAAATCACACCCATCTCGCAGCGGAATTGCCAGTAACAGCGCAAAATCGTGAAGCACAATCGCATCACTGCTGATCTCTTCCCGAAACGCGAGGTTCTCCAAAAACTGAGTCACCGCACGAATGCGATACGCGGCGGCATCATAGAGAACATCTAGGGGCGCTTGCGTGTCGATCACCAGCGCGGGGATGGTTGAGTCATGGCCTGTAAGCGGCATGTATCTATTCATAGGTAAAGCCTCGGTCGATGTAATGAAAGCTGTCACCTATCGTCGCCAAACGAATGGGTGACAGCTGTACGCAGGTTGGCGAACCGGGACCGAGTTCCGGCAGACCCGAAGGTCTCCCGCGCACAGCTGCCATAAAGCAGCGATGCGGGTACGGAAACCCCTGCAAGCAAGCAGAAAGCTTTCGCATACGGTCAACGGATCGCCAAATCCGATCGCCCTTTTGGACGACCGGCGGACTATAAGTCCTCAGCGTAAAAACACGCAAGGCATCAAAAGGCCAACGTCGCCCTGCGAGCCGGCGCCAACCTCAACGCCATCGCGGCAGCCAACGAGCAGCATTCGACCTACAACTCGAAAAAATCAAAAGCATCGAAGACCACGTCCAGCAAGTCTCCAGCGTGATCAAGGCCGGCGGCGACGCCACCCTGAGCGCCGGGCAGAACCTGCAACTGGTCGCCAGCCAGGTCAATGCCGGCAACGAGGCGTACCTGGTATCCGGCAAAAACCTCGAGCTCAAAGCCGCCGAAAACCAGGACTACAGCTTCTACAGCAAGACCAAGAAAACCTCCCAGGGCAAGAAATTCCGCCTGGATGAAACCGATGTGGTGAACAACGTTGGCAGCCTGGTCAGCGCGGGGACGAACAGCACAGTCGTCGCCGGTGCCGACCTGCTGCTGGCTGGGAGTGCCGTCACTGCTGAAAAAGGCGCTACGCAACTGGTGGCCGGCCAGGACGTGAACATCCTCGCCGTCAGCAACGCCGACAGCGCCCGCCACGAACGCAAGGAAAGCAAAAGCAGCTGGGGCGGCCTGAAGTCGAGCAAAGTCCAGGACAAAGTCGACGAAAAACGCACCACCGCCCTGGGCAGCATGGTCTCCGGCGAAACCGTCACCGTCGCCGCCAAACGCGACGCCACGGTCACCGGTTCCAACCTGGTCAGCACCGGCGACCTCGCCGTCCAGGCCGGCCGTGACCTGACCATCGACGCGGCGCAGAACACCTTCGCCCGCACCGACATGCACAAGGAAAAAAATCGCGACCTCACCGGCGTGCTGACCGGCAACAAGCTCGGTCTGGACGACATGACCGGCAACCAGAAGCTGTACATAAACAGCTCGAAGCACAACGGCACGGCCAATGAAATGACCTTGACCGGCAGCACGATTGGTTCGAGTGCGGGCAATGTGTCGTTGACGGCGGGGCGTGAGCTGAAGGTGGTGGCCAGTGATCTGGTGAGCACCAAGAACATGGAGTTGAGTGGGGCTGATGTCACCGTTACTTCGGGGATGGAGACGGCCAGTCAGACCAGTAAGGACAGTTCCAAGAGCTTGGCGGTTGGGCGGGTGATCGCGGGCTCGGTAGTGGACACCGCCACCAGCATGCGCGACGCCGTCAAAGCGGCCCGTAGCGCTGATGACCCACGACTCAAGGCAGTCAAAATCGCCCAGGCAGCCCTCGCCGCCTACAACCTGAATGGCCAGGCTTCGGACGCCAATGCGCAAAGCTCCGGCTTCAAAAACAAAACCGGCGGCACGCCCGGCAACGGTTCGCTGATCAAGATCGGTACTGAACTGGCCAATAACCGCAGCAAGAACAGCAGCGAATTCAACAGTGTCACCGCCAAGCAGAGCACGCTCAACGCAGGGCAAGACTTGTCGATCGTTGCCACGGGCGCAGCGGCGGGTACTCAGGGTGATATCCAGATCACCGGCAGCAGCTTGAAAGCCGCCAACACGTTGTTGTTAGCCAAAAACGATGTGTTGATGCAAAGCGCACAGAACACCACCGACCGCAAAAACGAAGGGTCGAAAAATAAAACCGCCATTGGCGCCAGCTTCAATATTGGCGAGCAAAACGGCTTCACCCTCGACCTCGGAGCGCAGGGTGCCAAGAACAATGGCAACGGTAACTCCGTCACTCAGGTCAATAGCACCCTCGATACAGGCAGCCTGTTGTTACAAAGCGGTGGCGATACCACCCTCAAAGGCGCCCAGGTTCGTGCGGACCGTATCAAGGCAGATATTGGCGGCAACCTCAATATCATCTCCCTCCAGGACACCGAGTCGTCGCGCAGCAAACAGAGCAGCGCAGGCTTCGGCGCCAGTATCTGCGTCCCTCCGTTCTGCTACGGCTCTACCGTAGCGGGCTCGGCGAACCTTGCCGCCGCGAATATGAACAGCGACTACAAGGGCGTGACCGACCAGAGCGGTTTGTATGCGGGCACGGGCGGCTACGACATCAATGTCGGCAAGACCACCACCCTGCAAGGCGCGGTGATTGCCAGTGAGGCGTCAGCTGATAAGAACCGGCTCAGCACGGATCGGCTGATCGTCAGCGATATCAAGAATGTCAGCGAGATCAAAAGTCAGTCTGCTGGTATTTCGGTGTCTTCCAGCAGTACCAGCGGTGCGTCGATGGGCGGCAGCATCCCGATAGCGCTCAAGGAGAAAGACCATAGCTACACCCGTAGCGCGGTCAGCGAAGGCACGATTGTGGTTCGCAATGCCGAAGGTGCCAATGACCTGGTGGGGTTGAATCGCGACACCGCCAACGCCAATCAGAAACTTGACCGGCCTGATGAAAAGGCCATGCAAGAGCGTATTGACCTGATCCAAAGCTCGGCGCAGTTGGCCAGTGGGGTGATCAGTGCGGTAGGCAGGGCGAAGGCCGATGAGGCCAAGAAGCTTGGGCAGGCGGCGAAGGAACAAGCAGACGCAGGCGCGCCTGGTGCTGCTGATACCGCCCGTGCCGCCGATCTGGCTTATTCGGAAGCCAAGCGTTGGCAGTTCGGCGGCGACAAGAAAATGATGGCCGATATCGCGACGGGACTGATCGCCGCGGGCCTTGGTGGCGCGCCCGTCGGTACGACAGTCGGTATCGTCGCCAATACTGCGTCTAGCGAGATCTTCAAGCGAGTGGGTGATTACGCTGAGGCGCAATCCCTGAACCCGAAATCGGACGCGGCCACCCGAGCCGCATGGGCAGAAGGTGGAGCAGCACGCGTCATGTTGCACGCGTTGGCAGGTGCCGCCATGGGGTTGTCCAGCGGCAGCGTGGAAAGTGGCGCGTTGGGGGCCGGTGCTTCCGCCGCCTTGATGCCCTCGATTGCAAAGGCGCTGGAAAACAGCAAATTATCTAAGGTCAGCCAGGAAAACATCACTGCGTTGGTTGCGACCGGGATCGGCGCTGGAGCAGGCGCCGGGAATGGCACCGGCGGCGCTGTTGTCGGGGCCGGGACCGGTTACGGCGTCGAAGTATTCAATCGACAACTTCACCTGACCCAAGAGGTGCCATTACTCAAGAAGAAAGCAGAAGAGTTAGAGAAAATTTGGCGCAAGCCGAAATCGGATGCCTCGTGGGAAGACTTGCTGCGTATGGCAGCAGGATCAAAGGTCGATGTCGTCGAAAACGCCCGTTTAGATGCGCTTGAAAAGAACTGGGGCAATGACCCGACGCGAGATTGGCTGGATCGTGATTTGGCGATTGCCAGAGGTGCGATTCAAGAATTGGCTGAACAGAAGATTCCATTAACGTGGAAAGACGGCACCGCAATTATTGCCAATGGTTCTGCAGTTTATGCGTTCAACTCCACCAAAGAGCAGTTTGTAGACACGAGCCTTTTTAATGGCTTGGGCGACGGCCTTTATGGCGAATTGAGCTCATTTGACAAATGGGTTCAATACGGTCGGGAGCAGGCAGATGCTCATGCGACAGAAATCATTAACGTCTCGACCAACGAAATGGCTTCAAAAGACGCGATGTCGAGGCTGTTGTTATTAGCTAGGAAATCGGCTGAACCGGTCACGGCGGTGGATGAGGCGGCCCTTTCGCTCACAGGTGTAGGCCTGGGAGCGAGGATTTCGGCGGCGATTGCCGCTGCCTTTGCGAAAAGGAAATTGGCGACGGAGGCGTCAGGTGAGCTTTTCGTCCTAGGGGCAAACGGCACAAAAACGACTGGGACGATTGCAGAGGGGGAACGCCTAGTCTACCTATCTAACTCCACCGCGCCGAGAATCAGGGATAGGCTTTCGGCGGCGGTTAGTGATGTTCGGACAGGGTTACCTCGAGAAGGAAACGTCGCATTTGCTGAAGTGGATGTTGGTGCGCTGTCATCAGAGACTATGGTGATGAAAGCTTATAGTCAGTTTGATAATAGGGTCGAGGAGTTTTTGCCGAAGCCTGGTGGTGATCTGAATTCGTGGATATTAAAACCTCAAGTTTCTACGTCTAAATATGTTGGAACGACTGAGGGGTATCTGCGAGACATGGATACAGAATTTAAAATTTTGGAAACTTTAGCTCAGCGTCTAGGTCCGAACTCACAAACTTCTGGGCGTATAAATTTGATTTCAGAGAAAATGGTTTGCCCAAGTTGTACTAATATTGTCAATCAGTTTCGCGAGCGGTATCCTAACATCCAGTTAAATATATTTACTGTGGAGAAGTAGTTATGGCGATCGATTTGGCTGTGGAAGAAATTTATCCGATAGTATCTAGGCTTTATGAAAAGGCTATATCACAGATTCGTCTTCGGCCAGAACAAGCCTTTGCTTATGTTCAAGATGAAGCGGGCTCTCTTTGCACGTCTGCTGATGTAGGTTTATTTGCAGTGTTGCAAACTGCAATATTTAGCGAGGGTATGAAGTATGGGTTAGAGTTATCTAGAGAAAGTCCTTATGCGGAGGATATGTTAGAGGGTTTGGCTAGGGCTTATGAAAAATGCTGCGCCGATGATTTAGCAGACGTGGGGCTAAAAGGGGAGAAACTGGCAGAAATGATCGATTGTATGGCACAGGTTAGGGAGAAATATCTTCTTCCTAGATAAGTTGGTGCAAAAGAACCTGCGAGCGGCTTGCCGTCTGGTGAAGCAAAGTTAGTCGGTAACGGTACACCAGCGGCTAATGATGCGAATTTACAGCAACATCCACATCAGAGGAAATCGGGGGCAGATCACATTTTTATAAAGTCCCCAAATAAGCGGGGCAATGTAAAACTGGTGTAGCAGAATTTAAGGTGGAAATATGGACCAAGAAGTAATTCAGTGCGAGCGCTCGGGCGTAAACCCGAAATGGCCCTCCTACAAAAGTGTGCTGGGTCGCATAGCCAAGGGGCCACACGTCTCAGATGAATACGAGTTGAATGGCATCCGTGAATATGTTGAGCGCGGCGATGCATTTGCGAAGCCATCAATGCCTGTACCGAATAGTGACAACGTTACGCGTAGTAGCTCCGAATGGATAGCCGTCACACGAGCCCACAAGGTATTGGCGACCGCACCAGATAATCCGCGATGGCTTCTGGAGTTGGCCCATTGGCTGCGCTATTACCAAGTAGGAATTTGGCAGTTGTTCTTCTGGGCGGGTCAGTTCGACATTATTGCCAAAGCGGCAGGCAATGATCGACGCCGCCAAAACTACAGCATCCAAACCGCCACCAATATGATGGCCGCCATGGCGATCCTAGGCTGGAAGGATGCCGTCATCCATCAGGGCTATCTCACCCATGCGGCTCTCAATCGTGGGCATCAATTAGTGATTGAGTACGAAGAGCAACACCGCCGCGCCCAAGCCTTTATGCTGCGTGTGTTTGCCGATTGGGTGGGCGATGTCTCGCATCAATGGCCTGCTTATGCTTACGACGAACCCATCTACGAAGCCTTGTTGGCCAAGTGGCGCACTCCCAGCCCCGACGACCTGATGCCCTGCCTGTTGGCCGCGTGTGACCGCCACACTTGGCAAACCGGCAAAGAGAGCCAGAAGAGTTCCTACGACTTCAATCAGGACTGGCACTTGGAGCGCGTGCCGGTGGAAATTCTCTATATCCTGCGCCTGCGCCAGTGGGAAGGTTTAGCCAATCCGCAGAAGATTGATCATCCGCTGCTGGCCGCGCCCTTTGACCAATTGCCGCCCGAGCAACCAGTGCCTGAGTTGGACGAGTTGATGCAAGGTGTGCTCAAACGCGCAAGGGAAGACTGGCCACAGTACGATGAAGTGCTGTCTTTGCCAGCATTGAAGGGTTGAACAGGTGCAAAAGGACCTCCGAGCGATTTGCCCTCTGGGACAACGAAAGCCGTGGGTGACGGTGCTCCAGCGGCGAATGGCGCGAGCTTCCAGGATGAAAAGCCGGCAGCGGAAGCACCTAAGCCGACGAGACTTACCACGGTTACGGACGAGATGAAGGCCAATCCTTACCATCCGGATTGGCGGCGGTATGCAGGTAGTGAGCCCCGAGCGGTTGGGGCGGATGTTGTTAGCGGCGTTCCACAGGTGGTAGATCCGAAGTCCTTAATTGGAAGGCAGGGCCGAGATGAAATATCCGAGTCACAGGTGAGGCGAATGACAAAGGACATGAATTGTTTCTGCTGGGCTTGATTGCATTGTTGATCCTGAATTCAATCGGGCTTGATAAATGGCCACTTTACTGTCGTTTTGAATAGTAGATGCAAAAGAAGTAGCCGGAACCAGTAAGAATAATTTGCCTGTTCTTTTTGATGGGAAGTTCGCTACTAAGCAGTTGCTTGGTGCGGCTAAGACACCCAGGGAAATAGGGGGCAGACCACGATTAGTGCACCAATGTATATTGGTGGTCTGACCCCTATTTCTCTTGAGGTAAAAAGCGGGTCGGCTAGTAAGATCAGCTATCAAGAATTTACCGATTACTTTGTTAATGAGTTTGGGGCGCAAGGGAAAGGACGGCTAAATGGACAAGTCATCGAAAGCGCTACAACAGTCTATGTGCCATAAAGGTGGGAAATATGAAGCTCGAAGCCGAAAATAGTCCTGTAGTAGTAGGTGTAAATCAAGCGCAGATTATAAAGACGCTAAAAAAATTAAAAAGCTACGGCCCTAGCTCATTCGCATGTATAACTGATGATGAGGGTAACTATGTGCAAGTGGCTGGAGGCAGATTCACTTGTTTTATTGAAAGATATGACGCTAAAAGTAAAAAACTGTTCAGAGGTTATCATTCAAATTCTAGTACAAACTTTGAAGATGGAAGCTTACTGTCGTTTGGTGCGGGCCGTGTACCATTAAAAAAGGATGAGTGGTTTAATATTGATGATGTAATCGAGGTTTTTTCCTTGTTTAATCAGAATCAGTCTCTACCAGCGACTGTCTACTGGCGTGAGATAAATATTTTGAGTCAAAGCGACGGCTGAATAAGTGAAAAAAAGGGGGCAGACCCTGAGGAGTCCCCACAAATCTACTCTAGCCTCTGAGCTTGCCGGTGTACTTCATCGCGCACCAATAGCTCCATATCCGCCAATCTCGAGCGGGACAATCCGGTGGGGATTCCTCAGGGTCAGGCCCCTCTTTCCTCTGAGTGTCGGAGGATACTAAGCGGTATGACAAATCGTCGCATGTATGTTCCCATCGAGATAATTGGAAATCGCAACAGGAGTGTTTGGTGATGACTGAATGGGCACTGTTACGCGAGCTTAAAAAGGGTGATGCGCTTGCTGTGCCCGAAGCAGGACTTTTACTCATCGATGAGGGAGTGTACAAGATGTCGGTCACTCAGTACTGCTTGGCAGATGCGATTAAAGAGGATGGGCAGGATAAGCTGAAAGTATTGTCATTTTACTGGGCGGCCAGTGACGCAGCATTTCAGCGAGCCTATTACAGAGACGTCGAAAGTGATGATGGGGCTGTTTGCCCTCCGCCCTTTGAGTTGATGCCAGAGGAGGCAGGGGCGACCTATATTGAAATAAAGCGAGCGTTGGAGACTGCCGGTAATATTCGAGAGTATGCCTCTTATCGTGTGATGTCTGATGGCGCTTTTGTTCATAAGAGTTTGGAAGGTCCGTCAGCGGTCTATTATTTTCGCTCATTGGGGTTATTGAATGATGAGGTGCCTTACGCAATTTTGTGGAAGTGTCAGGGAGTTTGATAGAAGTGAGCTTAATTGTTTTCTGTGTTTGAGCTAAAAAGGATCGGGTTCTATGAGTTATTCGGAAAGTCTGTCTGTTTTAGAGGGGCAAATGTGGGTTAAAAGAGCGGCTATTTTTCTTTTGATTCTCGATCAAACTTTAGATAATCTATCGTCAGCTCCCGCTACCTATACTAAATGTAGTGAGGCTATTGAGTTGTGCTGGTCATGGTTAACCGATAGAAGTTTAAGCCCTGAGCAGTTGGCCTACTATTTAGACTCGGATGAAATGCAAAATGGTCCTTTGGGAGAGCATCATTTCATTACGGAAAGCTTAGAGCAAGACAGCTTGATTCTGATACTTCTGGTCATTGGCTTTTTTGCACATCAGGCTTATAAGGTTTCAGGTCGGCAAGAAAGAATGTCCGCCTCAGTCAACGAGGCAGGTGAGCAGGCTGTTGAATACATAGTCGAATATATCTATAAGGTCGGAGCGGGTGGCGTGTTAGACGTTTATCTACCTAAAAAGTGTTAATGTTCAGATGCAAGGAGTGGCGATGAAAGGCGCGTCGGAAGTTGGTGTTCTTATAAGAGAAATAGTGTCCAGTGCGTTGTATGAAGGTGATTATGGAAGCTGCTTAAGTAACCGTGAATTAGTCTTGAGAGGTGTTGAGGTTCTCGACCGCGTAGGTGTGCCGCTCGACTATCTTGAATTCCTTGAACAGTTTGGATTTGGTGAGCTGGATAGCGCACTTTACATCGAGGATGGTCCAACGAAGTATTCAGTTGTCACCGGATGTGATGTAGTTGCTTATCGTAATATGTATGTGTTTGCCAGTACCGGGAGCGGTGTCTTTTATGCATTCGATGCTGCGAATGATTGGTCAATTGTCGAAATTGATCCTGAATTGAGTGATGCGGAAGTCTTATATGAGGATTTTTCCAGCTTCATCCTTAGCCAGTTAACAGCGATTAAAGGTTATGTGGATTGGCGAGCCCAGCAGTAATATGCGCGGCGCCAGCATTTGCATTATTAAGGATGATCAATGAAACCTGCAAAATTCTCCCTCCAGGCCTTCCTGATGGCCTGCCTCATACCCGGCTGGGGCCTGGTGTATGTAGGCCGTACGCAGTGGGGTATCCGGGTCGCAGCGTTGTTGCTCGGCGGGGTCGCGCTGATGGGCGCCTTGGGGTTGGTCATTACACCCCTTGGGTTGTATG
Organism: Pseudomonas sp. AM8; assembly: GCF_036346475.1. NCBI lineage: Bacteria > Pseudomonadati > Pseudomonadota > Gammaproteobacteria > Pseudomonadales > Pseudomonadaceae > Pseudomonas > Pseudomonas sp. AM8. Next base: position 73,567 of record NZ_JAOTNX010000010.1, read on the forward strand.
CACTCTTCGCTTTCGTCATCACGGTCAAACTGACCTCTGCCATCGTGTCCGCCGTGTTGGCCCGTCGCTACAGCGGTCCGCCCAATGTGCCGCGTAAACGCTTCCATGCTCTTTACGTCGGCGTGGTGGTGGTCCTGGTGCTGACGCTGGACGTCTTTCGGGTGCCGTTGTTGGGCTTCAAAAACTATTACATTCCGTCGGGGTCGATGGTCCCGACGTTGTCGATTGGCGACTACATCATGTCGGACCTGCGGGCTGGCGTGCCCAACGTGGGGGATATCGTGGTGTATCGCTGGAATGGCACCGAGGCGGTCAAACGGGTAGCGGGAATCGGTGGTGACACTCTGGCCATCGTCCATGGCGAGGTGATCCGCAACGGTGAGAACCTGGGTTTGTTTCACGCACCGGCTGAGCGCGTCAAAAAGGACTACTCCCTTGAGTTGGCGCCGCTCCAGGTAGCGCCGGGGCATGTGTACCTGTTGGGCGACAACCGGGATGTCAGCAACGACAGCCGCTTCATGGGCCAGGTCGCGCTTGAGGATGTGGTGGGCAAGGTCACCGGCATCTGGTTCTCGAATGAACGAGCGCGTATCGGGACGACGTTTCCATGAGCCTTTCGAGCATCGCTGGCGCAGGTACTCCCGGCCGGCGGGCAGCACAGCAATACCATTGAAAGGCTGGGAGCCGATTTGCGCCCAGTCAAAACACACCAACGCCATGAATCTGGAGCAATACCGCATGGACGCAAACCACACCGCCAAACGCCCGACGATCCTGGCCAGCATCGGCCGGCGCCTGGCCGCGCGCCTTATCGACTGCGCCATCGCAGTCCTGATCTTTTTCATCGTCAAATTCTGCGCCGGTGCATTGTCTGCCTACGTGCCGGCCGTGACGCCCAAGGCTGGTTTTCTCTCGGCGTTTTTTGCAGCCTTCGCCTACTTCCTGCTGGCCGACGCGTTGCCCAACGGCCAGAGCCTGGGCAAGCGTTTGTTGAGCATCGCCGTCGTCGACCGTAAAACTCGCAAAAGCTGCACGGTTTCCCAGGCGTTAACCCGCAATTCCGGAGCGCTGGTGGTGATCGATTGGGTGTGGATATTCATGGAGTCCAGAACGCGCCTGGGCGATATGTTCGCCAAGACCATCGTGGTTCAGACCGGCAACCTGACGAGCGTTCGCAGCCTTGCGGATATTTATGACAACGGTAGGGGATAAATACGTCATGAACGATTCGGTATCGGCTACGCAAACCTGGGACATCGCCAGCCCGTTCAGACGGTTGCTCGGCTATCTGATCGATATGGCCGTGGTGTTTTTCCTGCTGTTTTTGAACCGAAACCTGGACTATGCCTATTTCTATCTGAGCTCTGCAGGAGGCCCGGCATTGTTTGATGGCCTCCACTATGTGCTGCTGTTTTCAGCCTTCGGGTACTACCTGTTTTGCGATGCCTTGCCCAATGGCCAGAGCCTGGGCAAGCGAGTGTGCCGCACGGCGGTGGTGGGTTACCCGTACCCCACTAACTGCACGCTGTTCCAGTCGTTCCTGCGCAATGTTCCGAAGATGGTGTTCAGTGTGCTGGACGGTCTTTTTGTACTGTTCGGCCTGCGTCGTCGCTTGGGCGATATGTTGGCCAAGACGATTGTCATCAATTCCTGAGCAGGGCGGCCTGGACGGGCCGCCCTGTGTAACTCAGGACGGGTTGGCGTTCAGCCTGCGACTGATCGCATCCAACAAATCACAGCCGTCGCGCAGCGGAATCGCCAGCAGATGGGCGAAGTCCTGCAGCACCACGGCATCGCTGCTGAGCTGATCGCGGAAGGCCAGGTTTTCCAGGAGTTGGGTGACGGCTTGGATGCGGTGCACGGCGGCGTCGTGGAGGACGTCGAGGGGGGCTAGGGTGTCGATGAGCAGGGCGGGGACGGTGCAGTCGTGGCCGGTTAGGGGCATGTAACGGTTCATAATTGGCACTCTGTTAAGTGGTTGAGACCCCCACTCAATCGTCGCCAAACGAATGGGTGGCAGCTGTACGCAGGTTGGCGAACCGGCAACAGAGTAAACCGGCAGACCCGAAGGTCTCCCGCGCACAGCCGCCATAAAAGGCACGGCTTTGCGGGTGCAAAAACACCTGCATGAAAGCGGATTGCTTTTGCACTCTGTTGTCAGGTCGCCAAACCTGATCGCCATTTGGACGACGGCCGGACTATAAGCCCCTCACCCAAAACCGCGCAAGGCATGAGAGTAATGGCACAATGCCTCATGCAATGCCACCCACTGCCGACACACTGGCGATGCCCAGACGCATCAAAGATCTGAACCGGCCTTCGCCGGCGAAAGGGGCGCGTCGTGCGGTAAGTACACGGGCACGATTGAGAAAGGGTGGGAGCAAATCTGCGCCCGTTCAAACACCGTGAGTTGATGCCAACGGCATGATGCTCAAAGCCCTGTATGCGTGTTAACCGTTTTATCCCGTTACCGCAGAAGCAAACTCGCTCCCCCCCCACCCATTATTTGGACCCAAGGAAGCTGTCAATGAAACTGCATCGTCTGTTTATCTCACTCACTGCACTGGCGACCTGCACCAGCAGCTTCGCCGCGGCGCCTGCCCTGCAAAGTTTTCTCGCCTGCGACCAGAATTCCCTGGCGGTGGTAAGCCAGGCAGGGCTCAAGGAGCGTGTTGCCCATAAGCTGGAGAACGGCAAGATCACGCTCAGCGGCGGCACAAAGTCCGATATGGGCCAGCGCTGGATGTTCGACACGCCACTGACGCTTGACGGTATGACCTTGACCGGCTTTTTCGCCGAAGACCAGGACCTGATGGGCTCGCGCATCATCAACTGGGGTTTCTACACCGAACAGGCACCCGACGCGCTTTACGCTCAGCTGAGTAAAGTACCGGGTACGGCGTTGGAGAAAGCCAACGGTATCTACGCGCGTGCGCAGATCTGGTCGCACAAGCAATCAGCCTGGGTGCCGGAAGGCGGCGATGACAACGCGGGCAAGCTGGTCACCGATACGGCCGAACGCATCTTGATGGTCGAGCCCGCACCCGGTGACCTGGCCAAGACCAGCAATGGCATGATCACCTGCTCGGTTCAGGGCGCGGTGAGCGCAGCGATGCTCAAGACCACTCGACCTGACCTGATCAAGTGAGCTGAGGCTGGCAGCGATACCGCGGGCATGCTGAATGCCTGCGGTGTTCTCCGGTTTTTCGCGAGCAAGCTCGCTCCTGCAGAGGGCGGGGTTACAGCAACTTGCGCTGCACCGCTTCATCCAGCGTACTGCGCGTCAACGCCTCGACCACTTCCCGCGTGTCTGCCTGGAACGGGATGCCCACGATCAGTACCAAGTGCATCCAGGTGCGCACTGATTCGCTCTTTTTGACGCGGCCCAGCTCCTTGCCATCCTTGTCCTTGAACACTGTCTCCAGGGTGAAGGTGTTTTTCGCTGTGCTCGGGATGATGAAGAACGTCGCGCCGGTGATGATCGCCGAGGCCATGCTGAACTGTTCGTTGTTGTGCAGGGTGGCATCGACGTAGATATCCGAGTCGACCTTGTCAGTGCTCACCCGCGAGAAACGGTTGGACTGGCGAAACGAATCGGCCACGGCCTTTTCCCACAGCACCACCGGTGCGCCGACTGCCGCGTTGCCAGGGCCGCCGTTGACGTGGTTCTGCGCGGTGGTGTGCACGTACGCCGTAGGCTTTTGCGCCGGGGCGTTGGCGGTCGGTGGCCAGGGCTGTACAGCGGGCAATTCGTGCTGCGAGTAAGACACGCAGCCGGTCAGCAGGACGGCGGCGAGTACCAGGCTGTGTTTGATCAATCCTTTCATGCATCACTCCTTGGAATTACGGTTTGGCCAGGTTGGCGGTGGCGGTGTCGAGCAGTTGCCCGACCAGTTTGGTCAGCTGTTGGCCGCCCATCGACGGTGCCCAGTATTGGCCGCTGTAAAGCCCGACGTTGTGTTCGAATTTGATCGAATCCTTGGCCTTGGCCAGTTCCTTGCCGTTGCGGTCGACGATCACCAGATCGCCGGCCACCTCGAAGCTGTCCACGTAGATCGGTCCGTTGACCCAGATCCAGATGGTCAGCGTCAGCAGCGCACCGGGTACGTACGCCGGGTGTGGCGCGCGATGGCCCTTGAGGGCGGTCATGTTGAATGTGAGCGTCACGTCCTGCTCGCCCAGGCGCACCGGATACTCGGTGACCTGCTTGAAGTAACCCCCAGTGCGCACGTACTGAGTGATCTGGGCCGTCAGGGAGCTGCTGATGGCGGCCTTGTTGGCCTCGTTGACGTCGGCGGCGCTCACCGTCACATCGGCGATTTGCGCACTGCGCGGGCTGCTGACAGCGACCGGGTGGAGCGGGGCGGCGATGGGGCCGGTGACGGTGTAGGAAACGCAGCCGGTCATCGACAGCGCAGCGATCAGGGCCGTAGCCCGAAGCAGAGTGTTAAGCACGCAATGTCCCTATAAGTGAGCAAGCCAAGTTACTGTTTCGACCCGTATCCCCATAACTTGAGGGAATGTGCGCCACCGCACGGCAACCGACGAAACACCTTGAGAACCGCTCTCAACCCCGTAAAATGCCGCGATTGTTTAAAGCACGATACTTTTCAGGGACGAATCCAGACATGCGCATGTTTGCCGTATTCCTCGTCGCCTGCCTGATGGCGGGCTGCGCCTCCAAGCCGGAGTACTACATCTCGCCGGCACCGGTCACCATTCCCAAGAACGCCACGTACTGGCTCGACACGTTTGATGTTGAGGTGGTGGGCAAGAACGAGCGCTTCCTGCCGGATGACAAGGTTCGCCAGCAACTCGGTGTCGATCTGGTCGACCGCCTGCTCAGCGCCAAGCGTTATGCATCCAGCAAGGAAAAGGCCGATTACCTGTTGGATATCAGCATCGTCTACACGCGCCATATCCCCGACTCCAAAGGCGGTCTCTCGACGTTGATCGTTGATGACAACACCATTCTGGCCGCTGTCGATTTCAGCTATCGGGTCAAGGTCAAGAAGGGCGCTGGCGAGGTCCTGCATTTTGCCAAGACGCGAAACAACCTTGTGCCTGCCGGCGTGATGGGTGAAGCGCAAAAATGGAAAACCATGGGCGGGATCATCACCAACTCCGGTAACTCGAGCGTCGAGCGTTTTTATACCGGCGTGTTGAGCCGCGACATCGTCGATGATCTGCGCGACATCCCGTCTCGCTAACGTTGCCCACTACCGATTTACCACCCCCAGGAGCACCCCGTGAACACACTGTCCAAAATCCTGCTGTCCGGCCTCACCGCCGCAGCGCTGTTGACCATGGCCGGTTGCGCCACGGAGAGCAACCGCGCCATGCCGGTGGAACAGGTCGCCAGTGCCAACGTCGCCTATTCCGGCGTACGCGTGCCCATCGCCGTGGGCAAGTTCGACAACCGCTCCAGCTACATGCGCGGCATTTTCTCCGATGGCGTCGACCGCCTCGGTGGCCAGGCCAAGACCATCCTGATTACCCACCTGCAGCAGACCAACCGCTTCAGCGTGCTGGACCGCGACAACATGGGCGAAATCTCCCAGGAAGCCGCGATCAAGGGCACCGCGCAGAAGCTCAAGGGCGCTGACTACGTCGTGACCGGCGACGTGACCGAATTCGGCCGCAAAGAGACCGGCGACCGCCAGCTGTTCGGCATCCTCGGCCGTGGCAAGACCCAAGTGGCCTACGCCAAAGTCGCACTGAACATCGTCAACATCAGCACCTCCGAAGTGGTGTATTCCACCCAGGGCGCCGGTGAATACGCGCTGTCCAACCGTGAAGTGGTCGGCTTCGGCGGCACCGCCAGCTACGACTCCACCCTCAATGGCAAGGTCCTCGACCTGGCCATGCGCGAAGCCATCAACCGCCTGGTCGACGGCATCAACGCCGGCGCCTGGAACCCGCGCAACTGATCAGCAACCCCTCAAGGAGCAGTACACGGATGAGCAAGGCAGTGAAGTCGGCGCTGATGCTGACAGCAATCGCGGCGGTCGCCGGGTGCCAGACGGCGCCCCAGCCCCTGTATCAATGGGAAAGCTACCAGCCGCAGGTTTACGAGTACTTCAAGGGCGAGCCCAAGGAAGCGCAGGTCGAGGCGCTGGAGCGTGATCTGCAAAAGATCAACGCCAGCGGCCGCAAGGCGCCGCCGGGTTACCACGCGCACCTGGGCATGCTGTACCTGAGCATGGGCAAGGATGACCAGATGGTGCAGGAGTTCCGCACCGAGAAGGCGCTGTTCCCCGAGTCTGCCTCGTACATGGACTTCCTGTTGAAAAACGCCAAGACCGGAGTGGCCACTAAATGAGCCTGTTAAAACTCACCGGTGCCTTGCTGGCCCTGGCCTTGCTCGGCGGTTGCGCAGCCCCCAAGACCATTGATTACACCGCGTACAAACAGGCGCGGCCCAAGTCGATCCTGGTACTGCCGCCGATCAACGAGTCGCCGGAAGTGCAGGCCTCGTACAGCCTGGTCTCGCAAGTGACCTACCCGCTGGCCGAAGCCGGCTACTACGTACTGCCGATTGCCCTGGTGGACGAAACCTTCCGCCAGAACGGCCTGACCACCGCCAACGATATCCAGGGCGTGCCACCGGCCAAGCTGCATGACATCTTCGGCGCGGACGCGGCGCTGTACATCACCGTCAGCGAGTACGGCACCAAGTACATGCTGATCTCCAGCGACACCGCCGTGACGGCCTCGGCCAAACTGGTGGACCTGCGCACCGGCACCACCCTGTGGACCGGTTCGGCGCGGGCGTCCAGTGAAGAAGGCAACAACAACGGCGGCGGACTGGTGGGCATGCTGATCACCGCGGCGGTCAAGCAAGTGATCAACAGCTCCACCGATGCGGCGCACCCGATTGCCGGCATCACCAGTGCACGCCTGCTGTCGCCGGGCCAACGCGCGGGGATCCTGTACGGCCCGCGTAACCCGAAGTACGGCACGGACTGAGTTCATCGCCTCGGTTCAAATGTGGGAGGGGGCTTGCCCCCGATAGCGATAGATCAGTCAGTACATGTTTGACTGACCCACCGCCATCGGGGGCAAGCCCCCTCCCACAGTTGGACTGTGGTGTTATTCGAACCAGGGTTAACCCGAATATCCCGCACCTTGCGTCTGACCTTGTGAACGGATCATTCATTCACGAGGTTCAGCCCATGTCCCGTCCTCTGCTCTTCCTGCGTCCTGCTGCCCAAGGCTTTGCCGTCACCCTGGTGGTGGCGCTGGCCGGGTGTGGGCTGTCTTCATCCCCTGAGTTGGCCAAACCGGCCGAGCCCGTAGCCGAGCTGCAACGCGCGTCGCCCCAGGGCGCCTTGGTCAAGCGCATGGCAATGCCCGCTCCAATGCGCATGCAGGAATCAGCGGCGATGGACTACCGCAGCGAACCCCGCGAGCAATACGCCAACCTGCCGGACAACCCGGTGCATCGCGTGGCCGAAACGCCGGTGTCCACCTTCAGCGTGGATGTCGACACAGGTAGCTACGCCAACGTCAGACGCTTCCTCAACCAAGGCAGCCTGCCGCCCGAAGGCGCTGTGCGACTGGAGGAAATGGTCAACTACTTCCCCTACAACTACGCCTTGCCCACCGACGGCTCACCGTTTGGCGTGACCACCGAAGTCGCCGCCACACCCTGGAACCCGCGCACGAAACTGCTGCGCATCGGCATCAAGGCGTCTGACCGCGCCGTGGCGGACCTGGCGCCGGCCAACCTGGTGTTCCTGGTGGATGTGTCCGGCTCCATGGACCGCCGCGAAGGCTTGCCGCTGGTGCAAAGCACCCTGAAATTGCTGGTGGATCAGTTGCGTGATCAGGACCGGGTTGCGTTGGTGGTCTACGCCGGTGAGTCCCGCGTAGTGCTCAAGCCCACATCGGGGCGCGACAAGGCCAAGATCCGCAATGCCATCGATCAACTCACCGCCGGCGGTTCCACGGCAGGCGCATCCGGCATCGAACTGGCCTACCAGATGGCCCGCGAAGGCTTTATCGACAAGGGCATCAACCGCATCCTGCTGGCCACCGACGGTGACTTCAATGTGGGCGTCAGCGACTTCGACAGCCTCAAGCAAATGGCCGCCCGCCAGCGTAAAAGCGGCGTGTCCCTGACCACCCTCGGCTTCGGTGTGGATAACTACAACGAACACCTGATGGAACAACTGGCCGATGCCGGCGATGGCAATTACGCCTATATCGACAACCTGCGCGAAGCCCGCAAGGTGCTGGTGGACCAGCTCAGTTCAACCCTGGCGGTGGTCGCGCGGGATGTGAAAGTGCAGGTGGAATTCAACCCGGCACAGGTCAGCGAGTATCGACTGCTGGGCTATGAAAATCGCGCGCTCAAGCGTGAGGATTTCAACAACGACAAAGTCGATGCCGGTGAGATCGGCGCAGGGCATACCGTGACCGCGCTGTATGAAATTGTGCCGAAGGGCCAGAGGGGCTGGTTGGAGCCCTTGCGCTACGCCACTGCGCCTGCGGCCGAAGGTAAATCCGATGAACTGGCGATGCTGCGCGTGCGCTACAAGCCCGCCACGGGCGGTGACAGCCGCTTGATCGAACGGCCCATCCGCCACGAAACCACCCAGGCCAGCGACGACCTGCGCTTCTCGGCGGCGGTGGCCGCCTTCGCCCAACAGCTCAAGGGCGATGGCCGCTACACTGGCAGCATGAGTTTGAAGGACACCGCCGCATTGGCCCGCTCGGCCCGGGGCGATGACCCCTTTGGTCTGCGCAACGAGTTCGTGCAACTGGTGGAACTGGCCCAAAGCCTGAAACCCTGATCTTGAACGCAACAGCGTTAACTTTACAAAAGGAGTTCGCCCCCTGCATGGCTGTTCCAGATGATCCATCCAGCGACGAATCGCTGCTGGCCCGCTACCGAACCGGTGACGCCGCCGCGTTCGAAGCCTTGTACGCGCGGCATCGCCAAGGCCTCTACCGCTTCCTCGTGTCCCTGAGCAACAAGGCCGAACTGGCCGAGGAAATCTACCAGGAGACCTGGCTCAGCCTGATCCGCAGCAACACCCAGCCACAAGGCCGCGCGAGTTTTCGTACATGGCTGTTCCAGATCGCCCGCAACCGCCTGATCGACCACTGGCGCAAGCACGGCATCCACAACCCGCTGCACGACAGCTACGATGAGCAACTGCACGCCCAGGCCGACGACAGCGCCGGCCCCGAGCAACAGCTGAGCCTGAGCCGCGACCAGGCGCGCCTGGACGCCGCCCTGCAAGCCTTGCCCGAAGACCAGCGCGAAGTCTTCCTGCTACGCCTGCACGGCGACCTCGACGTGCCGCAAATCGCCGCCCTCACCGGCGCCCCGCTGGAAACCGTAAAAAGCCGCCTGCGTTACGCCCAGCAGAAACTGCGCCGCCTGCTGGCCGAGGAGATACTCGCATGACCGACTCTCGACACACGCCCGACACCGACGACGTGCTGATCCAGCATTACCGTCAACACAGCACCGGCGAGCCGCCCGCGTCCCTTGACGCCCTCATCCTCAACGCCGCCCGCCGCGAGGCCCCGGCGCCGCAACCGAGCCTGTGGCAACGCTGGCTGCACGCCTGCCAACGCCCGCGCTGGCAAATGGCATTCGCCACCGTGGCCGGCTTGGCGCTGATGATCGGCGTGGTCACGCGCTCGCCAGTGCCACAACCCGAAATCTCCACGGCGACCTTCTCCGTCCTGCACGAGGAAGCCGCCCGCCCGGCGCCGCAAGCGTTGTCCGCACCGGCGCCGATGGCGCGCATCGCCGCCGCGCCCAAGGCTGAACGTGCGCCGGTTCAGGCTGAGATGGCAGGTGCGCTGGCAGATGAATCGAGCGCCAGGCTCAGCAAGCGCGCACCGTCAGCGTTGCCGTCGCTGGAGCAAGAGTTACAGGCGATCGTGCGCTTGCGGGAAGCGGGTGAAAGCAAAGCCGCGGATGAAAAATTGCTGGCGTTGCACGCGCGCTTTCCCGAGGAAGACCTGCCCGCACGGCTGGAGGCGCTGCGCACGCATTGACCACAAAAAAAGAACAGGCCGCCGGTAACCTGTGGCTTGCGGGGCAAGCCCGCTCGCCACTGTGCCCTCAAGCCCCGTCTTCAACGCCGCGCATCAAAAACCATGCGCACCGCCAGGCCAGCCAGCACCGTGCCCATCAGCCAGCGCTGCACCCGTTGCCAAACCGGCTTGGCCGCCAGGAAGGTCGCGATGGAACCGGCCATGATGGCGATCACCGCATTCACGCTCACACTGATCATGATCTGGGTAAACCCCAGCACGATGGATTGTGTCAGCACGCTGCCGTGGCCAGTGGGGGAGATGAACTGGGGCAGCAATGACAGATACATCACCGCGACTTTCGGGTTCAACAGGTTGGTCACAAAACCCATCATGAACAGCTTGCGTGGGCCGTCCCTGGGCAAATCACGCACATGAAACGCCGAGCGCCCACCGGGCTTGACCGCCTGCCAAGCCAGGTACAACAGATACAGCGCACCGCCGAGCCTGAGCGCGTCATACGCATACGGCACTGCCATCAGCAGCGCGGTAATCCCCAGCGCCGCGCACAGCATATACACGACGAAACCCAGCGCCACGCCGCCGAGTGAAATCAACCCGGCCAGCGGCCCCTGGCAGATCGAGCGCGAAATCAGGTAGATCATGTTCGGGCCGGGCGTCAGCACCATGCCAAGGGAAATCAGACCATACGCCAGCAGGCTCGACAGTTCGGGCATGGGTTCACTCCTGTAGGTAGAGCGCGTCGTTGCGCAGGTTGCATGCGCCTGATGGTAGGGCGGGAGCAGGGCGCGCGTTAGATACAGATCGGCTGACAAAACGTCATACAGGGGGCTTGGGCCGCTTGAGCACCCTTGGTTGGCGCCGGTCCGTCAGTTAAGGGCGAACACCCTACTTGTGGTGAGCGGGCTTGCTGTGGTGAGCGGGCTTGCCCCGCGCTGGGGTGCGAAGCGCCCCTATTGAAAACGACTGAGGTGGATCAGGCACGCCCCTGGCATCAACGCTTGCAGTGAGACGCAACGTCTCGCGGTCTCGTCGCTACCGTGCGCGATCTGGCATGGCGCGTCTCGTTTGACCTCAATGCCGGCCACCCTTGGGTGTTCATTCGGCGGCTCTAGGAGAGGGGCGTCCAGGCGTTTTTGCACAGCTGGCACCGGCCTTGCTCTGGCCACTGGCAACCCACCCGGCGCGCCAGTGCCAACCGTTTCAAGGAGACTTCGCTATGAGCCTTTCGAGCAACTCGCAACGCAGCATGCGTGCCGCTGTCTGGCACGGTCGTAACGACATCCGCGTCGAAGACGTGCCGCTACCCGTTTCGCCGCCTGCCGGTTGGGTGCAGATCCGCGTGCAATGGTGCGGCATTTGCGGGTCCGATCTGCATGAGTATGTGGCCGGACCGGTGTTCATCCCGGTTGACGCTCCGCACCCGCTGACCGGGATTAAGGGCCAGTGCATTCTCGGTCATGAGTTTTGTGGCGAGATCGTCGAACTCGGTGCCGGCGTACAGGGCTTCAGCGTCGGCGAGCCGGTGGCGGCCGATGCCTGTCAGCATTGCGGCACCTGCTACTACTGCACCCACGGGCTGTACAACATTTGCGAGAACCTGGCCTTTACCGGCTTGATGAACAACGGTGCGTTCGCCGAACTGGTCAACGTGCCCGCCAACCTGTTGTACAAGCTACCGGCGAACTTCCCCGCTGAAGCCGGGGCGCTGATCGAGCCTCTGGCCGTCGGCATGCACGCGGTGAAAAAAGCCGGAAGCCTGCTCGGGCAAAACGTCGTGGTGGTCGGCGCCGGCACCATCGGTCTGTGCACCATCATGTGCGCCAAGGCGGCGGGCGCGGCCCAGGTGATCGCGCTGGAAATGTCCGGCGCGCGCAAGACCAAGGCCCGGGAGGTGGGCGCGACCCATGTGCTCGATCCCAACGAATGCGATGCCCTGGCCGAAGTACGCCGCCTGACCGGCGGGCTCGGCGCGGACGTCAGTTTCGAATGCATCGGCAACAAACACACGGCCAAACTCGCCATCGACCTGATCCGCAAGGCCGGCAAGTGCGTACTGGTGGGCATCTTCGAAGAACCCAGTGAATTCAACTTTTTCGAGTTGGTGGCCACTGAGAAACAGGTACTCGGCGCGCTGGCCTATAACGGTGAGTTCGCCGACGTGATCGCGTTTATCGCGGATGGGCGGCTGGACATCTCGCCACTGGTGACGGGGCGCATTCAGTTGGAGCAGATCGTGGGCCAGGGCTTCGAGGAACTGGTTAAAAACAAGGAACACAATGTGAAGATCATTGTGTCGCCTGCTCGGGTCTGAAGCGTGGGCTGTGCCCCCACTCCCTACTCCCCAAGCCAGACTGAGGAGGGAAGTGGGGGCAGGATTGTCGGTATGACGCTAAAAATCCTCGCAGCCAGCGTCCTTCACTCACGCATCCACAGGCCAGGTACCGCGACGCACCATCTCCCGGACACGATCAGCCCCGTTGGCCCGAACCAGCAACTCCATGCGTGCTTTCTCGATGTCCTCGGCACTCCATTGGTCGGTCGCCATCGTGGCTTTTTCATGGGACCAACCGTTGTCGTAGTGACGTACCACATACTGCTGCTGGTATTCCCACATCGACGTCCCGGGAATCGGCGTGACGATAAACGGGTTGGCGTACGCCATGCCGGCACCCATGAGGTTGACCGCGTAATCGATGGTGCGGTCGATCAGCTCCAGGCTCTCTACAAAAGGCTTTTGCCCAGGTCCGCCGGGGGGGTTGACGAACCCCAGCATGAACCCGCCGGTAACCTGAATGCCGTGCTCGGTAAAAATCTCGATGAGCTCGAACGTCGAGTGCTGGATCGCGTTAAGTCGGGATTTGTTGGAATTGACCAGGCTGTCTTCGTTCGCGCTCTCCACCGCGAGGTAGATGTTGTAGCAGCCATTTTCGGCAATCGACCGAATGAACTTCCTTGCCGTGAGCCCGCCTTTTACTGCCTCGATCACATTGCGATATTGCGGGTTCTTGCGCTCCTTCTCATCCATCTGGTCGATGAAGCGTTCGCCCAAATGCAGCAGGATCAGGTTGAAAAGGCTCAACCCGCCTTCTTCGACCCAGGGCAAGTCATGTTTTTTCAGGAGCTTGCCAACCTCCATCGCATACAACGGGTCATGCATCAGGTGATCGTCCTCGATCAGCACTTCAGTGACTCCCTGTTTCACCAGATCGGCCAGGTGCAGGTCAAACCAGTCCAGGCCAAGTGCACGCCAAGGGCCGTTGATTTTCGGGATGTAGCAGAAGTTACAGTTCACGTTGCAGCCAATCGTGGAGAATATCTGCGCCCAGGCGCCATGCTTGCGTACGCGTGCTCCTGAGGAGTGATAAGGCTGCAGGTAATGCTTCATGTCCAGAAAGCTGAAGTCCGGCAAGGGCATGACGCCGAGCCGCTCCTCGAGGTCCTGCCGCTTGGGGATGATGCTCAGGTAGCTGGACTTCTGGGTGGGCCGGATCAGTTGCGCCCGGCTGTCGCGGTACGCCACCCCAGGTACGGCATTGATGTCTGTGCCTTCGTGAGTCAAGGCATCGAGCAGCAGGGTAAAGGCGCGGTCAGCTTCATTGATCAGCGCGAAGTCGAAGGCCGAATCCAGCAGTGCGTTCTTCCAGTCACCACTGGAGTGAGCGCCGCCAGTGACCAGCACCAGGTTGGGATCGAGGGTTTTCACCAGCTCGGCCAACGCCCGTGCATTGCCCCATTGCACGGTGTAGTTGCACTGGATCCCGACAATATCGGGCTGCGCGGTTTCGATGATCTCGCGTATCTGCGTATCGGTCAGGCCGTAGCGGATCAGATGCCCTTGGTCGACCTTGACCAGGCTGTGCTCCTGGGACCAGCCGGCAAAGGGCGAATCGACAATCTGCACGTCATAACCGGCCCGCCGGGCCACCGTGGCGATGCGCAACAGGCCGATAGGCGTACCGGCACGCTTCATCACTTCGAACGTATCAATGCCGATGCGGGCAAATGCGCTGTCGTGCGACGTGGGCTCGATCAGGCGTGTGTAGGGCGGCACAAACAGCAGCACACGAGGTGCCTCGCCATGGGCGCGACGGCGGATGCCGGTTCGGCTGTTCTGCAACGATGGCTTTCCCAGATGACTGAGCAAGGGCCGCGTGGGCGCGACTGAAAAACTCGGTCCGTCGCTCTCGATCCTCAGGGTTCCCTGCGAAGCTATCAAGTTCATTTCCCTGTCTCCTTACCCGTCGAGATCAACGCGAGGTCGTGCGTGAGCGTGAAGTGGCGATGACCGCCCCCGTAATGATCAACACCGCGGGAATCATCAAGATCGGCTTGGCATCGCTTTGCCCCACGGCAATCAGCAGCAGTGTGGAGAACAGCGGCGCCAGGTAAGACAGGGCGCCCAGCATCGATAGGTTTCCGTGCTTGGTCGCGTGGTCCCAGGCGAAAAAAGCCAGTCCTACCGGGCCCAAACCCAGGGCAATGATCGCCGCCCACTGGCCCGGCTCAGGCCGCACCGTGGTTTCGAACGCCAGGTGGCAGAGCCCCCCGGCCACAGCCACCAGCCCGCAAATACCCCCGACTATGCTGCTCGGAACATGGCTGAACCGCCGGTTGAACACCGAATAAATCGCCCAGACCCAGGCACACGCAAAGGCGGCGGCGTAACCGATCACCGGCATCGACGCACTGTCACTCCGGGCCCGCAGTTGCATGATGAAGGCCGTCCCCGCCAGGCCGAGCAAGGCGCCCAACAGCTGGCGCTTGCGCAGCGACTCGCCGGTGGCAAAGCTCGACAGCAGCACGATCAGCAGCGGCCACAGGTAGGCAATCAGGCTGGCTTCAGCCGCAGGCGCGGCCTTCAGGGCAAAGAAATACAACGCGTGATAGACGAAGATCCCGGTAAACCCCGTCGCCCACACAGACCAGGGCTGGCGCCAACTGCTGAACCCTGCTGCGCCACGCAGCCCCAGCACGCACAGGCTGGCCACGAACGCGACCGCGAAGCTCAAAGCCAGCAACTGAAAGGCCGGGATCCCGGCGGTCAAGGTGGTCAGAAGCGCCAGGCACGCCCACAAAAACACGGCAATCACCCCGATCAGCGTCGCACTGGCGGTGCCCTTGGCAAGGGTGATGGATGGGTTGGAAGTGCTCATGCAAGCCCCGTCTGCGGATAATCCTCAAGCGGGAACAATAGAAAGGTCGAGAGAGCGAGTATTGATCAGGCCCGCCGAAGAATTGTTCGGGACTGCTGTTTTTTCAGTGATCTCGCCCTTGTTTACGCACCACAGCCGGCGTCAGATGGCGGGCTTTCTTCAGGGCATGGGTTAACGCACTCTGGTCGGCGTACCCGGTGCGATGCGCAATATCAATGATCGACAAAGACGTTTGGCGCAGCAGGTCAATGGCCAGATTCAGGCGCAAGTTCGCGATATGCGAGAACGGCGTTGTGTTCAGGTGCTGCCCAAACAGCACATACAAGCGCCGCTCACTCGTGCCCGCATAACGCGCAATATCATGCGCCGTCAGGGCCGTGCCCAAGTGCTGCTCGATGTAGGCCAGCGCGCGAGCAAGAATGAACTGACCGGGATCGCTCCGCGCAACCTCGGGCTGCAATAACGAACACAACAGCAACCGACTCCAGGACTCGGCCATCGCGAGCGAGCCGACCAACTGTGGCCCGTTGCAACTGGCGTAATCGAGCAAATGCCGTATATCGGGCCTGACCGCAAAAAAGCGCTTGTCGTTGAGTGGGTCAAATGACGCAACCGTACCCTTCTGCGCCTCGCCACGCTCGGTCGAGACGTCCAGCACCAGGAAACGGTTATGGGTGTTGGCCAGGAAGGTATGCCGGGCCCCAGCAGAAATCACCACCCCCTGGCTTGCATCGACCTTGCCGCCTCGTCCGTCGACCTCAATCTCCATCGACCCGGATTGAGGGAGCACGATTTGATGGAAGTCATGCTGGTGAAGCTCGACCTGACCTGAGTAAGAGCGCAATGAGAGGGAGAGCGATTGGGGGGTGGTGGTGCTCATCCGTGAGTCTCCGGGGGTGAGGGGGGTATCGTATGTCAGTGTTCTGGTTGGATGCCAGACTGTATGTGGGGGGAGGGATTTTGCTGGGCTTGGGGTTGTGTTTATGAGGAAGTTAAGGGGTGTGATTCAAAGGTGCGAGAGGGGGGGATTTGCGGGGGGAGGAAGCCCGCACGGGGCGGGCTTCTTGGGGGGGTTGTAGACTGTCTTAGACAGCCAGAGACTGCTATATGGCGCCCCGGCGGGCTTCAAACCTGACAACTAAATAGATGATTTATAAGGGTTTTTATTTTATTTTATTTGCTGGGATACACAGAGGGATACATGTTTTTAGCGACTGGCAAGGGGCGCGCGTGCTGTGAGTCGTCATGAGTAGTGAAAGATGGCCTCACCCCTTAGTGTGTGCCTCATCCTAAAATGAGGCTCCCGGATAGGCACCTAGCATGGAGGTGTTCAGCACCTCATATCCGAGTAATCGCCCAAAAAGCAGGCGTGGAGGGTATATTGACCATCTCCCACTAGGCTATTAAGCGACACTAATAAACTTCTTTCAACTCTTTTTTCTCAAGCATATTGAGTAAATCAATTTCGGTCCAATTAATAAACCAAGGCATAGTTAAGGCCTTCTTTAGAAAACCATTAATTTGCTGGTCATTAGGGATCTTTTGCCCAATGCTTCTGTAAAAACGTTTCACATATTTCGACTTCCTATCGTCATCTAAATATGGGCAAGAGATTGAGTCTAGAAAAATGCAGGCTTTCTCCGTGTTTGTCGATAAGTCAGATAAATCACGGAGCGATAGATCTATACCTCTTTCCACGATCGTTTTTGTCGGTGAATATGCTTCGAGATTTTTTATGTAATACAGGCAGCTCATAAGATCATAATATGAACTCTGCGCCGTCAAAAGCTCGTTAAGAACTACGGGTGGAAGCATGCAATCAACTCCGAGTTCAGAGCAGGCCAGGACAATATTAAGAGCTTCTAAGTAAACAAAATTTTTAGTGGTTGATTTGAAGTAAATCAAGTCGCCGGTTAGCAATTGTAGCGTTAGTTCATGGACGCGTTGGTTTATTGAGGCGTTATGCTCTGGAAGGTATTTTTTGGTGAATCGAGATATCAGTATGATAGAGGTTGATAGCTTATAAGAAGCATTGACTGATGGTGCTGTGGTATAAAAGAAAAATAAAACTTCAGTTAGTGTGTCAAGTGCATCAGTGTAGTGGCTCGTTACTTCTATCTCTTCAGGGCTTTTGATATTTATTATTTTTTTAATACGGTTGGTTATCGCAGAAATTATGTACGATGACACAGAGTCATAATCTACCTGGTTGCTTGAACAAATTGACTTCACACTGTCAATGAAGCTTTTTGTTAATTTTTTAGAATTATAGATACGTTTTGGAATAAGCCTTTCATTGTTTTCACGAGAGTCTAGAAAGTTGTCGCTGAAAGTGTTGATTGCGAAATTGGTTTCTGTGATCACTCTGGATTTTGTTGAGAAAAAAGGGCGTGAGTATTGTACTACCTTATTCCGGTTGACATGTAAGTTGTAATTGTTGAGCTCTTCTGTATATATTTCCGCTATGAGTTTGGTATGCTCATTAGTTTTGGCGAATATAAATATATCGTCTACATATCTTCTTATTGTATAATCTTTTCCATTTGTCGCTGAAGGGCTTAAACTATCTAGCCGCTGCTCTACTGTGCTGTCAATACGTTGAAAAATAATTTCTGCGAAGATTCGACTAATTTCCGGTCCGATAAGGATTCCGTTGGTTTCATTGTAGTTGGATTGTTGCATTAGGCTATCGAAAACTTGCCCGAAAGTTGTAGTGATTCTTAGATTGCTCTTAGTGTTTTCTTTGGATTTTGTGGCCCAGGCTATTGAGTGTGTATAGATACTGTCAAAACATTTGGAGACATCTAAGCACAAAAAAATTCCGTAATCTTTTTCTATATTCAAAAAATCTTTCGAGTTATAGAACTTGAAAAGCCTATCGTGCCCGCGGTATGCGAAATATGAACTGCTGTGCTTTGTCAACTGATCTGTATCTACGTTGCTGACATCGCCCCGTTTAAACTCGCTTATGTTTTCCCAGGAGTTTTTATAGAAGAAAGTACTCGCTACTTTGTAAGGTGCTCTTATAGAAAATGCGCTGGAGTTACAAAAGTGACATATTAATTTCCCATATTTTTTATAAAACTCTACAAATTTGAGCTGTGAGGCGGGGTGTATGATCGCTAACGTGCGAAGCTCTGTAGTGTTTTTTCTGATTTTGTACTTGTAGGGTATTGTCGGTTTGAGGTTTTGTTGCTTAATGATATTATTGATAATGGCTACAAAAATTTCATTCTTGTCTCCGTTCTTGATATTTTTATGAAAGCCATCATTTGAATGTATTAACGGTGTTTCATAAGGTAACGTCTCCGTAGACAGAATCCGGAGAAAATCGTCTTTCCTTATCTTTTCCCTTATGATTCCTTTAGACATATTTCCAGCACCGTTGTATCTCAGAAAGACGCTTTTCTGAGAAATGTAAGTAGATTTTTTTCTCGTGGCCCCGTCGAAAGCTCCACTGCAATAAATTTCTTCTTTGTGTGTCATTTGTATTGCAAAAGAACAGATGACAGGCCCTTCCATGCCCTGAAGTTATAACCTTTTTCAGGAATAGGTCTAACTCGCTTAAAGCTTCAGATTTCTCGTGGGAAATTCGGTGATAATTATGATAAATACCGGCCAGCCTTTTTCTGTCTCGATCCGAATCAATTACGCTAAAATTAGAGCAGAGAAAAGAAATCCTATCCTCTAATAGCTCGAAATCTTTATCGCTTGCGTATGAGAGGAGACTCTTGATTATTCTGGTCTTTATTTTATTGACCTTTGTATCTGCGATATCTAAATCCACTATTCTCGGTTTTTTTCCGTCGTTTGAAGTTTGCTCTTTCACCTTGAATTTGTAGCCTAAGAACTCAAAGTCTATCGCAGGCTCTTTTGTATTTATCGCTTGAATTGCTGCGCCTTTTTCGTTGTACACGCGCGATCTTTCTTTTATGACTTGTTTCTTGCTGTTTAGTGTTAATCCCGTTGGTAGCCAAGACTTAATGAGTTTAGTGAATTTTCGCCTATTCTCGTCTCCGCTCGTTATTAGGATTATATCGTCGACATATCTGGAGAAATAGAAAACTTCCGCATGGCTTGAGACTTTTTTATCGAAGTCGGAAAGTATTAGTTCGGAAAGCGTTGCGCTTACAGATAGTCCCCTAGGTATACCATTCTGACCTGATCTTTGAAAGCATCGTAATATATCTAATATGTGTCTTTTTGTTGGTGAAGAAAGAAGTTTTATCGATTCGATTCGCGATGAAATATCAGCTAAAGAAATTGACTCGTAAAAGCTTTTTATATCGAGTCGATAAATCCGGTATTGAATGCCTTCTGATAGTAGTGCTTCAATATTAGCTACAATGGAATCTCTATCCATCATTCTAATATTTGCCAGTTTTAGGATGTTTGCGTTGATTTTTCTCAGAGTGAGTTCGTCCGAAAATTTCGGGACTTTAACTACACACTTGCCTCGAATTGTACTTATTGTGAAAGCACTTAGGTCTGGGAAGCCATCCTTGCCCCGAGTACAAGCATCAGTTATTTGCTTTTGTCGTTCACTATCGTTGTGTAACGCTCGATATTTCCGGAAGTCCGATTTTCTGATCTCTCGGCTAAGAGAGGTTTCGTTGAAGCTTTGATCGAACATTTTGGCCTCCTAGCCTCTGGGAAGAGATCCAGATTGTGGTGAGCGTTAGCGTTTAACCTAATCTTCGGGGTGCTTCTTCAAACCATTGAGGTCGATAGTCGCATAGACTTTCGATCCCGCCCAGTGCCAATGCGAAAGGAGTATCAGTCTCGGGTTTGGATTGGCCTGATCACCGAACAGATCTCATTCATGTTGTGAATACCGCGTTTAGAGTCCAGGGTATGAGCTTTGTTGAGCCCCCCGAATACCCCAGAAGCCAACTCGTTAGGCGTCAGTTACATTTTTCTTTAGGGCTGCTCGGTTTTGCGGTCATTGATGTGGACCAAATCAGGCTGGCGTGCAGGGATTCGCAGGGTAATTTCATAGGTTGCTAAAGGCTGATCGTATGCTGTGGCAATGGGCTAGGACATCCGCAGCGTATGCAGGGAAGTCGAGGTATTTAGCCCGCAGGTGTGGTGGGGGGACAACGGCGCGCGCCGGGTGGAGCGCCAGCCGGCCAGTGGTGGTTTTCCTAAACAGTGGGATCAGTTGCGTCATTGCTGCTCACGTGGCTACCGGATCGCGTCGCCACCGATCTGTCATTTGCATTCGTGCTGACAGGGGGAATCAGTCAGGAGGAGACGTCGGCTAAGAACTCAAGGACTGCAACTGATCCGTAGCGGCCACCTACTGGCGATTCTGACGGGCCTGCTTCAATGCCTCAGATGCTGAGCTCGCGGTCAATCAGCTTTGCATTTCCCTTTCTGCCCGGCACTGTTCAGCATGCCAGTTTTGCCAGGTTGACAACTCATTTTTAAATGTTTCTGAGCAAACCAGTCTGGGCCGGATCAAGTGCACATCACTAGCTTCCTCAGCAAAGACGTAGCGATCAGCATGCTCAATGATCATCTTCCGTATCAAGCTAGCCGTCTTAACATCAAGTGTGGTACCTCGCGGCCACACTTGGTTACCGATGCAGGTGTAGAGTAAGTGCTTCGGACTTAGGGGCAGGAGTATGTCTCCATTATTGACTCCCCACCCACCACCAAAGTCATAGTTCTTCGAGTCCTGAAAATTAAGACGTATAAGCGGGTTGTCAGATGTGGGCCATGACATACCATCCGGAGCATGCAAGATAGTCCATTTGTGAGTTGGTAAGCGGCCTAGCGTTTTGGTTAACAGGTGCCTCATTTGCCAAATCCACAATCGCCTTCCCACAACGGTTTCTGCTTTTACTTGACCGCCTCCCTCCGGGAGAGTCTCGATGGATATTTTGAAGAGAGAGGGGGCAACGCTTTCATCCGAAGATATTGGGAATGGTTGGTTCTTCTGAGCGGCCTGCTCCATTTTAAGGACGGAACTTTGCATGCTTTCATCCATTAATGTCTGCAATGTCTCGTTCTGCCGGCGTATGAACTGTCTCAGACGAGCCGGAGTGCGCACGTCTAGGGCAACCGCGAACCGCACCAGCCGTCTCCAGTGCTCGGGCAGCATCCGATCTTCTCGAACAACTCGACGGATAGCTTCCTCCGCAGGATTTTCAAATTCATTGTCGAGCCAGCGTTCGAACTCGTCTGTTTCTTCCTGCCCTGCAAGGTAGGTGTAGAGGTGTTGGTGAAAGGCAATTCCTTTCAGCGACTGTTTTTTCCACAGGGGAACATTATCGCTAGGAACCAATAGCCGATAAGTGAGGATTTGGCCCTTATCAGCCCACTGCTTCAGGTAAAGCTTGGGCACGTAATGGTTGTCTTTACGCAGTTGCTGCATCGGCGCATTTTCCCGTTGTGAAGGGAGAGGTCAGGGCAATCATACATGCTCAGTGCCGCCGGACTGGCAACCACTGTCATAGGCTCTCGTGGCTCTGTACTCCTTAAACAACCGCGGTTTCTAATTGGTAAAACTCACGACAATAATCTGGTATTCACGGCCGACTGCTTTTGGCCCTGCGTTGCCGCTGCTAGGTGTCACGTGCGCTGAGAGTAAGGCATTCTTATAGGAGTGAAAAAGCCGCCCTGAGGCGGCTTATGGGCTCTATGTGGAGAAGCGTTCAGGACGCTTGAGTTTGAGCCTGTTTCTCCATCATGGAATTCAACTCCGAACGTCGGCGGGTTCGATAGATCAGGTTCTTCAACTCTTGCTCGCCAGTGGTGAAATCATCGCGTGGGACGACGGCAAGTGACTGCCAGATGGCATCGTCTTCGGTTGATAAAGCGGTGCTGGCTTGGTCTATAAAACTAAATAGGACTTCGCCCAGGCGACGCGCCTCCTCACTGCTTACTGCCTTAGTTTCGTCGTAAAAGGGCACCTCTCGGTAATATGCATCTTTCTTAATATCCCGCTGGATGATGATCTTCTTATGCTGTAACGCTTGAAGAAACGCTTTTGCTTCGGGCAATGCGAATAGCGAAGTCGCAGAGGTGGTCAGACAATGGTCGCCATAAAGCGCAAACGCCGTCTCACGACTGCTCAGGTAGCGCTCACGAGCTTCATATGTATCTATCTGGCACAGTTCCATTTCCGGTTGCAGTTCGCCTGCTAGGCAAGCGTACTCCAACGCCAATTCGCGGCTGTCCAGTTCCTGGCGCTTAAAGTTACGAATATCTTTGGTCAGTACTCCGTCGCTTTCCCGGAAGAGCTTCCGCCAGGTAGCACCATCCAGCATTGCTTGCTGTTCGGCCGCGCCGGCCGTTTTGCGGTGCTTTTCTTCTCGCGCTCTCAAGCCTTCAAAACGCTCGCGTACAGACAAGTAGGTTTGTTTGTTTTCGTCGTGGATTTTGAGTGCCGTCTGAATTTCATCGGGCAGAGACAGGTGATGTTCGTTCATGGGTTTCTCCGGTGGTGATTACAGGCCGACGCCGGCCAGATTTGATGGTGCGAGTCGGCAATCAGTGAGAGTTGATTGCTCGTAGGGATAGGGCGGGGTGAAGAGTTCGGAACGAGTGCTTTGAGTTCTGTCAACAAAAACAGCACATACTCCCCCTTGTTCACACGACTGAATTCAAAATCGGTGGGAACGCGGGAACGTGGGTACAAAGGCTCTAAATCGGGCCTTTCAGAGTGGTAACTTGTTCCCAGCTTTTTTTGAGCGGGAACAAGGCAGGGGGGAAGACTCTCTATTAAACAGAGTTGTGTTCCCTTGTTCCCACTCTTGTGTCTTATAAGGGAACGCTGAAAGCCACGGCTTTGCTGGGCCGTTCCCGCTGTTCCCGCGTTCCCACTGAAAAATGTCAAATGTCGGTAGTTGCTCAGGTTGAGCGTCATTGACTTTCCCCCTCACTTTCGAGCAGGTCGGGGTCAATTACGTAAAAACGGGAACTGCCACCGCCTGGCGTGCGGTACTTTTTCGCCCTTCGGCTGCCCTTGGTTTCTTCGTCAACCTTAGCCAGCGCTCCGGCGCCAACCAGGGTCCGTACGATCCGCTCTTTACCGAAACCTGAGGCTGCTTCAAGCAGTGCCGGTGTGTTGAACAGGTACAGGCGTTTATCGTCATTGACCTCGTAAAAGCCTGCTCTATCGCGGACCGTGAGGTTGGCGTGTTCGGCGCGAACATCTGAAAAGCGGCTGTCACCGTGCAATGCGATGAAGTCAGCGATGCCTCGCAGGATCTGGCGGTCCTCTGCGTTGCCATCCCCCATACGGGCCAGCCATTCGTTGAACAGCAGGAGGCAAGCGCGGGTGGCTGATCCCGAGGGCCAGCCAAGCAGATTATGTTCAATGGCCAATTCTCCGGCTAACGCCATAATGGCGAACCGATCAGCTACACGACCAGCTTGTGAACTCTTGGTTTCGAAGGCATCACGGACGTGTGAAAAGGCGCTATACAGCTCCTTTGGCTGCTTAATAAGTGCTTCCACGAACGTGGGGCCAAGATGCCCATAGTGTTGCGTGACAGCGTCGTTTAGGACGCGGTGGAATTCTTGTCCCGTCATGCCATGCACATCATCAAAAGCGCGATGAGTCCGGGTGCCAGCATTCACATCGACCATGCGCAACTCGGCGCCGGCATGCGCGCCATTGCCCCCAATGGCGGCATGCTCTGACAACGACCTTTCGCCGCTGGAAAGGGCAAGCACGCGCCAGGTCAATTTGGCCCGCCCTTCACGTTCGCGAGTCATGGTGCTTTTGCCCATGCCGTTGGCGATTGCGTAGGCCATTTCCTGAACGCGCTTGGGGTCGGCACGCTTGATTTCATCAAGGATCAACACGGTATCGTTACGAGACGCTGCCTCAATCTCCACCCCACCTTTTGACACGTCCCAAGAGGCTGCAAAGGTGCCAGGATTGCCCCAGATCGATGCCGCCAACAGTTGCGCGAGTGACTTGCCGCTTGATGAGTCGCCGACCAGGTGAATACCGCCACCGTTGACGCCTACCTTGGCAAGCAGCGGTCCTGCCAATGCACAGCACACCGACAAAATCAGTACTGGATTGCCGAGGCAGCGTGCGGCTATCTCGGTCTGCCACCCACTGAGAGAGCCTTTGCAGGTGAAGATGTTTGCTGCACGACCTGAGTCCTGAAAACGAACGTTGTCGCCGCCAATGACCCGTGATGGCAGCACAAATGCTCCTGATTCATGCCAGCCCGGTTTCGTGGTGGTGGCAATCACCAGGTCAGGAGCGTGATGGCTCGCCAGGTACGGCGCGATATGACGACGCTGGTGGTATTCGATTGCCAGTCCCTGGCGCATGAGTGCCTTCATTACCTCATCTGCTTTACCCGCAAGGGATTCCATGGGCATCACCCATTCAATACGCCGACCCCTGTAGTGAAAGGACAGCAGACGGCCAATGCTGCCGTCTTCTGAGTTGACCGTTTCGGCTTCGACGTTCAGCGGCGCACAGATCCAATGATCGACTGGAATGGCTTTTTCTTCCGGCCCGCTTTGCTTCACGCTGTGATACCAGGTGCCGGCCTTGTAGACCTTTCCTTCAACCGTGCAGGCGTGTTCATAGACAGCGAAACGGGGCCGGTCGAGTTTGTCGGGCTCCGGCGCCTTTGGGTCTCCTACAAGACTCAAATCAGCGTGTTTTTCCTTGAGCTTGCTCACGGCTTTGCCTCCCATAGCTGGTTGCGCCAAAGGTGCAAGTCGTTGAAGTCGGATAGCTCAGGCGGTGCCTGTTGGGGCCACTCTGGAAATACCACCAGAGCGCCGGCATCGAACGCTGCACGGTTGGCGGAAGTGCGCCCGGGATTGCCCCGCGTTTGGCGATCATCGTCACCAGCGATCACCAGCTCGACGCTCTGACCATGACGCGCTCGCATGGCTAGTGCCACGGCGCGCAAGTTGCCGGCGTTCATGGCGCACACCACCGGTTGGCCGGTATGGATATGCAGCGTTGCTCCCGTCGCCCAACCTTCACAGACGTACAGGCGGCTGCCCTCGATGACCCGCCCCAATGGCGAGTAACAGCCCAGGACACGGCCACCACTGAGGAAACGTTTTGCGCCGGCACAGTCGATGACTTGCAGGTTTACCAAGCGACCATCAAGGCATAGAGGGACCAGTAATTTCCCCTGAGACATTTGACGCAGTTTGAGTGGGCTCACGCCCTTGGCCACCAGATACGGATGCAGTCGATCAGCAGGCTTTGAGCGCTGCCACAACTGCACTGCCTGCCGAGTCGCTGCTTGCTGCTTTTCCTGCTGTACCGCATCGGACCGGCGTCGGTTTTCTTCCGCCTTGGTGCGGGCAGCTTTGAGCGCTTCTGCTTGCTGGGCGCTCGGTGCGCTCGGGGCTCCAGATGACTCAAACAAACCGAGTGCCAGGCGTTGATCGATTTCCCGCGCAGCTTCGACCTGGCGGCATTGGCGCAGGTACGCCAGAAGTGAAACCAGATCGCCACCGTGCGCTTGATCGTCGGCAAAGTCATTCCACCGGCCAGAGTCGAGGGACACACCAAACGATCCGGCTTGGCGGTCTCCCCGGACATCGTTTCGAGCAACCCATTCACGTCCGTTTGGGCGCCCCTCCGGCAGCCATTCTTTAAGCAGAGTAGGGGCAGCAGGAAGGGCACGAAGTGCCACCAAACGAATCAGGTCTACAGTGTCGTTATCAGTCATGGAACAGGCCCTCTGACGATACGAATGAAGCGTCAGGCATGCTAATAGCCGCGGCCAGATCCGCCGTTTTCACGAGGTGCTGCGCCGCTTCTTCGGTGCAGGGTCGGAGCTCCCCTTTGTTGGCAAGTTGCAGCGTGCTTTCCAGACTCAAACGCATCATTGCGGTGGCACGATTGCCCAGGGCAAGGGCTCCAGTGAACTGCTCAACATTTTTGCATGGTGTTGGGTTTTGGCTGCGTAGCCGTTGTTCCAGGCGGTGCAAGAACCCGAGTTCAAACGCGTCAACGATCCGGCCAGGTAGGCGCTGTTTGTGACTGATTAGGCACCTGGCCAACGGTTCATTTTGCTCGGCCAACCATCGTTCGAAGGCATCAACGCCACCGTCGATTACTTCTTGGTATTTGGCGGGCCACTGCGTTTCGATTGCGGGTTGGCCGTCGGCAGATGGCAGCACGGCGTTGAGTAACTCAGGCATTTTGTACACCCTCACGCTCCGCTGCTTTTCGGGCTGCGTTAAAGAGGTCGCTTGCGTCCTCCAGGAGCAAGTAGGCGGCATCCGCAATGCCGTTCACATCTTTTGCGTCGGCCCGGTTGATGCCCATGCAGGACAGGCTGAAAAGCAGTGCCTTAGCCGCACAAAGTCGTTGCTCTGCGTATTCCTGAATGTCGGCGTACGCGGCGCTCGTATCAATCAGCAGCACAGGGGTTTGGCTGGGATTTGTTGTGAGCGGAATTAGCTTATTCATGACCCACCTCCACAGAGGTCAGGATGCCCTCTGAGCAAGCGTCAACAGTGGCTTTCGCCATGTCGATCAGGTAGACGATCACATGACAAAGCTGTTGGCTGTTTTCAGTGAGAGCCGCTTGCTCGGCCATCTCCTGGGCAAGATCAAGCAGGCAGTAGGTGCGATCGAGGGCATCGGTTACAGGCACATCAGGCTGAACAGCGAAGAGCGGTAACCGTGAGAGAGGAATGTGGCTGAAGGTTTTGACGGTGGTCTTAAGCATGGCGCACCTCCATAACCATCGCTTGCTCTGAGGCGGCAAGGTGGGCGAGGTGCATATGGTGGTTGTAGCGTTTGAGGCGAGTGGAAAGACTGGAGTTTGCGCGAAGGGCTGCGAAGGCCATGGCCTTGTGCGCGGCGGCGCGGGTAGAACGTGCGGACGGATTGAGGGCGTGCATGGGTAGAGCTCCTTTTGCTGAGGAGCTGCCACGTTCGTTACCAAGCGAATGGGTGGCAGCTGTACGCAGGTTGGTAAACCGGGGCAAAAGGAACCCGGCAGACCCGAAGGTCTCCCACGCACAGCCGCCATAACACGTAACTGCGGGCACAAAAAAAGCGCCTGCAATCATAATGGGGGCGCTGTTGCGCCTTTTGCTGATCGGGTTACCAAGCCCGGTCGCTGAATTGGCAGCGACGGGCAAACTATAGGCCCGACCACATGAAGATTGCAAGTTGATCTGGCTGCCGAAAATGCTCATCCCGTTGCTCGTGGTGATAAACTTCGACCTGTGTGTGGTGTGGTATGTGGCCCTGGCAGCGTTGGCGCGCTTGCCGGGGTTTTGTCTTTTTTTAGGCATGAAAAACTCCAGACCACCCGGCGTTAAGCTAGGTAGCAGCTTGAATACTCAGTGCAGTTGGGGGTTAACAGTCGGTTAGTTGAATCGCACCGCTACCACTTTCATTGAAGTGATGTTGCCCGCTTGGGCTAGCTGTACTGGTCATGCCGGACTTGGCGGTATTGAGTTCGAGGATGGCTGTCATGCGTCCACTGGCGGTCGCGCAAAATGCCTCCTGACCAGGGCGACGTGCTGCGTTCAGGAGAACCGTCTCCAGGCTGCGTAAGTCGTCTAGGGGAAAACGGATCGAATGCCCGTCGACAGATAATGTGATTGTGGTCATGAGTGAGTCTCCGAAAGTAATTCAGCCGAATGCGTCCCCCGCATCGCTTTTTTCTCTCGTGTTTGGTTACGTTCCTCCAGACGGTCAGCAATCCACTGATCGATCTCAGCCTCCAGCCAGGCCACGCTGTTGATGCCAATTGGAATAGGTTCCGGGAAGGTGCCGGACCGGATATCTGCATAGATTGCGGCTCTGCTCTTGCCTGTCTTCTGCTCCACGTCGCGGCGGCGTAGGAGGCGGTTTCCCAGCTCCAAACGTTTGATCGATTGGAATGGTTTACGCACCGCTTTGCTCATGCTCGTTGCTCCCGTGCCTCTATGCGTCCATTGATCCAGGCTTGAACCTCACTCAGCACGAACGCCACTGGCGCATTTCGGGCGCCGCTGTCGTTGAGCTTCACCGGTCGAGGAAACGTAGGGTCGCGCTGAATCATTTTGTAGACAGTGGGGCGTGCTAGCCCGGTGAGCATCTGTAGTTCTGGCATGCGTACCAGTGCGACGACCATGTTGTCTCGTCTATCTATCTGCTTACTCATGGCAGTACCTCGCTTTCGTTTTGAGGCTGGCTGAGGGCGGGTGTATGATCTTCGTGTGTAGGTAGGTCCCGCTCTCTGTGTATGCCTCTGCGAATTGCGCTAGGGGCGTAAGGCAACTGTATTTCTGGATTTGGCCAACTGGGCGGGCTCAGGCGATGGGTGATTTCGTCGACGCCAGTGAACGTGGCACCACAAACTGCGTTCTTGCACACAAGAAGCGTTTTTGACATGAGTAGATGCTCACTGCTTGAGCTGCGTTTGATTAGCGCCGAACCGCAATCTGGACAGCGGCGCTTCGTGCCTTGTTGTGGTCTGCTGGATTGAGCGCTGGTGAGCATCAGGATTTTGCCTCCGGGTCTGGACGCCTCAAGCATCCCTAATCCCGCCCTGGCCTGGAACCTTGAGGAGTTGTAGGCGGCGCCGCGACAGGTAGATTCCGCGCTCCAGAAACTGCCAGCAATGAGAGACGTCATCGATTGGTCCCTCCGGAGATACCTGTTAGGTGGCTCTCGAGCCAGGTGCCTACATCTCGCTCGCGATAGCGCACCAGGCGGCCTACTTTCACGTAGGGGAGATTGTGGCGTCCACTGCTACGCCAGGATGCAAGAGTGCGAACTGATATGCCCAACTCACGCGCGGCGCGAGCTGGTGTCCAGAGGTCAGCGGTGTGCGATGTAGTGATGGATAGAGGCATCTTCGTCTCCGTAAGTGCGGTTTGCGACTACGTGGCGAGGATGCTTAGAGCCTGAGCCAATTTGGATTCCTTCCGATTTCCGAATTCGGAAATCGGGTTACTCAATCTCCTTCAAAGCTTGCCTGAGTAATTTTTCGAACCCTGCTCCTTGGAAGTTATGGCCATCATGACGAAGCTTGGTGGCGGTGTTCGCTAGCGCTTTGGAGATGGTCGTGATGTTGGGTGAGCCCCCTCGTGTGTATCGTCTACGTCGACTCACTAGCTGCTCGTTCTGATCCAGCTCGCCGCCTAGTTCTGCGATCAGATGGGCAGCTAGGCCCAGCGCCCTCAATAGTGGCTCAGGACGCCGCTCGGACTCAGCAACGAATTCAGGTATTGGCGGCTCTGCGTTTGGATAGCTGCTCCAGTTAACAGCGCTGCGGGCCAGACATAGGGTTTGCTCAAGCGCTGGAAAAGTACCTTCAGTGAAGATGAAGTCGTGAGGGGGCGCCGACGCGGGCATCGGTAGGTTGTTCTTGAGGCGTTCAAGATCAGCAAGGTGAATCAATATTTCGTAGTTCCCCTGCATGATGCTCAGAGGCCGGTCGTTCTCACCAATGCGATAACAACCGTAGAGTCCATCGGGTCCTAAGCTGGCTGAAAGCCCCACTGGTCGCCCGTGAGCTAACATCTGTGCCGCTGACCTGAACAGTCGATAGAGCCGAACGGGGACCGGCCCATCTATGAGGCACAAAACCTCGCATGCATCACTGTCAAGGTTCAGCGGTGATTCCACTACGTCCCCTGAGCCTGGTAGCAGCTTGAGTCGGTACAGCCCTATATGAGCGTCATCGGTTGGCCAGTAATGCACAGGTAGCCGGTCGTTTTCCGCTGCTCGTGAAATCGCCTCTTTGTCATAGGGGGTTCCGGTTGCGTCGGTGAGCCAAGCTGCTGCTTCGTCGAATGTCAGCCACTCTTTGAATGCATAGCTAGTCATCACGCTTGCTCCTTTGCATGAAAATCGACGCTCACAACATTGCCGCGCTCCAGAAGGTCCAGACGGTCGGCATACCACTGCATCATTTGCCGGCGTTGCTCCAGGTAAATAGCTTTGTTGTAAACCCCGGAGACTCCGCCTTCAACGTGAGCTAACTGGGCCTCCACGTGCTCACGAGGGAAGTTATTTTCGCGTAGCAGGGTCGATGCGATGTGTCGGAAGCCATGGGCTGTCTGTCGCCCCTCGTATCCCAGGCGTCGTAAGGCCATGTTGAATGCCATATTGCTGCGAGGCTTTTTCCGGTCACTACGACCAGGGAAGAGCAGTGGATAACGACCATTCAACGTGTGTAGCTCTCGGAGCGCTTTAACCGCCTGCTTTGACAGAGGTACTAGATGGTCACGGCGCTTTTTCATGCGGGCAGCCGGAATGCTCCAAAGTGCGTTTTCAAGGTCAAACTCCGACCAAGGCGCCTCACGTAGCTCGCTTGGCCGCACGCCGGTCAGCGTCAATAGGTGCAGGCCAAGGCGCAGATCTAAAGCGTGAGGATATGTGCGGATGGCGCGGAGCAGTTCAGGAAGCTCTTTCGCCGTGACGTGGGCGTAGTTCTCGGCTGGCTTGGATTGCAGGAAACGACTAAGGCCTTCCAGCGGATTGTGAATGGCTCTGCCTGTCACTCTCGCCAGATCGTAGATTTCCTTGCAGGAGCGGCGAACGCGGCTCATTTGTTCAAGGATTCCCTTTCGCTCAAGTGTTTGTAGAAAGTCCATCCATTGCTTGGGCGTTATCTCTGCGTACGGTCTTTTGCCGAAAACGGGGAAGACGTGGAGCTGTAGAGCGCCGACTGTGCGTTTTGCGGTGCTGGCTTCCCAGCCAGGGCTGCGAATTTCGATCCACTCGCGAGCCAGGATCTCGAACGTGTTTGTTGCCGCTTCGAGTTCAGCCGCCTTGCGGGCTTTGCGTGCAGCGATAGGGTCGCCGCCGTTGGCTATTTCCTTGCGGTACTCGGCGGCCTTTTTCCTGGCCAGCGCGCCACTGACCTCCGGGTAGCCGCCTAAGCCAAGCCAGCTCCACTTGCCCGCTTGGTTTTTGTATCGAAGTTGCCAGGATTTCTGGCCATCCGGCTTAACGCGCAGATAGAGGCCGCTGCCGTCGAGCTCGCGATATTCCCTGGTCTCGGGTTCGATGCTTGCTAGCGCGGTGTCACTGAGCGGCCTGCGTTTGATTTCTGACCGTTTCACGCTCGTGTATCCCCTCGGTTCTAGATATGGCCAAGGATACACCGAGGGATACACACAGCTGAAGTATGAGGGGAGATGACTATAGATAAGCAGAAACAACAAAGCCCGCACAGGGCGGGCTTTGCGGGGCGTTTCGTAGTCATCAGGAGACAACCAGAAACATCATTTTGGTGCACCCGGCGGGATTCGAACCCACGACCCCTGCCTTCGGAGGGCAGTACTCTATCCAGCTGAGCTACGGATGCTTGTGCGGGCGACATCATACCCATGTCGACCTTGGGCGTCCATGCCGGTCTTTGGCCGTTCAAACGTAGGCATTTGCCGCGCAGAGGCCCTGCGCCGGGCGCCGTTGGTCAACACGGCGGAACGCGCTCGAATCACGCTGATCAGAAAAGTCCGGCAAATGCGCCGTTTTCGTTCTTTTTTTCGAACAGACTATTGCCCTGTACCCCCATTGATCCTAGGATTCGTTTGAGATTTCAAACGCTCTGTCTCTCGTGCGCTATTCACTGATCGCGCGCGCGGGGGCTGATTTCCCTGACGGCAGCCCACAAGGCGCCTTTCAACAACTCTAATTCGCTCCGCGTGCGCGCGGTGCTGTTAAGGAAAGCCGACATGCAGCTCAAAGATTCCCAGTTGTTCCGCCAGCAGGCCTTTATCGATGGCGCTTGGGTGGATGCGGACAACGGATCGACCATCAAGGTCAACAACCCGGCCACGGGCGAGATTATCGGCACCGTGCCAAAGATGGGCGCCGCGGAAACCCGCCGTGCTATCGAAGCCGCCGACAAGGCGCTGCCGGCCTGGCGTGCGCTGACCGCCAAGGAGCGCGCCAACAAGCTGCGCCGTTGGTTCGAGCTGTTGATCGAAAACCAGGACGACCTCGGTCGCCTGATGACCCTGGAACAAGGCAAGCCATTGGCCGAAGCCAAGGGCGAAATCGTCTACGCCGCGTCCTTTATCGAGTGGTTCGCCGAAGAAGCCAAGCGCATCTATGGCGACGTGATCCCCGGCCACCAGCCCGACAAGCGCCTGATCGTGATCAAGCAGCCTATCGGCGTGACCGCCGCCATCACCCCGTGGAACTTCCCGGCCGCGATGATCACCCGTAAAGCTGGCCCGGCCCTGGCCGCCGGTTGCACCATGGTGATCAAGCCGGCTTCGCAAACGCCGTTCTCGGCCCTGGCCCTGGTTGAGCTGGCGCACCGTGCCGGTATCCCGAAAGGCGTGCTGAGCGTGGTCACCGGCAGCGCTGGCGACATCGGCGGCGAGCTGACCAGCAACCCGATCGTGCGCAAATTGTCCTTCACCGGCTCGACCGAAATCGGTCGCCAGTTGATGGCCGAATGCGCCAAGGACATCAAGAAAGTTTCCCTGGAGCTGGGCGGCAACGCGCCATTCATCGTGTTCGACGACGCGGACCTGGATAAGGCCGTCGAAGGCGCGATCATCTCCAAGTACCGCAACAACGGCCAGACCTGCGTCTGCGCCAACCGCCTGTACATCCAGGACTCGGTGTACGACGCGTTCGCCGAAAAACTCAAAGTCGCGGTGGCCAAATTGAAGATCGGCAACGGTCTGGAAGAAGGCACCACCACCGGCCCGCTGATCGACGAAAAAGCCGTGGCCAAGGTCCAGGAACACATCGCCGATGCCCTGAGCAAAGGCGCCAAGCTGTTGGCCGGTGGCAAGGTCATGGAAGGCAACTTCTTTGAACCGACCATCCTGGTCGACGTGCCGAAAAACGCCGCCGTCGCCAAGGAAGAAACCTTCGGCCCGCTGGCGCCGCTGTTCCGCTTCAAGGACGAAGCCGAAGTGATCGCGATGTCCAACGACACCGAGTTTGGCCTGGCTTCCTACTTCTACGCCCGCGACCTGGGCCGTGTGTTCCGTGTGGCCGAGGCCCTGGAATACGGCATGGTCGGCGTCAACACCGGGTTGATCTCCAACGAAGTGGCGCCGTTCGGCGGCATCAAGGCTTCGGGCCTGGGCCGTGAAGGCTCCAAGTACGGGATCGAGGATTACCTGGAAATCAAATACCTCTGCCTGGGCATCTAAGCCCCGTAAGAGATTGCAGCAAACGCAAAGGGCACGAGAGCGCTGACCCTTTGCGTGTTTCACATCGTTATTCGTAGTGGCCGGGAAAGCTGTGGCAGTCGATCATCGCATGCTGCCGTAGTTGCCTCCCCGCCACGTATTCCTTGGACAACGCCACCCGATGAGTGGCGAATGAGGACTTTATGAGCAAAACCAACGCTTCCCTGATGAAACGCCGCGAAGCCGCTGTACCGCGCGGTGTTGGCCAGATTCACCCGATCTTCGCCGAATCCGCGAAGAACGCCACCGTGACCGACGTTGAAGGTCGCGAATTCATCGACTTCGCCGGCGGTATCGCCGTGCTGAACACCGGCCACGTGCACCCGAAAATCATCGCCGCCGTGACCGAACAGTTGAACAAGCTGACCCACACGTGCTTCCAGGTACTGGCCTACGAGCCGTACGTTGAAGTGTGCGAAAAAGTGAACGCCAAGGTCCCCGGCGATTTCGCCAAGAAAACCCTGTTGGTCACCACCGGTTCCGAAGCCGTTGAAAACGCCGTGAAAATCGCCCGTGCCGCGACTGGCCGTGCCGGCGTGATCGCTTTCACCGGCGCCTACCACGGCCGTACCATGATGACCCTGGGTCTCACCGGTAAAGTCGTGCCTTACTCGGCCGGCATGGGCCTGATGCCAGGCGGCGTGTTCCGCGCGCTGTACCCGAACGAACTGCACGGTGTCAGCGACGACGACTCCATCGCCAGCATCGAACGCATCTTCAAGAACGATGCCGAGCCGCGTGATATTGCCGCCATCATCATCGAGCCGGTCCAAGGCGAAGGCGGTTTCTACGTCGCGCCGAAGCCGTTCATGAAGCGCCTGCGTGAGCTGTGCGACAAGCACGGCATCCTGCTGATCGCCGACGAAGTGCAAACCGGTGCCGGCCGTACCGGTACCTTCTTCGCCATGGAACAGATGGGCGTTGCCGCCGACCTGACCACCTTCGCCAAATCCATCGCTGGCGGTTTCCCGCTGGCCGGTGTGTGCGGCAAGGCCGAATACATGGACGCCATTGCCCCAGGTGGCCTGGGCGGCACCTACGCCGGTAGCCCGATCGCTTGCGCCGCTGCGCTGGCGGTGATGGACGTGTTTGAGGAAGAGCACCTGCTGGACCGCTGCAAGGCTGTCGGCGAGCGCCTGGTGACTGGCCTCAAGGCGATTCAAGCCAAGTACCCGGTGATCGGTGACGTGCGTGCCCTGGGCGCGATGATCGCGGTCGAGTTGTTCGAAGACGGCGACAGCCACAAGCCAAACGCCGCAGCCGTTGCCGCCGTGGTGGCCAAGGCGCGTGACAAGGGCCTGATCCTGCTGTCCTGCGGCACCTACGGCAACGTGTTGCGCGTACTGGTGCCGCTGACCTCGCCGGACGAGCAGTTGGACAAAGGCTTGGCGATCATCGAAGAGTGCTTCTCCGAGCTGTAAGCGGCAGTTGGCCTGATCGATAAGAAAAACCCGCTTCGGCGGGTTTTTTTGTGCGTCAGAAGCAAGCCAGTTCTTATCAAATTTAAAATAACTTACTGATTTTAAAGGGTAAAAAATTTCACTCTAAAATCTTGAGTCTTGCATAAACAATTTCAGGCAACCGCATTCTTGTGGTGAGCGGGCTTGTCCCGCGCTGGGGTGCGAAGCGCCCCTAATAAAGACAAAATGCGGTGTATCAGGCACTCCTCTGCGCTTGGTTTTGGGGCTGCTGCGCAGCCCAACGCGGGCGGAGCGACGATTCGACAAGCCCGCTCGCCACAGGTGACGGGTTGTCCGTTCTGTCCCTTAACTGACCGGCATTGGGGCAAGCCCCCTCCCACAGTGATCTGCATTCAGCCAGCGATGACGCGATTCTTGCCCAGGCGCTTGGCCTCATACATGGCGGCATCGGCGCGGGCGAACAGGCTGTCCAGGGTGGAGTCTTCCTCGGTCAGGCTGGCCAGGCCCTGGCTGATGGTCACGCTGAACGCCTGGCCTTCATAGCTGAAACTCAGTTCCTGGATCTCCCTGCCCAGGCGCTCAGCCACTTGCAGCGCCATCTCCGGCGCGCAACCCGGCAGAACGGCCGCGAACTCTTCGCCGCCAATGCGCCCGAACAGGTCGCCACGGCGCAGGACCCCGCGACCGCTCTCGGCGATACGCCGCAGCACCTGGTCGCCCTCCAGGTGGCCGTAGGTGTCGTTGACGTCCTTGAAGTCATCGATGTCCAGCAGCAGGAAGGCCAGCGGCGCGCCTTGGGCGCAGGCGCTGTCGAAGGCCTGGTTGGCGCATTCGAAGAAGTGTCGGCGGTTGCTGCTCTGGGTCAGCACATCGGTGGTGGCGAGACGGTGCAGCTCCAGTTCCAGCTGTTTTTTTTCCGTGATGTCTTCGGCCATGCCGACGACGATCACCGGCTCGCCGGGTTCGACCTGCTGGTTGATGTAGCACTTGTCGCTCAGCCAGCGGATCTGCCCGTCGGCGGTGATGATGCGGTACTCGCGGTCTTCCACGGCTCCCTGCTCCAGCACGCGCGCCAGGCTGTGTTCGGCGTAGTCGAGGTCTTCGGGGTGAATGCTGTTGCGCCATTCGCGGTGGTCGGCCAGCAGCAGGCCGGCGGAACGTCCAAAAATCCGCTCGTATGCCGGGCTCACGTAGAGCACGCGGCGGGTTTGCCAATCTATGGCCCACAGCACGGCGTTTACGCTGACCAGCAGAGAACTGAGCAATTGTTCGCGCTCACTCAGTCGCTCGACTTCGCCCTGGGCATGTACCAGTGCCAGCAGGGTTGCTGCCGCGGCCGGACGCGGAGGGTCAGCGGTAGGGCTGTCGGCGGTGAAGGGCTTTTCGAGAACCATCGGCACAACTCTCTCTGGGCGCGCCGCAAGATCGAGCAGCGGTCACTACAAGGGGCCACCATGATGGCGAAGTGTTCATTGAGAGAGGCGAATTGCAGTGAAGTTCCGTCAACAGGCTCGATTGACGGTGTCCGAGAAATGGCGCCAAAAAGCTGATGGGTGGGAGGGCAAGCCCTCCCACGCTACTGTCAGACCGCCGCAGGACGCAGCGAATAGGTCTTCAATTGGTGGGCAAAATCCCGCAGGGACTGGATGCCGCTGGCCTCGGCCTCGTGCACCCATTCCTTGATGGCGGCGAGCATGTCGTGGCCGTTGGAGCTGGTCTTGAGCCAGATCTGCTGCAGCGCCAGGCGTTTTTCGTAGATCACTTTCAGCGCCTGGCTGTGTTCCAGCATGCTCTGGATCCGCAGGTGGTGGCGGTCATCCAGCAGGCTGGTTTCCCGCGACAACAGGCGTTTGGCGCGGTGGAACTGGTGGCGCACCGAGTGATCGACTTTTTCCAGCTCCTGCTTGACCAACGGGCCGATCACCAACTTGCGGTACTGGGCCATGATCTGGAAGCGGTTGTTGAGGATCGCCATGGCGGTGTCCATGTCCAGGTGACCCTTGCCTTCCACGCGGTGGGCAATCGGTGCCACGCGCTGCACCTTGGCCAGGCGCAGGAAGCTGAACACCTTGATCCATGCCCAGCCCAGGTCGAATTCCCACTTCTTCACCGACAGCTTGGCCGAGTTGGGGTAGGTGTGGTGATTGTTGTGCAGCTCTTCGCCGCCGACGATGATGCCCCACGGCACCAGGTTGGTGGCGGCGTCACGGCATTCGAAGTTGCGGTAGCCCACGGCGTGGCCCAGGCCGTTGATCACGCCGGCGGCCCAGAACGGAATCCACATCATCTGGATTGCCCAGATGGTGATGCCGATGGCGCCGAACAGCAGCAGGTCGATCACGCCCATGATCGCCACACCCAGCAGCGGATAAGGAGTGTAGATCTTGCGCTCGATCCAGTCGTCCGGGCAGTTCTTGCCGTAGATGCGCAGGGTCTCGGGGTTTTCGGCCTCGGCACGGTACAGCTCGGCGCCTTTGCGCAATACGGTGGACAGGCCCTTGATCACCGGGCTGTGCGGGTCGTCGACGGTTTCGCACTTGGCGTGGTGCTTGCGGTGGATGGCGGTCCACTCGCGGGTGTTCTGTGCCGTGGTCAGCCACAGCCAGAAGCGGAAGAAGTGTTTCAGGCCGGCATTGAGCTCCAGGGAGCGATGGGCTGAATAGCGGTGCAGATAGACCGTGACCCCAACGATGGTCACGTGGGTCATCAACAGGGTGACTGCCACCAGTTGCCAGGCCGACAAGTCAAGAAAACCGTTGTACCACATAGGCTGTATGGCCCTCAGATAAAGAAAAGAACAGCACACGCATTATCACTAAGCCTACAGAGAAAACCAGCGGCCCTTTCAGATAAGACTTACGAGATGTTACATATCCTATAATCCCCATTCTTTGTAGGACGATTCTGGGCTTTTAGTAAGGATTACTGGGCATATGCTGTTTTCATACCGAGGAGCCCTGCGTGCTGGGCTGGTATACCTGCTGGCTTCGAGCGTCTGGATAGGCCTCACTCATCGGGTATTGATCGAGTTTCTCGATAATCCGACCGACCTGCACCGGTGGTTGCAGGTGCGCGGTTACGTGTGGGTGGCGCTCAGTGCCTGGTTGATCTACCTGATCTGTGCCCGATCTGCCCGGGCCGACCAGCAGCAACCCTTGAAAGAGAACCGCGAGCGCCTGCGTCAGGCTGCTGCCGTGTTCGATTGCACTCGCGAAGGGGTGTTGGTCACCGACGCCAAGGGCCTGATCGTGCATGTGAACCGGGCCTTCATGGAAATCACCGGCTACCAGTGCGAAGACGTCATGGGCCGGCAGCCGAGCCTGTTCAAGTCCGGTCGCCATTCGTCGAATTTCTATCAACAGATGTTCCAGACCCTGGAACACACCGGTGAATGGAGCGGTGAAATCTGGAATCGGCGCAAAAGCGGTGAGATTTATCCACAGTGGCAAACCATTCGTGTGATTCACGATGACCTGGGCCATATCAGCCATTACGTCGCGGTGTTTTCCGACATCAGCGCCATCAAGGATTCCGAGCACGAACTGGCCCACCTGGCTCATCACGACCCGCTGACCGACCTGCCCAACCGCCTGCTGTTCACCGACCGTGCCGAGCAGGCGCTGGCCTCGGCGCAACTCCACAAGCGCGGCTGCGCCCTGCTGTTGCTGGACCTGGATCACTTCAAGATCATCAACGACAGCCTTGGCCACAATGTGGGCGACCAGTTGCTCAAGCTGGTGGGCGAGCGGCTCAAGGCGCTGTTCGGCCCCGGCGTGACCCTGGCGCGCCTGGGCGGGGATGAGTTCGCGGTGCTCGCGGAAAACTGCTCACAGGTGGTGCAGGCGGCGGCTTTGGCACAGCGCATGCTGGATGTGATGAAGCAGCCGTTCATCTTTGACGGCCATCAGCTGTTTATCAGCGCCAGCATCGGCATCAGCCTGTTCCCCAATGATGCCCTGAGCGCCGAGCAATTGTTGCGCAACGCCGATTCCGCGCTCTTCAAGGCCAAAAGCGTGGGCCGCGAAGGCTACGCGTTGTACACCGAAGAACTCACCGCCCACGCGCAGAACCGGGTGGAAATCGCCAGCGAACTGCGCCGCGCCCTCGAACAGCAGGAGCTGCGCGTCTACTACCAACCGGTGCACGACTTGCACACCAGCCGCCTGATCGGCGTCGAAGCACTGGTGCGCTGGCAACACCCCGAGCGTGGCCTGGTGCCGCCGGGTGATTTCATCCCCATCGCCGAACGCACCGGGTTGATTGCCGAGATCGATGGATGGGTGATGGACCAGGCCTGCCGACAGATGTGCCGATGGCTGGCCGACGGCGCGCCGCTGAGCTTTATTGCAATCAATGTATCCAGCCGCCTGTTTGCCCGGCGCGAACTCTACGATCAAGTCGCCCAGGTGCTGCACGATACCGGTCTGGATCCGGCCTTCCTGGAGTTGGAAGTCACCGAAAGCGCGGTGATGGACGACCCCGAAGTGGCCCTGGAACAACTGCACCGCCTGCGCGAACTGGGCTTGCGCCTGGCCATCGATGACTTCGGCACCGGCTATTCCTCCCTGCTGCGCCTCAAGCGCCTGCCGGTGCAGAAACTCAAGATCGACCAGGGCTTTGTCGCCGGGCTGCCGTGGGACGAAGACGATGCCGCCATTGTGCGGGTGGTGATCGCCCTGGCGAAAAGCATGGGCATGCAGGTGCATGCCGAGGGGATCGAACAGGTGGAGCAGGCGCGGTTCTTGTTGGAGCAGCACTGCGATATGGGCCAGGGGTACTGGTTTGGGCGGCCGATGCCGGCGGACGAGATTGATTGGAACTGCGCACCCACTCTCCAGCCTTGAAATGCATTCAAATGTGGGAGGGGGCTTGCTCCCGATAGCGGTGTGCCAGTCTGAACATTTGTTACTGATAGACCGCCATCGGGGCAAGCCCCCTCCCACATTTGGATATTCACAAGGCGTTATTTCAGCGCTTGGGCGCAAAACAAGCGCGCAACCCCACGTCCTGCCAGAAAATTCTTTCTGGTTATATAAACATTCTTAAATAGTATTTTTAAGAATATCCGCGCTTATCTACTATCGCCCTACGCCGCAAGCAGTGCCGCCACTGCGAGGCACTATTCATTTCAGGAGCGAGACCATGAGCGCATCTCTACGTAGCGTCGACGGCCAGGACGAAGCAGCCATTTTGCGCGAGATCCAGAGCGCCTTGCGCGATCTGCGGTTTGGCGCGGTGGAAATCACTGTGCACAACGCTCAAGTGGTACAGATCGAACGCAAGGAAAAATTCCGTTTGCAGAACCCGGGTAACAAACCGAGCTAAGCAATAACGGCGATAGACCCCGTCACTATAAGAAAAAGCCAACACCCAGAATTTTCAGGAGCTTCTATGTCGTCGATTCGCCGTTATGCCCTGGCCGCCCTGGCCAGCGCCGTGTTTGCCGGTTCCGCCGTTGCCAAGGACTACGAGTTGCTCAACGTCTCGTACGATCCTACCCGTGAGCTGTACCAGGACTACAACGCTGAGTTCACCAACTTCTGGAAACAGTCCCACCCCGGCGATAACGTCAAGATCCAGCAATCCCACGGTGGTTCGGGCAAGCAAGGCCGGGCAGTGATCGACGGCCTGCGCGCCGACGTGGTGACCCTGGCCCTGGCCGGTGACATCGACGAAATCGCCAAGCTGGGCAAGACCCTGCCGGAAAACTGGCAGACCCGCCTGCCGGACGCCAGCACCCCATACACCTCGACCATCGTGTTCCTGGTGCGCAAGGGCAACCCTAAAGGCATCAAGGATTGGGGCGACCTGATCAAGAAAGACGTTTCCGTGATCACGCCTAACCCGAAAACCTCCGGCGGTGCGCGCTGGAACTTCCTTGCCGCCTGGGCCTACGGCCTGAAATCCGGTGGCAGCGAAGCCAAGGCTCAGGAATACGTCAAGGAGCTGTTCAAGCACGTGCCGATCCTCGACACCGGCGCGCGCGGTTCGACCATTACCTTCGTCAACAACGGTCAGGGCGACGTGTTGCTGGCCTGGGAAAACGAAGCCTTCCTGGCCCTGAAAGAAGACGGCGGCGCCGACAAGTTCGACATCGTCGTGCCGTCCCTGTCGATCCTTGCGGAGCCGCCGGTGGCCGTGGTCGACAAGAACGCCGAGAAAAAGGGCAACACCGAGATCGCCACTGAATACCTCAAGCACCTGTACAGCCCGGCTGGCCAGGAGATTGCGGCGAAGAACTTCTACCGCCCACGGGATGCAAAAGTGGCCGCCAAATACGCGCAGCAGTTCCCGAAACTGGACCTGGTGACTATCGACAAAGACTTCGGCGGCTGGAAAACTGCCCAGCCGAAATTCTTTAACGACGGTGGCGTGTTCGACCAGATCTACACGGCGCAGTAAGCCAAAGTACCGGTAGGAGCGAGCTTGCTCGCGAAGATCGTCAACGATGACGCGGGCATTCTGAATGAGCGCGGTGCCCTTGAGGTCTTCGCGAGCAAGCTCGCTCCTACAGTGGTTTCTACCTTTAACCAAGGACTCTTATGTCGCGTCGTATTTCCCCCGTCATACCCGGCTTCGGGCTGACGCTGGGCTACACCGTGGTGTACCTCAGCCTGATCGTACTCATCCCCCTCGCGGCGATGTTCGTACACGCCGCTCAACTCACCTGGGATCAGTTCTGGAACATCATCTCCGCACCCCGTGTGCTGGCGGCGTTGAAGCTGAGCTTCAGCACCGCGCTGTACGCCGCCCTGATCAACGGCGTGATCGGCACGCTGCTGGCCTGGGTGCTGGTGCGCTACACCTTCCCCGGCCGCAAGATCATCGATGCGATGATCGACCTGCCGTTCGCCCTGCCCACCGCCGTGGCCGGTATTGCCCTGACTGCGCTGTACACGCCGACCGGCCTGGTGGGCCAGTTCGCCGCCGACCTGGGCTTCAAGATCGCCTACAGCCCCTTGGGCATCACCCTGGCGCTGACCTTCGTGACCCTGCCGTTCGTGGTGCGCACGGTGCAGCCGGTACTCGCGGATATCCCCCGGGAAATCGAAGAAGCCGCCGCCTGCCTGGGCGCCAAGCCGTTGCAGGTGTTCCGCTACATCCTCGTCCCCGCGCTGCTGCCCGCCTGGCTGACCGGTTTCGCCCTGGCGTTTGCCCGTGGCGTCGGTGAGTACGGTTCGGTGATTTTCATCGCCGGCAACATGCCGATGAAAACCGAGATCCTGCCGTTGCTGATCATGGTCAAGCTCGACCAGTACGACTACCGCGGCGCCACCTCCATTGGCGTACTGATGCTGGTGGTTTCCTTTGTCCTGCTGCTGCTGATCAACTTGTTGCAGCGGCGCATCGAACGTCCATAAGGAGGCGCGGAACATGTCCCAATCGTCTATTTCCGCGGCATCCTCGGCCAACGCAGCCCGCCGTGGCAGCGCTGTTTCCCGGCGCATCCTGATCAGCCTGGGCTGGCTGGTGTTCTTCCTGTTCCTGCTGCTGCCGCTGTTTATCGTGGTGTCCCAGGGCTTGAAGAACGGCCTCGGGGCGTTTTTCACCGCGATCCTTGAACCGGACGCGTTGTCCGCGCTGAAACTCACGGTGATCGCCGTGCTGATTTCGGTGCCGCTCAACCTGGTATTCGGCGTCAGCGCGGCCTGGTGCGTGAGCAAGTACTCGTTCCGTGGCAAGAGCATCCTGGTGACGCTGATCGACCTGCCGTTCTCGGTCTCCCCGGTGATCGCCGGCCTGGTCTACGTGCTGATGTTCGGCGCCCAGGGCCTGTTTGGCCCTTGGTTGCAGGAGCATGACATCCAGATCGTGTTCGCCTTGCCCGGCATCGTACTGGCGACCATCTTCGTCACCGTGCCGTTCGTCGCCCGCGAACTGATCCCGCTGATGCAGGAGCAGGGCACCCAGGAAGAAGAGGCCGCACGCCTGCTGGGCGCCAATGGCTGGCAGATGTTCTGGCATGTCACCGTGCCGAATATCAAATGGGGCCTGATCTACGGCGTGGTGCTGTGCACCGCGCGGGCCATGGGGGAGTTCGGCGCGGTGTCGGTGGTGTCCGGCCATATTCGCGGCGTGACCAACACCTTGCCGCTGCACGTCGAGATTCTCTACAACGAATACAACCACGTTGCCGCGTTTGCGGTGGCGAGTCTGCTGCTGATCCTGGCGCTCTTCATCCTGCTGCTCAAGCAGTGGAGCGAGAACCGTATTAATCGCCTGCGCGCCAGTGCGGCTGAGGAATAAGTCATGTCGATCGAAGTCCGTAACGTCAGCAAGAACTTCAACGCCTTCAAGGCCCTGGACAGCATCAACCTGGATATCCAGAGTGGCGAACTGGTGGCCTTGCTTGGGCCTTCCGGCTGCGGCAAGACCACCTTGCTGCGCATCATCGCCGGCCTGGAAACCCCGGATGACGGCAGCATCGTGTTCCACGGTGAAGACGTCTCCGGCCACGACGTGCGTGATCGCAACGTCGGTTTTGTGTTCCAGCACTACGCGCTGTTCCGCCACA
Source organism: Pseudomonas sp. AM8 (assembly GCF_036346475.1). Taxonomy (NCBI): domain Bacteria; kingdom Pseudomonadati; phylum Pseudomonadota; class Gammaproteobacteria; order Pseudomonadales; family Pseudomonadaceae; genus Pseudomonas; species Pseudomonas sp. AM8. The sequence goes on from NZ_JAOTNX010000010.1 coordinate 116,799, forward strand.
TGACCGTGTTCGACAACGTCGCCTTCGGCCTGCGCATGAAGCCGAAGAACCAGCGCCCGAACGAAAGCCAGATTGCGGCCAAGGTTCACGAACTGCTGAACATGGTGCAGCTGGACTGGCTGGCCGACCGTTACCCGGAACAACTCTCCGGCGGCCAGCGCCAGCGTATCGCCCTGGCCCGCGCGTTGGCGGTCGAGCCGAAAGTGCTGCTGCTGGATGAACCCTTCGGCGCCCTCGACGCCAAGGTGCGTAAGGAACTGCGCCGCTGGCTGGCGCGCCTGCACGAAGACATCAACCTGACCTCGGTGTTCGTGACCCACGACCAGGAAGAGGCCATGGAAGTCGCCGACCGCATCGTGGTGATGAACAAGGGCGTGATCGAGCAGATCGGCTCACCAGGCGACGTCTACGAAAACCCGGCCAGCGATTTCGTCTACCACTTCCTCGGCGACTCCAACCGCCTGCACCTGGGTGAAGACAAGCACGTGCTGTTCCGCCCCCACGAAGTGTCGCTGTCGCGCCACGAACTGGAAGATCATCACGCGGCCGAAGTGCGTGATATTCGTCCGTTGGGCGCGACCACGCGGGTGACCTTGAAGGTCGAAGGCCAGAGTGAGCTGATCGAAGCCGAAGTGGTGAAGGACCACGACAGCCTGACTGGTTTGGTACGAGGCGAGACCTTGTTCTTCAAGCCCAAGGTCTGGCAAAAAGCCTGAGTTCACCGCAATTCCAACTCTGAAACTGGGACCAAATGTGGGAGGGGGCTTGCCCCCGATAGCAGTGGGTCAGCAGCAGATAAGCTGACTGAAACACCGCCATCGGGAGCAAGCCCCCTCCCACATTTAGACCTCGCTTGGCTTTAGATCGCGGCGCGCCACCGGGCCTGAGCGTTTCTCAATGTTCGCCTTCAGGTCATGCCGCAACCCCAGCAAAAACGCCACCTCCGCCACCACAAACAGCGGCCCCACAATCAGCCCCGACACGTCATCCACAAACGCCGGCTTCCTGCCTTCGTAGTAATGCCCGACAAACTGAATCACCCAGCCCACCACGAACATTCCCACCCCGCTGCTAAGCCACACCATCGTGCTCTGCGCCACCAACACGTGCCCGGCCCACACCGACAAGCCCATCAACACCGTCATCAGCGCGCCCAGGGCCAGTTCAAGCCGCAGGTAAAACCACGCGGAAAACAGCGCCACTATCACTGCCGGGGAAAGCCACAGCCCACCCACAGCCCATTCGGGGCGTGACAGCAGCACAGCCACGGCGACCACAATCAGCGGGATGCCGATGAAGTGGCTGGCGATATTGCGTGGGTCGCGGTGGTACGCGGCGTATTGACTGAGGTGATCGACGAGGCTTTTCATTGTTGTTCCTCCTGTAGGATGTTTGATCATGCCCTGTCAGCCTGGGACTAACTGTCAGTTGGGCGACAATCTTCGGAGTTCTCATGGATGCGACGCAATGGCACTCCCGGTTGGCCGTCGGTCACTGGTTCAGTCACCTGCCCGTACCTTTCCAGCATAGTCTGCTGGCCCATGCGCGGCTGCGGCAGCTGACGGCGGGTCAATACCTGTTCAAGCGCGGCGACCCGCCCTGCGGCTTGTATGCGGTGCTCGACGGCACGTTGCGTGTCAGTGCGGTGAATGAGCACGGCAAGGAAGCGCTGTTGAGCCTGGTGGGGGCGCCCTACTGGTTCGGCGAGATCTGCCTGTTCGACGGCTTGCCGCGCACCCACGACGCCTGCGCCACGGGGCCGTGCACGCTGGTGCAGGTGCCGCAGCAGGCGCTGCTGAAGATCCTCGATCAATCCCCTTGCTACTGGCGCGACCTGGCTTTGCTGATGAGCCAGAAGCTGCGCCTGAGTTTTATCGGCCTCGAACAGCTCAGCCTGATGCCCGCTTCGGTGCGCCTGGCCCACCGGCTGTTGATGATTGTTGAGGGCTACGGCGACATGGCGCCTTCAAAACGCGTGCTGCAACTGCCCCAGGAAGACCTGGCGGCGATGTTGAGCCTGTCGCGCCAGACCACCAATGCCTTGCTCAAGGACCTGCAAGCCCAGGGCATCGTGCGCCTGGGCTACGGCGAGATCGAAATCCTCGATGCGCAGCGGCTACGAGAGGCGGCGCACACCTGAGGGTGTTAGCCTGCAAACCTGATCAATCGAGGTGTGTTATGCGTGTGCTGTTAGTGGAACATGAATCCGAAGAGGCACAGCGGATGGCCCGGGGCTTGAACGAGGCCGGCTACACCGTGGAAGTCGCGGCCAACGGCATGGCGGCGCAGCGCTTTGTCGAAAGCGCCGAATACGACCTGGTGATCCTGGATGTGATGTTGCCTGGCCTGAATGCCTGGAAGCTGCAGCAGGCCATCCGGCAGAAGGGTGAGACGCCGGTGTTGTTCCTGACCACGCCGGGCGGGATTGAAGATCGCCTGCGCGGCTTGGAGCTGCATGAGGATGATTACCTGCTCAAGCCGTTTGAGGCCAAGGGGTTGGTGATGCGGGTCAGGAAACTGTTGCGGCGGGATCGGGGTCGCTGATTGATCCCGTCACTGTAGTGCCTGAAAGATTGCCATCGGGAGCAAGCCCCCTCCCACAGGAGAACGCATTTCAAATGTGGGGGCTTGCCCCCGATGAGCATAGGTATCTACACAACTTGGGCTCAACACTGAGCGCCCGGCAGATAGGGCTGTTGTGGTGAGCGGGCTTGTCCCGCGCTGGGCTGCGTAGCAGCCCCAGTAAAGAAGAACGCGGTGTATCAGACACTCTGTAGAGGCTGGGTTTGGGGCTGCTACGCAGCCCAGCGCGGGACAAGCCCGCTCGCCACAGTGAGATTTGTCAGGGGCTGAAAAGTTGTGTAGATACCCATGCCCCGATGAGACCTTCAGCCTCCCCACACATCCCCTTACCGCAACCCATCCCGAAACTGCCCCGGCGTCATCCCCGTCCAGCGCTTGAACGCCCGGTTAAAGCTGCTGGTATCGGCAAATCCCAACAGATGGCTGACCTCGGCCAATGAACACTGTGGATCACGCAAGTGGAGCAACGCCAAGTTCTGCCGACACTCATTGAGCAACGCATCAAACCGACACCCCTCATCCGCCAGATGCCGCTGCAAACTGCGCAAACTCAAGTGCAGCGCCTGGGCAATCCGCTCGGCACTCGGCTCGCCATCGGGCAGTTGCGCCTCGATGGCCGCGCGCACCTTGCGCTCCCAGGTCAGCGGTTGCAGTTGCGCCAGGGTGCGTTTGAGCACGGTTTCGTTGTGTTCGGCCAGTTCCGGGTTGGCGTCGTCCAGGTGGCTGTCGAAATCGCTGGCGGCGAATTCGAGGCGGTCTTCCTCGGCGCCGAAAAACACCGGTGCGCGGAACACCGTGTGCCAGGGCTTGGGGTCGGCGGGTTGCGGGCGCCGCAGGTAAACCGCCAGCGGCGCATAGTCGCGGCCCAGGCGATTGCGGCACGTGCGCACATAGATCGCGGCAAACGCATCGATGGCTTCCAGCGCCGGCGCCGGGCTGCCTGGCGGTTGCAGCAGGCGAAAGCGGTAGCGCTCGCCATCGCCGCTGAGTTCCAGGCTCAGGGCATCGCTGACCACCTGGTGATACCGCACGATGCGCTCGAACACCTCGCGCAGGCTGCCGCTCGCCACCAATGCATAACCCAGCGCATGAAAGGTGGTCGGGCTGACAAACCGCGACACCCGCAACCCGATGGCCGGATCGCCGCTGGCCTGCACCGCCAGTTCCCACAGGCGCGTGGTGGCCGACAGCGGGTAACGCGCGTTGGGGTCGTCCATCTGCTGCGGATCAAGCCCGGCCTGGGCGCACAGCGCGGCGCTGTCGAGGCCCAGGGCATCGAGCTGCTTGCGCAGGGCGCGGGTCCAGCTGGCGAGGGAAGTCGGTTCGGTCATGGCGATTGGCGCTTGCGGTCAACAGGTTGGCGTGTGGGGCTAGCGTCCTGCAAGAAGCCCTGGTGCAGGATGTAACCCTCAATGAATAAGAGGATGGGAGCATGGACGGTACTTCTGCAAGTCCCCAGCAGATGAACGCGCAACAGCGTTCGGCGCATATCCGTGAAGTGGTGCTCGCCGAAGGCGTGCGCTTGCGTCGCCGGCACCCGTGGTTGCAGCATCAGGACGCCCTGGGCGCGGGCATCCTGGCCTTTGCCTTGCTCGGCATGATGGGCTCGGCGGCGCTCTATATCAGCGGTCATATGGCCTGGTGGACCTGCCTGCTGCTCAATGCGTTCCTGGCCTCACTGACCCACGAGCTGGAACACGACCTGATCCACAGCATGTACTTTCGTAAACAGCGCGTGGCCCACAACCTGATGATGGGCCTGGTGTGGCTGGCGCGACCGAGTACCATCAACCCGTGGATCCGTCGGCACCTGCACCTCAATCACCACAAGGTCTCCGGCACCGAGACCGATATGGAGGAACGTGCGATCACCAACGGCGAGCCCTGGGGCCTGGCGCGGTTGCTGATGGTGGGCGATAACGTGATGTCGGCGTTTATCCGCATGCTGCGCGCCAAGACCTGGGGCCACAAACTGAAGATCCTCAAGCGCTCGCTGCTGGTCTACGCACCTTTGGCGCTGCTGCATTGGGGCGCGTGGTATATCTTCCTCGGCTTCCATGCCGCCAACGGCATCGCCAGCCTGCTGGGCACGCCGATCGACTGGTCCACCGGCACCTTGCAGATGATGCAGGTGATCGACATCGCCGCCGTGGTGATCATCGGCCCCAATGTGCTGCGCACCTTTTGCCTGCACTTTGTCAGCTCCAACATGCACTACTACGGCGATGTGGAACCGGGCAATGTGATCCAGCAAACCCAAGTGCTGAACCCGTGGTGGCTGTGGCCGTTGCAGGCGTTCTGCTTCAACTTCGGCAGCACCCACGGGATTCACCATTTTGTGGTGAAGGAGCCGTTCTACATCCGCCAGATGACGGCCAAGGTGGCACATAAGGTCATGGCCGAGATGGGCGTGCGCTTCAATGATTTCGGCACGTTTGCGCGGGCCAATCGGCTTGAGCCCATGGCGTCGCCCCAGGCCCGGCTCAATCCGGCTGAAACGGCGACGCGCTGAGCACCACGCCGGTTTCGTCGACGTACTGCTGCCAGTGGCCGATCAACGTGGCGAGCTTGTCCGGATGACTCAAGGCCAGGTCGTGGATTTCGCCGGGATCCTGGCCCAGGTCATACAGCTGCCAGGTCGCCGGGCCCACCGGGCCGGGGATGTACACGGCTTTCCACTGGCCCTGGCGAATCGCGCGGCGGCCGAACAGTTCCCAGCCGGTTACGGTGTTGTCGTCGTGCACCTGGGCGGTCTCGCCAGAGAGGAAGCCCAGCCACGACTTGCCCCGCAGCGGCGCCACCGGCTTGCCACGCCATTGTTTGCCCGGATGGCGCACGCCGGCCAGGTCGAGGATGGTCGGCGTGATGTCCATCACCGTGCCGAAACCATGGCTGATACGACCTTTGAGCGACAACTGCGGGTAGTGCACCAGCGCCGGCACGCGAATCCCGCCCTCGGTGGTGAACGCCTTGAACAACCGCGACGGCGCCGTCGCCACCTGCGCCCATGACGGGCCATACCAGACATAGGAATTGGCGCGGCCGATATTGTCCAGGCTGTTGTCGTAATGCTGGTTGAGGTAGGTGAGCAACTGCGGCCCGAACTTGGGGAACGCCTCCAACAGCGCACCTTCGGCGCCGTTGTCGGACATGAACACAATGAAGGTATTGTCCAACTGCCCCTGCTGGCGCAGGTAATCCACCACTCGGCCGATGTTCCAGTCCATGCGCTCGACCATCGCCGCATACACCTCCATGGCCCGCGCCGAGACCTGGCGCTGTTCGTCGCTCAAGGCGGCCCACTGGGTGTTCAGTTCGATCAACGGATGGGGTTCGACATTGGCGTCGATCAGCCCCAATGCCTTGAGTTTTTCCAGGCGTTCCAGGCGCAGCACTTCGGGGCCGGCGTCGTAGCGGCCACGGTACTTCTCGACGATGTCCGCAGGCGCCTGCAACGGCCAGTGCGGCGCGGAAAACGGCAGGTAGGCGAAGAACGGCCGGGCCTGGTCGCGCTCCTTGAGATAGTGCAGCAGCTTGTCGCCGAAGGCATCGGAGGAATAGAAGTCCTTAGGCAGTTGCTCCACGAACCGGTCGTCTTCGATGTACAGCGCCGGGGTGGATTTGAGCAGGCCCGGGGTGTCGTCGTTATAGGTCGGTTCGAAGCCGTAGTGGTTGGCCGCCCCCGGCAGCAGCGAGAACGAACGCTCGAAACCGCGGGCGTGGGGCGCCAGTTCGGCGGTCAGGCCCAGGTGCCACTTGCCGCTCATCAGTGTCTGATAACCGGCCTCGCGCAGCAGCTCCGGCAGTGCCACCACCTTGTCATTCAAGTAGCCCTCGTAGCCGGGCTTGCCGATCAGCTCCGGGGTCAGTGCCTCGGCCATGGTGCCGATACCGGCGATATGGTGGTCGGTGCCGGTGAGCAGCATCGAGCGGGTAGGCGAGCACGTCGGGGCAGTATGGAAGTCGGTCAGGCGCAGGCCGTTCAGGGCGAGTGCGTCCAGGTGCGGCGTGGAAATTTCCCCGCCAAACGCACCGAGGTCGGAGAAGCCCATGTCATCGGCCAGGATCACGAGAAAATTGGGACGTTGCGGCATCAAGGCACTCCTCATCAGCAGGCGGTTTTTCAGCAGGCGATAAACGCCAGTGGCAGGTCGCGGATCTGTTCGCGCGCGGGCGGCTGGTAATGGCCGTCGCTGGTCAGTTCATGCAGCAACTCCTCACGCAGCTGGTGGAATTCGAAACTGCTGCGCTGGCGCGGGTGGGGCAGGGCAATCTCGACGACCTGCTTGATCCGCCCCGGCCGGGGCTCCATCACCACCACGCGGTCGGCGAGGAAAATCGCTTCCTCCACATCGTGGGTCACCAATACCGTGGTGATTTTGGCGCGGGCGCGGATCGCCAGGAGTTCGTCCTGCATCTGCTGGCGGGTCAGGGCGTCGAGGGCACCGAAGGGTTCGTCCAGCAGCAGAATGCGCGGGCTGGCCACCAGGCCGCGGGCAATCGCCACCCGTTGCGCCATGCCGCCGGACAGTTGGTGCGGATAGGCGCGGGTGAAGTCGGTGAGGCCGACCAGCTCGATAAAATCGCTGATGCGCCGATTGCGCTCTGCTTCGCTCAGTGGCTCGTTGACCAGGCCCAGGCCGATATTTTCCGCCACGGTGAGCCAGGGGAACAGACGATGCTCCTGGAACACGATGCCGCGCTCGCCGCCGATGCCGCTGACCGCTTTGCCGTCGACGCGGATCTCGCCGCGAAACTGCGTATCGAGCCCCACCAGCAAACGCAGCAGGGTGGATTTGCCGCAGCCGCTGGAGCCGACAATCGCGACGAATTCGCCTTCGGCAATCTCCAGGTTGAATTCGCGGATGGCTTCCAGCTCGAAGCCGTCGACGTCGAAGGTCTTGCCCACATGGTTGAAGCTGACGATAGGTGCGTTCATGCGTGTCTCCAGCGGGTGGCGCGGGTTTCGATGCGCTGGCCGATCAGGTTGAGGGCCGCGCCGGTGAGGCCGACCAGGAGCATGCCGCTCATGATCAGGTCCATGCGCAGCAGTTGTTGGGCGCCGATCATCAGGCTGCCGATACCGCCGTTGGACGGCATGAAATATTCTGCACCGATGGTGCCCAGCCAGGCGTAGATCAGGCTCAGGCGCAGGCCGGCGAAAATGCCGGCTGCGGCACCTGGCAGTACCAGGCGTCGCAGCCGTTGGAACAGGTTCAGGCGCAACACCTGCGCCGCTTCGTTGAGCTGTGGCGACAGATTCAGCACGCTGCGTTGGGTGGCGATAAACAACGGGAAGAAGGCGGCGAGGGCGATAAACACCCACTTGGCCAACTCACCCAGGCCAAACCAGGCAGTGAGCAGCGGCACCCAGGCGAAAATCGCGATCTGGCGCAAGGCGCTCAGGGTCGGCCCGAGTACCCGCTCACTGCGCCGTGACAGTCCCAGCCACAGGCCCATGGCAAAGCCAACGCCGCCACCGAGCAGCAACCCGCCCAGGCTTCGCCCCAGGCTGGTGCCCAGTGCACCGCTGAGGTTGCCATCCACCACCCCGGCGACGGTGGTGTGCAGCACCACCCATGGGCTGACCAGAATGTTCGGGTCGACCCAGCCTTGTTGCGTCGCGACCTGCCACAGCGCCAGCAACAGCAGGGGCAGCACCCACGGTTGCAGGCGCTGCCAGCCTTGATAGCGCGGGCCGCGACGAATCTGCGCCGTGGCCGGGTGGGGCCAGTGCACCCATTTGCGGTCCAGCCAGCCAATGCCACGGTCCATCACCACGCCGAATACGCCGATGACCACGATGCACACGAAGACGATGTCGAGCATGAACAGCTGGCGCGCCCACACCATCAGGTAGCCGATGCCTTCGCTGGAGGCCAGCAACTCCACCGCCAGCAGCGAGGTCCAGCCGGCCGCCAGGGCCAGGCGCACGCCGGCCATAAAGGCGGGCAGCGCGGCAGGCAGGATCAGGCGCCGGATCAACAGGTGCGTGGGCAGGCGCAGCACGCGGGCGGCTTCACGCAACTGGGGTTGGGCGTCGCGCACCCCCACCAGGGTATGCAGGGTCACGGGCACCACGATCGCTTTCACCAGCACCACCAGTTTCAGGGTTTCGCCAATGCCGAAGAACACCATGAACAGCGGAATCCAGGCCAGGGTCGGTACCTGCGACAACGCGCTGAACGTCGGAAACACCAGGCGCTCGGCGCGCGCGCTGAAACCCAGCACCGCCCCCAGCACCGCCCCGGCGCCAATCCCCGCCAGCAACCCCCAGGACAGGCGTTGCAGGCTGATCGCCAGGTGGTTCCACAGCTCACCGCCGGCCAGTTCCACGGCGCTGCTCCACACCAGGGACGGTGGCGGCAGGATCTGCTCGCTCATCCAGTGATTGCGGCTGGCCAGCCACCACAGCGCAAACAGCGTCACCGGCAGCAACCATGGCAACAGCCGTTCACTGCGCAGCGGCCAACGTGACGTGGCGCCGGGAGCCGGGAGCGGGAGGCTCAAAAGTGAGATTCTGGCCATGGAGGACCTCCGTTGTCGCCAAGGGCGTTATGTGATTTCGATCTTATAAAAACGTAATCAAGATGATTGGGGGATAAGAAAAGCCATTTAAAGCCTCGCCCCGGCACGCATCCAATGCATTCGAAGAATATTTTCGATGCTATTCATGCATAGCCCTCTGGAGCCTGCGTTTCCCTTCGCATAGTCCTAAAAGCTATTAAATTGTGAATTTATAGTATTTAAAGTTTTGACCAGGTTGTGCCTACTTTCTGCTCCCCAGGCGACCCTCGCCCACAAGGAGCTGCGCTTATGAAACTGCCGTTCAAACGTCTGATCACCCTGGTCGCAGGCACCGCACTGGCGGGCCTGGTACAGGCTGCCGACCTCAAGGAAATCCGCATCGCCGTGCCCGACCTCAGCGCAGGCAGCCAGCACAGCGGCGGGGGCATAACGGACGTGCTGCGCGAGCAGCAGATCTTCGAAAAAGCCTTCGCCGACCAAGGCATCAAGATCCAGTGGAATTACTTCAAGGGCGCCGGCCCTGTGATCAACGAAGCCTTCGCCAACGGGCAGGTGGACCTGGCGTACCTGGGCGACCTGGCGGCGATCATCGGCCGCTCCAATGGCCTGGAGACGCGCCTGCTCAGTGCCACCGCGCGGGACATCAAGCAGTACCTCGGCGTGGTGCCGGGTTCTGGCATCAAGACCTTGCAGGACCTCAAGGGCAAGCGTGTCGCGGTGTTCCGTGGCACGGCCAGCCAGTTGTCGTTCGACAGTGCATTGGCCAGCCAGGGCTTGAGTGAGAAGGACCTCAAAGTCATCAGCCTGGACTACAACGCCGCCAATGCCGCGCTGGCCGCCAAGCAGATCGACGCCACCTGGGGCGGTTCGAACCTGACGGCGTTACAAGCCAAGGGGCTGGCTGAAATACCGCTGACCACCAAGGACCTCGGCGGCGCCGGCAGCGTCCAAGCGGTGCTGGTGGGCAGCAAACAGTTTGTCGACGAGCACCCCGACGCCGTCGCCAAGCTGCTCAAGGCCCAGCAGCAGGCGGTGCACTGGTTGACCGATGACAACAACAAGCAAGCCTACATAGCGCTGGTGTCCGGGCTGGCCAGTTACCCGCCGGTGATCCTCACCAATGACTTGAAAGACCAGACCCTCAGCGAGATTTTCCCGTCGACCCTGGACCCGGTGTTCCTGGCTAAATTGCAGGGTTCGGTGGACCTGGCTTCCAAGGAGAAGCTGATTCGCAAGTCGTTCCAGGTGAGTGACTGGGTGGCGCCGAATCTGTCGGCGGCGGGGCTTTGAGTCGGGTGGTGCCTGGGCTATCGCCATCGGGGGCTTGCCCCTGATGAGGCCCTTCAAACCGCCACACTCACCTCCTGCCTGTCCACCTCCACCAGCGTCTCGATCATCGCCTTCGCCGCCGGCGACAACCGCGAACCGGTGCGGCTGACAATCCCGCAGCGGGCGCTCATGGTCTCCATGTTCTGCGGCAGGTTGCGCCAGTGCAGCAGCTTCAGCGTGCCCTGGGCGATGTCTTCGGCGAATGCCTCCTCGGTGCCCACGCCGATGGCATTGGACTGCAGTACGATCTTCACCAGCGCCGGGAAATGTTCGGTCTGGATGCTCGGGGAAAAATCCATGCGCCCGCTCAGGTTCGCCAACAGTTTGCGAATGCCCTGTGAGATCAGCGGCGACGCCAGCGGGTAGTCGAACATGTCGTTGGTCGACAGGCTGTCCTTGGCCAGCAACGGGTGCCCCGGTCGGCAAAAAAATACCCCGCGCTTGGGGGTCAGCGCGCGGGTCTGGAAATTCGGGTCGGCTTCGAATTGGCGGATGTCGGCGATAAAGAATTCGATCTCTTCACGGCTCAGGGCACGGCTGAGTTTTTCCCAGTTATCCACCTGGAAACTGGTGCGGATTTTCGGGTGGGCGCTGATAAAGCGCGCCACCGCATCCGGCACCAGTTTCACTGCCGGGGCCGGGCCGCAGCCGAAGCGCAGGTCGCCGGCGTCGAGCTTGGTCATGCGCGTCACTTCACTGCTCAGCAAGGCGGCGCCGTGCACCAGGGACAAGGCATGTTGCAGCACCACTTGGCCCTCCGGCGTGGGGCGCAGGTCCTTGTGGCCACGGTCGACCAGCACGCAGCCGAACTCCTGTTCCAGCCCCTGGATGCTGCGGCTGAACGCCGGTTGGGTGATGCCCATGGCGTCTGCCGCACGCACGAAACTGCGGTGTTCGTTGAGGGCGATGAAGTAGCGCAGTTGGCGAAGATCCATATGCTTTCCCTGCATCTTAAAAATAGGTCGAAGGCATTTGCGACCACGGGAGCAGAGGTTTTAAATGCAAGCTCTTATTCCGTCAATGAAGTATTCGTTCATCTGCTAGATCTAAATTGCATATGGATAGAGCGTTGTCGGAAAGCGTCCCCATCAGCAGGCACAAGAGGGTCATCACCATGAGCAACGCCGCATTAGCTGTTCAACCCGTCGCCCAGGCGCTGGATATTCACCCGGTCGCCGGCCGCATCGGCGCCGAGATTCGCGGTATCACACTGTCCGGCGATCTGGATGCCGCCACGGTCGAAGCCATCCAGCAGGCGCTGGTGCAGTACAAGGTGATCTTCTTTCGCGAGCAGACTCACCTCGATGACCAGAGCCAGGAAGCCTTTGCCCATCTGCTCGGCGAGCCGATTGCCCACCCGACGGTGCCGGTGCGCGACGGCACGCGCTTCCTGATGGAACTGGACGGTACCCGTGGGCAGCGCGCCAATTCCTGGCACACCGATGTGACCTTCGTCGATGCCTACCCGAAAGCCTCGGTGCTGCGTTCGGTGCTGGCGCCCAAGTCCGGTGGCGACACGGTCTGGGCCAACACCTCGAGCGCCTACAACGACCTCAGCGTCGAACTGCGCGCCCTGGCGGATAACTTGTGGGCGGTGCACAGCAACGAATACGACTACGCCGCGCTCAAGCCGGATGTGTCGGCCGAGCGGCTTGAGGCATACCGCAAGGTGTTCACCTCGACGGTGTACGAAACCGAGCACCCGGTGGTGCGCGTGCATCCGGTCAGTGGCGAGAAAACCCTGTTGCTGGGGCACTTCGTCAAGCGCCTGAAAGGTTATTCCCAGGCTGACTCGACCCAGCTGTTCAACCTGCTGCAAAGCCACGTCACCCGCCTGGAAAACACCGTGCGCTGGCGCTGGAACACTGGCGACGTGGCGATCTGGGACAATCGCGCCACCCAGCATTACGCCGTGGACGACTACGGCACCCAGGAACGCATCGTGCGCCGGGTGACGCTCAAGGGCGATGTGCCGGTGGGCGTGCAAGGGCAGCGCAGCCAGACCACCAAAGGTCTCTAATGTGGGAGGGGGCAAGCCCTGATGCCAGTCAGTCAACGGCGAACACCGTACCTGTGGTGAGCGGGCTTGCCCCGCGTTGGGGTGCGAAGCGCCCCTGATGAAGACGAATGCGGTGTATCAGGCACTCCTCTGCGCCTGGTTCTGGGGCTGCTGCGCAGCCCAACGCGGGGCAAGCCCGCTCACCACAGAGGTACCCGTTTGCTGCGCGACAACGCTACTTCGAAGAGGTAGTGGGACCCCCCACATTCGATGTGTGGTTTACCACACGCCGATCTGCACCACTTTCTCCGCTTGCGGCTCACCGTAACGAAACCGTTGGCCACGCAGATCGATCTCTGCGTGGCTGATGGTGGTGCGTCGCTTCAGCCCGCGCAGCCATTCGAACAGATACCCCAAATGGGTTTCGCGCACTTCGGCATAGGCCGGGTGGTTGCCCAGGTCGTGCAGTTCCTGCGGGTCGTTTTCCAGGTCGAACAGCTGTGGGCGGAAGCCGTCGTACGCCAGGTATTTCCAGCGTTCGCTGCGCACCATGGTCATGCGGCAACGGTCGATGGGTTGCGCCAGGCGTTCGCGGGCCGGGGCCTGGAAGGCGTAGTCGTACTCGGCGATGGCGTAGCGGCGCCAGCGGGTTGCCTGGCCGTGCAGCAGCGGGATCAGTGAGCGGCCTTCCAGGCGGTGCTCGGCTGCGGGCAGGCCCAAGGCGTCGAGGAAGGTCGGCAGTGCATCAATGGTTTCCACCAGGCGCGCGTCCACCGTGCCACGGCGGGCATCGGCAGCGGCGCGTGGGTCACGCACGATCAGCGGAATGCCCACGGCAGGTTCCAGCAAAAATTCTTTTTCGCCGAGGAAGTGATCGCCGAGGAAGTCACCATGGTCGCTGGTGAACACGATCAGGGTGTCGTCCCAACGGCCATTGCCTTGCAGAAAATCGAACAGGCGTCCCAGTTGGTCGTCGACCTGTTTGATCAGGCCCATGTAGGTGGGAATCACCGTGAGCCGTACCTCCTCACGGGAAAAGTTCAGGCTCTCCTGGTGCTGGCGGAACGCCTGGTACACCGGGTGATCGCTGGTCTCCCCTGGCTGGATCGGTGCCTGGATATGCTCGGCGCCATACAGTGCGTGATACGGCGCCGGTGCGATGTAGGGCCAGTGTGGCTTGATATAGGACAGGTGCAGGCACCACGGTCGTTCAGCCTGCTCACGGATAAAGTCGATCGCACGGTCGGTGGTGTAGACGGTTTCCGAGTGTTCCTCGGCCACGCGCGCAGGCAGGCCTGCATTGCGCATGTGCCAACCGCTGAGGACTTCGCCGTTTTCACCTGCTGCCGCATTCGCCCATTCGTGCCACGGATTGGTGCCGCTGTAGCCCTGCTCGCGCAGGTAATGGGTGTAGGGCGCGGACTCGCGTTTTTCATCGAACAGCGGGCTGTCGGGGTAGATGCCGTCGTGACGCAGGTACGCCTCGAAGCCAACCTCGTTCAATGGCTCGGCCTGCTCGCTGTCAGGGTCGATATTCAGGCGTTGCAAGGCGTCAACATTGGGTGTGGCGTGGGTCTTGCCGACCAGTGCCGTGCGGATGCCGTGGGGACGCAGGTAGTCGCCGAGGGTCAGTTCTTCCAGGGGCAACGGCACCGCGTTCCACGCCACCTGGTGGCTGCTGACGTAGCGCCCGGTATAGGCCGACATGCGCGAGGGCCCGCAGATGGTGCCTTGGGTATAGGCGCGGCTGAAGCGCACACCGGCGGCGGCCAGGCGATCGATGTTCGGCGTGTGCAAGTGGGCGTGGCCGTAGCACGACAGGTAATCGCGGCGCAGTTGGTCGCACATGATGTACAGCACGTTGCGCACGGGTTGGGGGTGGGACATGGGACTTCACCAGACGGAGGACAGGTGAGGTTTTTCGCCGTTCGGGTGGGGGGCTGGCAAGTGCATTTGGGGACTGGCTTTGATGCAGTGGATGCATGGCCTAGACGGCGACGTTCTCCAGCGCGCACACCTCTTCATCCAACTCATCGATCTGCTTGATCTGCTCGATCATCGCTTCGGCCAGGGGCGACAAGCGATACCCTGCACGGCTGACGACGCCGTAGCGGGTGTAACGCTCCTCCAGATCCTCCGCCAGGCCCTCGATCGTCAAGCACACCAGTTCGCCCCGGGCCATGTGCAGCACATCGCTGTTGGCGCTGACGATGCCGATGGCGTCGGAGCGCAGCACTACGCCCATCAGGCTATAGCCGTTCTCGCATTCGACATTGGGCAGGTAATCGGGCCGGCCGCTGAGGTCGACGATGACCTTGCGCAGGTTGGGCGGGCGGATGGTCACGGCCAGGGGGTAACTCATCAGCTCGGCGGCGCTTACGCTGCCACGTCCGGCCAGTGGGTGGCCGGCGCGGCAGCAGAAATACCAGCGGCGCGGGCGCAGGCGGTGGGTGTGATAGTCGGGGTTGGCTTCGAAGTGGCGGGTGTCGGCGACGAAAAACTCGAACTCTTCACTGAGCAGGCGTTTGCTCAGGCTCTGCCAGTCGTCCACCTGGTACTGCACCCGTGCCTTGGGGTAGCGCCCGATAAAACTGCCGATGGCGCGGGGGATCAAGCCGCTGGCCGGTGCCGGGCCGCAGCCGAAACGCAATTCCCCCGCCTCCAGGCCATTGAACTGGCTGATCTCGTTGGCCAGTTGCTGTGCGCCGCTGACCAGGCGCCGAGCGTGCTCCAGCAATACCTGGCCTTGTTTGGTCGGCGCCAGGTCTTTGCGGCCACGGTCAATCAGCTGGCAACCGGCGCTGTGTTCCAGGGCCTGGATACTGCGACTGAACGCCGATTGCGACAGGTTCACCGTCAACGCGGCGGCGACAAAACTGCGTTGTTCGGCAAGGGCGATGAAGTGACGAAGCTGGCGCAAATCGATATGCATTTTTCACATCAAAAATATCCGGGAAATGCATTGGCTATGCATTAGGTCGACTCCTTATAAAGGCTATCTCTTATGCAGTAAATGTTCGTAAAAACATAAATAAATAACCTAAAGGAATATCTGTCGATGGATATTTCCGGGTTCCGGAGCCGCTTATGAGTCTGTTGAAGTCCTTGCCCCTGGCCATTCTGGTGGCCGGCAGTTCCAGTTGGTCGCCGGCCCAGGCCGCCGAAACGCCCGCGCCGGTAAGCAAGGGCGAGAGCGCCGGCGGCGAGTTGGAGACGGTCACCGTCACCGCCCGGCGGCGCACCGAAAGCGCCCAGGCAGTGCCGACGCCCATGAGCGTGATCGGCGGCCAGGCCCTGGAGAGCCAACGGGTGTATCGGATTCAGGATTTGCAGCAACTGGTGCCCAGCGTCAACGTCGCTTATATGCATGCGCGCCAGTCCAGCGTGTCGATTCGTGGCCTGGGCAACAACCCGGCGAGTGATGGCCTTGAGGGCAGCGTAGGGCTGTATATCGACAACGTGTACCTGGGGCGGCCGGGCATGGCGGTGTTCGACCTGATGGACATCGAACAGCTTGAAGTCTTGCGTGGCCCGCAAGGCACCTTGTTCGGCAAAAACACCACCGCCGGGGTGATCAACATCAGCACGCGCGCGCCGAGTTTTACCCCGGAGCGCAGCATTGAAACCTCGCTGGGCGAGGACGGCTACTTCCAGACCAAGGGCACGATTTCCGGCCCGCTCACCGATGACCTGGCGGGGCGTTTCTCGGTCTATCGCACCCGCAGCGACGGCGACATCAAGAACGAATACAACGGCCATGACCTTAACGGCGGCTCGCGCCAGGGCTTTCGCGGGCAACTGCTGTACAAGCCCAGCGAGACCTTCAACCTGCGCTGGATCGGTGATTACAACGAAGAGGATTCCAGCGCCGGCACCCGGGTGCTGTACAGCACCGGGCCGACCATCAACGGCACCAACCTCTACCAGTCGCGGGCCAACGCCGCAGGCGCGACCCTGGTCGATGGCACCCACCGCAAGGTCAACCTGGACAGCGACCAGCACGTCACCGTGTTCCAGGGCGGCACGTCGCTGGAGGCCAACTGGACGTTGCCGAGCGATTTCACCCTGACCTCGGTCAGTTCCTATCGCTTCTGGAATTTCACCCCGCGTAACGACGACGGCCTTAACGTGCCGGCGTCGTATAACGCCGGGGTGTCGGTGGAAGATAAGCAGTGGTCCCAGGAGTTCCGGCTGGCTTCGCCTACCGGCGGTTTCTTCGATTACGTCCTCGGTGCCTACTACTTCGGCAACTCGCTGGACAACAAGTCCTTCAGCTATTACGGGCCTCAGGCCGATATCTGGAACGGCACGCCAGCCGGCGCACTGGCCAATGTCAGCAGCGTCGGCAACGGGCACATTCGCACTGACAGTTTTGCCTTGTTTGCCCAAGGCACCTGGCACCTCACCGAGCGCCTGGATTTCACCGCCGGCCTGCGCGGCACCTACGAAGAAAAAAGTGCCTGGGTCACGCGCAACGCTCCCCTTGGCGGTGCGGCGGTCAGCGGTGCTGCCGCGACGGCTCGACGTGGCCGCGCGGGGGCGTACGACTCCGGCGACCTCACGCAATACAGCACCAGCCCCTCGGGTTTGCTCAACCTGAGCTACCGCTTTAACGAAAACCTGCTGGGCTACGCGACGCTGTCCCATGGCGAGAAGTCCGGCGGGGTCAACCTGGCGGTAGGCTCAGCACCGACGGCCGGGGCCGACTCGCTGTTGATCGGCACCGAGCGCGCCAACAACGCCGAACTGGGTTTCAAAAGCACGCTGTGGGACCGGCGGCTGCAGCTCAATGCCAACCTGTTCTGGACCCAGGTCAACGGCTACCAGACCAATGCCTATGACCAGGACAACCGTGTGCAGTACCTGACCAACGCCGGTTCGGTGCGCTCGCGGGGTGTCGAGGTGGAAAGCACCCTGGTGCCGATCAAGGGCCTGACGCTGAACCTCAACGGCTCGTTCAACGATGTGAGCTACCTGTCTTACAAGGACGCGCCGTGCCCGCCGGAAGTCAGTCTGCGCCCCGGTGCGCCGGCCTCCTGCGACCTGAGTGGGCACCAAGTGGTGGGGGCCTCGAAATGGATCGCCAACGCCAACGGCGAATACAAGTGGAACCTGGATAACGGCTTCGAACCCTACGTCACCGCCAGCTATGCCTTCCGCTCCAAGGCCGTGGGCACGGTGGAGGACTCCGACTATGGACAGATTCCCGCCTACGCCGTGGTCAACCTGTCCACCGGCCTGCGCGGCAACTATGAGCAGGGGCAGTGGGACGTGTCGTTATGGCTGAAAAACGCCTTCGACAAGACCTACTACACCACGCTGTGGACGGGGGGGAACGGCGGCTACGAAGGCCTGCTCGGTTCGCCGCGCACGCTAGGGGTGACCGGGCGCTATGACTTCTAGCCCCGTGCGATAGGTGGCCGGGCTGAACACGCGTGTCACCGCCAGCATCGCCACCGCCGTGACCGTCAGCACCACCCAGGCGCTGACAAAGTTGCCGGTCAGCCCGCGCAGCCAGCCGGTCAGCCACGGCGACACCGCATTGATCAAGAAGCCCACGCCTTGCACAAAGGCCGCCAGTTGCCCGGCCTGGCGTGGGTCGCGATGGTGGTCGAGGGTCAGCAGCAGGCTCAGGGCGAAACACGCGCCCAGGCCGAAGCCGCACAACGCCACCCAGAGGTGCGGATATTCCTGCGGCGCGACGATCAGGCCGAGGTAACCCACGGTCTGGGCCAGCAGGGCGATGCCCAGCAGCGGCCGACGGTCGATACCGCGCTGCGCCAGCACCGGCATCAACAGCGCGGCGATCACCTGGAAGATGGTCATGAACGCCAGCAGCGAACCGCTGGGCAGCACGCCCCAACCCAGTTGCTGATAGTAGGCCGGCAGCCACGCCACCAGGCTCATGTAGCCGCAATTGACCAGGCCGAAATACAGTGCCAGCAACCAGGCGCGGCGATTGCGCAGGTCCTTGAAGGCCGGCACCACCTGTGGATTTCTGGCCGCGCCCAGTGGCAGCCAGGCCCATAGCAGCAAGGCACCCAACGCCGGCAGCAGCCACACCCCCAACCCCGCCTGCCATTCCTGGAAATGCGTGGCCACCAGCGGGCTGAGCAGCGCAGCGAGCCCGCCGCCGGCCATCAGTGAGGCCGAGTACACACCCATCGCCACCGGCACGCGATGCCGGAATTCGCGCTTGATCATCGCCGGCACCAAGGCCTGGATCAGCGCCACACCCGCGCCGCCGAGCAGCGCCGTGACCAGCAGCGCCGACGCCTGGCCCATCAGCCAGCGTGCCAGGCACGCCAGCAGGATCATCATCAGGCCCAGGGCGATGCCACGCCGCTCACCCAGGCGGGCTTCCACGCGCACGCCCACCAGCGCCACCAGCCCCATGCACACCACTGGCAGGCTGGTCAGCAAGGCGCTGCTCTGGAAGCTCAGGCCGGTGGCCTGGCGGATCTCGCCGAGCAACGGGCTGATGGAACTGAGGATCGGCCGCAGGTTCAGGCCGAGCACCACCAGCAGGCCCCAGCCGGCGAGGGATTTATTCAGGGTCATGCAACGCTCTTGCAGTCGGTAAATGAGGCGTGAGTATGGTCAGTACCCAAGGTATTCTGAAATTAAATATAACCATGCCAACCAGTGGCAAAGAGAATGGTGACGCTGATGTTCGATCCCGTGTTGTTGCGCAGCTTTGTCGCCGTGGTGGACTGCGGCAACTTCACCCGCGCCGCCGAGCGCCTGCACCTGACCCAATCCACCGTGAGCCAGCAGATCCGCCGCCTGGAAGAGGCGGTGGCGTGCCAGTTGCTGGACCGCGACCAGCGCCGCGTGGTCGCCACCGCTGAGGGCGAACGCTTGCTGGCCTATGCGCGACGCATCCTCGCGCTGCATGAAGAAGCCACCGATGTGTTGATCAACCAACAGAGCGACGGCGTATTGCGCTTGGGGGTGCCGGAAGACTTTGCCGCCGAGCGCCTGATGCCGTTGCTGTCGGCATTTGTGCTGGCCTATCCACGGGTGCGCCTGGAGGTCACCAGCGGCCTGGGGCCCGAGTTGCAGCGTCAATACCGCAGCGGCGAGTTCGATGTGTTGCTGGTCAAGCAGATGGGCAGCAGCGATGACTGCCTGGCCTCGTGGCCCGAGCCGCTGTGTTGGGTAGACAGCCGCAGCACGCCGTGCCTGGGGCGCGACCCTCTGCCGTTGGTGGCATTCCCGGTGGGCGGCCTGTACCGCAATGAAATGTTGCACCACCTGGAAGTGGGCGGCTGGCGCTGGCGCATCGGTTATTCCAGCGCAAGCCTGGCCAGCGTGTGTTCGGCGGTGGCGGCGGGGTTGGGTGTGAGTCTGTTGCCGCGACGGGTCGTGCAGCCAGGGCATGTGGAACTGGGGCCGGACAGCGGTTTGCCCGTGGTGCAAGGCGTACGTCTGGCGTTGTATGCCCGTCATGGCCTGAGTGCCGCGGGGCAGTGCTTGCAGGCTGAGCTGTTCGATTTGTGTGCAAACAGCCCCGTTGAGCCATGCCTTAAGTGAATATTTTGTATGCCTGAAAAGCATCAAAAAAAACCACCTCGGCGCCAGGCCACGTGGGCCGGGGCTTTGGTGTTTGCAGAGCATTCGTTTATTCAAATTTGATCTATCTATAACTTCAAAGATTACTTTAAGAGATAAGCGTCTGGCCCCGATGATTCAGCCCTCGACGGCCTTCCACGCAGGCCCGTCGGTTTTTTTGTTTCGAAACCGTAGGGAGTCAATCAATGGGCAATGTCCAGACCGCCGCCAGTGCACCCGAGGCGCAATGGCGCCAGGCACCGAGTGGTGAGTTGGTCGACCTTGGCCGGCCGCACCGCGCGCCGTTGGGGCAATTGCGAACGCAGCAAACCCCGAAGCGCTTCTCCAGCCGCCGCGAAGGGATCCTGCTCGGTTTGTTGGTGTTGGCCCTGCACGGTGCAGTGATTTATTGGGTCAGCCAGAAACCCACGCCGGTGCTGCCGATTGTGCCGCCGGAAATTCCGCCGATGACCATCGAATTTTCCCAGCCGGCACCGCCCGTGGTGGAACCGCCACCGCCTGTGCCGCCACCACCGCCACCGCCTGTTGTCGAGCCGCCGCCGCCGGTGGTGGATGAGTTGGCCGCCAAGCCGGCGCCGCCCAAGCCGATTCCAAAACCTAAGCCCAAGCCGGTGCCAAAGCCTGAGCCCAAGCCCGCACCGAAACCGGTCGAGCAGGCGCCCACGCCACCGCAACCGGCGCCACCGGCACCCGCGCCCGCTCCGCCCGCGCCAGCCCCGGTGACACCGGCTTCGGCCAACGCCGCGTATCTCAAGAACCCGGCGCCGGAGTACCCGTCACTGGCGCAACGTCGCGGTTGGGAAGGCACGGTGTTGTTGCGGGTGCATGTACTGGCCAGCGGTAAGCCGGGCGAGATCCAGGTCCAGAAAAGCAGCGGTCGCCAGCAACTCGACGACGCCGCACTGACCGCCGTGAAGCGGTGGAGCTTCGTGCCGGCCAAGCAGGGCGATGTGGCCCAGGACGGCTGGGTCAGCGTACCGATCGACTTCAAGATTCACTAACTATTGCGCTGCGGTGTGCAGCACACGCCGCGACTTGTACAGAGGGAAAACATCATGGCATTAGCATCTCCACTTGAATCCATCGAAAGCGCGGTGATCTGGCTGCTGGTGGTCTTTTCGGTCGCCACCTGGGGCCTGGCCCTGCTCAAGGGCGTGCAGTTCGGTCGCCTCAAAGCGCAGGATCGCAAGTTCCACAAACAGTTCTGGGCGGCGTCGAGCCTCGACTCGGCCGCCGAGTTGGCCGAAACCCAGCCCGGCGCCGCTGCCCGTGTGGCCCAGGCCGGTTACGCCGCGATCCAGGTCGGGGACGCGCCGCACGCTGCTGATTTGAGCCAGGCGATCAACCACCAGGACCGTCTCGAGCGTGCCCTGCGCCAGCAGATCGTACGTGAGCGCCGCTCCCTGGAGACCGGCCTGGCCGTGGTCGCCAGTATCGGCAGCACCTCGCCGTTTATCGGCCTGTTCGGCACCGTCTGGGGGATCATGGAAGCGCTCAAGGGCATCAGCGCCGCCGGCTCCGCCAGCCTTGAAACCGTGGCCGGCCCCATCGGTGCCGCCCTGGTCGCCACGGGCGTGGGGATCGCCGTCGCGGTACCGGCGGTGCTGGTCTACAACTACTTCCTGCGTCGCCTGAAGCTCACGGCGGCCGACCTGGATGACTTTGCCCACGACTTCTACAGCCTGGCGCAGAAGAACTCTTTCCGCGTACTGCTGCACCCGGCACTGACTAAAAATGCGCCGGGCAACCCGCAAAAAGTGAAGGAGGCATCCTGATATGGCCTTCTCCACACAAGACAGTGATGAGGTACTGAGCGAGATCAACGTCACGCCCCTGGTGGACGTGATGCTGGTGCTGCTGGTGGTGTTTATCGTCACCGCGCCGCTGTTGACCAACGCGATCCCGATCAACCTGCCCAAGACCGAGGCCGTAGCCCCGGTGGAGCAGAAGGACCCGCTGGTGGTGAGCATCGACGGCGCCGGCAAACTGTTCATCAACAAGGACGAAATCCAGCCGGACCTGCTGGAATTCAACCTGCAGGCGGCCAAGGCCAAGGACCCCGATGTGCGGGTGCAACTGCAGGCTGACGATGGTGTGAACTACGGCGAAGTGGCGCGAGCCATGGCGTCTATCGAGCGCGCGGGGATTACCAAGCTGTCGGTGATTACCGCACGTTAGTTGCAAAAGCCTCGACAATTTTTTGGCCGTTTCCTTGGCAGGGTGCGGCCTTTTTTTTGCCTCCGTTTCAGTAACATCACACGATCAAAGTGCGCCAACCCCAGCGATTTGCGGATACCGGATTTCAACTTCTTGCTGAAACTTTCTAGCGCTCTCTTTAAGCCAGTCAATCAACCGAGCGATATCAGGTTCCGACTGCCGCCCATTCCTACAAATAACGTAGTACGCCGCCGGCGACATCATCAGCGGGCCGCCTAGTGTGACTAATGCACCTTCTTCCAACTGGTCATACACCAACGCTGTCCTGGCCAGCGCAATCCCGCCACCCTTCACAGCCAGACTGATTGCCAGGCTTGAGTCCGGAAAGCGCGGCCCATGGTGATAAGGCGCAGCTGCCAGGCCCTGGAACGCAAACCAGCTTTCCCACCCTGGACACACTTGATCGTCCACACGGTGAATGAGTGGATACCGCGCGATATCCGTCAGCGAAATATCGCCATTCATGCGTTGAAACTCCGGTGAGCAAACCGGGAACACGGCATCGCGCATCAGAAGCTCGGCATGATGATCCGGGTAGTCGCCGTACCCCATCACAATCGCAACATCGAATTGATGGGCACCGAGATTGGCGCTATTCATATCCGCACTGGTCAATACCAGGTCGAGATTGAATGAAGCGTCGGTGTGGGAACCATGCATTCTGGGGATTAGCCAGGTCGAACACAGGGACGAAGTGCACGAAAGATAAAGGGGCTGAGATTTGCGCGGATTCAGCGAGTGCAACACCGTCTCAAGGGTTTTGAAAAAATCATCGGTCACCGGCAACAAAGCCTGCCCGGCGGTTGTGAGGTTGACGCCCCGCGAATGGCGCTCGAACAACTGAACGCCCCACCACTCTTCCAGACCTGCGATCTGATGACTGATGGCACTGGCGGTGAGGCTCAACTCTGATGCTGCGCGGGCGAAACTGCCTGTTCGTGCAGCACTGACAAAGGCTTGCAGCATGGGTGTAGGTGGCGGACGTTGGCCCATCAGGTGCTCACTTTGATCAGGATGATCCCGCAAACAATGACGAACGCCGAAAGCATCCGCCGCCAGCCGAACCGCTCGTGAAAAAACAGCGCGGCAATAATGGCGCCGATAATAACACTGGTTTCCCGCAACGCTGAGACCTTGGCCACCGCATCCAGCGACAGCGCGAACAGCACCAGGCCGTAGGCAGTGAGGTAAAAAACGCCGCCCATTACGCCGACTTTCCAATGGTTGCGAATGGCCTCTGCGAATTCCAGACGTTTCTTGAAAAACGCCAGCGCCGGAATCGGAATGCTCTGGAATACCGTCAGATAGATGATGTATTGCAGCACCGTCTCACTGGCTCTGACACCTTTGGCATCCACCACTGTGTAGGACGCGATGAAAGCACCTGCGCACACCGCCATCAGAATTGGTTTGAACATACGCGCGGACATCCTGCGCACGAATGTCAGGCTGATAATGCCTACGCAAATCAGCAACACCCCCGCCATGGCATGAAACGATAGCTGCTCGTGCAGCAGGAAATAGGAAAACAGCGCGACTAAAACCGGTGGCACCCCGCGCATGACCGGGTAGACCTGTCCAAAGTCGCCGGTTTCATACGCTTTGATCAGAAACAATCGATAGGCCGTGTTGAGCACCACGGAAACCAGCACGTAGCCCCACACCTGCAGGCTTGGCGTATTCACCAGCGGCAGCGCCGCCAGGCAGATCAGCAACGCCGTACCATCGACCATGGCCAAGGTCATGAAGCGACTGCTCCCCGCCCGGACGACCGCGTTCCAGGTGGCGTGCATGAAGGCGGAGATCAAAACAAGGGTGATCGCGATGTTGGAGTTGTCCATGGGGCTCGGCTTGTGATGGGAATATGAAGTTGTGCCTTATGGCCAGCGAGGGATCATCGTTTGCGCAACCACATTCGTAACATGTATCGATTGAGATCTTTCAAAGAGACTGCGTCATCAATCTCTAAGCGCGGAGCGCTCTTATCGATGAAATGCGTTCGGGTATGGAGAAACTTGTTGTCAGCTGAAATAAGAACCTGCCCTGGTTCAAGCAGCACTCGATGTTGAACTGAAGATTGATCAAGGACTGTGTCTAGAAAATCCAATGCATGTATTTGCGCCAGGGTTAATGGCGCTCCCGCTTTGATGTGGGCCGATTCGATATAGACGCGGAAGTACCTAATCAAAGGGATGCCCTCATTTGAAAAGCTCAAGATTGGCGCTTTGAATAATTGTTCTTCCTGCGCCATACCTCGATTTTCAAAATAGAAATCGCACTTAAGTTCTTCCAGTACCTCAGGGAATGCCATTAATTCAGCGTATACCGCACTTGCGTCTATCAGAATACTTTCGCCGCCGAGTAAGGCTTTCTGGCCACAAGCCAGAATCAAATAATCGATAGGGAGCGGATCGCTTACGCCATCGTTATGGACATATGCGCCCTGACGGGTCTGATGATATCTCGCACCTTCTTCAATGCTTTTACCTCCCCGGTCATACACCTCAATAACCCTATGGCCAAGATGGTTCTGCACCATTGGCGCTCCCAGCAAAGAGCCGAACGTCCATATCAAAGATTTGAAGCCTGCAAGATCATCGACTTTAAATCCATCTAGGATAAGGACGTGTTTTTCGTGATCAACGATTTTTCGTATATTGCGCAGTTCTGCGCTGAGGGTCTGCGAGTGATGGGGGGCGATGTAAGCAGGTTTTGCATCGAATCGATTAGTTTGATCATCCGGTTCGGAGCTGGCTTTTGCGCTCAGTAGTTCGTTGAATGCGGTTTTAGAAAGCCTGACTTTAGAAATTTCGTGGTGGAAAGTACTTATATTTATATTCATTGCGATTCTTTACGGGGTTGGTTGGAGTCAATATTTAACTAACCTCACCACTCTCCGGAAAAGCGAAAAGTCGTCAGCGGAGCCATAAAAAACCGTCATGGAAGATATTTCCTACAAGAAAGTTCATCAGGTGATCGATGCTGGCATTTCGTCATGATTTGTAAAGGGCCAGCAAGCCGTGTCCCTTTAAATTGCAGGACGTTTCCGAGACAATCCCCGCCGCCTTGTGACTGTTGGAATGGATGGCTAGTCTTCGGCCCGTCGCTGGTTTTCAGCGATCGGGTTTAGCAGCCTGAGTTCAATAGGCACACGGCTCACATCCGCGTTTATGGTGGCTGTGCGTGGGGCACCCTCGGGTGCGCTGGTGTTCCTATTGGCCAGTCTGCTAACCCGCGTACAGCTGCCACCTATCGTTTAGCAGCGTTAGTGGTCGCTCCCGTGTTCAATAGGAGTTACACCATGACCAAAGCACTTCCCGACCCACCCGTTGACTGCCTTGTCGCCAACGAAAACCTCAGTTTCGAAGACGCCCAACTTTATATCGCTCACCTGATCCACAGCGCATCGGCCACCGTATGGGACTGTTGTGAGCACCTGCAGCCGCACGACCGCGCGAAAGTCCATGCGGTGTGGCATTTGCTGGAAATGGCCAAGACCGTGGTGGATCGCACCATCGACTGCATGCCTCGTACCAATCACGTCATCTAAAACCACTGCAAATTGAATGTGAAATCGAGTCAATGTGGGAGGGGGCTTGCCCCCGATAGCGGTCCGTCAGCTAAAAATAGGTGGCTGACCCACCGCCATCGGGAGCAAGCCCCCTCCCACATTTGAACCTCATGCAGGTTTGAATTTTTGGTTATTAATAAATAGCTTCTTATTCCTTAACGAATATAACCCTCGTCCCTATACTGTCCTACAACGTTAAACGCTGCAGGAGGGCACACCCATGCACAGCGAGTCGATTCGTTATCTGATCGTGCCGGGCTGGCAAGGATCGCCAGAAGATCATTGGCAAAGTCACTGGCAGAACAGCCTGCCCAACAGCGCACGGGTGGAGCAGGCCGATTGGCTGACGCCGCGCCGCGAGGACTGGGTGGCTGCGCTGGCCGAGGCGATTGCCGCCGACAGCACCCCGGTAATTCTGATCGCCCATAGCCTGGGCTGCATCACCGTGGCCCATTGGGCTGCCACCGCACCCGTGCAGTTCCTGCGGCAGGTGCGCGGGGCCTTGCTGGTGGCTCCGGCGGATGTTGAACGGCCAGCCTGCTCGCCGGCCTTGCGCAACTTTGCGCCGATCCCGACCGACCTGCTGCCGTTTCCCAGCCAGGTGGTCAGTTCCGATAACGACAGCGCCGTCAGCGCCCCCCGGGCCCTGGAGCTGGCGCGTAATTGGGGCGCCGAAGCCGGCATCCTGTCGGGGGCCGGGCATATCAATGTGAAGTCCGGTCACCAGCGCTGGGAGCAGGGGTTCGCCTACCTGTATCGCCTGCAAAGCCGCCTCGAGCATCACGCCCGGCGCACAGCCTGATATTTTTTCAACGCCCCGTCCCTGAGTGGATTTGGGGCGGGAGCCTGCCATGAGTCTGCATGAAACCTTCGGTCAGCCGCTGCTGACCTTCCCCGACGCCGAAAAAAGCCCGCTGAGCATCCGCGCCAAGGCGCTGGTGTTTGTCGACCCACGCTCGCGCAAGCTGCGCGAAGACCTGGAAAATCTCGCCCCGCGCGCCTTGCCTGTATTGATTCGAGGCGAGACCGGCAGCGGTAAAGAATTGCTGGCGCGGCATATTCACCGGGGCAGCGACCGCTCCGGTTTGTTTGTATCGGTCAATTGCGGTGCCATCAGCCCCACCTACGCCGACGCCGAATTGTTCGGCTACGCCGCCGGCGCCCACAGTGGCGCGGCCAGCAGCCGGGCCGGGTGGTTTGGCTCGGCGAATGGCGGCACTTTGTATCTGGATGAGATCGGCGACTTGCCGCTGCCGATCCAGGTGAAACTGCTGGCGGCCCTGGAAAACCATGAAGTTACCCGCGTGGGCGCCCACCAGCCGAGCCCGGTGGACGTGCGCCTGGTGGCCGCCACCAGCATCGACCTGGCCCAGGCCGTGGCCGCCGGCAAGTTTCATGAGCGGCTGTTCCATTACCTGAGCGAAGGCCAGCTGGATCTGCCGGCGTTGCGTGAGCGGGTGGGGGACATCCTGTCGTTGGCCGAATACTTCCTCGGCATCTACAGCCAGCGCCTGGACCTGCCGGTGCCGTTGATCAGCGACGCCGCCCAGCGCGTACTGGAACACCACAGCTGGCCGGGTAATACCCGCGAGCTGGAGAACGTCATCCACTTCGCCTTGCTGGTGAGCAGCGGCGACGAAATTCTGCCCGAACACTTGAACCTGCCGGTGGCGGGGTCGCCCTTGGACCAAGTGCAGCGCATCTTCGCCAATGCCAGCCCGGCTGAGCAGGAAACCTTGCGCAGCTTTCTACGCGAGCAAGCAGCTACATGAGTAAAATGGAATATCAACGTGAATAAAAGATATTGTTCGGGAATAAAAAATCTAGGTATTGTCCATTCCACGCCGCGATAGCACTTCGCTGGCACACCACATAAAAAACGGTCGTCAGAGACGCCCCGGAATTTCGATAAGGACACTGCATGAAAAAGGTTCTGTTGTTTACCGCATTGGCGGCTGCCCTGACTGCAAGCTTCGCCCAGGCCAACGAGAAACTGGTGGTGGCCGCCACCCCGATCCCGCACGCCGAGATCCTTGAACTGGTCAAGCCAACCCTCGCCAAAGAAGGCGTGGACCTGGAAATCAAAGTCTTCACCGACTACGTACAGCCAAACGTACAGGTTGCCGAGAAGCGCCTGGACGCCAACTACTTCCAGACCCTGCCGTACCTGGAAAACTTCAACAAGGGCAAGGGCACCAACCTGGTCACCGTGGTTGGCGTGCACGTTGAACCCTTCGGCGGTTACTCGAAAAAGATCAAGAATATTTCCGAGCTCAAGGATGGCGCCACCGTGGCCATCCCGAACGAAGGCTCCAACAGCGGCCGCGCCCTGTTGCTGCTGCAGAAAGCCGGTGTGATCACCCTGAAAGACCCGACCAACGCCCTGGCCACGCCGAAAGACATTGCCAGCAATCCTAAGAACCTGAAGTTCAAGGAGCTGGAATCGGCCCTGCTGCCACGGGTGCTGGACCAGGTTGACCTGGACTTGATCAACACCAATTACGCCCTGGAAGCTGGCTTGAACCCGGCCAAGGACGCGCTGATCATCGAAGATGCCAAGTCGCCGTACGTGAACTTCCTGGTGGCGCGCCCGGACAACAAGGACAGCGACGCTATCCAGAAACTGTCCAAGGCCCTGACCAGCCCGGAAGTCAAAGCCTTCATCGAGAAGAAGTACAACGGCGCAGTCGTGCCCGCGTTCTGATGTAAGCCAAAACCCCCTTCAAGGTTTCAACGCCGGCGGCTACTACAGCGTCGGCGTTTTTTATGCCTGGAATTTGGAATGCAATAAAAATGTGGGAAGGGGCTTGCCAGTCAGAAGGCTTTTTGTAGGAGCGAGCTTGCTCGCGAAAAACTCACAGGCGCCGCGTTCATTCAGGAAGCACGCGTTATCGTTGACGTTTTTCGCGAGCAAGCTCGCTCCTACAGGAGGCGATGTACGCTTAACTGACTGGCATTAGGGCAAACCCCCTCCCACATTGGATCTACGGTGTTTTAGAGATCCCGGCTATTGATCGCCCTGCGCAACGCCACCAACCATTTCACCAGCTCCTGCGGATCAATCGGTTTCGCTTTGTTCATTGTTCATTCCCTCGAAACACAGACCCCCCAACCATAGCCGTCACCTGGAAAACCCGCGAATCCGTCGGTTATCTTTTTGGGTGATATCAATATGCTATTTCGGTATTTAAATTTTACTTTTTATACCTTTAAAGTTCGCGCTACCCGGCGTTACCCACGCCGGATCGGACGACGCTCGCCGCATTACCCCTGCGGTGTCATGGACTCACAATGACCTTCGATTTCGCTTTTATCCTCAGCACCCTGCCGGCGTTTCTGAAAGCCGTGGGCGTCACGCTGCAAGTGGGCCTGATCGCCATTGCCACCTCGTTGCTGGTGGCGCTGATCAACGCCGCACTGCTGGTGTTTCGCACGCCGTACCTGTCGCGCCTGGTGGCGCTCTATGTGGAACTGGCGCGCAATACACCGCTGCTGATCCAGCTGTTCTTCGTGTACTTCGCCTTGCCGGCGCTGGGTTTGAATATCTCCGGGTTCTGGGCGGCGATCATCACCATGACGTTCCTCGGCGGTGCCTACCTCACCGAAGTACTGCGCGCCGGTGTGGAAGCGGTGCCGCTGGCGCAGATCGAGTCGGGCAAGTCCATCGGCCTGTCGGACTGGCAACTGCTGCGTCATGTGATCCTGCCCCAGGCCGGCATCCTCAGCCTGCCGGCGTTGTTCGCCAACTTCATCTTCCTGCTCAAGGAGACCACCGTGGTCTCTGCCGTGGCAGTGCCGGAGATTCTCTACACCACCAAGAGCTACATAGCCCTCTACTACAAAACCTACGAAATGCTCGCCGTGCTGACGCTGATTTGCGTGCTGCTGTTCTTGCCGCTGTCGTTGCTGCTCAGCCGCCTGGAAAGGAGGCTCCAGCATGGCCAGTTCGGGTCTTGAGTTGTTGTGGGTGTCGTTGCCGCAACTGGGCAAGGGCGCAGCGCAGACCCTGTCGATTTCGTTGTTGAGCATCGCCTTCAGTACGGTCGGCGGCGTGTTGTATGGCGTGCTGCGCACCTTGAACAACAGGCTGGTCAACGCGGTGCTGCGGGTTTACCTGGAGCTGTTCCGGGCGATTCCGGTGCTGGTGTGGTTGTACCTGCTGTTCTTTGGCCTGCCGATCTTCTTTGGCCTGAGCATCCCCAGCTTCTGGTGCGCGGTGCTGGTGTTGTCGCTGTGGGGCGCCAGCGAAGTGGGCGAAGTGGTACGCGGCGCGTTGCATTCGCTGCCCCGCGGCCAGCGCGAAGCCGGCCTGTCGATTGGCTTGTCCGACCCGCAGTTGTACGGCTACGTGTTGCTGCCCCAGGCCCTCAAGCGCATGACGCCGCCGACCATCAACGTCTACACGCGCATCATCAAGACCAGTTCCCTGGCGGTGCTGATCGGTGTGGTGGACGTGATCAAGGTCGGCCAGCAAATCATCGAGCGCACCTATGAGTCGGTGTTGATCTACGGCGCGCTGTTCCTGTTTTTCTTCTTTATCTGCTACCCGTTGTCGGCCGCCTCCAAGGTGCTGGAACGGCGCTGGGCCCAAGCATGAGCGCATTGATCGAGTTCCAGGGTTTCAACAAATTCTTCGGCGACCAGCAGGTGCTCAAGGGCATCGACCTGAGTGTGCAAAGCGGCGAAGTGGTGGTGATCCTCGGCCCCAGCGGCTGCGGCAAAAGCACCTTGCTGCGCTGCCTCAACGGCCTGGAAGTGGCCCATAGCGGCAGCCTGCGGTTTGCCGGCAAGGAGTTGTTGGATAAAACCACCGACTGGCGCCAGGTGCGCCAGGACGTAGGCATGGTGTTCCAGAGCTACCACCTGTTCCCGCACATGAGTGTGCTCGACAACATCCTGCTCGGCCCGCTGAAAGTGCAAAAGCGCGAGCCGCGCGAAGCCCGCGAGCAGGCCGAGAAACTGCTGGCGCGCGTCGGCCTGGCGGACAAGCGCGACGCCTTCCCGCGCCAGCTCTCCGGCGGCCAGCAGCAACGCATCGCCATCGTCCGCTCGCTGTGCATGAACCCTCAGGTCATGCTGTTTGACGAAGTCACCGCCGCCCTCGACCCGGAGATGGTCAAGGAAGTGCTGGAGGTGATCCAGGGCCTGGCCCGCGATGGCATGACCCTGCTGATCGTCACCCACGAAATGGCCTTCGCCCGCGCCGTCGCCGACCGCGTGGTGTTTATGGAGGCCGGTCGCATCCTCGAACACAACACCCCCGAAGAATTCTTTACGAACCCGCAAACCGCACGCGCGCAGCAGTTTCTGGAGAAATTCTCCTTTGTCTCAACACTGCCCAAGAAAACCCAGGAACTGGAGCTGCTATGAAAAAGTTACTGCTGCCACTGTTGGCTGTCGCCCTACTGGCCGGCTGCGATAAAAAGGCCGAAGAGCCTGCTAAACCTGCTGCCGCCGTGAGCTACCTCGACAAGATCAAGGCGCGGGACAAGCTGATCGTCGGCGTATTCACCGACAAGCCACCGTTTGGCTTTGTCAACGAAGCCGGGCGCTATGTCGGCTTCGATACCGACATCGGTCGTCAATTCGCCAAGGACCTGTTGGGCGATGAGAACAAGGTCGAATTCGTCGCCGTCGAGCCGGCCAGCCGTATTCCGTTCCTGCAAAGCGACAAGGTCGACCTGATCCTCGCCAACATGACCGTGACCCCCGAGCGCAAGGAGGCGGTGGACTTCACCAACCCCAACCTGAAAGTCGCGGTGCAGGCGTTGGTGCCCCAGGACAGCGCGGTGAAAAGCCTGGATGACCTGGCCACCCGCACCACCATCGTTACCACCGGCACCACTGCCGATATCTGGCTGACCAAGAACCACCCGGACTGGAAACTGCTGAAGTTCGAGAAAAACTCCGAGTCGCTGCAAGCGCTGTCGGCCGGGCGTGGCGATGCCTATGCGCAAGACAACCTGGTGCTGTTCAGCTGGGCCAAGCAGAACCCGGGCTACCGCGTGCTGGAGGAGAAACTCGGTGACGAAGCGCCGATTGCCCCGGCGGTGAAGAAGGGCAATATCGAACTGCGCGACTGGGTGAATGCCGAGTTGGCGAAGCTGGGTGAGGAAAAATTCCTGCTCAAGCTGTATGACCAATATGTGCGCAAGGAGCTGAGCGATGACACCAAGCCTGAGAGTGTGATTGTCGAAGGCGGGAAGTGGCAGGGCTGATTCCTAGCTGATCGTTCCCACTCCGTGGGAACGATCGTCAATAATCCAGGCCCCTGTTCAATGGGTGATGTGGAATTTTTCGGAGTCGCCCATCTCGCCATTTCCCTGGCCGATTCGGATCATGTAGTGGATTTGCCGCTGGCCTATGTTCTTCAGCAATGCATCCCTGGGAATGAATGCCTGAATCTCCCGCGGCGGCTGATTGTTGAACTCTTTGTCCACCACGACTTCGCCATCGATGTAAATCTGCAGGCGATCATTGCTTGTGCCTATGTCGGTAGGCTGAATGACGGCGGTTGCTCCCTCGGGGGGCACATCCCTCAAGGACACTAACCAGTAGTCTGAGGGGGGAGTCGGTGGTTTGGCCTCATTGATTTGCAGGGACGGAAGTTTTTTTGTCTTTTGGCTGCTCATTGGGTCTACCTCAGTACGGGTAAGTGAGGTGCTTGCACGGCAGCGCGTGGGAATGTCCGCGCAGCAAGACGGGAGCCAATATTTACGAGGGTTGGCGGCGGCCGTCTACTGTTAGAACTCACAGGTCTGGCCGGCCTGCGAAGCCTCGGGGTGCGGGAGCCCCATGCAGATAAGGAACCCTGAACTAAGCTCACAGTCGCATACACACTGGCACATCGCATCGCGCACAAGGAGTCTGCATGGGCGGTCGTATTTCCATCTGTATCGTCGGTCTGGGTTTAGTGGTGTTGCTGAGCGCGTGTGGCCAGGAAAAAGCTGAGCCCAAGGCCCATTCGCGGGTCTTTGTTCAAACCGTACAACCCGCCGATTTCGCCGCGGCCGTCACGCTGACCGGAGATATCCAGGCCCGCGTGCAAACCGATTTGTCCTTCCGCGTCGGCGGCAAGATCATCCAGCGCATGGTGGATGTAGGCGATCGCGTCAAAGCCAGACAGGTGCTGGCCAGGCTCGATCCCAAGGATTTGCAGACCAACGTCGATTCCGCCCAGGCCCAGGTCGTGGCCGAGCAGGCGCGGGTCAAGCAAACCGCCGCTGCGTTTGTGCGCCAGGAAAAGCTCCTGCCCAAGGGCTATACCAGCCGCAGCGAATACGATTCCGCCCAGGCCGCGCTGCGCAGCAGCCAAAGTGCCCTGGCCGCCGCGCAGGCGCAGTTGGCCAACGCCCGTGAACAACTCGGCTATACCGCGCTGATCGCGGACGCGCCGGGGGTGATCACCGCGCGCCAGGCCGAAGTCGGTCAGGTGGTGCAGGCCACCGTGCCGATTTTCAGCCTGGCCAGCGATGGCGAGCGCGACGCGGTGTTCAACGTCTATGAGTCACTGCTGGTTGAGCCGCCGCCGGATGCGCCGATCACCGTCAGCCTGCTGGATAACCCGAGCATCAAGGCCGTGGGTAAAGTGCGTGAAGTCACGCCTGCCGTGGCCGCCAATACCGGCACGGTGCAAGTGAAGATCGCCCTGCAATCGTTACCCGAAGGCATGCGGCTTGGTTCGGTGGTCAGCGCCACCGCCAATGGCCCGGCCAAGGCGAGTATCGAGCTGCCGTGGTCGGCGTTGACCAAAGACCTCAGCGAGCCCGCCGTATGGCTGGTGGACGGCGAGGGCAAGGCGCAACTGCACAAGGTCACGGTGGCGCGTTACCTCACAGGCAAAGTGATTGTTGGCGACGGCCTCAAGGGCGGCGAAAAAGTCGTGGTGGCCGGTGGGCAATTGCTGCACCCCGGCATGCTGGTCGAGATCGCCCAGCCAGGAGCCCAGCCATGAAGCGCCTGACGGTTGTACTTGCCGCCAGCCTGTTGCTGATGGCCTGTTCAAAGGAAGAACCGGCGCCCGAGCCCTTGCGCCCGGTGCTGTCCATGGAAGTGAAGTCCGAGGACCAGGAAACCCTCGGCCGTTTCGCCGGCGCCATCCAGGCGCGCTATGAAAGCAATCTGGGCTTCCGCGTCCCCGGTCGCATCGCCCGGCGTGCCGTGGATGTGGGCGCCGAAGTGGACAAGGGCGCCTTGCTCGCGGTGCTCGACCCTACCGACCAACAGAACCAGTTGCGCGCCGCCCAAGGCGATTTGGCGCGGGTGCAGGCGCAGTTCATCAACGCCCAGGCCAATGCCCGCCGCCAGCAGGAGCTGTTCAACCGTGGCGTCGGCGCCCAGGCCCAACTGGACGTGGCCCAGACCGACCTGAAAACCACCCAGGCCTCCCTCGACCAGGCCCAGGCTTCGGTCAACCAGGCCAGGGACCAGCTCAACTACGCCGAGCTGCGCACCGACCACGCCGGCATCGTCACCGCCTGGAATGCCGAGGCCGGCCAGGTGGTCAGCGCCGGTCAGCAAGTGGTGACCCTGGCGCGCCCGGACATCAAGGAAGCGGTGATCGACCTGCCCGCCGGCCTCGCCGAGCGCCTGCCAGCAGATGTGGTATTCCTCGTCGCCGGGCAACTCGACCCCAGCGTCCACACCACCGCCACCGTGCGCGAGATCGAACCCCAGGCCCAAAGCGCCACGCGCACCCGTCGCGCGCGCCTGACCCTGGCCGAAACGCCGCCCGCGTTCCGCCTTGGCACGGCGATCAGCGTGACCTTGAGTTCGGCCATCGCCCCACGCATCGAGTTGCCCCTGAGCGCCTTGCAGGAAGTCGACGGCAAGACCCGCATCTGGATCCTCGATACCCAAAGCCAGACCGTGCAACCGCGCGATATCACGGTGCTTAGCCGTGACGCTGACAGCGCCTTGCTCAACGGCGGCGTCAAACCCGGCGAGCGTATCGTCACCGCCGGGGTGAACAGCCTGAAGCCCGGGCAGAAAGTCAAAATCGACGAGGACAGCCCGCGATGAAAGGCAGCTTCAACTTATCCGACTGGGCCCTCAAGCATCAGTCCTTCGTCTGGTACCTGATGTTCGTCGCGCTGCTGATGGGCGTGTTCTCCTACATGAACCTGGGCCGCGAGGAAGACCCCTCGTTCACCATCAAGACCATGGTGATCCAGACCCGCTGGCCGGGCGCGACCCAGGAAGAAACCCTCAAGCAGGTCACCGACCGCATCGAGAAAAAGCTCGAGGAACTCGACGCCCTCGACTATGTGAAAAGCTACACGCGACCGGGTGAATCCACGGTGTTCGTGTTCCTCAAGGACACCACCAGCGCCAAGGCGATTCCGGAGATCTGGTACCAGGTCCGCAAGAAGATCGACGACATTCGCGGCACCTTCCCCCAGGGCTTGCAGGGGCCGTCGTTCAACGACGAATTCGGCGATGTGTTCGGCTCGGTGTATGCCTTTACCGGCGACGGCCTGTCGATGCGCCAGTTGCGCGACTACGTGGAGCAGGTGCGCGCCGAGATCCGTTCGGTGCCGGGGCTGGGCAAGGTCGAGATGATCGGCCAGCAGGACGAAGTGATTTACCTCAACTTCTCCACGCGCAAACTGGCGGCCCTGGGCATCGACCAGCGCCAGGTGGTGCAAAGCCTGCAATCGCAGAACGCGGTGACCCCCGCCGGGGTGATCGAGGCCGGGCCGGAGCGCATCTCGGTGCGTACCTCGGGGCAGTTCGCCTCGGAGAAAGACCTGGCCAACGTCAACCTGCGCCTCAATGACCGCTTCTATCGCCTGGCGGATATCGCCGAGATCAGCCGTGGCTATGTCGACCCGGCGCGGCCGATGTTCCGCTTCAACGGCAAGCCGGCGATTGGCCTGGCCATCGCCATGCAGAAGGGCGGCAATATCCAGTCGTTCGGCAAGGCCCTGCACACGCGCATGGACGAACTGACCGCCGACCTGCCGGTGGGCGTCGGTGTGCATAAGGTCTCCGACCAGGCCGAAGTGGTGGAAGAGGCCGTCGGCGGCTTTACCAGCGCGCTGTTCGAAGCGGTGATCATCGTGCTGGTGGTGAGCTTTATCAGCCTCGGCATGCGCGCCGGGCTGGTGGTGGCGTGCTCGATTCCACTGGTGCTGGCGCTGGTATTCGTGTTCATGGAATACAGCGGCATCACCATGCAGCGTGTGTCGCTGGGCGCGTTGATCATCGCCCTCGGCCTGTTGGTGGACGATGCGATGATCACCGTGGAGATGATGATCACGCGCTTGGAAAAAGGCGAAACCAAGGAGCAGGCGGCGACCTACGCCTACACCTCCACGGCATTCCCGATGCTCACCGGGACCCTGGTGACCGTCGCCGGCTTCGTGCCGATTGGCCTCAACGCCAGTTCTGCGGGCGAATACACCTTTACCCTGTTCGCGGTGATTGCCGTGGCGATGCTGGTGTCGTGGGTGGTGGCGGTGCTGTTTGCGCCGGTGATCGGCGTGCATATCCTCAGCGCCAAGGTCAAACCTCACAGCGCCGAGCCGGGGCGCATCGGCCGCGCGTTCAATGGCGGCATGCTCTGGGCCATGCGCAACCGCTGGTGGGCCATCGGCATCACCGTGGGCCTGTTCGTGGCGTCGGTGTTCTCCATGCAGTTTGTGCAGAACCAGTTCTTCCCGTCGTCGGACCGCCCGGAAATCCTCGTCGACCTCAACCTGCCGCAAAACGCCTCGATCAACGAGACGCGCAAGGCCGTCGACCGCCTCGAAGCGATTATCAAGGACGACCCGGACATTGCACGCTGGAGCACTTATATCGGCCAGGGTGCGATCCGTTTCTACCTGCCCCTCGACCAGCAACTGGAAAACCCCTACTACGCGCAACTGGTGATCGTCAGCAAAGGCCTGGAAGAGCGCGGTGCCTTGATTGCGCGCCTGCAAAAGCGCCTGCGCGACGACTTCGTGGGCATCGGCAGTTTTGTGCAGCCGCTGGAAATGGGCCCGCCGGTAGGGCGTCCGATCCAGTATCGCGTGTCCGGCAAAGACACCGACCAGGTGCGTAAACACGCCATTGAACTGGCGACCCTGCTGGATAAAAACACCCACCTGGGCGAGATCATCTACGACTGGAACGAGCCGGGCAAAGTGCTGCGCATCGACATTGCCCAGGACAAGGCGCGCCAGCTTGGGCTGTCCTCCGAAGACGTGGCGCAACTGATGAACAGTGTGGTCAGTGGTGCTTCGGTAACCCAGGTGCACGACGATATCTACCTGATCAACGTGGTCGGCCGTGCCGAAGACGCCGAGCGCGGTACCCCGGAAACCTTGCAGAACCTGCAGATCGTCACGCCCAACGGCACCTCGATTCCGCTGCTGGCCTTCGCCACTGTGCGGTATGAGCTGGAGCAGCCGCTGGTGTGGCGTCGCGACCGCAAGCCGACCATCACCATCAAGGCCTCGGTGCGCGATGAGATGCAGCCGACCGATCTGGTCAAGCAGCTCAAGCCGGAGATCGACAGGTTCAGCGCCGGCCTGCCGGTGGGCTACAAGGTCGCCACCGGCGGCACCGTGGAAGAAAGCGGCAAGGCCCAGGGCCCGATTGCCAGCGTGGTGCCGTTGATGCTGTTCCTGATGGCGACGTTCCTGATGATCCAGCTGCACAGCGTGCAGAAGATGTTCCTGGTGGCCAGTGTCGCGCCGCTGGGGCTGATCGGCGTGGTGCTGGCATTGATCCCCACGGGCACGCCCATGGGCTTTGTGGCGATCCTCGGCATCCTGGCGCTGATCGGCATCATCATCCGCAACTCGGTGATCCTGGTTACGCAGATCCACGAATATGAAGTGGCCGGCTACACGCCGTGGGACGCGGTAGTGGAAGCCACCGAGCATCGGCGCCGGCCGATCCTGCTCACGGCGGCTGCGGCGAGCCTGGGCATGATCCCGATTGCCCGCGAAGTGTTCTGGGGGCCGATGGCCTACGCGATGATTGGCGGGATCATCATCGCTACCTTGCTGACGCTGCTGTTTTTGCCGGCGCTGTATGTGGCCTGGTACAAGATCCGCGAACCAAAGCAGGAACAACACGGTTAAAAATGTGGGAGGGAGCAAGTCGAATCGTCGCACCGCCCCTCCCACAATTGATCTCAGCTGGGCATTTGAGACGTGGGAAATTTCCGGAAGTGACGCCTGTTGCCCTGGCCAACCGTTGAGTGCTTTACCCTTCGACCTCCACCTCTCAACGGTCGCCTGCCATGAACCGTCTGCGTCTTACCTCGCTGATCTGCTGCTTGTTCCTGTCGCCCCTGGCCTCTGCCGGCACCGTATTGGAAAACCCGTTGTGGCGAGTCGAACTCGATCCGGCC
Organism: Pseudomonas sp. AM8; assembly: GCF_036346475.1. Classification (NCBI taxonomy): domain Bacteria; kingdom Pseudomonadati; phylum Pseudomonadota; class Gammaproteobacteria; order Pseudomonadales; family Pseudomonadaceae; genus Pseudomonas; species Pseudomonas sp. AM8. The sequence goes on from NZ_JAOTNX010000010.1 coordinate 154,947, forward strand.
ACCCTCGCCATCCGTGTGACACCCAGTGGCCAGCCGCAGGTGCAGGCCTCCAACGGTGTAGCGGCGCGTGCTGTCAGTCAACTTGCACAAAACGCGCAACAGGCCAGTTGGCAATGGGATGACGGTGCCTATCGCGTGACTGCCAGCCTTGAGCAGCGCGACCTGGTGCTGTCGATCACGGCGCGGGAAGCCGGTGAGCTGCCGATTCTTCTGCAACCGCCGAGCGCCATGGGCCGAGGGTTGATGTGGCCGTTGGCCGAAGGGCATTACGTGCCGGCCGGCAATGCCATGTGGAACGCTTTCCTGGTGGCGCAGGGTGACATCAACACCACCCAGGACCTCAGCCTGCCGCTGTGGGGCGTCGATCACGGCGCCTTCACCCTCAACTGGCTGCTGACCAATCCCTATAACAACCGCCTGCGCTGGCGGGGCCAGGCGTTGTCGCTGGCCCATGAGTTCACCTCGCTCGGGCCTGCCGCCCCCATGACCCTGCTGTTGCACCTGGGCGAAAGCGATCCGCTGGCCGGGGCCAAGCGCTATCGCCGATGGCTGGTCGAGCAGGGGCGCTATGAACCCCTGGCAGACAAGCTGCGGCAAACCCCTGGGGCTGAAAAGCTGCTGGGCGCCAGCCATGTCTACCTGTGGGGCAATGACCTGCTGGCGCCGGAGGATGTGCGTGATTGGCCGTTGTTGCTCCAGCGCTTGCGCGCTCATGAACTCAGAGGCCTGTTGGACAAGGACTCCGCAGCGCTGCTGGCGCAGCCCCGCGCCTTGAATCGCTACGAGCAAAGCGTGCTGTTACGCGGCCTCAATGCCGCGATCAATAGGAAGGCCCGGCAGAGTTGGCAGGTGGACGAGCCCGATATGAGCCGTCTTGCCGCGCGCTACGGCGAGTTGCGTCGCGAATTGGCCGTGGACTTTGCCGGTGCCCTGCGCGATAGCCCCGGCACCTGGGGCAGCCAGGTGGTACAGACGCTGCGCGACGCCGGGCTGCCACGCTTGATGCTGACCCTGGGCGAAGGCTGGGAAGGCGGCCTCTGGCACCCCGAGACCATCCGCGCCGGTGTCGACGCCGGCTACCTGATGGCGCCCTACGACTCCTACCAAACCGCGTTGTCCGCCACCGAAAACCCCGACTGGACCACCGCCCACCTGGGCAGCCAGGCTTACCGCGACTGCGCCATCGTGTTGAAGGACGGCACACCCAAGACCGGCTTCCAGCAGTCCGGCCACTACACCGACCCGCGCTGTGTGCGACCTCTGTTGGAGGCGCGGGTGAAAGCCGTGCAGGCCGTTGCCGGCTTCAACGCCTGGTTTCTCGATGCGTACGCCACCAGCATGCTGTTCGACAGTTACCGCGACAGCGCACCGATGACCCAGGCGCAAAACGCCGAAGGCAATATCGATGCAGCCCGTTGGCTGAACACCACGCTGCAATTGCCGACCGGCTCCGAAGACGGCAACGCCATCACCGCCCAGGGCATCCTGTTCGCCCATGGCATGCAAACCCCGGTGCTGGGCTGGGGGGATCGCGACATGACCCAGGACAAACAGTCGCCCTACTACGTGGGCAACTGGTACCCGCCGGAGCAACCGGCGGTGTTCTTCAAGTCGGTGCCGCTGAACGAGCCGTTTCGCACCCTCTACTTCGACCCGACGCTGCGCCTGCCGCTGTATCAGGCGGTGTTCCATGGCTCGGTGATCACCACCCATCACTGGCTGTTCGACAGCCTCAAGCTGAGCAATGTACGGGCTGAAAATGAGCTGACCCAACTGCTCTACAACGTGCCGCCGCTGTATCACCTGAGTGCTGCGACGCTCAAGGCGCGGCTGCCGCTGATCCAGCGCCAGGATCGATTTTTCCGACCGTTGCATGAGCGCCTGGCCACCCAGGCGATGACCGGGTTTCGCTGGCTGACGGCGGATCGGCAGGTGCAGGAAACCACGTTTGCCGATGGCACGCGGTTGGTGGCGAATTTTTCCACGGGGTCGAGAGAGGGGTTTGCGGCGAGGAGTGTGACAGCGGTGGTGGATGGGACATCGGTGGTGTATCAGGTGCAGTAGTGGTGTGTAGCAGTCCGTCATCGGGAGCAAGCCCCCTCCCACAGGGGAATGCATTCCAAATGTGGGAGTGGGCTTGCCCAGACTTAAACCTTGCGCCAAACGCTGGCCAACCAAGGCTGCTGATCCCGAGGCAATCCCGCCGGCCGGTAGTAGTGCTCCAACTCTTCAAACCCCGCCGTCGTCAGCAATGCCTGCCACGCCTTCAAGTCGTGATAAGAACCATACCGCGGCCCATTCCAGCCTTCCTGGTTCTCACCCCGTGGATTGGAACTGAACAGCACACCGCCAGGCTTCAACGCCCCATGCAGTTGCTTGAGCACACGGGGCAGTTCCTGCTTGGGGATATGAAACAGCACTGCATTGGCAAAGATCCCGTCAAAGCGTTCGGCGGGTAAATCCAGCTTGAGGAAGTCCTGCTGCAACACCTCACAGCCGCTGTCTTCGCGCGCCATCTGCGCAAACCGCTCGGAACCATCCAGGCCGACGGCGATATGCCCCAGGCGCGTAAAGGTCTGCAAATCCCGCCCCGGCCCGCAGCCGAAATCCAGCACGGTAAAGGGCGCCGAGCCCTGGATATGGCGCAGCAGCGCGTCGATGTTCTGGCTCACATCGTGATCGCGGGTGCCTTCACGGAAATCCTCGGCCACCTTGTTGTAGTGGCCGAGGGTGGTGGACGTGATCTGGTCGAGGTCGTCGGGCTTGAGGGGCATGGTGATGAATACCGGGCGCTGAGATGGCCCGACTATACCTCACCTCTTGTTCAGCACTCGCGCCAGGCGATCGCCGCCGAGTTGAATCACCGCCACCAGGATCACCAGCAGCACAATCACCGTGAGCATGATCTGCGTATCAAAGCGCTGGTAGCCATAGCGATAGGCAATGTCGCCCAAGCCACCGGCCCCGATCGCCCCGGCCATGGCCGACGAGTTGATCATGGTCACCAGGGTGATGGTGAACCCGCCGACAATCCCTGGCAGCGCTTCGGGCAGCAGCACATGCCAGATGATGTGCCAGCGTCGGCAACCCATGGCCTGGGCAGCTTCGATCAGGCCGTGGTCGACCTCGCGCAGACTCACTTCGGCGATCCGCGCAAAAAAAGGCGTGGCGGCGATGGTCAGCGGGACGACCGCCGCCCACACCCCATAGGTGGTGCCGACGATCAGCCGCGTGAACGGGATCAGCGCCACCATCAGGATCAGGAACGGAATCGAGCGGAACAGATTGACGAACGCCCCCAGCACCCGATTCAGCGCCGGCGCCTGGTAGATGCCGCCTTTGTCGCTGGTCACCAGAAACACCGCCAGCGGAATGCCCACCAGCAAGGCGATCAACGATGACACGCCGACCATCAACAAGGTGTCGATGGCGCCTTGCACCAAACGATCAAACCACATAGCCCAGCACCTCCACCTGTTGTGCCCAGTTCGCAGCGCGGTTTCGCAGTTCTTCGGTGCCATGGGGCGAGCCATTCACCGCCAGCAGCAGTTGCCCCAAGGCGTGCCCCTGAATCCGCTCGACACCGCCCTGCAGCAGACGCACCCGCCCGCCGAGGGCGCTGAACAGCGCGGCCAGGTCCGGTTCATCGCTGGCACTGCCGGTGAACTGCAAGCGCAGCACCACGGCGGCGTCCGGTGATTCAGGCTGGGTGTGCAAACGGCTTTGCAGTTCTTCAGGCAGCCCATGTTGCAGCGGCGCCAGCAGGGTCTGGCTGACCTCGTGCTGCGGGTTGCCGAACACTTGCCACACCGGGCCTTGCTCGACGATGCGCCCGTGTTCCAGCACCACCACGCGGTCGCAGATGTCGCGGATCACCGCCATCTCATGGGTGATCAAGACGATGGTCAGGCCCAGGCGTCGGTTGATCTCGCGCAACAGGCCGAGGATCGATTGGGTGGTCTCCGGGTCGAGGGCCGAGGTGGCTTCGTCGCACAGCAGGATCTGTGGGTCGTGCACCAGCGAACGGGCGATGCCCACGCGCTGTTTCTGCCCGCCGGACAGCTGCGCCGGGTAGGCCTTGTGCTTGTCCTGCAAGCCGACCAATTCCAGCAGCTCACGCACCTTTTGCTCACGCTGGGGCTTGGGCACGCCGGCGACTTTCAGCGGCAACTCGACGTTCTGCCACACGGTCTTGGCCGACATCAGGTTGAAGTGCTGGAAGATCATGCCGATACGCCGACGCAGCGCTACCAGGTGGTCTTCGTCGAAGTCGCCGATGTCCACCTGATCGATCAGCACGCGCCCGCTGCTGGGTTGTTCCAGGCGGTTGATGGTGCGGATCAGCGAGGATTTGCCGGCGCCGCTGCGGCCGATAATACCGAACACTTCACCGTGCTGGATCGCCAGGTCGATGCCTTGCAAGGCATGCACGCCGCCGTCGTAGGTCTTGCCCAGGTTGATAAAGCGCACGTGCGCGCGGTTCAGGTCCGGATGCAGTTCTGTCTGTTCGGCGTCCCTGGGCGGTGAGCCCAGGTCGCGCAGTCGAGCGTGGGCGGCGGTCATTTTTTATCTTCCCAACCGACTTGGTAGAGCTTGCCGAGGGATTTATCCAGGGCGGCACGCACCACCGGCGAGTGCTGGTAGATGTCGACGAACTTGATCACGCGCGGGTCGGTTTTGCTTTTTGGCTGGATCACGAACTGGATCACGTATTCCGGGTGGTCGAGGCCGTCGAACAGCAGCGCCGACTCGGCATCGAAGGTCTTGGACAGGCGGATGTAGGCCGGGTAGCCCTGCACCAGGTCGGCATCGTCATAGGCGCGCACCAGTTGCACGGCCTCGACTTGCAGGATCTTGATCTTCTTCGGGTTGCTGACGATGTCTTCTTCGGTGGCCTTGTAGCCCACGCCCGGCTTGAGGGTGATCAAGCCGGCCTTGGCCAGCAGTTGCAGGCCGCGACCGCTGTTGATCGGGTCGTTGGCAATCGCCACGCTGGCGCCCTGGGGCAGGTCGTTGATGCTTTTGTACTTTTTCGAATACAGCCCGACGTTGTTGATGATGCCCGGCGCGTACGGCACCAGGTCAAAACCGGCGGCGGCCTTGGCGTTTTCCAGGAACGGGATGTGCTGGAAGTAGTTCACGTCAATATCGCCGGCGGCCAGGCTGACGTTGGGGGCGATCCAGTCGGTGAACTCCACCAACTCGACCTTAAGGCCTTGCTTGCCGGCTTCGGCGACTGCGGCTTCGAGGGGAATCGCGAAGGCGGCGGTGGTGCCGATTTTCAACGGCGCATCGGCGGCGAACACCGCCGAGCTGAACAACCCGAAGGCCAGGGCCAGTGCTTTGACTGGGTGGGAGAGCAGTGTTTTTTTCATGGTCGATTTCCAGTCATAAGGTATTTGTACAAACAGTGGAGATCCACTGTGGGAGGGGGCTTGCTCCCGATAGCGGAGTGTCAGCAAACCAATCCGGTGACTGATACACCGCTATCGGGAGCAAGCCCCCTCCCACATTTTTCAATCAGTGGCGGTAGGTCGAGCCGGTGTGTTGTTCGGGTAGACGGGCGCTGCCTTGGAAGACTTTTTCTCTTAACGTTCCTTGCTCATAGGCGGTCTTGTACGACCCCCGCCTCTGCAACTCCGGCACCACCAGGTCGATAAAATCCACATAGCTTTCCGGCGTGACAATGCGCGTCAGGTTGAAGCCATCCAGCCCGGTTTCGCTGATCCAGGATTCCAGCTCGTCGGCGACCTGTTCGGGCGAGCCGACCAGGGTGATATAGCGTCCGCCGAGGGCGTGCTGCTCGAGTAATTTGCGCCGGGTCCAGTCGTTGTTTTGCAGGTTCTTGGTGGCCGACTGGATCGCGTTGCTCTTCACGTACTGGATCGGTTCGTCGATTTCGTATTGGGAAAAATCAATCGCGGTGGACGCCGAAAAATGCGCCACGCCGGCTTCTGCGCTGGCATAGCTCAGGTATTCGGCGTGCTTGGTCCAGGCCAGTTCTTCGGTGGCGCCGACGATCACGTTCAGCCCCATGAACACCTTGATGTCATCCGGGTTGCGCCCGGCCTCGACCGCGCTGGCGCGCACCTTGTCCACCTGCACCTTGGTCGCGGCCTTGTTCTGGCCGCTGATGAATACGCACTCGGCATGGCGCCCGGCGAACAATAGGCCACGGTCCGAACTGCCGGCCTGGAACAGCACCGGCGTACGCTGCGGCGACGGTTCGCACAGGTGATAACCCTCGACCTGGTAGAACTCGCCATGGTGCTCGACCTTGTGCACCTTGCCCGGCTGCGCGTAGACCCGCGCCTGCGGATCGTTGAGCACCGCGTCGTCTTCCCAGCTGCCTTCCCAGAGTTTGTAGAGCACTTCCAGGTATTCATCGGCCTGGTCGTAGCGCCGGTCATGCTCGACCTGTTCGGTGAGGCCCATGGCCTTGGCGGCACTGTCGAGGTAGCCGGTGACGATGTTCCAGCCGACCCGGCCACGGCTCAGGTGGTCGAGCGTGGACATGCGCCGGGCGAACAGGTACGGCGGCTCATAGGTGAGGTTGGCGGTGAGGCCGAAGCCGAGGTTGCGGGTCACGGCGGCCATCGCCGAAACCAGCAGCAGCGGGTCATTGACCGGCAGCTGGATCGACTCCTTGAGCGGCACATCGATGGAGTTCTGGTACACGTCATACACGCCGACGATATCGGCGATGAACAAACCGTCGAACAGCCCGCGCTCCAGGGTTTGCGCGAGGTCGGTCCAGTACTCGATGCTTTTGTACTGGGTGGACGTGTCCCGTGGATGGGTCCACATACCGTGGTTGATATGCCCGATGCAGTTCATGTTGAAGGCATTGAGCAGGATCTTTTTCTTTGCCATCAAATGGTCCCCCGCAGTGGCGGGTTTTCAGCGTTGAGGTAGTAATTGCCCACAGCGTGGTACTTCCAGCGCACCGGGTCGTGCAGGGTGTGCACGCGGGCGTTGCGCCAGTGGCGGTCGAGGCCGTGCTCGGCGAGGGTGGCCTGGCTGCCGGCCAGCTCGAACAGGGTGCTGCCGGCGGCCAGGGAAATCTCGGTGCTCAAGGCGCGGACTTCAGCGACGGCGATGGACGCCGCCGCCACGGTCTCTGCATTGCTGTCGGCCTGGGCGCGGTCGAGGTATTCACCCGAACGCTCCAGCAAGGCTTCAGCGGCGTGCAGGCGAATGCTCAGGTGGCCGAAGCTCTTCAGGGTCAGTGGGTCTTCGGTGGCCTTGTCGTTGCCGGAGTCAATCCACGGGCGGGTCTTGGTGCGCACAAAGTGCAGCGCATCTTCAAAGGCGGCGCGGGCGATGCCGGTGTCGATGGCGGCGTGAAGAATCTGCGCCAGCGGGCCGACCGTGGTCGGGCGTTCGAAAGCGCTCTGGAACGGGATCACGTCGTGGGCGGCGACCCACACGTTATCGAACACCACCGAGCCGCTGCCGGTGGTGCGCTGGCCGAAGCCGCTCCAGTCGTCAATGACCGTCAAGCCTTCGCTGTCGCGGGGCACGAAGGCCAGTTGCTGGATGCCGTGTTCATCCACCACCGAGGTAGGAATGCGCTGGGCATAGATCGCGCCGGTGGCGTAGAACTTGCGGCCGGTGATGCGGAAGCCGTCGCCGTCGCGGGTGATGGACGTAACACGGTCGTGGGCGGTCCTGGTGCCCAGTTCCGCCAGGGCGTTGCCGAAACGCTGGCCGGCGAGTACTTCGGCGTACAGGCGTTGTTGCTGTTCAGGGCTGCCATTCACGCGCAGCACTTCGAGGGCATAGAAATGGTTTTGCGGAATCTGGCCCAGGGAGGCATCCGCCTGGGCGATCAGGGCAATGACCTTGGCCAGGGTGACGTTGGACACGCCCGCGCCACCGTACGCCTTGGGCACACTGATGCCCCACAGGCCGGAGCGCGAGAACACGTCCAGTTCGGGCAGCGGCAGGCGGCGTTCGCGGTCGCGCTGGGCGCTGTCGCGGCGCAAGTCTTCGGCCAGGTCGCTGGCGACAATAAGGGCTTGTTCGTCGCTGGTGATAACCGCGACACGGTGAGAAAAGGTCATGAGTTTCTCCAGAGGTCTGGTCGGTTAAATCCAGGAATGGCGAGCCGGCAACGTGCCGTTCAAGCGATAGGCGCCGACGGCGTGATACTTCCAGCGCACCGGGTCGTGCAGGGTGTGCACCCGGGCGTTGCGCCAGTGACGGTCGAGGTTGAATTCGGCGAGGGTGGCGCGGCTGCCGGCCAGTTCGAAGAGTTTTTCGCTGACCAGCAACGACACTTCAGTGGTGAGCACCTTCGCTTCGGCCACGGCAATCGACGCACGCGCGGCGGACTGTGCGGTGATCGGCGCGGCGCTGACCTGGTCCAGCACTTGCCCGGCCTTGCGCAACAGCGCTTCGGCGGCGTGCAGTTCGATCTTCAGCTTGCCGATATCGGCGATCACGTAGAGGTCATCGCTGGCGCGCTCGACCTTGGCATCAATCCACGGGCGCGAACGCTCCCGCACAAAGGCGATGGTGTCATCCAGCGCGCCACGGGCGATGCCGGCGTCGATGGCGGCCTGGATCAGTTGGGAAACGGCGCCCTGGATAGTCGGGCTTTCGCCGATACGCCAGTTGTCTACGACCAGTTCGGCGTCCACGGGCACGCGGTCCAGCAGCACGGTGCCGCTGGCGGTGGTGCGTTGGCCGAAGCCCGACCAGTCATCCACGATGCGCAGCCCTGCGGTGCCACGGCGTACAAACGCCATGACCTGCCTGCCGTCGTCGTTCAGCGCCTTCACGGCCACCCAATGGGCAAACAGTGCGCCGGTTGAATAGAACTTCTGGCCGCTGATCACGTAACCGTCGCCTTGGGCGGTGATGCGCGCCTTGAGCTCCAAGGTGTTCCTGGTGCCGCGTTCCGGGCCGCCATTGCCGATGCGCCAGCCGTCGAGGACGCTCTGGAACAGTTGCTCTTTCTGGCGCTCGGTGGCGGCGCCCTGCAACACCTGCAGGATGCCGAAATGGTTCTGCGGGATCTGCCCGAGGGCCGGGTCTGCCGCGCTGATGATCGCGAACACCTCCGCCAGGGTGGTGTACGACACCTGTGGGCCGCCGTATTCGCGGGGGATGGAAATACTGCCCAGCCCACTGCGGGTGAATTGTTCGATCTGCGCCCACGGCAGCTTGCGTTGCTGGTCACGCTGGGCGGCGTGCAGGCGAGCGGCCTGGGCCAGCTCATGGGCAGCCTGCAGCGCCTCTGCATCGTTGCGCAGCACAGCGGCCGGCAACAGCAGGGGAGCAACGTCCAGATCACGCTGGGGGGGTGTTAGAGCCAAGTTAGACATCAGCGCCGCTCCTTGGCTGCACGTAATGCCCTGGCGTTATGCACCGGGGTAATTCTGACCATACCGACCTCGCATTCAATGAAATAAAAACAGAAAAATCAGAGATGTCCGGTGGTCCGGTGCATATACCCTAAGCGTGTTAAATATTTAAATAAACTAACTTTTGGGAATATGCATAGAAGGTCTGTCACCCCGGTTCACAGGGCGAGCCGAGGGGCCGTGGTTGGTAGACCCGCGCGGTCCCGGCCGGCTGGCTCGGCGCGCAGGCGGCAATGCGTAACGTGCGCGTGGGCGCCCAGCGTGAATTGTTGCCGACACGATCGAGAATGCAGTACGTCACCTCCAGGCGGCTGTCATCACCGGCCTCGACAATCACCGTCGAAGGCACCCACACCTGCACGACCACCCCGACGGCCTTGGCCTGGATCCGTGGCAGGTCCATGCGTACATCTCCCCAGCGCAGGGTGATGGCATCGCCCGTGGCCATGTTCAGGTAAGGCGCGATGGTCAGCGGAATACCCCGTCGCACCTGGCGACCGTTGACGCCGTAGCGACGGATGGTCTCGGGCAAACCGACGGGGGCGAGGTTGTGGTTTTCGTCGCTGTACAGGGGGGAGGGCTGGCCACCGGGGTATCGGGTCTTTACACACACACCTTTCACGGCCGAGCGGGCAGGTGCACGACCGACTTGCATGACCTGGTAATGCACCTGGGCCAGGCCGTCCTGCACAAAACTTTCCGGCACCCGCAGATGGGTCGGTGAGCCGACCTTGCACGCGCTCACCCTGCGTGAGGCGGCAAAGCAGTTGTTCCAGAACAGTTCGATCAAGTCGCCCTCATCCATGCCGGGGTAAGGCGCGATGTCCACCTGCAGTTGACTGGCCGCCAGTGCGTTGATGCCGTGCCGGTTAGCCTGGGGCAAGGTGGGGGCTGTGAGCAGGGCCGGGGTTGCAGTGCGCGTCATAAGTAATCTCCTTGATGCAGCCAGCAGCAATCGTTCCAGCCCCGCGGCGCGGGTGCGCAGGTGGGCTGAAAGGAACGATTCAGTGAGTAGCCGGGATAGGATCCAATCCTCTGGACGCTAGATAAGAGGGTTGGCCAAGGAGCGTCAATGGCGGCAAAAGGCTAAACGGCGGGTTGGAGCAGATTCAGAAGGGTCTGACTGGGCGGGGGGTTTTTGGATCAGGGAGACGGCGGGTTTACGCGTGGATGGCGAGGATTTCCTGTAGGAGCCGATTGTGTGATGAGGGAGCAAGCTCCCTCGGCACATCAGTGGGCGAGGAACTTGCTCAGGAACTGCCGGGTGCGTTCTTCCTTGGGGTTGGCGAACAACGCCTTGGCTTCGCCTTGCTCCACGATCACGCCCTTGTCGAAGAAGATCACCCGGTTGGCCACATCACGGGCAAAGCTCATTTCGTGGGTGACGATGACCATGGTGCGGTTTTCTTCGGCGAGGCTGCGGATGGTCGCCAGCACTTCGCCCACCAGCTCCGGGTCCAGCGCCGAGGTGGGTTCGTCGAACAGGATCACCTCCGGCTCCATGGCCAGCGCGCGGGCAATCGCCACGCGCTGTTGCTGGCCGCCGGACAGGCGTCGTGGGTAGGCGTCTTCCTTGCCCGCCAGGCCGACCCTGGCCAACAGCTTGCGCCCAAGGGCAACAGCGGCTTCACGGGGCATCTTCTTGACCACGGTCGGCCCTTCGATGACGTTTTCCAGCGCTGTGCGGTGGGGGAACAGGTTGAAGTTCTGGAACACAAAACCCACGTGCTGGCGCAGGCGCCGCACCAGGCCTTGTTGCTGGTTGAGCGGTTTGCTGCCGTCGATCTGGATGTCGCCCACCTTGATCCGGCCGCTGGTGGGTTCTTCGAGGAAATTCAGGCAGCGCAGGAAGGTGGTCTTGCCGGAGCCGCTGGGGCCGATGATGGCAACGACTTCGCCTTCCTTGACCTCCAGGTCGATGCCGTTGAGCACCACCTGGCCGTTGAACTGTTTGGTCAGTTTTTCAACCACGATCATGCTTCAAGACTCCAGGTCATGCCGGTTGACCCGGTCTTCCAGGCGGTTTTGGAAATGCGCCAGGATGCTGGCCAGCACCCAGTAGATCAGGGCGGCGGATAGATACATGGTGAAAATTTCGAAGGTGCGCGCAGACACCAGTTGAGCCTGGCGGAATAGTTCTGGCACCTGGATGGTGGCGGCCAGCGCGGTGTCCTTGACCAGCGAAATAAAGCTGTTGCCCAACGGTGGCAGGGCGGTGCGCATTGCCTGTGGCAGGATGGCCCGGCGCAGGGTCTGTGCACGGGTCATGCCGATACTGGCAGCGGCTTCCCATTGGCCACGCTCGATGGAGGCGATGGCGGCCCGCAGGATTTCACAGGCGTAGGCGGCCATGTTCAGTGAAAAGCCGATCATGGCGGCCGGGATCGGATCCAGCTCGATGCCCACTTGCGGCAAGCCGTAGTAGATCAGAAACAGCTGTACCAGCAAGGGCGTGCCGCGAAAGAACGACACGTAGACGCGGGCTGTCCAGCTCAGCAGTTTGAAGCGCGACAACCGCATCAAGGCCAGGCCGAAGCCCAGCAGCAAGCCGAAAAACATCCCGCCAAGGCTGAGAATCACCGTGTAATACGCGCCCTTGAGCAGAAAGGGCGCGGAGTCCAGCGCGAGTTGGAAACCTGCTTCCATTATTGAGTGACGTCAGCGTTGAAGTACTTCTCGGACAGCTTCTTCAAGGTGCCGTCGGCGCGCAGCTTGTCGAGGGCCTTGTTCACCGCTTCAAGCAGCTCGGGCTCGCCTTTGCGCAGGGCGATACCGGCTTCCTGGCGGGAGAAGGCGTCGCCGGCAGCGGCGGTGTCCGGGGCTTTCTTGGCGTATTCCAGGGCGGCCAGGCGGTCGATCAGGATGGCGTCGATACGGCCGATGCGCAGGTCCTGGAACTTGGTCGGGTCATCGTTATAGGTCTTGATAATGGCTTTGGGTTGGTTGTCCTTGAGCCATTGTTCGTAGTTGGTGCCCAGGCCTACCCCGACTTTCTTGCCGGCCAGGTCGTCGGCGGTCTTGATGGTGTCGACGTTCTTTTTCAGCACCAGCGCCTGGATACCGGACACGGTGTAGGGCGTGGAAAAGTCGTATTTCTTCTTGCGCTCTTCGGAGATGGTGACTTGGTTGACCACCGCATCCAGGCGCTTGGATTCCAGGGCGGCGAGGATGCCATCCCATGGCGTGGCTTGCAGCTTGACCTTCACGCCCAGCTCTTTGGCCAGGGCCTCGGACAGCTCGACTTCGAAGCCGCTGAGCTTGCCACTTTCATCGACGAAGCTGAACGGCGGGTAGGTGCCTTCCAGGCCGATTTTGATCTCGCCGGCCTTTTTGATGTTGCCCAGTTGCTCGCCGGCAACCGCCTGGCCCAGCCAACCGGCGCCGAGCGCCAGACCCAAAGTGCCAACCAGCAACGTGCGACGCAATACAGAAATAGTCATGAAGAGCCCCTGTGTTTTTTATGTTGAGCGAAGCAGGTGACGCGGTAGTCGTATCCTGCCTTAAAGCGCGTAGCGCGTCTTCGCCTGCGGCGCGATGATAAAGCCGGGTTTTAAGACTTGAAAATAATATTAAACTCAATTGATATTCTATTTTTGAATATGTGTTGAGTCTAATGTGGGAGGGGGCAAGCCCTAATGCCAGTCAGTTAAGCGTACATCGCCTCCTGTAGGAGCGAGCTTGCTCGCGAAAAACGTCAACGATAACGCGTGCTTCCTGAATGAACGCGGCGCCTGTGAGTTTTTCGCGAGCAAGCTCGCTCCTACAAAAAGCCTTAACTGACTGGCATTAGGGCTTGCCCCCTCCCACATTTGGCCCGCATTTATTCAGTTGAAAACCGAGTCATAGGCAAACAACGCCGGTGCCCCGCCGGTATGCAGGAAAATAATCGGCCCGTCTTCAAAACGCTGACGCCCGATACCGTCCAGCAAGCCGGCCATGGCCTTGCCAGTGTAGACCGGGTCCAGCAGCAGGCCTTCCTGGCTTGCCAATAGCTTGACCGCCGAAAGGGTGCCGGCGTTGGGTTCGCCATAACGGGGGCCGAAATACTCGTCCCACAGGATCACCTTGAACGCGTCGGGGATGTCCACACCGAGCAACTCGGCCGTGCGTTCGGCCAGGCCCTGGACTTTCGGGAACTGCGCTTCTTCGGTGCGCGATACGGTGATGCCGATCACGGGCAACTGCGGCAGTACTTCGCTTAATGCCAAGGCCAGGCCGCTGTGGGTGCCGGCACTGCCGGAGGCCAGCACCACGGCGGCGAATTCGATACCGCTGTCTTCGATCTGTGCGGCCAGCTCCAGGCCGGCGCGCACGTAACCGAGGGCGCCGAGGGCATTGGAACCGCCGATAGGCACCAGGTACGGCTTCTTGCCGTTGCTGCGCAGGCGATCGGCAAGGGCGTTGAGTTGGTCGTCGACGTTGTCGAGGTTTTCCACCAACTCTACCTTGGCGTCGAACAACTCCAGCAGCAGGCGGTTGCCGTTGCCCAGGTAGTTGGGGTCTTCGGTGCCGGTGGGGTTTTCCAGCAGGGCGACGCAGCCCAGGCCGAGCCTGGCGGCGAGGGCGGCGGTCTGGCGTACGTGGTTGGACTGGATCGCGCCGGCGGTCACCAGGGTGTCGGCGCCCTGGGCGATGGCATCGGCTGCCAGGTATTCGAGTTTGCGCAGCTTGTTGCCACCCATGGCCAGCGGCGTGGTGTCGTCGCGCTTGACGTAGATGTCGCGTCCCAACCAGGTCGACAGCCGTTCGAGTTTTTCCAGGGCGGTGGCGCCGCCGAGCAGTTCCAGGCGGTTAAAACGGTCGAGCTGTTGCTTGATCATGGCTACGCACGGTGGCTAAGGGATGGAGCGACTATAGGCAGGCACTTTTCATCGGGCAACCGTGAATCGCTTATGCCTGATGGTTCTTAGCATCACACCATTGGTTCTTAAGGGCGGCCAGGGTGGATACCGTAAAGTGATGGCCATTACGTCAGGAGTGAATACCGTGAGTGAGCGTTCCAGCCATTGGCAGTTACAGACCATCGTCAGCCAACTGCGCAGCGCCCGTGACCAGTGGCGAACACGCAATGGCCGCTTGAGCGGCGAGCATGGCGGTCGCGAATTGCCGTCCCGTGAAGCCGTTGCCCAGATTCTCGAGTCCCTCTGCGGTGCGCTGTTTCCGATGCGCCTGGGGCCGGCGGACTTGCGTGAAGAAAGTGAAGATTTCTACGTCGGCCATACCCTCGACGTCGCCCTGAATGCCTTGCTGGTCCAGGCGCGCCTGGAGTTGCGCTATGCCGCGCGCCAGGGCGGCGAGGATGACAGCCAGATCGACGCCCATGCCATCCGGCTGATCCAGGATTTCGCCCTGGCCTTGCCGTCCCTGCGCAGCCTGTTGGACACCGACGTACTCGCCGCCTACCACGGCGACCCGGCCGCGCGCAGCGTGGATGAAGTGCTGTTGTGCTACCCGGGGATCCTCGCGGTGATTCACCATCGCCTGGCCCACCACCTGTACCGCGCCGGCTTGCCGCTGCTGGCACGGATCAGCGCGGAAATCGCCCACTCGGCCACCGGCATCGATATCCACCCCGGCGCGCAGATCGGCCCGAGCTTCTTCATCGACCACGGCACGGGCGTGGTGATCGGTGAAACCGCGATCATCGGCGAGCGGGTGCGCATCTATCAGGCCGTCACCTTGGGGGCCAAGCGCTTCCCGGCGGATGAAGATGGGCAACTGCAGAAGGGCCATGCGCGCCACCCGATTGTCGAGGACGACGTGGTGATCTATGCCGGGGCGACGATTCTCGGACGCATCACCATCGGCAAGGGGTCGACCATTGGCGGCAATGTGTGGCTGACCCGCAGTGTGCCGGCGGGGGCGAATATTACGCAGGCGAATCTGCAGCATGACGACGGTGCGCAGAAGTAGAGCCCTACGCAGATCCCCTGTGGGAGGGGGCTTGCTCCCGATAGCGGAGTGTCAGTTGGTACATCCATTGACTGACACACCGCCATCGGGAGCAAGCCCCCTCCCACATTGTTAGCCTCATTCCAGATTTACCCCGCAATCACTGAACGATTTACCTCTTCCACCCGTCATACCAATCCTTGAGCTAGTGTAGGAATTATCTACCACTCAGCCCTGCGATTAGTCCCAGACCGCCTACCTATGTTTAACTTGAACGTTCGTTCAAGTTAAACCCGGTGGTTCGCTGCCCGCTCACAACAGGAGGCTTACCTTTGCTGAGTCCGTTTTATACAGCCACATCCCTCACCCTCGGGGTGCATCGTTCATGAGTGCATCGTCCACCCCATCCAGCGGCCTGGTGCGCATGAATGCGCCGGTCTTCTACTTTGCCGCCACCTTCATCTTGCTCTTCGGCATCACTGTCATCGCTATCCCGCAACAGGCCGGGGCCTGGTTGCTGGCGGCGCAAAACTGGGCGGCCAACACGGTCGGCTGGTACTACATGCTGGCGATGACCCTGTATCTGGTCTTCGTGGTGGTCACCGCGCTATCGGGCTACGGCAAGATAAAACTCGGTGCCGACCACGACGAGCCCGAATTCAGTTACCTGTCCTGGGCCGGCATGCTGTTCGCCGCCGGGATCAGCATCACGTTGTTCTTCTTCTGCGTGTCCGAGCCGCTGACGCACCTGGTGCAACCGCCCCAGGGCGAGGCCATGAATGCCGACGCCGCGCGCCAGGCCATGCAGGTGCTGTTCCTGCACTGGGGCCTGCACGGCTGGGGCGTGTTTGCATTTGTCGGCATGGCGCTGGCGTATTTCGCCTACCGGCATAACCTGCCGCTGGCGTTGCGCTCGGCGCTGTACCCGCTGATCGGCAAGCGCATCAATGGCCCTATCGGCTATGCGGTGGATGGCTTCGGCATCATTGCCACGGTGTTCGGCCTGGGTGCCGATATGGGCTTTGGCGTACTGCACCTCAATTCCGGCCTCGACTACCTGTTCGGCGTTGCCCACACCCAGTGGATCCAGGTCGGCTTGATCACCCTGATGATGGGCGCGGCGATCCTGGTCGCCGTGGCCGGCGTCGACAAGGGCGTGCGGGTGATGTCCGATATCAACATGCTGCTGGCCTGCGCGCTGCTGCTGTTCGTGTTGTTCGCCGGGCCGACCCAGCACTTGCTCAATACCCTGATCCAGAACATTGGTGACTACCTGGGCGCATTGCCGACCAAGAGTTTCGATGTGTACGCCTACGACAAACCGAGCGACTGGCTGGGCGGCTGGACGGTGTTCTACTGGGCCTGGTGGATTGCATGGTCGCCATTCGTAGGCCTGTTTATCGCGCGCATTTCCCGTGGCCGGACCATCCGCGAATTCGTGTTCGGTGTGCTGCTGATCCCGCTGGGTTTCACCCTGGCGTGGATGTCGATTTTCGGCAACAGCGCCATCGACCAGGTGCTCAACCACGGCATGACTGCACTCGGCCAGTCGGCCATCGATGATCCGTCGATGAGCCTCTACCTGCTGCTGGAAACCTACCCGTGGAGCAAGACGGTGATCGCGGTCACGGTGTTCATCAGCTTCGTATTCTTCGTAACTTCCGCTGACTCGGGCACCGTAGTGCTGTCCACCCTCTCGTCCAAAGGCGGCAACGCCGATGAAGACGGGCCGAAATGGCTGCGGGTGTTCTGGGGTGCGATGACCGCGCTGGTCACCAGTGCCTTGCTGTTTGCCGGCAGTATTGATTCGCTGAAATCGGCGGTGGTGCTGACCTCGTTGCCGTTCTCGCTGATCCTGCTGCTGATGATGTGGGGGCTGCACAAGGCCTTCTACCTCGAGTCGCAAAAGCAGATTGCGCAGTTGCATTCGCTGGCGCCGGTGTCGGGCTCCCGCAAGGGCACCGGCGGTTGGCGCCAGCGTTTGAGCCAGGCCGTGCATTTCCCGTCGAGGGACGAGGTGTACCGGTTCCTTGAGACCACGGTGCGTCCGGCGATCGAAGAAGTGACGGCGGTGTTTGTCGAAAAAGGCCTCAACGTCGTCACCCAGCCGGACCCGTCCAACGACAGCGTCAGCCTGGAAATCGGTCACGGCGAAGAGCATCCGTTCGTGTACCAGGTGCAGATGCGCGGCTATTTCACGCCCTCATTTGCACGCGGCGGCATGGGTTCCAAGCAGCTCAACAATCGCCGCTACTACCGCGCGGAAGTGCACCTGAGCGAGGGCAGTCAGGACTACGACCTGGTGGGCTACACCAAGGAGCAGATCATCAACGACATCCTCGACCAGTACGAGCGCCACCTGCAGTTCCTGCACTTGGTGCGCTGACGTTAAACTCCCCGCAAAGCCCCGTTCTACGGGGCTTTCTTAAACTTAATTTCATCCGTCAAGACGCTGTTTTGACGCGTAACTGTCATCTGGCCACTGCGTAATTGTGTGAAGCGTTTGACGCTTTCATTTCAGAACAGTGACGGAGACCGGTACCCATGAAGACGTTTTTAAGCCCTGTGGTGGGAGCCGCCATGGCGAGCTTTATGCTGTCCGCCCACGCCGATTTTATCGATGACAGCCACGCCGACGTGACCCTGCTCAACCGCTATCTCAACCAGCAGGGACGGGACGTGGTGGGCAGCAATGCCAAGGCCCATAGCATTCGGGATTGGGGCCAGGGTTTCGAGTTCAACTTCAAGTCCGGCTACACCGAGGGGCCGGTGGGCTTCGGCCTCGATCTACAGGCGTTCTACGGCCTGAAACTGGACTCCGGCGGCGACCTCAACGACAAGGATCACCAGGGCCGCTACCCCGGCAGCATGTTCCCACTGGACAACGGCAAATCCGCCGATCAGTTCGGCGTGCTCAGCCCGACGTTCAAGATGCGCTTTGCCAAGGATGAGTTGCGCGTCGGTACGCTGTACGGTAACAACCCGATACTCGCCAACACGGACGGGCGCCTTTACCAGCAGACCAATACCGGTGTGCAACTGGTGTCCAAGGATCTCAGCGACTTCACCTTCACCGGCGGCGATATCTTCAAGACCAAGATCCGCAACGAAACCGGCGACCAGGGCATGATCACCGCTGGCGGGACCAAAGAGAGCGACCGCTTCCTGTTCGGCGGTGCGGATTACACCGGGATACAGAACACCACTGTCAGCCTGTGGTACTCCAACCTTGAGGACTACTACCAGCAGTTTTTCCTCGGTGCCAAGCGCCATGACGCCTTGTCGGTCGGTGCGATCGATACCGACGTGCGCGTGTTCCGCAGCCTGGGTGTGGGCGGCAACGCCGACGGCGACAAGGACTTTGCCGCAGCGGGCCTGTATGGCGACGGCGTGAACAAGGGCCGCATCAACCAGTCCACCGTCAGCCTGCTGGAAAGCTACAGCCTGGACGGCCATACCGTCGGCCTGGGCATCCAGAAAAACAGCGGCGACAGCGACTTCCCGTACCTCGACTCCGGCCTTAACAGCGGTGACGCGCGCCAAGGCCCAGGCTCGGGTGCCGACACCCCGGCGCTGACCAACATGCAGTTGAACAAATTCCAGCATGCCGGCGAACGGACCTGGCTGGCGCAGTACAGATATGATTTGGGCAAACTCGGCCTCAACGGCCTGACGTTCTCCGCCGCCTACGCCCACGGCGATGACATCCGCACCGCCCAGGGCACCACCAGCGAATGGGAGCGAAACGTGGCGGTGGCGTATCAAGTGCCGACCGGTACCCTCAAAGGCCTTGGCGTCACGTGGAAAAACGCCCACGCCAGTCCGGACATTACCGGTGCCACCGTGCAGGATGAAAACCGCTTCTATGTCAGCTATGTCGTTCCACTCTGGTAGGAAATTGCTGTAAAACGGAAGGGCAGACTTAAGCGATTCAGCTGGTTAAAAGGCCTGGGAATATCGTTATTCCCAGGCCTTATTTGCCTACGTCCAAGAGAGGATTCGATGACTTACATTGCTGCCGAAAACCGCTATGAATCTATCCCGTATCGCCGCGTAGGCCGCAGTGGACTGGTGCTGCCGGCACTGTCCCTGGGGCTGTGGCACAACTTTGGCGACAGCACCCCGATCGACACCCAGCGCGCCCTGCTGCGCACCGCGTTCGACCTGGGCATCAACCACTTCGATCTGGCCAACAATTACGGCCCACCCTACGGCAGCGCCGAGATCAACTTCGGTCGTTTGCTGCGCGAAGACTTCAAGCACTACCGCGACGAATTGATCATCTCCAGCAAGGCTGGCTGGGACATGTGGCCGGGCCCTTACGGCCAGGGCGGCGGCTCACGCAAATACGTGCTGGCAAGCCTGGACCAGAGCCTGCAACGCCTGGGCGTCGACTACGTGGACATTTTCTACTCCCACCGTTTTGATGCCGATACGCCCCTGGAAGAAACCGCCAGCGCCCTCGCCACCGCCGTGCAACAGGGCAAGGCGTTGTACATCGGTATCTCGTCTTACTCCGGGGTGAAAACCCGCGAAATCGCCGCGCTGCTCAAAGAGTGGAAGGTGCCGCTGCTGATCCACCAACCGGCCTACAACCTGCTCAACCGCTGGGTGGAAAAAGACCTGCTGGACACCACCGAAGAACTCGGCGCCGGAGTGATTGCCTTCACGCCACTGGCCCAGGGTTTGCTCACCGACAAGTACCTCAATGGCGTGCCGGCCGACGCACGGGTCAACCGCCCGGGGGGTGGTTCGTTGCAGGCCAAGCACCTGTCTGAAGCCAACCTTGCCCACGTACGTGCGCTGAACGAAATCGCCCAGCGCCGTGGCCAGAGCCTGGCGCAATTGGCGCTCGCCTGGACCTTGCGCGACCCACGGGTGACCAGCGCGCTGATCGGCGCCAGCCGGCCGGAGCAGATCATCGAGAACGTCGGCGCGTTGAAGAACTTGAGCTTCAGTGCGGAAGAACTGGCGGAGATCGATCGGTTTGCGCAGGAAGGCGGAATCAACTTGTGGGAAAAGCCATCCAGCGCGGAATAACCTGATAGCGCCGGGTCAATGTGGGAGGGGGCAAGCCCCTCCCACATTTGATTTGCAGTGTGGTTTAGAACGGCACATCCCCAAGAATCGTCGCCCGATGCATCACCCGCCGTTGCGGCCGGTAGTCATCCACCGCGTAATGTTGGGTCACGCGGTTATCCCAGAAGGCCACGTCGTTCTCCTGCCAGCGCCAGCGGAGGGTGAATTCCGGGCGTGTCGCGTGGGCGAACAGCAGCTTGAGAATCGCCTCGCTTTCCGCCGGTTCCAGTTCATTGATCCTGGTGGTAAACCCATCACTGACAAACAGCGACTTACGCCCGCTCACCGGATGCGTGCGCACGACCGGGTGTGACAGAGGTGGGTTTTTCCTGCGGGTTTCTTCCCAGCGCGCCAGGTCTTCGGCGCTGTTGCCAAAGCGTTCCAGCGGGAAGGATTTGGTGAAGTCGTGGGTAGCCGTCAGCCCATCGAGCAACCGCTTCAACGGCTCGGACAACGCCTCGTAAGCCGCGATGCCACTGGCCCACAGCGTATCGCCGCCGTACGCCGGCAGCAGCTTGGCACTCAGCACCGCACCGAGGGCCGGGGTGGGCAGGAAGGTCACATCGGTGTGCCATACGGCGTTATCGCGCACGTCGGTGACGGCGGTGTCGAGGATCAGCACTTCGGGCTGTTCCGGCACGTTGGGGTAGATCGGGTGGATGTGCAGGTCGCCGAAGTTCGCCGCGAACCGCGCCTGTTGCGGCGGGGTGATCGGCTGGCCACGGAAGAACAGCACCGAATGGCTGAGCAACGCCTGTTCGATGGCATCGCGATGTTCGGTGCTCAGCGGCCGGGTAATATCGACGCCACTGATCTGGGCGCCCAGGGCGGTGCTCAAGGGGGTAACGGTCAGGCTGCTCATGCTGTTCTCACTCAATGTGCCTGGCCATGCCAAGGCACTAACTTACGCTGCAGGGCGCGCAGGCCCATTTCCATGGCGAAGGCGATCAGGGCGATCACCAGGATCCCCAGCACCACCACATCGGTCACCAGGAACTGCGCCGCCGATTGCACCATGAAACCCAGGCCGCTGGTGGCGGCGATCAGTTCGGCGGCGACCAGGGTCGACCAGCCCACACCCAGGCCGATACGCACCCCGGTGAGGATGTCGGGCAGGGCGCTCGGCAGGATCACATGGCGAATCAGCTGCGCACGGGTGGCGCCCAGCGACTGCGCCGCCCGCAGCTTGGCCGGGTCGACGGTGCGTACGCCGGTCGCGGTGGCGATGGCGATGGGCGCAAAGATCGCCAGGTAAATCAGCAGCACCTTGGACAGCTCGCCGATACCGCACCAGATCACGATCAATGGCAGGTAAGCCAGGGGCGGAATCGGCCGGTAAAACTCGATCAGCGGGTCGAGAATGCCGCGGGCGATGCGGTTGGCGCCGATGGCAATGCCTACCGGCACGGCGGTCAGCACCGCGAAGCCCAGGCCCAGGCCGATCCGGCTGAGGCTCGCGCCCAGGTGCTGCCACAAGGTGGAATCCATATAGCCCGTAGTCGCCAGCAGCCAGCCTTTTTGCAGCACGGCCGAGGGCGGTGGCAGGAACAACGGTTCGATCAGGCCGGTGGCGGTGACGGCCCACCAGAGGGCCAGCAAGGCGACCAGGGTCAACAGGCTGATCCAGCGTGTACTCAGGCTGCGACGCACAGGAATGACCGCGTGCGCCACCGGCTTGGCAGCGGTGGCGGGGAGTTCGTAGCTGCTCATGCGGACACCTGCCGTTGCGAGAACACTTTGCCCAGCACGTGTTCGCGGGTTTCGATAAAGCGCGGGTCGGACTTGATCGCCCGCGCCGACTCACCGGCCGCGTAGCGCTGGCCGAAGTCCAGGTGCAGGCGCTCGACGATCTGGCCCGGGTTGGGCGCCAGCAGGATCAGGTCGGTGGCGAGGAACACCGCTTCTTCGATGTCATGGGTAATCAGGAACACCGGCTTGGCCGTGCGCCGCCAGACTTGCAGCAACAGTTCCTGCATCTGCTCACGGGTGAAGGCATCGAGGGCGCCGAAGGGTTCGTCCATCAGCAGCACGCGCGGGTCGGCGGCCAGGGCGCGGGCCAGGCCGACGCGTTGCTTCTGGCCGCCGGAGAGTTGCCAGATGCGGCGATTGTCGAAGCCGGCGAGGTCAACCAGGGCGAGCATTTCCCGGGCGCGCACTTCGCGCTGCGCCTTGGGCATGCCGGCCAGTTCCAGGCCGAAACCGACGTTGGCCAGCACGTCCTGCCAGGGCAACAGCGCGTCGTCCTGGAACACCACGCCGCGTTCGGCGCTGGGGCCTTTGACCGGTACGCCATCGAGGGTGATGCGCCCGGCAGAAGGCTCGACAAAGCCGGCAATCAGGTTCAACAGCGAAGTCTTGCCACTGCCGGACGGGCCGAGGGCCACCAGCAGCTGCTGGGGCCCCAGGTCGAGTGAAATGTCAGACAGTACCGGTTCTGTGGCGCCTGGGTACTGTGCGCTGATGCGCTCCAGTTGTAGCAAGGCCATCGCGATGAACTCCTTGAATCAGTTAGTGATGAACTTGGCGCTGACGTAAGGGGCGTAGTCCGGCAGCACGGCGTCGACCTTGCCTTGCTCCTTGAGGAAGGCAGCGGTATCGGTCACGGCCTTGGTGGTTGGTGCGCCCAGCAGGGTCACCTGGTCAGCGGCCAGCGGGTAGACGTTGCCTTGCAGCAGCAGCGGGATGTCGCTGGCCTTGGCGCCGGAGAGTTTCACCAGTTTGTCGACGTTGCCTGTGTCGGCGAGCCAGGCTTGTGGGTCTTTGCGGTAGGCGGCGTAGGCATCCAGGGTGACCTTGGCGAAGGCGGTGACGATTTCCGGGTGCTTCTGCGCGAAGTCCTTGCGCACGATCCAGGCATCGAAGGTCGGCGCGCCGAACTTGGCCAGCTCGCCGGAGGTGATCAGCACCTTGCCGTTTTCCTTGGCCACGCCCAGGGCTGGGTCCCATACGTAAGTGGCGTCGATGTCACCGCGCTTCCAGGCCGCGATGATCGCCGGCGGTGCGAGGTTGAGGATGGTCACTTTCGATGGGTCGATGTTCCAGTGCTTCAGCGCGGCCAGCAGGCTGTAGTGGCCGGTGGACACGAAGGGCACGGCGATTTTCTTGCCGATCAGGTCCTGGGGGCTGTTGATCCCGGAACCATTGCGTGCCACCAGGGCTTCGGCACCGCCAATCTGGGTGGCAACCAGGAAAGTTTCCACCGGCACTTTGCGGGTGATCGCGGCGGTCAGAGGGCTGGAGCCGAGGTAGCCGATCTGCACGTCGCCGGAGGCGATGGCGGCGATGATGTCGGCGCCATTATCGAATTTGCGCCAGTCGATCTTGGCGTTGGTGGCTTTTTCATACGCGCCGTCGGCCTGGGCGACTTTGGCCGGGTCTACGGTGGTCTGGTAGGCGATGGTCACATCCGCCGCCTGGGCAAACAGGCTGGCACCGGCCAGGGACAACGCGGCCATGAGGCGCAGAGGGGTTAACAGTTTCAAGGGGAAGCTCCTCAATCAGGCGGCCGAGGGTCGGCGTGTGAGGAGACTAAATGATCTAAGAATCCGAAAATAAATAACATTTTCGAATTAGCTTATGGGCGAAAGGTTGAAGCGAATCTTGAGCTTGATGAGGGCAAATGTGGGAGGGGCTTGCCCCCTCCCACATTTTGAGCCGGGTTCGGCTTCTGTTAGTTGCTGATCGCCAGAATGCTCGCCTGGTACGACCCGACAAACACGTCAAAATCGCCCACTTCGTTCTGCTCCAGTTCCGCTTGCTGCGCCAGCGACGTGCGCGCCAGCTCTTCAAAGCGTGCCTGCTCTTCAGCCGGCAACGGCTCGCGGCGGAAGTACTCGGCGTGCACCTCGCTCTGATGCAGGGAGAACTGCGCGAAACTCTCTTTGCGCTCGGCCATCGCCGCCAGTACCTGCGCCGAAGGGGTCAGGGACGGGTCCTTGACCTTGGCCAGTTGGGCGTCCAGTGCCTGGCTGTGTTCGGTGATGCCGTGGCTTTCATCCAGCAGCGCAGCCAGCGGGGCAATCTTCTCCAGAAGCTCGGTGGCCCATTCCTTCATGTCCACGGCCTGGCCCTTGCGCTGCAATTGCAGGCCCGGGCGCCGGCCTTCCTTGACCACGCTGAGGAAGTTGGACGTGGCGTTGCCGCACTCGTTGTCGGCGAACAGCGGGCTGTCGTTCAGCGCGCAGTACAGCAGGAATGCGTCGAGGAAACGCGACTCCGGCAGGTCGATGCCCATCGGCAGGAACGGGTTGATGTCCAGGCAGCGCACTTCGATGTACTGGATGCCGCGGGCCATCAGCGCCTGGATCGGCCGCTCGCCGGTGTAGGTCACGCGCTTGGGACGGATGTTGGAGTAGTACTCGTTTTCGATCTGAAGGATGTTGGTGTTGAGCTGTACCCACTCACCGTCCTTATGCGTGCCGACTTCGACATAGGGCGCGTAGGGCGTTGCCACCGCTTCGCGCAGGCTGTCGGTGTAGCTGCTCAGGTCGTTGTAGCACGGCGTCAGGCCGGCCTGGGCGTTGCTCTGGTAACCCAGGTCGCTCATGCGCAGGCTGGTGGCGTACGGCAGGTACAGGGTGTCGGCGTCGAGCACTTCCAATTGGTGCGAGCGACCGCGCAGGAAACCCGCGTCCAGGGCCGGCGAGGCGCCGAACAGGTACATCAGCAGCCAGCTGTAGCGGCGGAAGTTGCGGATCAGCGCGATATAGGCCGTGGACTGATAGTCGCGGTCGGTGCCGACGAAGCCTTCAGTCTCCTTGAGCAGCGGCCATAGCTGTTCCGGCAGGGAAAAGTTGTAGTGGATGCCGGCGATGCACTGCATGGTCTTGCCGTAACGCAGGGCCAGGCCCTTGCGGTACACGTACTTGAGCTGTCCGATATTGGAGGTGCCGTAGTAGGCAATCGGAATGTCTTCCTCGGCCGGCAACGGGCACGGCATCGAGGGGCTCCACAGGTATTCACTGCCGAGCTTGGTGTAGGCAAAACGATGGATCTTGTCCAGGCTGCTCAGGGTGTCGGCCGGGTTGGGCAGGGCCGGGGTAATGAACTCCAGCAGCGATTCCGAGTAGTCGGTGGTGATCTGTTCATGGGTCAACGCGGCGCCCAGGGCTTCGGGGTGCGGCGTTTGTGCCAGGCGACCCTCACCGGTGACACGTAGGCATTCACGCTCGATGCCGTGCAAGCACTGCTCTAGCAGGGAGAGGTGTTCGCGCTTGCCGAGCAGGGCCAGGCGGCGGTTGAGAAGTTCGCTCAAGTTGGATTCCTTCACGCGTCAGTCGCCCCAATATGGGGGTGGGCAGGACGGTCTACAAGGGTGAAGTTAAAACTGGCGTGATCGCCTGGTTTTGAGTCGATTTGACCCGCGTTAAAAAAGCCTACTTCACTCCATGAATTGGGCTATAGCGCAGCAAGAAAATTCCGACGCTGTTATCGCAGCGCCGAAATTAACTCAAATCGGGGGCGGGGAGCTATAGGACAGCGAACGTGCCCTGTGCTTTTGCGACAAGTCTTTCGTCCTGATACACATCGGCTTCGACCACCAGCGTGCGCCGGCCGGCGTGGATCACCCGGCTGGTGCACATCACATCACCGTCTTCCACGGCGCGGATGTAGTTGATCTTGCATTCGATGGTCGCGCTCTGCTGATCAAAACCATGGGCGCTGGAACACGCCAGCCCCATGGTGATGTCCACCAGGCTGAAAATCGCCCCGCCATGGAGCTTGCCCGCGCGGTTGCGCAGGTGCGGCTCCAGGGTCAGGGCCACTTCGGCAACGCCTTCTTCGAGGCGTTGCAGGCGGCAGCCGATCAGTTCGCTGAACGCGCTCTGGGTCAAACCGGCGGGGATTTCCATCAGCGTTTCTTCAACTGCTTGGCGTTGGCGAACAGCGAGGCCATGGCGTTGTTGCTTGGCGCTGCGGTGGCGGTTTCCTTGCGCGGTTGACTGTTTTCAGAGCGGTTCTGCGACTGGCGCGGCGCCGAGCCAGGACGTGCACCACGGGCGCCGTCGATTTTTTCGCCTGGGGTATCGCTCATGCGCATCGACAGGCCAACGCGTTTGCGCGGGATGTCGACTTCCATGACCTTGACCTTGACCACATCACCGGCCTTCACGGCTTCGCGCGGATCCTTGATGAACTTCTCCGAAAGCGCAGAGATGTGCACCAAACCGTCCTGATGCACGCCGATGTCCACAAACGCGCCGAAGTTGGTCACGTTGGTGACCACGCCTTCGAGGATCATGCCCAGTTGCAGGTCCTTGAGGTCTTCGACGCCGTCCTGGAACTCGGCGGTCTTGAACTCGGGACGCGGGTCGCGGCCAGGTTTTTCCAGCTCTTGCAGGATGTCGGTGATGGTCGGCACGCCGAAGGTTTCGTCGGTGTACTTCTTTGGGTCCAGGCGCTTGAGGAACGCGGCGTCGCCGATCAACGAGCGGATGTCGCGGTCGGTCTCGGCGGCGATACGTTGCACCAACGGATAGGCTTCCGGGTGAACGGCGGACGAATCCAGCGGGTTGTCGCCGTTCATTACGCGCAGGAAACCGGCGGCTTGCTCGAAGGTTTTTTCACCCAGGCGGGCGACTTTTTTCAGCGCGGCACGGGTTTTGAACGCACCGTTTTCGTCGCGGTGAGTGACGATGTTCTGCGCCAGGGTGGCATTGAGGCCGGAGATACGCGCCAGCAGCGCCACGGAGGCGGTGTTCACGTCCACGCCCACGGCGTTTACGCAGTCTTCCACCACCGCATCCAGGCCGCGTGCCAGTTTCAGCTGTGACACGTCGTGCTGGTACTGGCCGACACCGATGGATTTAGGATCGATTTTCACCAGCTCTGCCAGCGGATCCTGCAGGCGACGGGCGATGGACACCGCGCCACGGATCGACACGTCGAGGTCCGGGAATTCCTTGGAGGCCAGTTCCGACGCCGAGTACACCGAAGCACCGGCTTCGGAGACCATCACCTTGGTCATCTTCATGGCTGGGTATTTTTTGATCAGTTCGGCGGCCAGCTTGTCGGTTTCACGGCTGGCAGTGCCGTTGCCGATGGAGATCAGGTCCACCGCATGCTTGGCGCACAGGGCGGCCAGGATGGCGAGGGTCTGGTCCCACTTGTTGTGCGGCACGTGTGGGTACACGGTGGCGTGGTCCAGCAGCTTGCCGGTGGCATCGACCACGGCGACCTTGCAGCCGGTGCGCAGGCCCGGGTCGAGGCCCAGGGTGGCGCGCGGGCCGGCCGGTGCGGCCAGCAGCAGGTCGTGCAGGTTGTGGGCGAAGACGTTGATCGCCTCGGTTTCTGCGCCGTCGCGCAACTCGCCGAGCAGGTCGGTTTCCAGGTGGGTGTAGAGCTTGACCTTCCAGGTCCAGCGCACGACTTCACCGAGCCACTTGTCCGCAGGACGATTCTGATTCTGGATGCCGAATTGTTGGCCGATCATGCCCTCGCACGGGTGCATGGTGCCCGGCAATTCGTCGCCGACTTTCAGCGCGGAGCTGAGAATGCCTTCGTTGCGGCCACGGAAAATCGCCAGCGCACGGTGGGACGGCATGCTTTTCAGCGGTTCGTCGTGTTCGAAGTAGTCGCGGAACTTGGCGCCTTCTTCCTCTTTGCCGGCGATGACGCGGGCGCTGAGGGTGGCTTCCTGTTTCAGGTAGTTGCGCAGTTTTTCCAGCAGGTTGGCGTCTTCGGCGAAGCGCTCCATCAGGATGTACTTGGCACCTTCGAGGGCGGCCTTGACGTCGGCAACGCCTTTCTCTGCGTTGACGAAGCGCGCGGCTTCGGTGTCCGGGGTCAGCGAGGGGTCGTTGAACAGGCCGTCGGCCAGTTCGCCCAGGCCGGCTTCCAGGGCGATCTGGCCCTTGGTGCGGCGCTTCTGTTTGTACGGCAGGTAAAGGTCTTCGAGGCGGGTCTTGGTGTCGGCGAGCTTGATGTCGCGTTCAAGCTGAGGCGTCAGCTTGCCCTGCTCCTCGATGCTGGCGAGGATGCTGATACGCCGTTCGTCGAGTTCTCGCAGGTAGCGCAGGCGTTCTTCAAGGTGCCGCAGCTGGATGTCGTCGAGGCTGCCGGTCACTTCTTTCCGGTAACGGGCGATGAAGGGCACCGTGGAGCCTTCATCCAGTAGAGCGACGGCCGCTTCGACCTGTTGTGGGCGTACGCCGAGTTCTTCGGCGATGCGGCTGTTGATGCTGTCCATAAAACCACCTGAAATTCTGAAAAGCAGCCCGCAGGCCCGGGAAACAAGGCCTGGCGCGGCTGGTTGAGCGGCCCGACCGGCGCCGCTACCTGGGTCAAGAGGCAGCCTATTGACCCTCGAAATCGAAAAAATCACCACAAGCGGGGAAAAAAAGCCCGGCAGTAAACGGCAACGATCTGACGTTGCCCTGCACGAAGGCGCCGCATTATAACCAGCGTTCTGCCCTTGGGGGGTACTGCGCCAGTGGTTGGAAGGCGAGGGTTCGCTGGCAGTAGAGGAAAAATCTGCTAACAATGCACACGGTGCGTATAACGGCAGCTACGCCATAATGCGCGCCGAGATAAGAGGAGCATCCAATGAGCAGCACTGCACAAACTGCTGAAGGCGAAAAAATTCTCATCGTTGATGACGATCCGGGGCTGAGCAGCCTGCTGGAGCGTTTCTTCAACTCCAAGGGCTACCGTGCCCGCGCGGTGCCGAACACCGAGCAGATGGACCGTCTCCTGGGGCGTGAAGTATTCAACCTGGTCGTACTCGACCTGATGCTGCCCGGCGAAGACGGCCTCACCGCCTGCAAGCGCCTGCGCGGCGCGAACAACCAGATTCCAATCGTCATGCTGACCGCCAAGGGCGATGAGCTGAGCCGCATCAAGGGTCTCGAGCTGGGCGCCGATGACTACCTTGCCAAGCCTTTCAACCCTGACGAGTTGATGGCGCGGGTCAAAGCCGTGCTGCGTCGTCAGGCGCCGCCGGTACCGGGCGCGCCGGGCAGCGAAGACGAAAGCGTCACCTTTGGCGACTACGAGCTGTCGCTGGCGACCCGCGAGCTCAAGCGTGGCGACGAAGTGCATATGCTCACCACCGGTGAATTCGCCGTGCTCAAGGCGCTGGTGATGAACGCGCGTCAGCCGCTGACCCGCGACAAACTGATGAACTTGGCACGCGGTCGCGAATGGGACGCCCTGGAACGCTCCATCGACGTGCAGATTTCCCGTCTGCGCCGGATGATCGAGCCGGACCCGTCCAAACCTCGGTATATCCAGACTGTCTGGGGTGTGGGCTATGTGTTTGTGCCGGATGGCACCGCAACCAAGTGACCGATGATTTGCAGGGCGGGCATCCTGGCGCTTGACTCCATGAGGGTCGACGGGATGCCCGGCGTCTGCAATTCTGCGAGCGCCGCTCGTTCCTGCAAGGTGTCCAGCTGTCTTCTATGAAAACCCCTCTGTGGTTCCCGCAAAGTTTCTTCTCCCGCACCCTTTGGCTGGTGCTGATCGTCGTGCTGTTTTCCAAGGCGCTGACACTGGTTTATCTGCTGATGAACGAAGACGTGCTGGTGGACCGGCAGTACAGCCACGGTGTCGCCCTGACGCTGCGTGGTTACTGGGCTGTAGACCCTGAGAACCGCGAAAAGGTAGCCAAGGCCTCGACGTTGACCCGCGTTGACGGGGCTGGTGTACCCGAGGGTGAGCAGCATTGGCCCTACAGCGAGATCTACCAGCGCCAGATGCAGGCCGAACTGGGCGAGGACACCGAGGTGCGCTTGCGCATGCATGTTTCACCTGCGCTGTGGGTAAGGGCGCCGAGCCTTGGTGATGCCTGGATCAAGGTTCCGCTGTATCCGCACCCTTTGCGGGGGCAGAAGATCTGGAACGTGTTGGGTTGGTTCCTGGCCATCGGCTTGCTTTCCACCGCGTCGGCGTGGATTTTCGTTCGCCAGCTCAACCAACCGCTTAAGCGCCTGGTGTTTGCCGCCCGCCAATTGGGCCAGGGGCGCAGCGTGCGCCTGCCGGTCAGCGATACGCCCAGTGAAATGACCGAGGTGTATGGCGCCTTCAACCAGATGGCGGAGGATGTCGAACAGGCCGGGCGGGAGCGCGAGCTGATGCTGGCGGGGGTGTCCCATGACTTGCGCACGCCCTTGACGCGATTGCGCCTGTCCCTGGAGCTGATGGGCAACCATAGCGACCTCACCGACGACATGGTTCGCGACATCGAAGACATGGACGCGATTCTCGACCAGTTCCTGGCGTTTATCCGTGATGGTCGTGACGAGGTGGTGGAGGAAGTCGATCTCACGGACCTGGTGCGTGAGGTTGTGGCGCCCTACAACCAGAATGGCGAGCAAGTGCGCATGCGCCTTGAGCCGATCCAGCCGTTTGCGTTGCGTCGGGTGTCGATGAAGCGCCTGCTGAACAACCTGATCGGCAACGCTTTGCACCACGCCGGTTCGGATGTTGAAGTGGCTGCGTATGTGTCTGGCGACAGTGCTGCGCCGTACGTAGTGCTGAGTGTGATGGACCGGGGGGCGGGCATCGATCCGGACGAGCTGGAGGGTATCTTCAACCCCTTCACCCGTGGCGACCGTGCCCGGGGTGGCAAAGGGACCGGCTTGGGGCTGGCGATCGTGCGGCGGATTGCGTCGATGCACGGCGGCAATGTCGAGTTGCGTAACCGCGAAGGCGGTGGCCTTGAGGCGCGGGTACGCTTGCCGCTTGGGCTGATGCTGCCCAGAGATGCGGTATAGAAACAGCTGCAAGTTTCAAGCTTGAAGCCGCAAGAGAAAGGCACACAGCTTTTGCCCTTTCTTGCAGCTTATAGCTTGAAGCTGACAGCTCCCGTCTCTAACCCTTGCCCTTGGTCCTGGTCATATTCGGTCCACCATTCTTCTCCAGATGTTGAATGATGATCCCCGCCACATCCTTCCCAGTGGTGGTCTCTATCCCTTCCAGGCCCGGCGACGAGTTCACCTCCATTACCAGTGGCCCATGGTTGGAGCGCAGGATATCCACACCCGCCACTGCCAACCCCATGACCTTGGCCGCCCGCAGCGCGGTCATGCGTTCTTCCGGGGTGATCTTGATCAGGCTGGCGCTGCCGCCACGGTGCAGGTTGGAGCGGAACTCTCCGGGCTTGGCCTGGCGCTTCATGGCTGCGATCACCTTGTCGCCCACCACGAAGCAGCGAATATCCGCACCGCCGGCTTCCTTGATGTACTCCTGGACCATGATGTTCTGCTTGAGGCCCATGAATGCCTCGATCACGGATTCCGCTGCGGTCGCGGTTTCACACAGCACCACACCGATGCCCTGGGTGCCTTCCAGCACCTTGATCACCAGCGGCGCGCCGTTGACCATTTCGATCAGGTCGGGAATGTCGTCGGGGGAGTGGGCAAAGCCGGTGACCGGCAGGCCGATGCCCCGCCGCGAGAGCAGTTGCAACGAGCGTAATTTGTCCCGCGAGCGTGCAATGGCCACGGATTCATTGAGGGGGAAAACCCCCATCATTTCGAATTGGCGCAACACGGCGCAGCCATAGAACGTCACCGAGGCGCCAATCCGAGGGATCACCGCATCAAACCCCTCCAGCGGTTTACCGCGGTAATGGATCTGCGGCTTGTGGCTGGCGATGTTCATATAGGCACGCAACGTGTCGATCACCACCATTTCGTGGCCACGTTCGGTGCCGGCCTCGACCAGGCGGCGGGTGGAATACAGACGCGGGTTTCGCGACAGCACAGCAATCTTCATGCAGCACCTGGGGCAGAAATAGTAGAGACCGGGAACACCGGCTTGTCTTGAACGTACTTGACGCCGGGATTGACCACCAGGTGGCCGTCAATCAGCGCCTTGGAACCCAGCAACAGGCGATAACGCATGGCTTTGCGGCAGGCCAGGGTGAACTCCACCCGCCATACCCGATCACCCAGTGCCAGGGTGGTGCTGATCACGTAGCGCACCTGCGCATGGCCATTGGAGCTCTTGATGGTTTTCATCGTCACCAGGGGCGCTTCGCAGCGGCGGTGACGCAGTTGCACGACGCTGCCCAGGTGCGCGGTAAAGCGCACCCACTTCTCGCCGTCGCGCTCAAACGGCTCGATGTCGGTGGCATGCAGGCTGGAGGTGCTGGCACCGGTGTCGATCTTGGCACGCAGGCCTGCCACTCCCAAGTCGGGAAGTGCCACCCATTCACGCAGACCTACAACGGTCAAATGGTCAAATGTCTTCAATATGGGTAACCGGTCAATTCGCCCACGCCTGAGGAGAAACCTCGGCCAGGGCTTTGAATGCAGGCTTGGCGAACCAGTAGCCTTGCATCAGAAATATTCCACAGTCAGACAGAAAGTCGCGTTCGCCGGCACTTTCGATGCCTTCGGCGATGACAGTAACGTTCAACTGCTCACAGATTGTGACAATCCCCTGGACGATCACCTGACGGACACGATCCTGGTCGACATCGCGGATCAGCGCCATGTCGAGTTTGATCAAGTCAGGTTGGAAATCAGCCAACAGATTCAGCCCCGAATAGCCCGCGCCGAAATCATCGATAGCGGTCTTGAAGCCGAATTCGCGGTATTCACGCAGAATATTCGTCAAATGGCGATAGTTATCTACATGCTCGCTTTCCAGTGTCTCGAAAATCAGTTGATCCAGCGGAAAATTGTGCGCGCGCGCCGCCTCCAGGGTGCTGCGGATGCACAACTCCGGACGGTACACGGCGTTGGGCATGAAGTTGATGGAAAGGTGGGTTTGCATCCCCAAAGCTGCAGCACCGGCAATCGCCTGGGTGCGGCAGCGCTGGTCGAAGCGGTAGCGGTTGCTGTCGTTGACCTGGTCCAGCACCGACAATGCCCCTTCGCCCTGTGTACCGCGCACCAAGGCTTCGTGGGCAAAAATCGAATGGTCCCGAAGGTCAACGATAGGCTGGTAGGCGAAAGCAAACTCGAAACCCAAGGGTTCGCTTTGCTGGCAGCCTGGGCAACGCTGTTCAGGCGAGGTGAGTGAAGTAGGAAAGTCGGTCACGGCGTATCCTCGCGAAAACAGGGTGCTACCTGGCGTATCTTAGGTGAGCCTTGAGGTTTATGCGTCGAAGGGTTTCAACGTTACAGTTGCGACATTTGTCAGAGCGAGGAATTCAAGTGGCTCAAAAGCAGGAAGAGGAAGAAAAGGTCCGTCTGGACAAGTGGCTTTGGGCGGCGCGTTTCTTTAAGACACGTGCCTTGGCCAAGGCCGCGATTGAGAGCGGCAAGGTGCATCATCGAGGCGAGCGCTGTAAGCCGGGCAAAGAGCCACGTGTCGGTGATGAGCTGCAGATTCGGATAGGTTTTGACGAAAAGACCGTCGTGGTTCAGGCACTTTCCATCGTGCGCCGTGGCGC
Organism: Pseudomonas sp. AM8; assembly: GCF_036346475.1. Lineage (NCBI taxonomy): Bacteria > Pseudomonadati > Pseudomonadota > Gammaproteobacteria > Pseudomonadales > Pseudomonadaceae > Pseudomonas > Pseudomonas sp. AM8. Next base: position 188,634 of record NZ_JAOTNX010000010.1, read on the forward strand.
TCCCGAAGCACAGGCGCTGTACACCGAAACCGAAGCCAGCATTGCCAGGCGCGAAAATGCGGCTGCCCTGCGCAAGGCGGGCGCCACGGGGATGACCACCGATGGCAAGCCGAGCAAGAAGCAGCGCCGCGACCTGTTCAAGTTTCGCGGCAGTGGCAATGATGACTGATCGCGCAGCGGCCCATTCAAATGTGGGAGGGGGCTTGCAGCGTTAAGGGGATGTACGCACGACGCTCAATCCACTGATCACTGGCAGCTTGCCAAGTAACCTGAAGATCGGCGTCGTCACGTGTAACAAAGCGGCCGACACCTTCGCTGCAAACGGCGTGTAACAACCCCAGCCCAACGCCAACAGTGCCAGCAGCACCCCGCCGATATAGTCGTCCTGCCCCCAATGCGCGCCCGCTACCAGCCGCGGCATCATGAACAACAGCGCCAGGCCCCAGATCACCAGCACCTGGCCGATACGCTTGGCGAACACGCTCATGAACATTGCCCAGATCAGCAACACCGAGGCGTGATCCCCCGGAAAGCTTTGGCTTGAGCGGTCCTTCAGCTCCCAGGTCTTCTCCAGCCCCGGGAAATAGTCGCTCATCTGGATCGCCCCGGCGAGGACCATCGACGGGCTGCTGTGTTGCCAGCCCATCTGCGCTGCGAGTTTGGAAAACAGCATGCGGATAAACAGCAAGAGCAACAAAACACCGACAAAACCTAACAGGGCCTGGCGTACCTGCGCGGCTTTGAACACCCAGTCGCCGCGAATCATCAGCATCAGCAGGATCACCCCGACCACCGCATCAAACGGCCGCAAACTGGCCACGGCCCACACGTGCAGCCATGTCGCGTTGCTCGCCAGCGGGTCGTTGAGAAGGTGAAACAGCCACTCGTCGAAAATCACACACAGCATCTGCCCCGTGGGCCACAGCCAAAAACACAGCAGCCCGATAGCGAGTAGATTGCACAGAGCCCATCGCCGGAGGTTCCACTTGGCTTGGAACAAACCCGGATTGTTCATAAACTGTCCCTCTTCGCTCTAAATAAGCTCTCTGTTTCCAGGAGAAAGCCGCACCAAGATGGTGCTAAAGCGTTTAATTTTATAAACCTTGTAACCAATTTGTCATCAATTCAGATACCCAGACCTATGACTGATCTACCGGATACCGACTTCACCCAACGCTTCATCTTCGATGAGAGCGACGCCCGCGGCGAAATGGTTTCGTTGGAGCGCAGCTACGCCGAAGTCCTCGCCAAGCACCCCTATCCGGAACCGGTCGCACAACTGCTCGGTGAGCTGATGGCCGCTGCTGCGTTGCTGGTAGGCACCATGAAGTTCGACGGTTTGCTGATCCTGCAAGCCCGTTCCGAAGGGCCGATTCCGCTGTTGATGATCGAGTGCTCCAGCGAGCGCGAAATCCGTGGCCTGGCCCGTTATGAAGCCGACCAGATTGCCCCGGACGCCAGCCTGGCCGAGCTGATGCCCAACGGTGTCCTGGCGCTCACCGTCGACCCGACCTCAGGCCAACGTTACCAGGGCATCGTCGACCTCGACGGCAAAACGCTGTCGGAATGCTTCACCAACTATTTCGTGATGTCCCAGCAAGTGGGCACCAAGTTCTGGCTCAACGCCGACGGCAAGCGCGCCCGTGGCATGTTGCTGCAACAACTGCCGGCCGACCGTATCAAGGACGACGAAGATCGCGCTGAAAGCTGGCGGCACTGCATTGCCTTGGCCGATACCCTGAAAGCCGAAGAACTGCTGGGCCTGGACAACGAAACCATCCTGCACCGCCTGTACCACGAAGACCCGGTACGCCTGTTCGACGCGCAGACCTTGCACTTCCACTGCAGCTGCTCCCGTGAGCGTTCGGGCAACGCCCTGGTCAGCTTGGGCCTGGAAGATGCGCAGAACCTGGTGGTGGAACACGGTGGCAATATCGAGATCGACTGCCAGTTCTGCAACGAGCGCTACCTGTTCGACGCTGCCGATGTAGCGCAATTGTTCGCTGGCGCAGGCATCGACACGCCTTCCGACACCCGCCACTAAAACGTTTAAGCACAGGTAAATCACCTGTCAAATGCCGGATTAGAGGCGTTCTGACGGGAGGGCCCTACTCTTTTTGGGCTTTTCTGGCATAATCCGGCCCACTTTTTTCGCGGTAGTAGTGCGCAACTTTCTACTACAAAACGTTTGGAGCACTCGGCCACAGGCCGACGGGGAACCTCATGACGCAAGCCAATAACGCCGTATACACCGATCTGAGTGTTGACGATCTGGTCAAAGAAGCCCTGCAGCGCGGTGAAGGCGTGCTTGCCGATACCGGCGCGCTGGTCGTGGAAACCGGTCACCGTACCGGCCGTTCGCCAGTCGACCGTTTCATCGTTGAAGAGCCTTCCACCCAGGATTCCATCGCCTGGGGCCCGATCAATCGCAAGTTCCCGGCCGACAAGTTCGATGCCCTGTGGGCACGCGTCGAGGCGTTCAACAATGCGCAAGAGCATTTCGTTTCCCACGTTCACGTAGGGGCCTCCGAAGACCACTACCTGGCCGTGAAAATGACCACCCAGACTGCCTGGCAGAACCTGTTCGGTCGTTGCCTGTTCATCAACCCGGCCCAGTACAACCCGGCCGGTCGTGACGAGTGGCAAGTGCTCAACGTGGCCAACTTCGAGTGCGTGCCTGAGCGTGATGGCACCAACTCCGACGGTTGCGTGATCCTTAACTTCGCCCAGAAAAAAGTGCTGATCGCCGGCATGCGCTACGCCGGTGAAATGAAGAAAGCCATGTTCTCGGTGCAGAACTACCTGCTGCCGGCTTCCGACGTACTGCCGATGCACTGCGCCGCCAACATTGGCGAAGCCGGCGACGTGACCCTGTTCTTCGGTCTGTCGGGTACCGGCAAGACCACCCTGTCCGCCGACGAAAGCCGCTACCTGATCGGTGACGACGAGCACGGCTGGGGCGAAGGCGTGGTGTTCAACATCGAAGGCGGTTGCTATGCCAAATGCATCGACCTGTCCGAGAAGAACGAGCCGGTGATCTGGAAAGCCATCAAGCACGGCGCCGTGTTGGAAAACGTCGTGATCGACGAGGCCAAGCACGCCGACTATGCTGACGTCAGCCTGACCCAGAACAGCCGCGCCGCCTACCCGCTGGAGCACGTTGCCAAGCGTTCCGAGAAGAACCTGGGCGGCGAGCCAAACGCGGTGATCTTCCTGACCTGCGACCTGACCGGCGTACTGCCGCCCGTGTCCATCCTCAGCGAAGAACAAGCGGCCTACCACTTCCTGTCCGGCTACACCGCACTGGTGGGCTCGACCGAAATGGGTTCGGGCAGCGGCATCAAGTCGACCTTCTCCACCTGCTTCGGCGCACCGTTCTTCCCGCGCCCGGCCGGCGAATATGCAGAGCTGCTGATCAAGCGCATCCGCGGCTTCGGCTCCAAGGTCTACCTGGTCAACACCGGCTGGACCGGCGGTGGCTACGGCGTTGGCAAGCGCTTCAATATCCCGACCACGCGCGGCGTGATCGCAGCGATCCAGAGCGGCGCGTTGATCGGTGCTGAAACCGAACACCTCGACACCATCAACCTCGACGTGCCATTGGCCGTACCGGGCGTTGAGACCGGCCTGTTGAACCCACGTAACACCTGGGCTGACAAGGCCGCTTACGATGAAGCAGCGAAGGCCCTGGCTGGTCTGTTCATCGAGAACTTCAAGAAGTTTGAAGTGAGCGATGCGATCAAGGCTGCGGGTCCGAAGTTGTAAGATTCGGTCGCTGTTAAAAAGCCGCTCCTTGTGAGCGGCTTTTTTGTGCGCGAAAGGTTCGTCGACGATAGGCCGAACCATTGCCCCTCCACCTTTGACTTGCGGTGGACCTGGAGCCGGTATTCGCTCAGCTCAGGTTTTCCAGCGTCTGCGTGTCCCAGCTGTGGGTCTTGATGGCCAGGTAGAGCATGCCGATGGTCAACGGGACCTTGTCGCCATGCCCCTTGCCCCGACGCTTGAGGAACACGTCAAAGACCGGTGGGTTGAAGTAACGATAAGTGTCGTAGTCGCCCAGGTCGAGGGCGAACTCCTGCTCCAGCGCTTCCATGAGCTGCTTGGCTTCGCTGCCGTCACAGCCCAGGTCGAAATTGAGTGAGGTTTGCAGGCGGATGGTCTTGTGTTTCGGCAGGCCGATTTCTTCGTGCAGCAGTTGAAGGAGTTGCTGCATCACGGGGTCTTCGGGGAAGTTAGGGGCGAGGTTCATGGTGGGTGCACGCAGGAGTGGGTGAAGGGGCTGGTTGCGTTGGAGGCGGTATTTGTTTCGAGTGATGAAGAGCGCCAAGCCTATCAAGAATACAAAGACAGGTAGGAGGGGCATTCTGAGGATCACCGCTACATAGGGTAGTAGGAACGTCAAAATAAGGCCTGTTGTAAGAAATGTGACTGCGAAGTGCTTTCTGAGCATTGGGTCTGTGATTTGGTAGTGCAGCACCAAATAGATAATGAGAAAGGAAGCGGATTGAAGGTAAAGGGCCATGCCACTAAGACTCGTCCGAGTAGACATGCATTGAGAGTGTTGACCGCTGAGGCCCTATGCCTCCTCTCACACTGGCATCCAGACCGATGATGATGTCTCCAGCGTGATATCTACGAAGCTTGCCGGAAATCGTATCTCCAACGAAGCCCGCGGTTACGGTTGAAATGGCAATCCCTGGTGCTTTAACCGCTCCGGAGATTATTTGTTTGATGAGCACGTTTTGGTCGTTTAACCGATCGGCCTGATTCCGTCTCAAAGGATGGGAAATCGCGACCGCCCTTTCGCATGGCAAGTCTCTGGCCAGCATTTTTTCGTACAGCCTACGTATCTGATCGCGCACTTGTCGCGCTGCCGTTTTTGTTTCAAGCAGGCATAGATTGGCCAAAGCATGCCGATTGTCAGGCACAACAGTGAAGCGAATCACTGTGAAGATGACGCCATAGTGGCCGATGTGTTGAGCCCTTTCGATGTTCACAGGTTTCTGCCGAGAAAGTTGAGACCGCGCTATTTTCATTCAGCTACGGGTAACTTCTGTAGAGGGTTAAGCGTGTGTTTGGAGCAGTTTGGGAAGGGGATGTCGCGTTGTTTGGAGGTTTCCTACAACGGTTTCCGGCATTTGTGGCTTGGCAGTGCTTTAACAGGCAACGCGGGTCAATGGTAGGAGCGAGCTTGCTCGCGAAAAACTCAAGGACGCCGCGTTTCTTCTGGCTTACCGCGTCATCGTTGATGATTTTCGCGAACAGGCTCGCTTCTAAAAAGGGTGTTGCTTAGATTTGTGCTTGTTCGGTTTGTAGTTGTACGTGTTGCGCCGCTTCCAGCAAATCACAGCCGTCTTGGACGAGCAGGTACAAGGCGTTGGTGATGTGGGAGATGTCTTTGAGGTCGGAGTGTTCGAAGGTCAGGCAGGAGAAGGTTTCCAGTAAGTCGGTGGCTGCGCGGATGCGTTGGTGGGCGGCGGACTGGATGTCTTCGGCTTTGGCTTGGGTGTCGATGAGAAGCGGATGGGTATCAGTGAAATTGGTGCGTAGATGACGATAGCGGTTCATCGTTTCAGGTATTTGCATTTGAAGGTGCTCGGTTTGCTGTTAGGTAACCGACATCACCGTGGCCAAACGGTGGGTGGCGGACTGTGCGCGGGTTGGCCAGCCGGAAACAGCACTCCGACACGTCCGAAGACGTCCCCCACACAGCCGCCATAGCACTGCTATACGAGACGATAGACGTTCGCAGAGCGAGTAATGGCACTTATGTGTGCTGTTTTCCGGGTGACCAAACCCGGCCGCTGATTTGGCAGCGACGGTGCGAACCTTAGAAGTGAGTGTGCGCTCGGGCAATAAACAGATGGTTTAATCGTTCGTGGTTCGATCAGGCGCTGGCAGGCCTGCTGACACACCGCTCAAAAATCGCCTCCAACCCCCGATAATCACACGCCACCGCATCAATATTCGCCGGTATCCATGCCGCGTGTTTGACCAGCCACCAGTTCACTGAAAACCCCGCGTTGACGATGATCTGTTCGAACAAAATCCGCTGCGCCCGGCCGTTGCCCTCGCGGAAGGGGTGGATGACGTTGAGGTCGCCATAGGCTTCGGCAATCCTGCTTATCAACTCGGTTTGGCTGGCACCGACAAACCAGTTTGCTTCTTCCATCTGCCGGATGATCTTCGCGGCTTCCGGGGGGATGCGCTCCGGGGTGCAGAACAGGGTGTCGCCTTTCTGGATGTTCACGCTGCGCAACTCACCGGCCCAGTCGTAGATGTCACCGAACAGCGTGCGGTGGATGTGTTGCAGGCGGTCGAGGTCGTAGGGCGGGGGGAAGAGAGGGAGGTTGCCTACGGCGATTTCGGATAATTCCCGCTCGGCCTGGTGCAGGCGAGTTTCGTCGAGCAAATCGAGGCGGTTGCGCAGGACGCTGCTACCGGGATAGCAGTACGGATCCTGGCCCACCCCGTATTTGTCGAGCATCAGCGTGGCGTGTTGCGGTACTTGGCAAGGACGGCTTCGCGGGTCGGCAGGGGTTTGTCGACGTCGGCCGGTTGGGTGTCGAACCCTTCCAGGCGCAGGCTGGCCAGGTAATTGGAACGGCGGATCTTGTGGTAATGATCCTGTTTTTGCTCAAACGTCAGTTCGCTCATCGCAGCGCACTCCTGGGTAGCAAGGTTTGATTGTAGCGCAATGCTTCAACGGGAAGGCGGGATAAAAACCACGTCACATTCTGTACAAAAAATCCGCCGACACTCGGAATTCAGCGTATGTTTCACCGCAAAATCTTGCAGGGCGATTTCCGCCCGCTACTTAAAGGGAGTTAAGCATGGGTTTGCTTCGTGTTGCTTCGGCGATGTCGTTGTGTGCGGTGGCTTTTTCGGTCCAGGCCGGGCAGTTGCCGATCGAAGTGCTCAGTGCGGTGGTCAAGGACCAGAAAATCGCTGATGCCGAAGTGCTGCTGCAACGCAACGGCGCACAGAATGTGGTGGGCCGCACCAACGCCCAGGGCCAAGTGACGCTGACCAGTGAGGCCGCTGATGATGCGAGCAACCTGCTGATCATCAAGAAACCTGGCTACTCCAACCTGGTGGTGAAGTGCCCATGCGCGGGCATGACCTACGCCATCAGCCCGGTGATGGAAAACCTCGATGGCCTGCGTGTGGTGCTGACCTGGGGCAAGACGCCGAGTGACCTCGACTCCCACATGATTTTCCCCGGCAATAACATCTACTTCGAGAACCAGAAGGGTACTGACGCCGAGTTGGATGTGGATGACACCGACAGCTACGGTCCGGAAACCATCACCCTGCAGAAAAAGCACTACGGCGAAAGCTACGTCTATGCCGTGCACGACTACAGCAATGGCGGCAATCCAGGCTCGCGCCAGTTGTCCGACAGCGAAGCCAAGGTGTTCGTGTACATGGGCCAATCGCTGGTGCGTACCTACTACGTGCCCAAGAACCGCAGCGGCAACCTGTGGACGGTGTTCCGCATGACCGGCAGCGGCGACTTCCAGGACATCAACACTTTCAGTGGCGTGACCGTGAATGCGGCGAATGTGCTGAACGAAGTCAAACCGCTGCTGGATGACAGCGTGGCGGTCACCGCCGTCACCGTCAGCTCTTCCGTACAAACCGATGCGAAGCGTCTGAACCTGCAGGGTGAAGCGGCCTACCAGGCCGGCAAGCTGGACCAGGCCATCGACCTGTTCCGCCAGGCTATCGAGCTGGACAATGGCTTCGGCAAGGCCTACGGCAACCTCGGCCTGGCGTATCAGAAAGCCGGCAACACTGCCGAGTCGATCTGGGCCAATCGCAAGGCTATCGCCCTTGCCACCGGCGCCAATGCTGCCACCGTGCGTGCAGGTGCCTACTACAACATTGCGCGGATCTACGAAGCGGCGGGGCAGTTCCCGGATGCATTGCGTCACTACCAGTTGGCCAAGGAGCAGAAGGCCAACCCGGTGTATGACACGGCGATTGAGCGGGTGCAGAATCGCTGATTCAGCTGTAGCGCAGGTCTGAAATGTGGGAGGGGGGCAATCCCCCTCCCACATTTGGTTTGTGGTGTTCCTACAGCCACAGTCGAACTTGTCAAATTTGGCCCAAGGCCATTGCTGCACCCTGTGTATCATCCTGTCTCTTTTTTCCATGCGACCTTTCTCGATTCGCTGAGCTTGCTGGGCTACGTTTTTAAGCCACCTTCAGCGGTCAATGGAGTGACAGCCTATGCACGACACCCTCCAGCAGGTCTTTGGTTATCCACAGTTTCGTTTGGGCCAGGAAGAAACGGTCAGCGCCGTACTGGCAGGTCGTTCGGCTGCGGCCATTTTTCCTACGGGGTCGGGCAAGTCCCTGTGTTATCAGCTGTCGGCGGTGTTGCTGCCGCACCTGACGCTGGTGGTGTCGCCGTTGTTGGCGTTGATGCAGGACCAGTTGGGCTTCCTGCAACGCCACGGTATTTCGGCGGGCAGTATCGATTCGGCGCAAAGCCGCGAGGACGCCAATGACGTGATGGCCCGCGCGCGTTCCGGCGAGCTGAAAATCCTGATGATTTCCGTGGAGCGCTTGAAGAACGAGCGTTTTCGCCACTTCCTGCAAAGTGTGCAGATCTCGCTGCTGGTGGTGGATGAGGCGCACTGTATTTCCGAGTGGGGCCACAACTTCCGCCCGGATTATTTGAAGCTGCCGGACTACCAGCGCCAGTTCAAGATCCCACAAGCGCTGCTGCTGACGGCTACGGCCACGCCCAAGGTGATTGCCGACATGCAGGCCAAGTTCGCCATTGCGCCGGACGACGTGGTCACCACGGGCTTCTACCGGCCCAACCTCGACCTGTTGGTGGAGCCGGTCGCCGGTGCGGACAAGCATCGGCGCCTGGTGCAGTGGATGAGCGAGCGGGCCAACCAGCCCAGCATCGTCTACGTCACCTTGCAGAAAACCGCCGAGCAGATTGCCGAGCACCTGAACCGCAACGGTATCCAGGCCGAGGCGTATCACGCCGGCTTGCCCCACGACAGGCGTGAGGGCATCCAGCAGCGCTTCATGGGTGGGCGCTCCAATTGCATCGTCGCTACCATCGCGTTTGGCATGGGTATCGACAAGAGCGATATCCGCAATGTCGTGCATTTTGACCTGCCCAAATCCATCGAGAACTACAGCCAGGAAATCGGCCGTGCGGGGCGTGATGGGCAGCCCTCGGACTGCCTGGTGCTGGCCAACCGCGACAGCCTCAATGTGCTGGAAAACTTCGTGTACGGCGATACGCCCGAGCAGGACGGTATTCGGCGGGTGCTGGAAGAGTTGCAGGCAGCGCGCAGTGAAGGGCAGTGGGAGTTCCTGCTGAGGTCGCTGTCGGACCACAGCAACATCCGCGAACTGCCACTGAAGACACTGCTGGTGCAATTGGAGCTCAGGGGCGTGATCGCGCCGCGCTACGCGTTTTATGCCGAGTACCGCTTCAAGTACCTGGTCGAGCCCGAGGCCCTGCTGGTGCGTTTTTCCGGCGAGCGCCAGCAGTTTGTCGCGGCGATCATCCAGGTGTGCAAGCGCGCGAAAACCTGGGCGACCGTGGATTTCGACGCGCTTTACCAACAACACAATGCCGAACGCAGTCGGGTGGTGAAGGCCCTGGATTACTTCCAGGAACAAGGCCTGATCGAGTTGGAAAGCAAGCAGATGACGGAGGTCTACAGCCTGCTGGATACCGAGTTTGATCCACAGGTGTTGAGCGCCGAGTTATACACAGGCTTCAAGCAGCACGAGGTGACGGAAGTGGCGCGGATTCATGCCATGCTCGATCTGTTCGCCACCGAACATTGCCTGGGGCAGCGCCTGGCGCGTTACTTTGGTGATGAAAATGCACCGCAGCGCTGCGGGCACTGCTCTGTGTGCCACGGCCACGTCGCGCATTTGCCGGCGCCGCCGAGCCTGCCGCCGCTTGTGGATAAAAACTTCATGGGGCTGTGCGGTGATTTTATCCACAGGCATCATGAGCACACCGGCCAACTGCCGGGCGCTGAGCGGCTGACACGGTTCCTGGGGGGTATCAGCGTGCCGTTGTTTACCAAGTTGAAGGCGCGGGGCATTCCCGGTTTCGCAGCGCTGGAAGACTACCCCTACGCCGACGTGCGTGAGTGGGCCCAAGCCCACTTGAGTGACCTGTAACCCTACTTTCATGAGACGTGCCCATGCCTGACTCAATGCCGCAACGCGCCGATTACCGTCACTTCCAGCCGATCATCACACGCTGGCACGACAACGATGTGTACGGCCATGTGAACAATGTCACCTACTACAGCTTCTTCGACACGGCGGTGAATACCTACCTGATCGAACAGGGTGGGTTGGATATTCATGACGGTGAGGTGGTGGGGTTTGTGGTGAGTTCGGCGTGCGATTACTTCGCCTCGATTGCCTTTCCCGACCGCCTGGACATCGGCCTGCGGGTGGGCAAGTTGGGCAACAGCTCAGTGCAGTACGAATTGGCGGTGTTCAAGGCAGGCGAAGAGGAGGCCTGTGCGGCGGGGCGCTTTGTGCATGTGTTCGTGGATCGGGGGACGAACCAGCCGGTGACGATTCCGGGGATGTTGCGCGAGGCGTTGCAGCGGTTGGTGGTCTGACTTCGGCGTTGCAGGCACCACGGAACCCGATGTGGGAGGGGGCCAGCCCCCTCCCACATTGGTTTTACAGTGTTCTTTAGCGCTTAGCGGTGACGGTAGTGATGCTTGTTCTTGCGATGCCCGTAGGCATGGCCGCGGCCGCGATGGTCGTCGCGGTCATAACGGCGGCTATCACGACTACGACGATCATCGTCATCGCTCTTGTTGCCCATGTAGTTGCCCAGCGCACCGCCCGCGCCACCGCCGGCCGCTGAACCGATCAGTGCCCCGGTGCTGCCGCCGACACTGCGGCCCACCACGTTGCCGCCGGCTGCGCCCAGTGCGCCGCCAATGGCTGCTTCGCCGCGGCTGCGCTTGTCTGCGCCGACCGCACTACCGCCTGCGCCGCCCAGGGCCGCGCCGATGGTCGAACCGGTGTTGCCGCCCAACTGCTGGCCGACAACCGAGCCTAGAACCCCGCCCAATGCGCCGCCCACACCGGCTTCGGTGGTGCCACCGGCCATGGCTGCGCCACTGACCAGGCCAAGGGACAACAAGAGAATCGAGGAGAACTTCATAGAGAGACCTCAAGAGGATGACGGCGCGATCCTGAGGCTGTATTGACATGGTTACAATAGAAATCCGACCAGTAGCACGAGTTGTACACAATTCTCTAAGTTACTGTTTTAGCTCTGGAACTTAAGTGGTTTTTGCGAGTCTTTAGCTACTTCGGAACGGCCGCTTTTATGCAAAAGCGGCCTTTTTTGTGTCCGAAATGATCAGTCAGGCCGAACGCGCCGTGATCAGCCCATTGTCACTGGCAGCTTCCAAACGTATCGCCACGAACTTCGACGTCGGTGTATGGCTGCCATCCCCGGTGCTTTCCAGCGGCACCAACGGGTTCACTTCCGGGTAGTAAGCCGCAGCCTGCCCCGCCGGAATATCAAACGCCAGCAAGGTGAAGCCCTTCACCCGACGCTCGCGGCCGTCTTCCCACAACGACACGATGTCGGCTTTCTGCCCCGGCTTGAAGCCCAGGCGGATGATGTCGGCTTCGTTGACGAACAGCACGTCACGCTGGCCTTTGACCCCGCGATAGCGGTCGTCCAGGCCATAAATGGTGGTGTTGTACTGATCGTGGGAGCGCATCGATTGCATGATCAGGTCCGGCACGTGGCCCGTGGCATGGGTGCGCTCGTGGATCAGGTCCTTGGGCAGGATGTTCGGGCGGAAGTTGGCACGGCCCGAAGGCGTGTTCCAGCGTCGGGCACCGGCGGAGTTGCCCAGGTAGAAACCACCGGGGTGTTTCAGGCGTTCGTTGAAGTCCTTGAAGCCTGGGATGGTATCGGCGATCAGGTCGCGAATGCGGCTGTAATCGGCCACCAACCAGTTCCAGTCCACCGGTTTGCTGCCCAGGGTTGCGGCGGCGATGCCGGCGAGGATGGCCGGTTCCGATTTCATCAACTTCGACAGCGGCTGCAGTTGGCCGTTGGAGTCGTGGACCATGCTGAACGAGTCTTCTACCGTCACCGCTTGCGGACCTTCGGCCTGGATGTCGATGTCGGTGCGGCCCAGGCACGGCAGGATCAGCGCGTCCTTGCCGTGCATCAGGTGGCTGCGGTTGAGCTTGGTGCTGATCTGCACGGTCAGGTCGCAATTGCGCAGTGCTTCGAAGGTGCGCGGGCTGTCCGGCGTGGCTTGGGCGAAGTTGCCACCCAGGCCGATAAACACCTTGGAGCGACCTTCAAGCATGGCGTGGATCGCTTCCACCACGTTGTGCCCGTTGGTGCGCGGCACCTGGAACTGGAAGCGTCGCTCCAAGGCGTCGAGGAACGCCACCGGTGGGCGTTCGTTGATGCCCATGGTGCGGTCGCCCTGCACGTTGCTGTGGCCACGCACCGGGCACAGGCCGGCGCCGGGGCGGCCGATGTTGCCGCGCAGCAGCATCAGGTTGGCGATTTCCTGGATGGTCGGCACCGAGTGGCGGTGCTGGGTGATACCCATCGCCCAGCACATGATCACGTTCTTGCCCTTGGCGTACATGCGTGCCGCTTGCTCGATCTCGACCAGGGTCAGGCCGGACTGTTCGACGATTTCATCCCAGGAGGTGTCGTCGATCTGGCCCAGGTAATCCAGCACGTTGGCCGTGTGTTCATTGAGGAAGTCGTGGTCGAACACCGCTTCCTTGCCTTCGGCCTGAGCCTGGCGCTCCCACAGCAGCAGGAACTTGGCCATGCCGCGCAGGATCGCCATGTCGCCACCCAGGGCCGGGCGGAAGTACGCGGTGTTGGTCGGCTTGTCGCCGTTGGTGAGCATTTCCAGCGGATGCTGCGGATGCTGGAAGCGCTCCAGGCCGCGCTCCTTGAGGGGGTTGATGCACACCACCTGGGCACCGCGTTTGACCGCTTCACGCAGCGGTTCGAGCATGCGCGGGTGGTTGGTGCCGGGGTTCTGGCCCCAGACGAATATCGCATCGGCATGTTCGAAGTCATCAAAGGTCACGGTGCCTTTGCCGACACCCACGCTCTGCGCCAGGGCCACGCCGCTGGCCTCGTGGCACATGTTCGAGCAGTCCGGGAAGTTGTTGGTGCCGTAGGCGCGCACAAACAGCTGGTACAGGTACGCCGCTTCGTTACTGGCACGGCCCGAGGTGTAGAACTCGGCCATGTCCGGGCTGGGCAGGGCGTTGAGGTGCTTGCCGACCAGGTCGAAGGCCGCTTCCCAGCTGATGGGCTGGTAGCGATCGGTTTCGGCGTCGTAGCGCATGGGCTCGGTCAGGCGGCCTTGGTACTCGAGCCAATAGTCGCTTTGCTCCAGCAGCGCGGTGACGCTGTGCTTGGCGAAAAACGCTGCGTCAACGCGGCGCTTGGTGGCTTCCCAGTTGACCGCCTTGGCGCCGTTCTCGCAGAACTTGACCATGCCGCTTTCCGGCGAGTCGCCCCAGGCGCAGCCCGGGCAGTCGAAGCCGCCGTTCTGGTTGGTCTTGAGCATCATGCGCAGGTTTTTCAGCGCGTTGTCACTGGTCAACCACGCCTGTGCCACGCTGATCAGCGCGCCCCAGCCGCCAGCCGGGCCCTTGTAAGGCTTGTAGCGCGGGGTTGGGGTTTGGTCGGCTTGATGATGATTGCTCACGGCTGGTTCTCCATCGCAGGGCTGTAGACCCGCGGCGCACTTTTCTGCGGCAGGTGGATGAGATTGAGGTTATGCCGGCGAGCCCATTGCAGGGCCAGGCCGGTGGGCGACGACAGGCTGACCAGGGTCTGTATGCCCGCGCGCAGGACTTTCTGGATCAATTCGAGGCTGCAACGGCTGGTGACAATCGCCAGCCCGCCGTCGGTGGGGATCCGTTGGCGGATCAGCGCACCGATCAACTTGTCGAGGGCGTTGTGCCGGCCGATGTCTTCACGGCCCATCAGCAATTCGCCCTGGTTATTCATGAACACAGCCGCATGCACAGCGCCGCTGCACTGGCCCAAAGGCTGGAACGCGCTGATGCGCTGGCGCAGGCCGTCGAGCCATTCGGCAGGCGGCAAGGGCGCGCCGGGCAGCACTTGAAGGTCCGGCAGGGCCTGTTCAACGGCTTCCACTCCGCACAGGCCGCAGCCGCTGGTACCTGCCAGCTGGCGGCGCTGCTGCTTGAGGTTCCAGAACGCACGGCTGGAGATCTGCACCTGAGCGTATTGGGCCGAACCCGAACCGCTGAGTTTCAGATCATAAATATCGCTGACGTCGGCGATAATGCCGCTGCCGATGCTGAACCCGACAATAAAGTCTTCCAGGTCCGTGGGCGTGACCAGCATGACGGCCTGGCTGATGTCGTTATAGGCAATCGCCAACGCCACTTCTTCCGCCAAGGCGGTGCTGGTGACTTCAGTGTGCTCAAGGTTGCAAAACTGGTAGCTCTGGCTGGCGACGGGCGCGGACGTTTCCGGAGCAGGCGCCGCGCAGACTGGGCGCTTGGCGTTCATGGGGCAGTACCACCGGCGGATTGATCAGTGTTTAGACTAGGCGCGACAAAGCGTCGCGTCTAATTGCCAGTACTGATCTACCGATAGATGACGTCGATCAAGACTCTGTTTGCGATTTCTGAAACAGCGCGAAACACGCCTCTGCCAATGCCGAACGCGGTGCGCTGCGCCGCATGATCAGGCCCAGGCGCGCCAGGGTGTGGGCGTCTTCGATAGGTTGCAGGCGCAAATGTTCGGTGAGGGCGTCCAGACCGCCGTCCAGCGGCATGACGGCGCAGCACAGTCCGCCATGCACAGCTTGTAACAACTGATGGACGGCGTCGGTTTGTAACAGCGGCTGCGGGTGCAGGCCCCGGCTGTGGAAGTTGTGGTCGATGGACTGACGGAAGTGCATGCCACTGGTGAGCATGCCCAGGGGCAGTTCGATCAATGCCTCCCAGCTCAGCGGCTTGTCGCCAAAACTGAAATAGCGCTGGTCGTAGAGCAGGCCCATGCGGGTATCGCCGAGGGCCAGGGAATCGAAGCGCTCGTTGTCCAGGCGGTCGAGGTAGGACACGCCCAGGTCCAGGCGATTGTTCGCCAACTGTTCGAGGATCTGCTCGGAGCTGAGGGCCGAAAGCTCAAAGCGCAGGCTCGGATGCTCCTTGTGCAGTTGTTGCATCAACGCCAGCGGATCAAAGCTCGACAACGGCACCACACCCAGGCGCAACGTACCCACCAGGTTGCCACGGCAGGCGGCGGCTTCGGCCTGCAAGCCGTCATAGGCCGCCAGCACCGTGCGGGCCCAGGCCAGCACGCGCTCGCCGGGGGCGGTGAACCCTTCGAAACGCTGGCCGCGATTGACCAGCGGCAAGTCCAGCTCTTCTTCAAGGTTGCGCAGGCGCATCGACAGGGTTGGCTGGGTGATGTGGCAACGCGCCGCGGCCTGGCCGAAGTGACGGGTCTCGTCGAGGGCGATGAGGAATTTCAGCTGCTTGATGTCCATCTTCGCTCCAGGGCTTATTCCAATGGCGGGGGGATTCTAGCGCGTTTGCGTCTTTGGTCGGGCTGGAACCCAAGTCTGCCGGACTGGTCTAGTCTTGGGCATCTGGAAATCAACTACCAAGGAGAGCGCACTATGAGCATTTTCAGCTTTATCAAAGAAGCCGGCGAAAAGATTGTCGACCTGTTGACGCCGGGTAACGCCAATGCGAGTGAGCAGTTGAAGGAACACGTAGCGAAGGTGGGTCTGGGGAATCCGAATGTGCAGACCACGGTAGAGGGCGACAAGGTGACCGTGACCGGTGAAGTCGCCACCCAGGAAGAGAAAGAGAAGATTCTGCTGGCGCTGGGTAACATCCAAGGCGTGGCCAGTGTGGATGACCAGATCACCGTAACCGGCCCGGCAGTGACCGCCGCCCGTTTCGTCGTGGTGAAAAAGGGTGACACCCTCAGCGCGATTTCCCTGACGGTGTACGGCAACGCCAACCTGTACAACAAGATCTTCGAGGCCAACAAGCCGCTGTTGTCCCATCCAGACAAGATTTACCCAGGGCAGACGCTGCGTATTCCTGAGTAATACACGGGCGAAAAGGTGGGAGGGGGCTTGCTCCCGATAGCTGAGTGTCAGTCGACATCAAGTTGACTGATCCACCGCTATCGGGAGCAAGCCCCCTCCCACATGGTTCAGAGCCCGGCAATGAGATCCCGGTAATCCTCGACCGCCGCAAATTCCCCGGTGTCCTTCGGCCCTTTTTGGCTGTCCGGCTCTTTCACCGCCAGTAAATGCCCCACGCCAAACGCCTGGGCACTGCGCAGGATCGGCAGGGTGTCGTCGATAAACAGGCTGCGAGCCGGATCGAACTGGATGTCAGCCTGCAAGGCATCCCAGAACTGCGGGTTTTCCTTGGCGAAGCCGTAGTCGTGGGAGCTGATCAATCGCTCGAAGTACGGCGCCAGTTCAATGCGCTCCAACTTCAGTGACAGCGAGTCACGGTGGGCATTGGTGATCAGGATCACGCGCTTGCCTGCCCGTTTGATCGCCGCCAGGAAGGTATCGGCATCCGGGCGCAGGGCGATCAGGTGGGCGGTTTCCAGCTTGAGTTCGCGCACCGGGATGTTCAGCTCCGCACTCCAGAAATCCAGGCAATACCATTGCAACTGTCCGGCGTTACGCTCGAACAGAGGCTGCAACTCCATTTCGGCCATGGCCCGGCTCACCCCGTGCAGCTCGGCGTAACGCTGGGGCAGGTGCTCCATCCAGAAGTGGTTGTCGTAATGCAGGTCGAGCAGGGTGCCGTCCATGTCCAGCAGGACGGTGTCGATGGCGTGCCAGGGCAAAGAGGGCATGGTGCGGTCTCATGTAAGTAAAGATATCCGACACAGACAATCGGAAAAGCCACGGTATAGTAACCCGATCACGCCAAGGAGCCGCTTATGCGCCAGAAACCCACCGTCCTCGCCCGCGAAATAGTCGCCAGTAGCCGTTTGTTCCGCGTGGAGGAAGTGCAATTGCGCTTTTCCAATGGCGTTGAACGGACCTACGAGCGCCTGGTGGGCCGCGGTGCCGGCTACGGCGCAGTGATGATCGTGGCGATGATCGACGAAGATCATGCGTTGCTGGTTGAAGAGTACTGCGGCGGTACCGATGAGTATGAGCTGTCCTTGCCCAAGGGCCTGATCGAACCCGGCGAAGACGTGCTGGCGGCAGCAGACCGTGAACTCAAGGAAGAAGCCGGCTACGGCGCACGGCAGTTGGAACACATTACCGAGCTGTCGTTGTCTCCTGGCTACATGAGCCAGAAAATCCAGGTGGTGCTCGCCACCGAACTCTATGAAGAACGCCTGGAAGGCGATGAGCCCGAGCCGATGCGTGTGGACCGGGTCAATCTGCGCGAGCTGTCGCAGCTTGCGCAAAACGAGCAGTTCAGCGAAGGCCGCGCCTTGGCGGCGTTGTACCTGGTACGAGATTTGTTGATTCAGCGTGGAGCGTTTACCCCATGAGCGAACTGTTTTTAGGCCACCCGTTTATCGCCCCTGTGATCGAGCTGGCCCGCCAGGCGGGTGAAGTGATCCTGCCGTACTGGCGCGCCGATGTGGCGGTGACCTCCAAGGCCGATGATTCGCCGGTCACGGCGGCCGACCTGGCCGCCCACCATCTGATTCTTGCGGGCCTAACCGCATTGGACCCGAGCATCCCTGTGCTGTCCGAAGAAGACGCCGACATCGACCAGAGCGTACGGGCCGGCTGGCAGCGCTGGTGGTTGGTGGACCCGCTGGATGGCACCAAGGAATTTATCGCCGGCAGCGAAGAATTCACCGTCAATATTGCCCTGGTCGAACAGGGTCGCGTGGTGTTCGGCGTGGTGTCCATGCCCACCAGTGGCCGTTGCTACTTCGGTGGAGCCGGCCTGGGGGCGTGGCGCTCCGATGTGAACGAAGCGCCCAGGCAGATCCAGGTGCGCGAGGCCCCAGCAGTGGGTGAGGCGTTTACCGTGGTCGCCAGCCGCCGGCATACCAGCCCCGAGCAAGAGCGTCTGCTGGACGGTTTGAGCGAAGGGTTGGGGGAGTTGAAACTGGCGAATATCGGCAGTTCGTTGAAGTTCTGCCTGTTGGCCGAGGGCAGTGCCGATTGCTACCCGCGGCTGGCGCCGACTTCGCAGTGGGATACGGCGGCGGCGCAGGGTGTATTGGAAGGGGCGGGCGGCGAGGTGCTGGAGTTGAGTGGCGAGCCGTTCAGCTATCCGGCGCGGGCGTCGTTGCTGAATCCGTTTTTCCTGGCGTTGCCGGCGAAGGCGGCGTGGCGTGAGCGGTTGCTGACCTTGGCCCGCTCTTAATACCTCAGCCGATCTAAATGTGGGAGGGGCGGTGCCCCTCCCACATTTGTTTTGTGTATTGGCTTCTAGCGGTGCAGGACGTATTGGCCGGTGAACGTAACGGCCCGCTCTTCACTGCCCTCATTCGCGATCCAGGTGTCCAACGCCAGCCGCGCTCGGCCATAGCGCTTGTAGGTCGCCAAAAAGCGCTTCCACACCTTCTCCTCCGGCGCCGCGCAAATGGCGGTCGCGTCGTGCGTCACCGGCAGCGGATAGCTGATCTGCCCTTCCTGAATCACGATATGCCCGTCTTCAATCCCTTCCTCGCGCAGTTGCAGGTGCATCCAGCCCCAACCCGCCAGCACCGCGCCGCAGTAAAGGCTGCCGCCGAACATGGTGCTCTTGTGGTTGATATTGGCTTGCAAAGGCAGGTGCAGCTGCAGTTGCCCGTCTTGCCAGTCGAGTACCTTGAGGCCCATTTCGCGGGTCAGGGGGATGTCGTGGTGGAGGATGGATTCCAGGTAACGGCTGTCACGGCTCATGGGGGCCTCTTGATGGGTGGGCAGGGTCATTCGTCGTCAGCACTTTGGTTGGCGAAGTTCAGGCCGTGCTTGCGCAGTTTGTCGTGCAGGGTCTTGCGCGGTACGCCGAGGGCTTCTGCGAGGCTGCGCATGGAGCTGTGGGGGCGGGTCAGTTCGGCGGCGATCAGGCTTTTTTCGAACTGCTCGACCTGTTCGCTCAAGCCGCCCGGCGTGGAAGTCAGCACGCTGCTGGCGGGATTGTCCGGGGTGCTGTCCAGCGCCAGCTCCAGGCCCAACGCAAAGCGCTCGGCGGCGTTCTGCAATTCGCGCACATTGCCCGGCCAGCTATGACGCAACAGCAGGGCACGCTGGCCCGGTTGCAGCTCGTGCAAAGGCAGGCCGTGGCGACTGCTGGCTTCGTCGGCGAAGTGCTGGAACAGCATCAACGCATCTTCACCGCGCTCGCGCAGTGGCGGAATACGCAACGGCGCGACGTTGAGGCGGTAGTACAAGTCGGCGCGGAAGCGGCCCTGGTCGGCGGCCTGGCGCAGGTCTTCCTTGGTGGCGGCGATGATGCGGATATCCAGCGGGATCAGCTGGTTGCCGCCGAGGCGCTCCACCACACGCTCCTGTAACAGGCGCAGCAGCTTGACCTGCACGTCCAGGCTCATGCTTTCGATTTCATCGAGGAACAACGTGCCGCCGTTGGCGAATTCGAATTTGCCGATGCGGCGTTTCTGCGCGCCGGTAAAGGCGCCGGGCTCATGGCCGAACAGTTCGCTCTCCACCACCGACTCGGCCAACGCCCCGGCATTGATCGCCACAAACGGCCCGCTGCGCCGGCTCGACAGGTCGTGCAGCGCGCGGGCCACCACTTCCTTGCCGGCGCCGGTTTCGCCGAGGATCAGCACATCCGCGCGGGTTGCTGCCAGGGCGCCGATCTGCTCGCGCAGGCGCAGCATCTGTGGCGAGTGCCCCACCAGGCGGGTGCTCAACTGCTGGCGGTCACTGAGGGCCAGGCGCAGGCTGCGGTTGTCGAGCACCAGTCGGCGCAGGGCCAGGGCGCGGCGCACGCTGTCGAGCAGGGCGTCGCTGGCGAAGGGTTTTTCGAGGAAGTCATAGGCCCCCGCGCGCATGGCCTGCACCGCCAGCGGCACGTCGCCGTGGCCGGTGATCAGCAGCACCGGCAGGTCCGGATCCTGGCCGTGCAGCTCGGCCAGCAGCTCCAGGCCGTCCATGCCGGGCATGCGGATGTCGCTGACCACCACGCCCGGCCAATCCCGCGACAGGCGCGCGGTGAGGCCGGTGGCTTCGCCCAGGGGCAGGACGTTCAGCCCGGCCAGGTCCAGGGTCTGGCACAGGGCCTGACGCAAGTGTGGATCATCGTCGATCAACACCACCTGAATCTGGTTATCGATACTCATACACTGCGGTCCTCGGACGGTTGCAGACTGACGCCCGGCGAGCCGGCGCGCAATTTCAAGGTTAACAGCGCGCCGCCTTCCTTGTGGTTGGCAAACAGCAGTTCGCCGCCAAAGGCACGCATCAGGGTTTCACAGATCGCCAGGCCCAGGCCCAAGCCCTGGGTGCGGGTCTTGGTGGTGTAGAACGGTTCGCTGGCGCGGCCCAGGGCTTCCATGCAAAAGCCTGGGCCATTGTCGCGAATGTACAGGTTGACGCCCTGGGCGGTGGTTTCGGCACTCAGCCACAGTTTGCGCGGCGGGCCTTTTTCGGTAAGGGCGTCGAGGGCGTTGGCCAGCAGGTTGCCCAGCACCTGGCGCAGGCGGGTTTCGCCGGCCTGCACCCACAGGGTCGCTTCCGGCAAATCGCGGATCAGTTCCACTTCCATCGACCGCCGCCGCTTGGCCAGCAAGGCCAGCGCATCGTCCAGCGCCGGTTGCAGGGCCACGCTCTCCGGGGCATGGCGATCGCGCCGGGCGAAGGCGCGCAGGTGGGCGATGATCGAGGCCATGCGCCCGGTCAGTTCGCTGATCAGCTTGAGATTGCCCCGGGCATCGCTGGTGCGCTCGTGGTCGAGCAGGATCTCGGCGTTTTCCGCATAGCTGCGGATCGCCGCCAGGGGTTGATTGAGTTCGTGGCTGATACTTGCCGACATGGTGCCCAGCGCTGACAGCTTGCCGGCCTGCACCAAGTCATCCTGGGCGCGCACCAGTTCCTGCTGGGCGTGTTCGCGCTCCAGCACCTCCTGTTTGAGGCGACGGTTGAGGCCTTCCAGATCGCTGGTCCGTTCGACCACGCGCATCTCCAGCTCGCGGCGGGCCTTGGCTTCGAAGGCGATGCGTTCCAGGTAGTGGCGACGGCGCTGCATCAACAGGCCCAGCAGCAGCATCAACACCAGCAACGTGGCGCCGCCCACGGCGACCACCGTGCGCACCGGGCGGCTGATCAAGGATTGCGGTGCAAGGATCTCCACATTCCAGCCGGTCTCGGCAATGGCGGTGGATTGGCGCAGCCATGCGCTGTTGCTCAGGCTCAACGGTTGCGGGTCGCGCGTGGGGTAGGGCTGGATGGCGATGATGGCCTGGCGTTCTTCGGCGGTCAGCGGCCGGGTGGCCCGGAAGCGCCATTGCGGGCGTGACGTGAGGATCACCACGCCGTTGTGGTCGGTGACCAATAGTTGTTCCGGGGTATTGCCCCACAGGCTTTCGGTGTGGTCCAGGTCGACCTTGACCACCAGTACGCCGATGATCGTGTCGCCATCGCGCACTGCGGCGGCGAAGAAATAGCCGCGCTTGGCCGAGGTGGTGCCCAGCCCGAAAAACCGCCCCAGGCGCCCGGCCATGGCTTCGCTGAAATAGGGCCGGAACGAGAAGTTGCGCCCGACGAAACTGTCCTGCTTGTCCCAATTGGACGCGGCGAGGGTCTTGCCGGTGGTGTCCATCAAATACATCACTTCCACCCCGGCCTGGGCGGCGACGTCCTTGAGCAGCAGGTTGGCGTTGACCAGGTTGGTACTGACCTGCGGTGCGTCCAGTGCCGTGCGCAAGGCCGGCAAGTCGCCGAGGATCTGCGGCAGCACTTCATAGCGATGCAGGGTGCCCAGCAGGTTGGCGACGTACAGGTCGAGGGTCTGGCGGTTTTGCCCGGCCAGTTCGCTGCGATAGTAACGCTCGGCCAAGTGCTCCAGCGGCCACAGCAACGGTGCCAGGCACAGGGCCAACAGGGCAAGGCTGCGCCAGCGGGGTCTTCGCGGAAGGGGTGGAGTCATGGGAGTCGTGCGCCTGTGGGTACAGGCGCATTATGCCTAGTGCTGCCCGGCAAGACACTCGCGCAATGCGTCTTGCCACAAGGGCTGGCTGACGTGCCATTGCTGGCGCAGGTGGCTGCAATCCAGACGTGAGTTCAGCGGGCGCCGGGCGGGGGTCGGGTAGGCGCTGGACGGGATCGCCTCCAGTTCGGCACAGGCGCGGCCACTGGCGCGCAGGTGCTCGCCGATCGCCTGGGCAAAGCCGAACCACGAGGTTTCACCCTCGGCGGTCAGGTGGTAGATGCCCCATTCCCCGGCCTTGCCCGCCTGCCAGCGTTCGATCAGGGCGCGCGTACTGGCGGCAATGGTCCCGGCCCACGTCGGCGCGCCGATCTGGTCGGCGACGATGCGCAGGTGGGGTTTTTCTTGCAGCAGGCGCTGCATGGTCAGCAGGAAGTTCTTGCCGTGGTTGGAGTAGACCCAGCTGGTGCGCAGGATCAGGTACTGGCCTCCCACTGCGGCAATCGCCTGTTCACCCGCCAGTTTGCTCTGGCCGTAGACGCCCAGGGGATTGGGTGTGTCAGCTTCGGTGTAGGGCGCAGGCTTGCTGCCGTCGAACACGTAGTCGGTGGAATAGTGGATCAACGGGCTGCCCAAGGCCTTGGCTTCCTCGGCGAGAATCCCGGGGGCGGTGGCGTTGATGGCGAAGGCGAGGTCCGCTTCGCTTTCGGCTTGATCGACAGCCGTGTGGGCGGCGGCGTTGATGATCAGGTCGGGGCGGTGGGCGCGTACCTGTTGGCGGATGTGCTCGGCGTTGGCCAGATCGAGTTGCTCGCGGCCGAGTACAATCAGTTCGCCCAGGCCCTGGAGCTGCTGTTGCAGTGCCTGGGAGACTTGGCCATGTTGGCCGGTAATCAGGATTTTCATGGGAATAGATCGGCGTCTTTCAGGCTTTTGCCGCTCTGGTCCTTGGAAGACAAGGTTGGAGGCCCCGTCAATTGCCAGTCGATATTGAGGTCCGGATCGTCCCAGCGGATGCAGCGCTCTGCAGAGGGTGTGTAGTAATCAGTCGTCTTGTAGAGGAATTCTGCGTAGTCGCTGAGCACCACAAAACCATGGGCGAACCCCGGAGGAATCCACAGTTGGCGACTGTTTTCGGTCGATAGCCGAACGCTGGCCCATTTGCCAAATGCAGGTGAGCTCTGACGTATATCCACTGCGACGTCTAACACCTCACCGGCAGTCACTCGCACCAATTTGCCCTGAGCGTGTTCCACTTGGTAATGCAGGCCGCGCAACACGCCTCTTTGTGAGCGCGAGTGGTTGTCCTGAACAAACTCTTGCTGCAGCCCGGTTGCTTGCGCAAAGTCCCGGGCATTGAAACTCTCATAGAAAAAACCGCGTTCATCGCCAAAAACCTTCGGCTCGATGATCAATACCCCGGGCAACTCAGTGGCGGATACATTCATATGGATTATCCCCTGCGAGGGTGAACAAGTATTGACCGTAGCCGGTCTTGCCAAAATATTTGGCCCGCTCCAGCAAGTATTCACGGTCAATCCAGCGGTTCTGGTAAGCAATTTCTTCCAGGCAGGCTACTTTCAGGCCCTGGCGATGCTCGATGGTCTGCACGTAGAGCGAAGCTTCCAACAGGCTGTCGTGGGTGCCTGTATCGAGCCAAGCGAAGCCGCGCCCAAAACGTTCCACATGCAGGTCGCCGCGCTTGAGATAGGCGTTGTTGACGTCGGTAATCTCAAGCTCGCCACGATGTGAAGGTTTCACGGCTTTGGCGATCTCGATCACGTCGTTGTCGTAGAAGTAAAGGCCGGTTACGGCATAGGGGGACTTTGGCTTCAGTGGTTTCTCTTCAATCGACAGGGCGCGACCATCCTTGTCGAAGTCGATCACGCCAAATCGTTCTGGGTCTTTTACCCAATAACCAAATACCGTCGCGCCGGAAGGACGCCTGGCTGCAGTCCGCAACTGTTCGCCGAAATATTGGCCGTGGAAAATGTTGTCACCCAGGATCAGGCATACCGGGTCATTACCGATAAATTCTTCGCCAATGATAAATGCCTGGGCCAAGCCATCCGGCGACGGCTGCTCGGCATAGGTGAAGCGCACGCCGAACTGGCTGCCATCGCCCAGCAAGTTACGATACTGCGGCAAGTCCACCGGCGTGGAAATCACGAGGATGTCTTTGATTCCCGCCAGCATCAGCACCGAGATCGGGTAATAGATCATCGGCTTGTCATACACTGGCAGCAGCTGCTTGGACACGCCCAGGGTAATGGGGTGCAAGCGAGTGCCTGAGCCTCCTGCCAATACGATTCCCTTCATCATGCAATCAGATCCTTCATGTCGGTGTTGCCCAATCGTTCACCCTGATAACTGCCGTCCTGTACCCGGCGGCACCATTCCAGGTTGTCGAGGTACCACTGTACGGTCTTGCGCAGGCCGGTCTCGAACGTTTCTTCCGGGACCCAGCCCAGTTCGCGTTCGATCTTGCTGGCGTCGATTGCATAGCGCTGATCGTGGCCCGGTCGATCTTTGACGAACGTGA
Source organism: Pseudomonas sp. AM8 (assembly GCF_036346475.1). Lineage (NCBI taxonomy): Bacteria > Pseudomonadati > Pseudomonadota > Gammaproteobacteria > Pseudomonadales > Pseudomonadaceae > Pseudomonas > Pseudomonas sp. AM8. Next base: position 213,295 of record NZ_JAOTNX010000010.1, read on the forward strand.
TCAGGTCGGCAAATTTTTCCACACCGGCCGGACGTTGCGGTGCCAATTCTTCCAGCAGGCCGCAGATGCCTCGTACCACGTCGATGTTTTTTTGCTCATTGTGGCCGCCGATATTGTAGGTCTCGCCGACCACACCTTCAGTTACCACTTTCAGAAGTGCGCGGGCATGGTCCTCGACGAACAGCCAGTCGCGCACCTGCAAACCATTACCATAGACCGGTAATGGCTTGCCCGCGAGCGCGTTGAGGATGACCAGCGGGATCAACTTCTCGGGGAAGTGGAAAGGGCCGTAGTTGTTCGAACAATTGGTCAGCAATACCGGCAGGCCGTAGGTGCGCTGCCAGGCACGTACCAGGTGGTCGGACGCCGCCTTGCTCGCGGAGTAAGGTGAACTGGGCGCGTAAGGCGTGGTTTCGGTGAAAAGATCGTCAACGCCGTGCAGGTCGCCGTACACCTCATCGGTGGAGATGTGATGGAAACGGAAAGCGCTCTTGGAGGGCTCCGCCAGCGTGTGCCAGTACGCGCGGGTGGCCTCCAGCAGGCTGTAGGTGCCGACGATATTGGTCTGGATAAAATCCGACGGCCCGTCAATCGAACGATCGACATGGGATTCTGCAGCCAAGTGCATGATTGCCTGTGGCTCGAAGCGCGTCAGCACGGCGCTGACGCTGGCCTGGTCAATGATATCGGCCTGTACGAACTCATAGCGGCTGTTGGACGCAATGCTGGTCAGTGATTCCAGATTGCCTGCATAGGTAAGTTTGTCCAGGTTGAGCACTTCGTGTTCGGTGTTTTGGATCAGATGGCGGATCAGGGCGGAGCCGATAAATCCAGCGCCGCCGGTGATGAGAATGCGCATGTCGGAGGGCCTTTTCCTTAGACGGACATTAAGCGAATGAAGCATAGCTTGAGTTGTGCGGAAGATAGGCGCAAGCGCGGTATGCGTAGGGGGGTTGCCTAACTCACCTGAACAATGGCGATATACACCCCTGAAAAAAACGAGGCCACGCCCATGCTGCTTGCTACGTTGATCCATCGCGCCAATCTACCCTGCCCGCAAGTAGGCCCCGACCAGGCAGCGCAATTGCTCGAGCAGCACTACGGCCTCACGGGCACCCTGCAATCACTGGGCAGCCAGCAAGACCTCAATTACAAAGTCGACAGCACTCGCGGCCGGTTTGTTCTGAAGATCTGCCGGGGCGACTATGCGGCGATTGAGCTGCAGGCCCAGCACGCGGCCCTCGACACCCTGCAGGCCGTGCGGGTGCCCAAGGTCATCAAGGCCCTGAGCGGTGAAGAGCTGTTGAGCGTGACGGTCGATGGCCAGCCCCTGCACCTGCGGCTGCTGGACTATATCGACGGCCAGCCGTTGACCCATCTGCCGCATTTGGGGCGCGACGTGATCGCCGGCTTCGGCGACCTGTGCGGGCGCATGAGCCGCGCGCTGGCGGATTTCTCCCACCCTGGATTGGACCGTACCCTGCAATGGGACCCGCGCCATGCCCGGGAACTGATTACCTATCTGTTGGCCACCCTGGAAAACCTGCCCCACCGCGCCGCGCTGGAACAGGTGGCCGAGCAGGTTGAACAGCGCATTCGCCCCCTGGCCGACCGCCTGCCCTGGCAAGCGGTGCACATGGACATCACCGATGACAACGTGGTGTGGCAGCGCGATGCGCAACGGCACTGGCAACTGCAAGGCGTCATCGATTTCGGCGACCTGGTGCACACCTGGCGGATTGCCGACCTGTCGGTGACCTGTGCGGCTCTGTTGCACCATGCCGAGGGCGACCCGTTTGCCATCCTGCCGGCGGTCCGGACCTGCCATGCCGTGACTCCACTGCAGCGCGAGGAGTTGCAGGCGTTGTGGCCGCTGATCGTCGCCCGTGCGGCAGTGTTGGTATTAAGCAGCGAACAGCAGCAACGCCTGGATCCGGACAACACTTACCTGTTGAAAAACGCCGAACACGAGTGGCAAATTTTCCATGTGGCGACGTCGGTGCCGTTTGAACTGATGGAGGCTGCGATTCTCGGCAGTGTCGGTGAGACGCTGCCGTCGATTGCCAGCCAGGACTTCGCGCCGTTGCTACCGGGCCTGGTGGGGCGTGAGTTCGCGCTGATCGACCTGGGTGTGCTCAGCCCGCATTTCGAAGCCGGCAACTGGGAACTGCCCGGCATTGATCGGCAACTGCTGGATCAGGCGGCGGCCGTGCATGGGCTGGCGGCAAGTCGTTATGGCCAATATCGGCTGTCGCGTACCTGCCCGGACAGTGCCACCGAACCGCAGACTTTCCCCCTCCACGTAGAGCTGCATCTGCCCCACGGCACGGTGTTGGAAGCGCCTTTCGCCGGAACGCTGCATCAGGACGCCGATGGCCTTGTGAGCGTGCAAGGGGTGGAGCTGAGCGTGCGGTTGTGGGGCGTGGACACCCGGTTGAAGCACGGTTCATTGCTGGTGGAGGGGCAGGTTCTCGGTGAGGTCCATGGGCCGCTGACCGTGCAACTGTGCCGTGCCGACCTCGAACCGCCGCTGTTTTGTACACCGTCCCGGGCCTTGGCCTGGCAAGCCTTGTGCCCCTCGCCTGCGGGGTTACTGGGACTGGCCTGCGATGCCGAACCGGAACTCGACCCCCACGCCCTGCTGGCCCGGCGTGACGCCAGTTTCGCCCGCTCGCAGAAGCACTATTACGTCGACCCGCCACGCATCGAGCGCGGCTGGCGCAACCACCTGATCGATATGCAGGGCCGTTCCTACCTGGACATGCTCAATAACGTCGCCGTACTGGGTCACGGTCACCCGCGCATGGCGGCGGTGGCGGCGCGGCAATGGTCGTTGCTCAATACCAACTCGCGGTTTCACTATGCCGCCATTGCCGAGTTTTCCGAGCGTTTGCTGGCGCTGGCGCCGGCGGGCATGGATCGGGTGTTCCTGGTCAACAGCGGCACCGAGGCCAACGACCTGGCCATCCGCCTGGCGTGGGCCTACAGCGGCGGGCGCGACATGCTCAGTGTGCTGGAGGCCTATCACGGCTGGTCGGTGGCGGCGGATGCGGTGTCCACCTCGATTGCCGACAACCCCCAGGCCCTGAGCAGCCGCCCGGAGTGGGTCCACCCGGTCACTGCGCCGAACACCTATCGCGGTGAGTTCCGCGGGCAGGACAGTGCGCCGGACTACGTACGAAGCGTGGAACACAACCTGGCGAAAATCGCTGCGAGCAAGCGCCAACTGGCCGGGTTTATCTGTGAGCCGGTGTACGGCAACGCCGGCGGCATCTCCCTGCCGCCGGGTTACTTGCAGCAGGTGTACGGGTTGGTGCGTGCCCAAGGCGGCGTGTGCATCGCCGATGAAGTGCAAGTGGGCTACGGCCGCATGGGGCACTTTTTCTGGGGCTTCGAAGAGCAGGGCGTGGTGCCCGACATCATCACCATGGCCAAGGGCATGGGCAACGGTCAGCCACTTGGCGCGGTGATCACCCGTCGCGAGATCGCCGAGGCATTGGAGGCCGAGGGGTATTTCTTCTCGTCGTCGGGGGGCAGCCCGGTGAGTTGCCGGATCGGCATGGCGGTGCTGGATGTGATGGAAGAAGAAAAGCTGTGGGAAAACGCCCAGGTGGTCGGCGGGCATTTCAAGGCCCGGCTGGAAGCGCTGATCGACCGTCATCCCCTGGTGGGCGCGGTTCACGGTTCCGGTTTCTATCTGGGCCTGGAGTTGGTGCGTGACCGGCAAACCCTGGAGCCCGCCACCGAAGAGACCACCCTGTTGTGTGATCGCTTGCGGGAGTTGGGGATTTTCATGCAGCCGACTGGCGATTATTTGAACATCCTCAAGATCAAGCCGCCGATGGTGACCTCCAAACGTAGCGTGGACTTCTTTGTCGACATGCTGTCGAAGGTGCTGGATGAGCAACTGTAAATAATCGATTGTTATCGGTGATTGGCTGTCATATTTTTCATCCAGGCTGTCTGTTCGCTTTTAAAGCCGATTTTTATCCGTTATAAAGTCGGCCTTTACCCCATTCGGAGTCCTGATCGCCATGACCACCCTGCACAGCACCCCCCGCGCCGATGGCTTCCACATGCCCGCCGAATGGGCGCCACAGACCCAAACCTGGATGGTGTGGCCCGAGCGCCCGGACAACTGGCGCCTGGGCGGCAAGCCCGCGCAGGCCGCTCACGTGGCCGTGGCCAAGGCCATCGCACGTTTTGAGCCGGTGACCGTTGCGGTTTCCGCCGGCCAGTACGAAAACGCCCGCGCCCGCCTGGACGTGCCGAATATCCGTGTGGTGGAAATGTCCAGCGATGACGCCTGGGTGCGCGATACCGGCCCGACGTTCGTGATCAACGACCGTGGCGAAGTGCGCGGCGTGAACTGGGATTTCAACGCCTGGGGCGGTTTTGACGGTGGCCTGTACTCGCCGTGGAACCGCGACTCGCAGGTGGGCGGCAAGATCCTCGAAATCGAGCGCGCGCCGCGTTACCGCACAGAGGGTTTCGTGCTGGAAGGCGGCTCGATCCACGTCGACGGCGAAGGCACCCTGATCACCACCGAAGAGTGCCTGCTCAATCGCAACCGTAATCCGCACCTCGACCGTGCCGAAATCGAAGCGGTGCTCAGCGCCAACCTGGCTGTGGATAAGATCATCTGGCTGCCGGACGGCCTGTTCAACGACGAAACCGACGGTCATGTGGATAACTTCTGCTGCTACGTGCGCCCGGGCGAAGTATTGCTGGCCTGGACCGACGACCCGCAAGACCCGAACTACGCGCGTTGCCACGCCGCCATGGGCGTCCTGCAAAGCAGCACCGACGCCCAGGGGCGCTCGTTCACAGTGCATAAAATGCCGATCCCGGGGCCGTTGTATGCCACTGAGGAAGAGTGCGCAGGGGTCGACCCGGTGGACGGCACACAGGAACGCAATCCGACTGTGCGGTTGGCGGGTTCCTACGTCAACTTCCTGATCGTCAACGGCGGCATCATCGCGCCAAGTTTCGACGACCCGTTGGACGCTGAAGCCAAGGCCATCTTGCAGAACCTGTTCCCGCAGCACGAAGTGGTGATGGTGCCGGGCCGTGAACTGTTACTGGGTGGCGGTAATATCCATTGCCTGACCCAACAACAGCCGGCCCCGCATAAAAACTGAGTGCAGTTGTAACAATGCCTTTCCGGCAGCCGGGCGCTCCTTGGTTTCGGCCTCTACAGCAAGCCCACGGCCCATCACGGTCGTGGGCTTTTTTGTGTCCGCCCACCTATAAACACGCGACATTGGCATAGCTCTTGTATCGGTGTTGCCCCAGTGTCCCAGGGTGATGACCGCACAGTTCTGTCATAAACCTTGAGTAAGTTAGCCGCTCACGCAGCAGGAGAGAGCGCCGAAATGAATGCCAATATCAACCCGATGTACACGCGCACCTTCCACCCTTCGCGGGTTGACGGTGACGCGATCCATGCGCTGGGGCTCTGGTTGAAGGAAAACGGCTCGCGACAAGTCAGGCAGCAGCCGGATTTGCGCAGTGTGATGAGTGAACGCTACCCGGTGGGGTTGTTCAGCGAGGATGAAATGCACGCGTTGTGCGAGTTGATTGAAAACTGAACAATCACCACTGATGTCGTAGATACCGTCTATCCAACACCGCGTAAATCTGTAGCAGCTGCCGAGCGCAAGCGAGGCTGCGTCGGCCGCGACTCGAGATTGAATCGGCTGCGCGCCCTACGCAGCCTCGCTTGCGCTCGGCAGCTGCTACGGGGTTTGTGTGGTGTTGCTTGAGACGACCTCTACGGGTTTATCGGGGTTAGAAACTGTAGGTGCCTGTCACCACCAGGTTACGCGGATCGCCCGGCTGAATCTGCGCCACACTGGTCGCCGATTCGTAGTAGGTCTTGTCGGCGATGTTGTTCAGCGCCGCGCGCACATCCCATTCTTTCTGCCGGAACCCGACCAACGCATCCCAACTGCCATAACCCGGCAGTACCACAGTGTTGAGGCTGTCGGCGTAGCGGTCGCCGACCAGGGTCAAACCGGTTTCCGCGTACCAGCCCATCTCCGGTTTCCAGGTGACAAACAGGCTTGCATTGCGCTTGGCCACGTCGCTGACGCGCTTGCCTTCAAAACCGTTGTTGTCCTTCTCGACCTTGGCATCCTGCAGGCCGACACCACCGCGTACAGACCAGTTGCCGACGATTTTGCCGGTGGCTGTCAGCTCCACGCCGCGCGAGCGCTGCAGGCCGCTGAGCAGGGTAATGGTGCGGTCCAGCGGGTCGCTGGTGCGGCGGTTGTAGAGTTCCAGTTCGTACACCGCCAGGGTGGTGCTCAGGCGATCGTCGAGCCAGTCGCTTTTCACGCCGATCTCTTTTTGCTTGGTCAGCTCGGGGCTCAGGTCGTTGACGCTGCCGGCGGCGTTCGGGGTGATGCCGATCAGGCCGCCACCGGCCGGTGAGAAGGTCTTGCTCCACGAGGCATAGAACGAGTGGTGTTCCAGGGGCGTCCACACCAGGCCAAAGCGCGGGCTGGTGCTGTGGCTTTTGACGTCTTGTCGGGTATTGAGCAGTTTGTTTTTGGTGTCCACTTCGAAACGGTCGTAACGCAGGCCGGCCAGCACTTGCCACTGGTCGTTCAGGCGCAGTTGGTCTTGCACATACAGGGCGCGGCTTTCGACTTCGGTGTGGTTGTTACTCGATACGCTCATGCGCCCGGTGTGGCTCAGGCGACGGTTGGGCTGGTTGAGGTCCAGGGCTGGCACGGCCTGGCCACCGCGGTTCACAGCAGTGGCGGTGTACAGCTTTGGATCGCGGCGCTGGCTGCCCAGCTCCACGCCGGTGAGCAGGCGGTGTTCGAGGCCGAAGGTGCTGAAGCCTCCTTCCAGCTCGACGTTGTTGAAGACGTTGAGGGTGGTCAGGTCTTGCTGCCAGCGTTGGCGCGTCACCCGATTGGTCGAGGCAACATAGGCGGTCTGGTAGGTGTTGTCGAAATCGCTGTCGAGCTTGAACACGCCGAGGGTCTGGCGCAGTTGCCAGTTGTCGTTGAGTTCGTAGGCCAGCTTGGAGCGCAGGGACTGGGTCTTGTCGTCGATGTAATCGCGGCTGTCGCCGTAGGTGGTGCTGCGACTGACGTCGGCGGGGCGGCCGTTGACGCCGGGGATGCCGCGATCCGGCGTGCGGTTGTAGCGGCTGTATTCGTATTGCACCAGCCAATTGAGATCCGGGGTGAGCTGCCAGCTCATGGACGGCGCGAACAGTTGGCGATTGCCGCTGACGCCGTCGCGGAAGCTGTTGTTGTCCTGGTTGCCCATGTTCAGACGCAGGCTGATGTTGTCGGTGGGGTCGGTGCTCAGGTCGGCATACACACTGCGCAAATCGTTGCTGCCGCCCTGGGCCTCGATGCTCGACTTGCGCCCGGCCGTTGGCAGTTTGCTCACGCGGTTGACGATCCCACCCTGGCCGCCTCGCCCGTAAAGCACGGCTGCCGGGCCTTTGAGCACTTCGATTCGCTCGATGTTGTGCAGGTCGCGCACGTACTGGCTGTCGTCGCGAATGCCATCGAGGTAGAAGTCGTTGCTCGCGTCGAAACCACGGATGCGCAGACTGTCGAAGCGCGTGTCGGCGCCGCTGCTGACGTTGGGGATGCCGCTCAAGGCCTGGCCCAGGTCGTTGGTGCCGTAGGCGCGCAGGCTTTCGGTCTTCACCGAGTCGATGGCCTGGGGCACATACCGTACCGGTGTGGCGGTGCGGGTCGCGGTGCTGGTTTCCTTGACGCGCGGGTCGTCTTCGTCAGCTTCGGCGCTGATCGAGGTTTCGGGCAAGGTGGTGGCCGCACAGGCAAAACCGGCAGACAGCAGAACAGAAAGCCCAAGGGTCATGGGCGTCAGGCGAAGGGCAGGCATGGTGGAATGCATCCAAAGGGTTTGGCAGGAAAAAGCACGCTAATGGTAATGCTTTGCATTTGCGCGCGTTATCCATTACCAAACGTATCGGCTTTGAAATATGTTACGAGATGTGTTTCATGGGTCGTTAAAGACAGAATCTGGTCGTTTTCAGAAAGGCAGTAGGCCTTTGCTTAGAATTATTTCGCCTAAATACAGACGATTCACGAAATTGACACATAGTTCAACGCGCGACTAGGATTGCGCCCAACGCCTGTGGCTAACAGCCATGACTCATCCAATAAGAAAAGGCCCGCGGCATGTTCAGTCGTCCGCGGGCCTTCTTTTTTCGGAAAAGTCGACACCAGAAAAGCGACATGGAGCCTGGTGTCATCGCGCGTACTCAACCCGTAATAAGGAATACAAAAAATGTTGAAGCAACGGATGAGTCTGATCGCTCTGGGGATTTTGAGCGCATCGACAGCAATGGCAAACGACCAGGAGCAATCCAAGGGTTTTGTTGAAGACAGCCACCTGAACATCGCGGCCCGTAACGCCTACATCAGCCGCGACTACAAAAACGGCAAGCAAGACAAAGCCGAATGGGGCCAAGGCTTCATCGGCAAGTTCGAGTCCGGCTTCACCCAAGGCACTGTCGGTGTGGGTGTGGACGTGATCGGCCAATATGCTATCCGTCTGGACGGTGGCCAAGGTCGCGCCGGCGCGGGGGGGATCGACTTCTTCAAGCAGGGTAATGGCACCACTAACCCAGATGGCTCGGCAAACCCTGGCTCGGCACCACACGACCTGGCCAAAGGCGGCGCAGCGGTCAAGTTCCGCGTCTCCAACACGGTGCTCAAGTACGGTGATCAGTTCCCTAACGTTCCGGTCCTGGCCTACGACAACTCCCGTCTGCTGTCCGAAACGTTCACGGGTACGTCGATCGTCTCCAAAGAGATCGCGGGCCTGCAACTCGACGCCGGTCACTTCACCAAGGAAGCTCGCAAGAGCGCCGAAGGTACCGACAGCGGCCGTCTGAAAAGCATCGACTACGTCGGTGGCAGCTACAAATTCACCGAAAACCTGTCGGCCGCGCTGTACGCCTCCGACATGCAAGACGTGCTGAAGAAGCAATACGTCAACGTCAACTACGTGCTGGCCCTGCCAGAGAAACAGTCGCTGACCTTTGACTTCAATGGCTACAAGACCAAGCTGGACAAGAGCTTCGCCCTGGAAAACCAAGGCAGCGAAGACGCTCGCGACAACAAGATCTGGAGCCTGGGCGCCACATGGGCTGTCGGCCCGCACAGCTTCACCGTCGCTCACCAGCGCAGCACGGGCGACACCGGCTACCTGTACGGCGGCTACCGCAACGCTGGCGGCATCGGCGACGGTGGCAACACTATCCTGCTGGCCAACTCCTACTGGTCCGACTTCAACGGCAAGGACGAGCGCTCCTGGCAGGCCGGCTACGGCCTGGACTTCAGCACCTTCGGCGTGCCTGGCCTGACCTACAACGTGGCCTACGTGCGCGGCACCAACATTGACGACGGTTCCAACCGTGGCAATGGCACCGAGCGCGAGATCTTCAACCAGTTCAAATACGTCGTCCAAAGCGGCCCGGCCAAAGACCTGAGCCTGCGTGCTCGTGCGTCCTGGTTGCGCGTTTCCAGCAATGCCGACAAGTACAACGTAGGCGGTAACGAAATCCGTCTGTTCGCCGACTACCCGATCAACGTTTTCTAAGTGATCACACGTCGCGCCTGATTCCAGGCGATAAAAAACCCCGACTGGTTCGGGGTTTTTTTATGGGGGTGCATCAGTCCTCGTGGCTCTGCAAAATCTTGCGCGCCAACGCCGCATTCCTGTAGTCGAGCATCAAGGACAAGCCCTCATAGGGTTCGATCTTTTTATTGCCGATACACAGCTGTGCCATCAGCAGCAGTACCTGGCGTTTCTTCTTGTTGACCCGCACGCCGGGTACACCGAACGCGGTCTTGCGCGTTACGGGTAACGGCGCCTCGGGCGTCAGTTGGACGGTTACCCAGATGCCCTGGACAAACTGCAACGTGATCTCCTCGATATGTTCGATGGGCAGCGGTTGCGCCAGGTTATTGAACACAAAATGCTCCGGTGTCAGGCGCAACGCGGTCTGCGGCGCGCGCTTGAATCGACGGATGCCCAGCCACAGCAGGCCCAGCCCGATAAGACCCAGGCACGCGCCCGCGCCGACTGCCGACAGCGGCGTGCCTTTCAAACGCTCCGGGGCGAGCCAGACTCGACTCAGGATAAACAGGGCCGCCAGCACAAAGGGCAGGCCCGACACCGCCATCAGCACCCCGCGCCACTGGCCGCCTTCATGCAGGCGGCGCTCACCCTCGGCCGAAGCGGCCAAGGTTTCCAGCAGCTGGGTGTGCGCGCTGTTCTCCGACACGGCCATGTCCATCACGTCGCGAGACAGCTGCTCGCGCAGTGCCTGGTGTGCGCTGAAATAGGCATCCATCTGCGCATTCGCCATGTCGCTATCCACCACGCGGGTGGCGCCGCGCAGGGTATCGTCCAGTGGCACGTGCAGCGCCTGCAGGCGTTCGCCATTGGAGGGGTGGGAGTCGGTGGGATGGGGTTGATGAATCTCCAGGGCTTCGGCTGATGGTTGCAATTTACACTCACGCAAGCTCGTGAACACGGCGTCGGGCAGGTCTGTAGCCGTACCTGCCTCACACAACGCCAACAGTGCATCCTCAACGTGCGGCTGCAACACCGACATCCGCAACAACGCCGAAGCCGCCGCCTCAGGGCCCACCAACTGCGCGCCGGCAGCGTCCGCCAGCAATTCGCGCTCACGGCTCCAGTGGTTAACCGCGTGATCGAAACGCTGCATGAAAAACACCCCGAACAGCAACGACGGGCGCATCAGCCAGCCTTGGATCAAATCGCTGCCCAGCAGGGTTTGCAGCAGCGCCTCCAGGCTGCGATTCACCCCATCGTAGATCGGCAAAAAGCGCAGGCTGTATTCCGTGTCCTGCCCCACAAAGTGCGCCAGCTCATGGCCGATCACCGCGCTGATTTCTTCACGGCTCAGCAGGCCCAGATACAGCAACGGCACATGCAAGGTGCGCCCCTGCAGCAAAGTATTCGCCGGTTGCACAGTGGCCGCGCTGGAGGTCACGTAAAAGCCCTGGGCCAGGCTCACCACGATGTGGTCCGGTGGCAGCGCACCGAGCCGACCCGCCAATTCGTCCACATGGCGCCACAACCCTGGAGCCTGCGCGGGCGTCACCACCTGGCCGAACATCTCCAGCGGCTCGGGCTTGAACATCCCCAGCATAGGGCGCAGCTGTCTGAGCAACTGCCAGATCGAATACACACAGAACGCCGCGATCACCCCCAGCACCGCCATCAGCTTGACTTCGCCACTGCCCAGCCGGCCGATATGCCACATCCCCAAGCCTTCGAAACTCAACGCCAACGCGACGGCCGCCGCCACCGCCACCACATGGCCCACCAACACGTAGGGCAACAGGCGGCTGCCCAGGGAGAACACCTGCAATAACCTCTCCCGTGAGTGCCGTGCCCGCCGCCCGGCCCAGTACGTACCTGCCAATGCCGCCGCACCAATCAACGCCGCCAACAGACCCAAGCCCATCACCCACGGCGCCAGGACCCGCATCGCACGGTTCACGCGGTGGGCAATGGGCAGTTCGGCTTCGATTTTTTCCAGACGCGAGAGGGCCATCTGCACGCTGATTTTTTCATCGACCAGGGCGACCATCGCCGTCGGCTCCTTCGCCGCCAGCGCCTGGAGTTGCTGTTTAGCGATAGTCACCGTGACGTGGTAATCGGCCACCGCAGTGGTGGTTTCGTCAGCACGCTGACGCTCCCAGCCACCGAGGGCGACCAGCAACAGCGGGAAAACGATGAGAAGGCAGATCAGTTTCAGGGCGTTCATGGGAGTTCGTTCACGACGCAGGGATGTTCAGGTTTATACCGAAAAAAACGCCCCTGGGTATCTACACCACTCTTAAATGCGGGCACACAACTCTGTGGTGAGCGGGCTTGCCCCGCGCCGGGCTGCGCAGCAGCCCCAATAAAGGCACTGAGATTTTTCTGTTAAAACTAAGCGCCTGGTTTTGGGGCCGCTTCACAGCCCTACTTACAGCCCGGTATTCCCAGGCGACTCCAACACCTTCACCACATCATCAATAGCGGACCTACAAAGTCCAAGCATGTGACTAAGGTGGAAAATTTATTGCTTGTCCCTACCGCCCCTCAATCAACGCCCGCTCCTCCAACCAAATCTCCTGAACAAACTGATCCGTAATCGCATAAATCCCATGCCCTCGCCGCATGATGATGTTCTCCGCCACCAGCGCAATCACCACGGGTTGAATCTCTTCAACCCGCACTTCGCGACCTACCGTCTTTGAATATTCCGCAGCTGCATCGGTAGAGAAAATCCCCCGAGCATCGCCTTCCGTAGCCGCGATCTTGTTGAAAATCGCCTGAGCCAGGCTGCCCAGTTGTTCGACTTTTTCAAGCTCAATACTTGCCGCCGCTGAGCGTAAGGTGCTGGCAATCACGGGGAGGAAAAGATCAGGATCACCGCCCTGTTGCAGTAGCTGACGCAATGCCTTGAGCATTTCCTCAGGTCGATTGCCCAGGGTATTGAAGGCTTCGACGGCGGCTTCAAGTGAGGGGAGCTTTTCCTTCTTCACCGTCATTGCCAGTCGGTTGAGCAGGAATTCAACGTAGTCACCCTTTAGCAGTGGATACGCGGCCGATGTCGCGCCGGAAAACGCTTGGTTGCGTTTGGCGGTCAGCTCGCTTACCTGGGCTCTGTGGGAGCCTGTGCCGATAAAGAGGAAGTAGCCCGGCGTATTCGGGCGCGGGTTGATTGCATCACGAGCAGCCTTGAGGGCCAGGAGCAGTTGGTTGCCATCGTCGGAGGAAATGGCATGTTGCACCTCGTCGATGATCAACACGAGATCGGTCTTCGCTTGGTCGACGACCTCTGCGAGTGCTTGCGCTAATGTGGGGCCGTCGGCGTTGCCGATGCTGTCGAGTTTGAAACCGAACTTGAATCCTGCTGCGCCCAGATCGACATTGTTGACTCGCTTGAGCGTTTCCAGGATTGAAGAGCCCGGCGTTTGCAGTTCTTTCAGGGTCTTGTGGATGGCGTTGTGCACGAGCGTTGCCGGGTTGGCCAGCGTATCGCTCCATAGGTCGACGTAAATCACCAGGGCGCCTGCTGCTTCCAGGGCTGGGATAAGGTCGTTGCGCAGGAAGGTCGTTTTACCTGTACGGCGCAGGCCAGACAGAAAAAGACCCGAGCGTAGACCTTCATCTAATACGCCTGGATTGAGAAGCTGGTTTGCCATCGATTCAGCCAGTTCAGGGCGCTGAAATATGCTGCTCATGCAATTATCCCTTTTTATGGATACGCCATAATTATTGCCAATACATAATTTAGCATAAAGGATGAAATCCGGAGCTTTGGCGCGAAAAGAGGTGATTCAACAGGAGGGGAGGTGAGGCGTGGAGGGGATGATCGAGGATGAATATATGGTAAACCTCCTGAATTCGAACGTTGTCGATCATCCCTTCCGTAGAGAATAGGCAGGAATCCGCCAAAAGCTGCCGTGGCAGCAGGCTGCCGAAAGCAGTCCGCTGTCAACGCCCTCTATCGGCCGACGCTGTTGAAATATCGAGTACGAAAGCGGTTTTGTCTGGCAATTGCGCTACGTGCCGATCCGGTCGCCAAGGTGGTGCTTACCAGTTGTAACTCACCGACCCGGTCACATTTCGGCGATACCCGTATTTGCAGCTGTCGCCGGTGTAACCACACTGGGAGACATAGGTTTCATCGGTCAGGTTGGACGCATTGAGCGCCAGCTTCGCCCCTGCATAGGATGAAGACAGCTTGCCCAGGTCGTAGCTCAGGCTGGCGTCAAACAGCGTGTAGTGGGGAATGCCTTCGCTGTTTTGCGAGTCGATATAGCTCTTGCCGACATAGCGTACTCCTCCCCCTATCGCCAAGCCCGATAGCGCGCCGCCCTGAATGGTGTATTGCGACCAGAGCGAGGCCAGTTGTTCAGGGGTATTGCCAGGTTGATTGCCTTTCTCATCGGCCGTATTGCTGCGGGTAATTTCAAGGTGTGAATAGCTGTAGTTGGCCATCAACTCCAGAGCATCGGACACCTGCGCCTTGCTTTCCAGTTCGATACCGCGCGACTGGATTTCTCCGGTCGCCACCGAGAAACGATTGTTGGCAGGATCGGCAGTCAGTACGTTTTGCCGCGTCAGGTCGAACAGCGAGACGGTCACGTAGCTGTCACTGCCCTTGGGCTGGAATTTGATCCCGACTTCGTACTGGCGACCGGTTTCGGGTTCGAACGCACTGCCGTCACGCGCCACCGCCGTGATGTTAGGGAAAAACGACTCCGAATAGCTCGCGTAGGGCGCCAGGCCGTTGTCTGCCAGGTACATCACACCGGTCCGCCACGTGAAGGCGTGATCGCGCTGCTTGAGGTCTGCCGCCGTATCGGTGGCGTAATGGACCGTTTTCGAGCGTGCCCAGTCTTGGCGACCGCCCAGGTTGAAGACCCAATGTTCGTCGAACTTGAGCTGTTCCGAGAGATACACACCCGCCTGGTCTAGCTGACGACGCTGGTTGATGTCGTAAAAGGCGTCCAGGTCGCTGTAATCCTGGTGATAGACCGGCGCATAGATATCCAGGGGATCAACCACGTTGCCACCCCCCAACTGGTTGGTACTGGCGTGTTGCAAATCGATGCCGACCAGCGTTGTATGTTCGAAACGGCCGGCGTTCCACTGGGCCTGGAAGTGGTTATCGAGCAGGGCATTCTTCACCTTTTCGTGGCCCAGATAACCGAAGCGGCCCACGGTGCGCTGGTCGTCATCCAGGCCGTATTGGTAAATCGTGCGCTGTTCCTGGTAGGAACGGCTGTAACGGGCGTTCTGGCGGAATGTCCAGATATCATTGAGGTGATGTTCAAACTGATACCCCAGTGACCACTGTTCTACATCATATTTGTCGAAGTCAGGGTCGCCGACAAAACGATCCGTAGCGATCCGTCCGTAACGCGAGCTGTCGAGGGTGCCTACCCGGGGCAACGCGTAGTAGCCCAGCACATTGCGGTCTTTTTGAAAGGACGCCAGCACCGTCAGCGAGGTGTCGTCCGAGGGGCGCCAACTGATTGCCGGGGCGATGAATTGACGGTCATCACGGGCGTAGTCGATTTGCGTACCGCTGTCTCGCCACAGCCCGGTGAGGCGATATGTCAAGACGCCGTCATCGCTAAGCGGCCCGCCGAAATCCGCAGCCAATTGCTTGCGATCAAAACTGCCTGCCTGCGCCACCAGTTCATGCAGCGGCTCATCGGTGGGACGCTTGCTGATCACGTTGACCATGCCGCCCGGCGAGCTTTGCCCGTAGAGCACCGACGATGGCCCGCGCAGCACTTCCACGCGCTCCAGCCCATAGACTTCACCCACGGCACGGCTCTGGTTGGCAAAGCTGTACTGGCGCAGGCCATCGCGATAGATACCACCGCCAGTCGTCGCGTCAAAGCCACGAATACTAATCGTGTCGCGCCGGGTATCGACACCGTTGGCTTCACCATTGACCCCGGCGGTGTAGCGCAGCACCTGCCCGATGCTTTGTGGCTGCTGGGCATCGATTTGCTTACGGGTGACCACGCTGATCGATTGCGGCGTTTCCATGATCGACGTATCGGTCTTGTTGGCACTCATGGTCCGGCTGGCGACCAGGCCATCGTTGCGGCCTAACGAGGTGTCGTAGGCGGTGCCACTGATGGCGGTCGGCGCTAGCTCCAGCACGTCGCCGTTGCTCGGTACCAGCAGCAGGCTACCGTCGTCCTGGCGCTTATAGGTCAGCCCAGAGCCGAGCAAGAGCTGCGCCAGGCCGGCCTCAGTACTGAAATCGCCTTGCAGCCCCTGGGTTTTCTTGCCGGCCGTCAGCGTTGAGCTGCCCGCCATGGTAATCCCCGCCTGTGCGCCGAAACGTGACAGCGCAGAATCCAGGGGGCCAGCGTCGATGCTGTAATGCTGCGAACTACCCGCGGCAAAGACTGGAGGGCTGCAAAGCGGTTGCACGCTGAGCAACAACAGCACAAGCGTACGGGCACGCAGGGCGCGGGAAGGTGAAGTCATACGGGGCTCCTAAGGGGTCAAGACCCACCTCTGGCGGGTGGGTGATCCCTATAGGCCAAGCGAGTACGAAAAAACTATCGTGCAGCGGAAAAAATATTTCAGGCGGGCACGATCGAGACCCAATACCGCGTCATGCGCTCGATACGCACCGGCAGCGTGCGCGCTACCAGCGTCAAGGCTGCGTCGGTGTCATCCAGCGAAAAACTGCCTGTGAGGCGTAACCCTGAGACCTGCTCATGACAACGTAAAACACCGGGGCGATAACGTGAGAGTTCCGCCACCAAGGCATCCAGGCGCAGGCGATCCGCCGGCAGAATCCCGCGCAGCCAGGCCTGGGCGACCAGCAGGTCGGGACGGCTCGGTACGCCGATACCCAGGCGGTCCACCCGTGCCTGCCATCCGGCCTCAAGTGAAGAGGACGTTGGCTGGCCGCGTGAGTGCACCTGCACCTGGCCGCCCACGACGGTGACCTGCGTGCCCTGCCGGTCATGGCGCACTTGCAACTGCGCGTCGCGGCTCTGTAGGATCGCGTCCGGCGTGATCAACTGCAGCGGGCGCGATTCTGCTCGCACATTCAAGGCCAGCTCGCCCTCTATCATCTGGATGCGCCGCACCTGGTCATTAAAATCCAGGTTCACCGCACTGGCCGTGTTCAGCCATAGCGAGCTGCCATCAACCAGGGCCCACTGGTGACGCTCGCCTGTTCCTGTGCGGTGGCTCGCCAGCGCGGCGCGCACTGGCGTGGAACCCGCGCCTTGCCAGGCAACTGTGCCAACCGCACCAAGGACCAACAGGCGCTTGAGTAACTGCCGACGTTTCTGCATGTCCGGCCCAGCCGACGCCAGTGCCCTGCGCGCGGTGGCGTCGCGCAAAAGATTCGCTCCGGGCTGCTGCAACAGCGGCAAGCTGGCGACACGTTGCCAGGCCTGCTCATGCTCATCGCTCGCCTCGCGCCAACACTGCAATGCTTCCAGATCAGGCGCACTCATAAGCCCGGACTGCGTCCTGACAAGCCAATCAATGGCAATATCGCGCACCTGCGGATTAATCTCGGCCCTCATTCGAAACGGCTCGCATAGCAAACGCTGAATGCCTTGCCCATGGCCCGTTGCACTTGAGCCACAGTCAAACCCAACTGCGCAGCGATCTGCGGGTACGTCAGGCCGTCGAGCTGAGACATGAAGAAAATCTGTCGTATGCGCTCAGAGAGCCCAATCAATAGCGAGTCGAGTTGCAACAAGGTTTCGATCACCAGATACCGGTCCTCGGGTGACGATTCCCCCCCTTCGGGCCGAGCAGCCAACGCTTCAAGATAAGCCCGCTCGATCTCCTGGCGGCGCCAGCGATTGACCAGCAGTCCATTGGCAATCGCCGCGAGAAACGCCATGGGCTGGCGCAACTCGCACACCTGCTGAGGGGCGCGCAGCACACGGATGAACGTATCGTGGGCCAGATCCTCGGCGTCGGCACTGTGCCCCAACCGCCGGTTCAGCCAGCCCTGCAGCCAGCCGTGATGATTCTCGTACAACTGTTCGACGGACGATGTTGGGCTGGCATCCTGCATGTGAGGCTCGCACTGCGTGAATGATAATGCTTCTCATCGTATTGATCGGGCGGATGGTTGTACAGTGTTTACACCTGTTTGATGGGGTGGAATTCTACGTCCATATCTGAGCAACAACGGGAGCAAGTGGGTGCGCTACACCGAAGCCGGTTACTTGCCGATCGACAACAACGCCGCCGAGCGTGCGATCCGGCCCTTCGTGATCGGGCGCAAGAATTGGCTGTTCAGCGACACGCTCAAAGGCGCGACGGGCAGCGCTCAACTTTACAGTTTGGTCGAGACGGCTAAAGCCAACGGCCAAGAGCCCTATGCGTGGCTGCGCCACGCACTTGACGACTTCTTCGGTTGAGGATTACGAAGCTTTACTGTCCTGGAACTGCTCGCCGATGACGCATAGTTAAGCGCGCTATTCATCTTGATGGCTGGTGGGGTTTACGGTGAGTTCAAAGAACACGAGCGGAGCAACGATCATGGAATACGACGATAAACTGATTGAAGAAGCCGTACTTGCCCTGTTGGCAACCTTCAGTTTTGATAACGGCAATGCTTGGAAAGGGTTCGACTTCGAGACCATGAACCGATTGCATGAACATGGTTTCATCAGTAATCCGGTGAACAAGAACAAATCGATTTGGTTGACGGCTGAAGGGCTGGAGCGAGGCCGGCAGATAGCCGACCGGTTATTTGGGGTAAGAACTCAAGTGGAGCATGAATCCGACTTGGATACCTGACTTCATACCACGGCCATACGATCGGTCGGGTTTATGGATCGCATAGTGCGCCTTATTTTCTTGCAGTTGCCGATATTCATTCAAACGCCAAATAGCACCAAGCCCCGAGTTACGGGGCTTGGTGCTGTGGTGCGCTTCGCGGTCACCTTGCAAACTAGAGGTCGCTCGATACGGATACGCAGTGATAACCAGCTCCCGGCAATCGAGTACTGGAGACGCTTTCCCTGCATGAGGGAACGCTCCAGCATTCCCAGGCTGTTGAGAATGTGGAAGACGGCTGCCTCCCTCAATTCCCAATCAGTGGCGTTGCCGGCATCAGTATCTGCAATGTCTTCCTGCACGGCTTTAAATGCCAGCACTCAGCGGACACGTAGCGGCTCAAAGCCCGCTGCAGGGGGGGATTGACGATCTCGGTCGGTCGCCCGCGCCAGTTGATCCAACTCGCTGACAAGTTCGGGCTTTACTCGGAAAGACAGAACGGGAGAGCTGCCATTAACGTTGTTCCACACGTGTTCTGTATGCGCTGTGTACATGGTATGCGGACGTTATGCTTCGGCTGGTAGTCGGCCACCAATAGCGGTTTGTCGGTTTGGGGAAGGATTTACAGGCGAGCGACTGGGTTGTATCAACCCAGAAACAACAAAGCCCTCACATTTCTGTGAGGACTTTGTTTTGTATGGTGGCACCAAGAGTCGAAAAATATCATAACTATCTGATTTTTATGTATTTTAAATATCGTAGATTATTATCATATCTCTAAAACTATCCTTTTCCCCTCTTCCGAGCCTTCTAGATGCAAGAAGAGTGAGCTGAGACACGATTGTTCTGAAGGCATGGCAGCCTTTCGACCCCTTCATTAACCTTTGAGGGGAGGCCTGCTTCTATTCCACTATATCCTCTCAGCACCCAGCAACACCTAGGCTGTGTCTGGCGGTGGGCGTGTCAGTGCCGCGCGTTTTCGCTGTGAGCGAAAATATTTTTTGACTGACCTATTATGTTCTGCCATGATGATTTTGCGGTCGATGATTTCTCGATTGTTTGTAGGTGCTAAGGCACTGTGGGGGTTGATTTCGAACCTCTAAATTTTGGGCCGGGCGTGTGCGGTCGCTACCGTGCGCGTATGTGGTGCGGTCTTGTAGGCTTCGTCGAGACGTCGAAGCCTGGTGATTTCAGCGAGGGGGAAAAATACAGTTCAAACATCGGTCATTTGGCTTGTAAAGGTTGCATCGAGAGGTCGGTTCCACATGTTGTGGGCTGGCGCAAACCCTTACAGGAGCATTCAATATGCAACCACGTGACGAGAAAGCCGAAGAACTGTACCTGGTGAAACTGAAGAGAAAGCAGCGTTTGAGATTGCTCAAAACTTGCTTTGGTGTGATTAAGATTCTCGTGCCGCTACTGTCGATGATTGACAGGAATTGGACGAAGATCATCGCATTCTTCCATGAGTAGCCTACCCCGCTGGTGTCACACTCATCAAAGGTGTGCAAAATGTTAGGTAAAGCCCTTAAGCTAATTCGTTCTTACTACGACTTGTCTCAAACAGAGTTGTGCTCTCGGTTGGGGGTATCAAACTCTCACTTGTCCGAGGTCGAGTCTGGAAAGAAGCAGCCATCTATTGAACTGCTCAAAAAATATAGCGACTACTTCGATATACCGCTATCTTCAATTTTATTCTTCTCTGAAAATATCGATTCTCCTCGAGCTACTGATAACTTGCGTTTCGGCTTGGCGAAAACTATTATTTCGTTACTTGAATGGAATGAGGATCGAAATGCAGCTAAAGAAAAGTACAAGGAAAAAACGAAAGCCCGATAATGAGCTTCCAATTCACCAGTGTGCCTTATATAAAGTAGGCTCACCGAGGCGGCTGGCTGAGTTGCTAAAGATTAGCGTAGTCGAGCTTGAAGAGTGTCTTGAGTCACAAAATAACTATAAAATATTCACAAAGGTTTTGGCTCCGAATCCATTTACTGGAAAATCTCGAAAAAAACGGGTCGTTCAAGAGCCTAAGTATCGACTTCGGAAGCTACACGAGAGGATATTATTTATGCTTCGTCGTGTCCAATATCCTGACTACGTTCAAGGCGGAGTAAAGCACCGTTCGTACCAAACGAACGCAGCTATTCATCTTGGAGCTCGACAAACAGCGACATTTGATCTGAAAGATTTTTATGGATCTACCCGCTACTGTCTTGTGCACGACTTCTTTCTTAATATTATGTGCTGCCCAACTGACATTGCGGGCAGACTTGCCTCGCTGACAACTTGGAACGGCGTAATGCCGACCGGAAGCCCACTCAGTCCTCTTCTTTCATTTTGGTCAGCTAAAGGCCTGTTTGATAAATGTGAGGAGCTGGCGGTAAAGTATGGATTGAATTTTACCTGTTATATTGATGATCTAACTTTCTCAGGGGATCAGATTTCGGGAGGTTTTCAGGCCGAGCTAAAAATTCTCGCCAGTCGCTTTGGCTATGAAATAGCAAAAGAGAAAACCAAGATTTTTCGCTTTGGAGTGCCAGCCCATATCACCGGTGTTATTTCACATAAAGCTAGGCTTTCTGTTCCACATTCGAGATTGAAAGGTGTCCGCAAAATTCAAGACGCTATTGGTGGGAGAGGGGCTGCGTATGGTTTTACTGCAGTCCAACTCAAACAGAAGTTAGCAGGAGCAATTAATGAAGCAGCTTCAATTGATGCAGTGAAATATGAAAAATGGGCATTGTATAGTCGTAAAGATATTGAGGGTGATCTTGGTTAGTAGCTGATCGAAGCGCTGTAACTCGCCTAGGGCGCGTGCTCAGGGTTTTGCGTTAAGCTGCGCTGGTTTTAGAAGATGCCATGGAGCGAAAAAGTCAGTATGTATGGCGTATAGTCGGAAAGGATAGTTTCTGCAGTCGTCCCTTGTCAATCACTCTATAAATAAAATATGTCGAAGTGGCTATGCTAATTATGGAATATATGTTTGTTGCGGTTTTGTCTTTGCTTGTGGCCTGTGTGGTTATCTTTTTTAAAACGCTTTATAAGGAGAAGGCTAAAAACAGAGCGCTGATCGAAGATGCTGGGCGTATCGAGGCAGAAAAACAGAAAGTGATACATGAATATACCTTAGAGACAGAGAGAGTTAAGCAAGCTCACGCTAAAGAAATAGAAGGTCTTAAGCAACAGAGTGCTGAAAAGCTTGATAAGCAAAAAAGAGATCATGAAATTGATATGCAGAAGCGGAAGTATAAGTATGAAAGCAAAAGCCGCGAATATCACAGGTTTATGGATGAAATTGATGCGTTCCGAGGGCTTAATATTGAAATTATTGAGAAAGAACTGTCCCCAATGATCTCCGCATGCTTCGCAAGTGACTTAGGTATTTCGAGTAAGTTGTTTGCAGATGCTAATAATAAAGCTACGAGTATCATCGGCTCTGTCAGGGTCCAGGAAGCTAAGCTTTTTGCTCAGGTTAATGGTGTGAAATTAAATTCAAGTCAAGAGATTCTTGACCTGTTGGATGAGCTTCGAGCAAACATAAGTCAGTCAAAGTTGTACCTCGAAAAAGTAGTTGGGTATGTTTTTAGTGAAAATTTTAGGCGTACTAAGCTAATTCCTGATGAGGTTAGCAATCATGCTCTCGGGCTTAATGAGCGTACAGTGGAGTTGAATAAAAAGCTTCTTGCAGCACTCAAGGCGGACCTTGATACCCTGTAGGCAGTCCGAGCTGGAGGGATGTGGGTATACCCCCAAAAATTTGATGATCTTGGATTGTAGCTTAGAGAGGAGAACGAATACCTCTTTAGGAGCGATAGTGATAGTAGTGACTGTACCGTAGCTGGGGATTAACTAGAGGTTGAATTTCCATGATTTTTGCAAGCGCTGAGTGATCAGGTGGACAGTCAGCAAATAGTAATATCGAGTCGCCTTGCTGCGACGATTCAGACGATGTTCGATGAACCAGGCCACATGCTTCTTCTGCCAAGCCCACGGTGTATCTCGTTGCCAGCGTTTTGCAATTTCCACTTGGATGATTTTCGCTTGGCGCAAATGTCGCTTCTGGGTTGCATGCGAACCCGTCAGCATCGCAGAAATGAATAGTTCTATATCGAATGGCTTGCTCATGTCCGTCCTCCAATGTAGGCCGCGACCACGTCGATCCGACCGTGCCCCAACTCATAGCTGATTTGCCTTCGGGCCTCACGATCTAGGTTCCTATCTGCCTGGCAACATTGGCCCCCATTGATTGGCGCGAGGTGTTGGGTGATCTGCTCGTAGCGCTCACATGCGTAAGCCGCTCGTAGTTCATGGAAGCCTTTGAGGTAATGTGCTTGCAGGATGTCTCGCGAAGGGCGGATGCTTTCTTGCAGAAAATTCAGGTAGCTTTCGTTTGGCGCAATCAGGTTGCGGCTACCTGCAGGTGACGCCTGCCATGCGAATCCAAGTGCACCACGAATATGGTCGTTCACTGCTATCCAACGTGGCGCCGAAGCGCCGGCGCGGCCGCCTTTGGTGCCCTCCTGAATGTTAATTCTGCCTAGGTCGTTAGCCTCACGGCTTAGCCGTGGCAGGTCAGCCAAGATGGCCTCACGCAAGCGCATGCCGGTGGCTCGCGCCAACAGGACGATCGCGGCGGCCCGTTGCTGATGATTTCGGCAAAGCGCATGGACGATCTCTTTAACCTGATCGCGGTCTTGGCCCTGCGGCACCGACTGGCGAACCCCGGTGCGCTGCATATTCAACGCCTTGCTCGGACTTGGTAACTTCACGCACTGATCACCGCGAAGCGCTGCCATGGTCCTGTTAACGCTGGATAGCCGATTTTGTGCGGTGCTGACGGCGAGGTCACCGCGCCCAACCACGTCGCGCAGATATGCCGCGTAGTCGGCCAACACTTTCCGATCAATCCGCCGCGCATCATTGATACCGGGCCCCTGTTCGGAGCGGCACCACTTCACGAATGCCTGCCACCGATCACAGTGTGCCTTCACCGTGCCGTAATGACCGCCGCCGAACATGTCTCTCAACGCCTGCGGCCCTGCATAGCTCAGTTGCCTGCCGTAGCCGAAATTGCGGCCATTGCGTCTACCCACCAATGCCATGTCGGTCACCTCATCTGCCGTTCTCCGATCCTCGCCCCACGTCATCCCGCCAAGAATGCTGAGTGTTATCAGGGATCGAGGCCCCTGCGGCCTGTGGGGTTGTCCTCTAACGCGGGACTGTCGACTCCTTACGTCCGGGAGCAAGGGCATCTCATGATCTGGCCTCCTGAGCACCAATACCGGTGGGCGGGTGGAGGCCGCGCTGGCTGACGAGACCAGCGCCTGAAAGATCCTGAGCCGGGTGAACACAGCGATGCGATGACCGGGGCATGCCTGACTGTCAGTCAGGTGCAGTCCTTTCCCTGGTCTGCGGCACCATCATCTACATGGCTGTTGCTGGTGACATCGGCGTTTGTCACGCCGATTGTCACGAGGGGAATTGCCGCAAAGCCATGTGCGATCAGGGCTGCAGCAGTGGTAGAAGTGCCCGTCTCTTTCCAGAGAAAGAGACGGGCGCAGGTTGGCGCATACGAAATGGCCAAGCGGATGGGTTGCTGCTGGGCAGGAGGGTATGGTGGCTGCCGCAGGGGCAACGGTGTTTAGTTGGCATCCATCACATGGGTAGTGACCGTACGAGCTACCGGACGCGAATCGTACTTGGGGGTGAACCACCGCGGTTGCGGCGTGACCTTTCAGGTTGCTGGCCACATTCGGCTGCCTCAGCAGCGCTTGCATCTACCGGTCTACGCCTGTGGACAATATTCGTCAAGTAACGCAATTTCAGGGATTTAGCACCTGTGGATAAAGCTATCCCCCGGTGGACATCATTGGTTTTCCACAGACGATAACTGTGCCAGTCGCTTTTAGTAAGGTTAGGTCCATTGAAACGGGGCGGCTTTGCCGCCTCGTTTAAATGGACCCGCGCGGAGGAGCTACATGCGGGGCTGTGGGTAACTTCACAGCGAGTTTGGGGAGATGGTGCGGCGGGCTACTCGGTCCTCTTGGCACTGCGAAGGCGCGTGACGTTCTCGCCCGTCTGCTTGGCAAACTCATGCGGCGTCACATGGTCCTCGCGATTTGCCTCCAGAAACCGGCTCCACCAGGTCATGATCATCCGGCGTTCTTCGAGGAACTCGGCCTTGTGGGTATAGGCGGCGCGCACGTTGTTGCGTTCCTTGTGGCTCATCTGTCGCTCGATAGCCGTCTCCGACCACAGCCCGGACTCGACCAGCGCACTGCACGCCATGGCTCGGAACCCGTGGCCGCAGATATCCACCTTGGTGTCGTAGCCCATCGTCCTGAGCGCTGCATTCACCGTGTTCTCGGACATCGGTTTCCACGGTTTGGCATCCCCCGCGAACACCAGCTCGAACTTGCCGGTTATCGCGTGGATCTGCTCAAGCAAGGCCACTGCCTGCGGTGATAAGGGTACAACGTGAATGTCCCCGGCCATCTTCGTACCCCTTGTGGAAAAGGGCACGCCGTCGAGCGCTGGGCGAGTGTCGGGGATTTCCCAGATGCCGCGCTTGAGGTCGAACTCGTTCCAGCGGGCGAAGCGTAGTTCACTGGAGCGTACGAACACGTGCAGCGATAGCATCACGGTAAGGCGTGTGAGTGGACGACCTTTGTAGCCGTCGATACAGGCCTGTAGCTCTGGCAGCCTTGATAAGGGTAGTGCGGGTCGGTGAGTCACCCGTGGAGTTTTGATCGAGCCATCGAGATCGTGAGCCGGGTTCGCCGTGATCAGTCGCAGCCGTTTGGCTTCGCGCATGATGCTTTGCAGGTAATTCTTGATCCTGAGCGCCACGTCGATGGTGCCGCGCTTCGTCACGGCTTCCAGTGGCTGCATGAGGTCGTGGGTGTCGAGGTCGACGATTGCCCTGGCGCCGAGAATGGGGAAGACGTGAGTCTTCAACCGGCTGAGCACAGTCTTGGCGTGGCCGGGCGCCCACTTGGGCACCATGCCGGCGTGCCAGTCGAGCGCAACGCTTTCGAAGGTCCGCCCGTTGATCACGGCCTGCGTCTTGGCTTGTTGCTTGGACTGGATCGGATCTATGCCGTTGGCAAGCTGCTGCTTGATCTCGAAGCGCTTGCGGCGTGCGTCGCCCAGCCCGACCACTGGATAGCTGCCGAGAGCGGTCAGGCCTTCGCGGCCATCGGGTTTCACGTACCTGAGCCGCCAGCCTTTGCGGCCGTTGGGTTGCACAAGCAGGTAAAGACCGTCGCCGTCGAAGAGCTTGTACTCGCGCTCTCTGGGCTTTGCCGTGCGACAGGTGGTGTCTGTGAGCGGGGCAGTGGTGCGGGCCATAAGGGTAGTCTCCGATATCGAAACGGACCTCTATCCTTAAAACTACCCTTATTAGCGCTGGCTACCCTCGGAATCCGATGGAACGCCAAAACGAAAAAACCCGCCAGAAGGCGGGTTTTTCGGGGGTTCCAGAGATTTTGAAAGCCTTCTCTGGAACCTTGTATGGTGCCGGCACCAGGAGTCGAACCCGGGACCTACTGATTACAAGTCAGTTGCTCTACCAACTGAGCTATACCGGCGTGTTAGGGCGACGATTATAGCGATTGGCAACGTTCTGTAAACCCCTGAATTCTGACTATTTTTGCAGAACCCGAGCTTTTTTCACGAACGCCCCTTTTTCCGGCAAGCACGGGTAGGATTCTTCTCTCGTCGCCGGGCGGCCTGGCCGGTGCGATCTTGAGTTCATCCCTGCCTAAGGAAGCCCCACGTGAAACGGATTCTCTCCCTGTGCCTCATCCTCCTCACCGCCGCTCTCAGCGCGTGCTCCATTACCAAGCCCGGCAACGACCCCGCGCTGGTCGGTACCTGGAAAGGCCTGCGTTCGGAAACCGGCAACTGTCAGTTCCTGTCGTGGACCAACCACCTCAAGGCCGATGGCCGTTTCACCATTACCTTCTTTCGCGATGCGCAGCAGACGCAGGTGATTCGGACCGAGCAGGGGTCGTGGTCGGCGGCCGACGGTAAGAACGAGTTGCGCACCGATGGGGTGCGTTCGCCGGATGTGTACACCTATAAGCTGGTGGACCCGGACACCGTGCATTACGTGAGTGTGGCAGCGGACCCCACCAGCGATTGCCAGGGTGATTATGAATTCACCGAGCGGCGGGTTCATCAATAAGCCTGAGCAGTTGTCCGCTGGCTGACGATGGTCAACGCGTTCGCGCTCGTGCTGGGTATCCTCTTGGTTCAATGGGTGGGTTCATTGAAGGTCGAGGAAGTGTCCAGCGGCGTGGGTTTTGCTTAGTTGTGCACAGACGTCGCGGGCGACCGCCGGGTGGGTTTTGCCTTGAATCCAGGCGCGGTTTGCGTATTCTGTCGCGCGATATGAATAGTAGGTTTAATCGCAAAATCGTGTAGGCAAATTTTCGAGACAGATTTGAGGCAACGGATTATTTGTTTATGGGTATGTCAGATTTGTGCCGTTTTTGACCATCAGGCCAACAAAAATCACGATAAATCGGTGCAAGTTCATGTTCTTACAACGAATGCATTTTTATCGCTGGATTCGTCATAAAAATGGCGCCACGCCGTTCGTCGGATAATATCGAGCTAAAAGCATCAAAATACTGACACCATCAATGTGATATCACAGAATGCCTCGGCCAACACATAACTATAAAAATACAAGGTCAGCTCTTCGCTGACCTTTTTATCGCCTTTAAAGCGCAAACCAGGTGGGGAGGGGCAGTGAGTGAGTCGAGCAGATGACATTTCAAAACTATTCAACAAGCTGGGTGCCAACCCGAATGGCTACCGCGAAATCGACTTTATCCATGAGTTTATCGAGGACGAAGTAGAGGTCCTGGAAAGCCCGGAGGTTGTTGCTCCCCCGCCTGCAGTGGCAGCTCTCTTGGATGAAGCCCCATCGGCCCCGTTGTTGCGTTTGCTCGAAGAGCTGAACCATGGCGATGCCGACCACCTGCCACTCTGCGAAGTAATATCGGGCCCGCAAGGCGAGGTGTATTCGGAGCAGTCCACGCCGAAAGTGGTGGTGGTGGTTTCGGTTAAAGGGGGTGTCGGCCGTAGCACCTTGTCTGCTGCGATTGCCAGTGGCTTGCAGCGCCAGGGGCACCCGGCGCTTGCCCTCGACCTGGACCCGCAAAACGCCCTGCGTCACCACCTGTGCCTGGGCCTCGACTTCCCTGGCATCGGCGCTACCAGCTTGCTTAACGAAAGCTGGGAAGCCCTGCCTGAACGCGGCTTTGGCGGTTGCCGCCTGGTGGCGTTCGGTGGCACTGACCACGAGCAGCAGCAGAGCTTGAATCGCTGGTTGGGTCAGGATCCCGAGTGGCTTGGCAAGCGTTTGGCCAGCCTTAAGCTGAACGGCCAGGACACGGTCATCATCGACGTACCGGCGGGCAACACCGTGTACCTCCGCCAAGCCATGTCGGTTGCCGACGCGGTGCTGGTGGTGGTGCAGTCGGATGTGGCGTCGTTCAGCACCCTGGAGCAGATGGACAGCGTGCTGGCGCCATACCTGCAACGCGCAAAACCGCCACAACGCTTTTATGTGATCAACCAGTTGGACGCCGCCCACCGCTTCAGCCTGGACATGGCCGAGGTGTTCAAGACGCGCCTCGGCAGTGCCCTGCTGGGCACGGTACACCGCGACCTGGCGTTCAGCGAAGCCCAGGCCTACGGGCGTGATCCCCTCGACCCTACCGTCAACAGTATCGGCTGCCAGGACGTCCACGCCCTGTGCCGCGCCTTGCTCGAACGCATCGACTCGGACCTTCCATGACCGACAATACGTCCTCCACGCCCTTCGTCGAAGGGCGCGCTGAACAGCGCCTGAATGGCGCCATCGCGCGCTTCAATCGCTGGCCTGCAGCGCTACGTACGGTGCTGGTATTTGCCAGTTGCGTGCTCGGTGCCCTGCTGTTTTTTGGCGTTATCAGTGCGCCGCTGGACCTCTACAGCCAATGCCTGTTTGCCGTTGTGTGCTTCATGGCGGTGCTGGTGCTGCGCAAGATCCCGGGGCGCCTGGCAATCCTCGCGCTGGTGGTGTTGTCGCTGGTGGCCTCGCTGCGCTACATGTTCTGGCGACTCACCTCCACCCTGGGCTTTGAAACCTGGCTCGACATGTTCTTCGGCTACGGCCTGGTCGCCGCCGAGTTCTACGCCCTGATCGTGCTGATCTTCGGCTACGTACAAACCGCCTGGCCGCTGCGTCGCACCCCGGTGTGGCTCAAGACCGAGCCGGAAGAATGGCCGACGGTAGATGTGTTCATCCCCACCTATAACGAAGCGCTGAGCATCGTAAAACTGACCATCTTCGCCGCCCAGGCGATGGACTGGCCCAAGGACAAGCTGCGTGTGCACGTGCTCGATGACGGCCGCCGTGATGACTTTCGCGAGTTCTGCCGCAAGGTCGGGGTCAACTACATCCGTCGCGACAACAACTTCCACGCCAAGGCCGGTAATCTCAACGAAGCGTTGAAGGTCACCGACGGCGAATACGTCGCGCTGTTCGACGCCGACCACGTGCCGACGCGCTCCTTCCTGCAAGTCAGCCTTGGCTGGTTCCTCAAGGATCCGAAGCTGGCGATGCTGCAAACGCCGCACTTCTTCTTCTCGCCGGACCCGTTCGAAAAGAACCTCGACACCTTCCGCGCCGTGCCCAACGAGGGCGAGTTGTTCTACGGCCTGGTGCAGGACGGCAACGACCTGTGGAACGCCACCTTCTTCTGCGGCTCGTGTGCGGTGATTCGCCGTGAGCCGCTGCTGGCAATCGGCGGGGTGGCCGTCGAGACCGTGACCGAAGACGCCCATACCGCGCTCAAGCTCAATCGCCTGGGCTACAACACGGCGTACCTGGCGATCCCGCAAGCCGCGGGCCTGGCCACGGAGAGCCTGTCGCGCCACATCAACCAGCGGATTCGCTGGGCGCGGGGCATGGCGCAGATCTTCCGCACCGACAACCCGTTGCTGGGCAAGGGCCTCAAGTGGGGCCAGCGCATCTGCTACGCCAACGCTATGTTGCACTTCTTTTATGGTTTGCCGCGTTTGGTATTCCTCACCGCACCGCTGGCCTATTTGGTCTTTGGCGCGGAGATTTTCCATGCCTCGGCGCTGATGATCGTCGCTTATGTACTGCCGCACCTGGTGCATTCAAGCCTGACCAACTCACGCATCCAGGGCCGCTTCCGGCACTCGTTCTGGAACGAGGTATACGAGACCGTACTGGCCTGGTACATCCTGCCGCCGGTGCTGGTGGCGCTGGTCAACCCCAAGGCCGGTGGCTTCAACGTCACCGACAAGGGCGGCATCATCGACAAGCAGTTCTTCGACTGGAAGCTGGCGCGCCCTTACCTGGTGCTGTTGGCCGTGAACCTGGTCGGCCTGGGCTTTGGTATCCATCAGTTGATCTGGGGCGATGCGTCCACGGCCGTGACGGTGGCGATCAACCTGACCTGGACCCTCTACAACCTGATCATCACCAGCGCCGCCGTCGCCGTGGCCTCGGAGGCGCGCCAGGTGCGTTCCGAGCCGCGCGTCAGCGCCAAGCTACCGGTGAGCATTATCTGTGCCGACGGCCGTGTGCTGGATGGCACTACCCAGGATTTCTCGCAGAACGGCTTCGGCCTGATGCTCACCGATGGTCACTCGATCACCCAGGGCGAGCGCGTGCAACTGGTGCTCTCGCGCAACGGCCAGGACAGCCTGTTCGATGCACGCGTGGTGTTCAGCAAAGGGGCGCAGATCGGCGCTCAGTTCGAACCCCTCAGCCTGCGCCAGCAAAGCGAATTGGTACGCCTGACCTTCTCCCGCGCCGACACCTGGGCCGCGAGCTGGGGCGCCGGCCAACCGGATACGCCGCTGGCGGCCCTGCGCGAAGTCAGCTCCATCGGCATCGGCGGCCTGTTCACCCTCGGCCGCGCCACCCTACACGAACTGCGTCTGGCCTTGAGCCGCACCCCCAAAAAACCGCTTGATACGCTGATGGACAAGCCATGACCTCGAAGATTTTCGCTCGCCCTCATCCGCGCCGTGCACTCGCGCTGATGATCGCCTCGCTGATGGGTTTCAATACCCTGGCGCAAGCTGCCGAGCAAGCGGTGACCACCGTGCCCGTGCAAAGCACCGACAACGGCTACAGCCTGACCCTCAAGCAATTGGGGCGTCGCGACACCATGAACCTGCAAGGGGTGGAGTCTTCCGACAGCGTCAACTTCGACATTCGTGCCGACGAAGTGGTCAAGGGCGCGCAACTGTTGCTCAAGTACAGCTACTCGCCGGCGTTGCTGGCGGACCTGTCGCAGATCAACGTGCTGGTCAACGGCGAAGTAGCCGCCAGCCTGGCGTTGCCCAAAGAGGGGGCCGGTACTCAGCAAGAACAACTGGTGCAGATCCCGCCGAAGTTGATCACCGAATTCAACCGCTTGAGCCTGCAGTTCATCGGTCACTACACCATGTCCTGCGAAGACCCGTTGCACAGCAGCCTGTGGGCCAAGATCAGCAACAGCAGTGAGCTGAAAGTGCAGGTCGAGCCGATCGTCCTCAAGGACGACCTGGCCGTGCTGCCGCTGCCATTCTTCGATAAGCGTGACGCGCGCCGGGTGAGCCTGCCGTTCGTGTTCGCCACCGCGCCGGACAGTGCCGCCCTGGAAGCGGCCGGTGCGTTGTCGTCTTGGATCGGCGGCCTCGCCAGCTACCGTGGCGCGACCTTCCCGACCACCCTCGGCGAGCTGCCGGCCAAGGGCAATGCCATCGTGCTGGTGCAAACCGCCGAAGCCATGGATGTGCACGGTGTCGCCATCGCCAAGCCGACCGGCCCGACGTTGACCCTGATCGCCAACCCCACCGACGCCAATGGCAAGCTGCTGATCGTCACCGGCCGTGACGCGCAAGAGCTCAAGCGCGCCGCCACCGCCGTGGTGCTGGGTAGCCCGGTATTGGCCGGCAACAGCGTGGTCATCACCAAGCTCGAAGCCCTCGCGCCGCGCCGTCCCTATGACGCCCCGAACTGGCTGCCGAGCAACCGCCCGGTGCGCCTCGGTGAGTTGGTCGAGCAGCAGAAACTCAGTGTGTCGGGCTACAATCCCGGCGCCATCAGCGTCGACATGCGCCTGCCGCCTGACCTGTTCAACTGGCGCGAAGAAGGCGTGCCGCTGCACCTCAAATACCGTTACACCCCCCAGCAGGTGTCGACCAATTCCGCGCTGCTGATCGGTCTGAATGACCAGTTCATGAAGTCCGTGGCGCTGCCGTCGGTGACCAACCTGGGCGGCGGTCAAACCCTGCTCGACCAGTTGAAGAAAGACGAAAGCCTGCCCCGTGAAGTGACGACCCTGTTGCCGATCAGCTCGGCATCGCCCAAGTCCAAGCTGCAGTTGCGCTTTATGTACGACTACATCAAGGAAGGCGAATGCCGCGACATTATCGTCGACAACATGCGCGGTTCCGTCGACCCGGACTCGACCCTCGATGTCACCGGTTACCAGCACTACATCGCCATGCCTAACCTGGGTGTGTTCAACGACTCCGGTTTCCCGTTCACGCGCCTGGCCGACCTGTCGGAATCCGCCGTGGTCATGCCGGACAACTTCGGCACCGATGAAATCACCGCTTACCTGACCGTGCTCGGCCGCTTCGGCGAAGCCACCGGTTACCCGGCGACTGCCGTGAAAGTGGTACAGGCCAAAGATGTGCAAAGCGTCGCCGACAAGGACCTGCTGGTGCTCGCCACCGCCGCCAACCAACCGCTGCTCAAGCAGTGGCAGCAGTACCTGCCGGCGACCAGCGATGGCGCGCAGCATCAGTTCCTGTTGTCGGACCTGCCGCGTTATGTGCGCAGCTGGGTCAGCCCCGATCCGGCGGCCAATATCCACAAGGCCAATACCGGGATCACCTTCAACAGCTTGAGCAGCAGCACCTGGCTGGCCGGTTTCCAATCGCCGCTCAAGTCCGGGCGCAGCGTGGTCCTGATCGCCAGCAACCAGCCGCAAGGCCTGCTGGAAGCTACCTCCGCCCTGATCGGCGGCGACGACTACAAAGATTCGATCCAGGGCAGCCTGGCGGTGGTGCAAGGCACGCAGATCAGCTCGCTGGTGGCGGACGAGCAGTACTACGTCGGCAAGCTCAACTACTTCAAGTTCATGCAGTGGCAACTGTCCCAGCACCTGGGGTGGATGCTGTTGATCACCTTCCTCAGTCTGGCGGTGGTCACGTCGCTGATCTACCTGTCGCTGCGTGCCCGTGCAAAACGGCGGTTGGCATGAGCCCGCTGCGTAGCATGGCCCTGATAGCGCTGGGCTCGCTGATGTGTGCTGGTGTGGCGCAGGCGCAGAGCTGCGACTGGCCGTTGTGGCAGAACTATGCCAAGCGCTTCGTGCAGGACGACGGCCGCGTGCTCAACTCCTCCATGAAGCCTACCGAGAGCAGCTCCGAAGGGCAGTCCTACGCGATGTTCTTCGCCCTGGTCGGCAACGACCGTGGCAGCTTCGACAAGCTGTGGACCTGGACCAAGGCCAACATGTCGGGGGCCGATATCGGCCAGAACCTGCCAGGTTGGTTGTGGGGCAAAAAGCCTGACAACACCTGGGGCGTGATCGACCCCAATTCTGCCAGCGACGCGGATTTGTGGATGGCCTACGCCCTGCTTGAAGCGGCCCGCGTGTGGAATGCACCGCAATACCGCGCCGATGCGCAATTGGTGCTGGCCAATGTGGAACGCAACCTGATCGTGCGTGTGCCGGGCCTGGGCAAGATGCTGTTGCCGGGGCCGGTGGGTTACGCCCATGCCGGTGGTCTGTGGCGGTTCAACCCGAGCTACCAGGTGCTGGCGCAGCTACGTCGCTTCCATAAAGAGCGGCCGAATGCCGGCTGGAACGAAGTGGCCGAAAGCAACGCGCGGATGCTCGCCGACACCGCCAGCAACCCCCATGGCCTGGCGGCCAACTGGGTCGGTTACCGCGCGACCAGTGCCAACACCGGGCTGTTTGTGGTCGACCCGTTCTCCGATGACCTGGGCAGCTACGACGCGATCCGCACCTACATGTGGGCCGGCATGACCGCCAAGGCCGATCCACTCGCGGCGGGCATGCTCAAGTCCCTGGGGGGCATGTCCCGGGCGACGGCTGCGGCGGCCACCGGCTTCCCGCCGGAGAAAATCCACGTCACCACCGGCGAAGTCGAGAAGAACAACGGCTATTCGCCGATCGGCTTCTCGGCGTCGACCATTGCCTTCTTCCAGGCCCGTGGCGAAACCGCCCTGGCACAACTGCAAAAGGCCAAGGTCGACGACGCGCTCAACAAAGCCCTGGCTCCCTCGGCGCCGTACAGCGCGCAGCCGATCTACTACGACTACATGCTCAGCCTGTTCAGCCAAGGCTTTTCCGATCAGAAGTACCGTTTTGAACAAGACGGTACGGTCAAACTTTCCTGGGAGGCAGCATGCGCCGTCACACGCTAGCCATTGCGATTCTCGCCGCCCTGGCCTCGACCGCCAGCTTCGCTGAAACCAGCGACCCGCAGTCCCTGCTGATCGAGCAGGGCTACTACTGGCAGGCGAAGAAAAACCCCGAGCGGGCCCTGGAGACCTGGCAGAAACTGCTTAACCTGAGCCCCGAGCAGCCGGACGCGCTTTATGGCATCGGCCTGATCCAGATGCAGCAGAACCACCCGGCCGAGGCGCAAAAGTACCTGGCCCGACTGCAAGCGCTGAGCCCGGTGCCGCGCCAGGCGTTGCAGCTGGAGCAGGACATCACCGTCAACATGCCGGAAAATGCCAAGCTGCTGGAGCAGGCGCGTGAATTGGGTGAGCCCGAAGACGAGCGCGAAAAGGCCGTGGCCTTGTACCGTCAGATTTTCCAGGGCCGCCAGCCCCAGGGCCTGATCGCCCGTGAGTACTACAACACCCTGGGTTTTACCGCCAAGGGCACCAATGAGGCCATTGCCGGCCTGCAGCGCCTGACCCGTGAGCGGCCCAACGATCCGATCGTTGCGCTGTTCCTGGCCAAGCACCTGGCACGCAACCCGGCAACCCGGCCGGACGGTATCCGTGCGTTGGCCAAGCTGGCCTCGAACAACGACGTGGGCGGCAACGCCGATGAAACCTGGCGCTTTGCGCTGGTCTGGCTCGGCCCACCGAAGCCGGACCAGGTGTCGCTGTTCCAGCAATTTCTCACCGTGCACCCGGATGACACCGAGATCCGCGCGCTCATGGACAAGGGCATCGCCCAAGGCAAGGGCGGCGGTGCCTGGCAGCGTGATCCGCAGATGACCAAGGCATTCAAGGCCCTGGACGACGGCGACTTGAAAACCGCCGAGCCACTGCTCACGGCGCGCCTTGCGCAAAAATCCAATGACGTCGATGCCCTTGGTGGCATGGGCGTGTTGCGTCAACAGCAAGAGCGTTTCAGCGATGCGGAAAACTACCTGGTGCAGGCCACGCGCTTGCCCGGTGGCGCCGCATGGCAGTCGGCCCTGAACGACGTGCGTTACTGGAACCTGATCAGCCAGAGCCGTGATGCCCAGCGCGCCGGCCGCGGTGCCCAGGCCCGTGACCTGGTGGCCCAGGCCGAGCGCCTGAACCCGGGCCAACCGGGTGCGGCAATCGCCTTGGCCGGTTTCCAGGCCCAGGACAACCAGTTCGACGTTGCCGAAGCCGGCTACCGCAAGGTGTTGGCCCGTCACCCTGGCGACCCGGATGCGCTCAGCGGTTTGATCAACGTATTGTCCCAATCCGGCCAGCCGGATGAAGCCCTGAAGCTGATCGACTCGGTGTCTCCGGCCCAGCGCGCCAAGTTTGCGCCGAGCGTGAAAATCAACGCACTGCGCGCTACCCAGGTCGGCAAACTGGCCGAGCAGCGCGGTGACCTGAAGGCTGCGCAAGCCGCCTACCGCCAGGCCCTCGACGCCGACCCGGAAAACCCCTGGACCCGCTTTGCCCTGGCGCGCATGTACCTGCGCGACGGTCAGATCCGCAATGCGCGTGCCCTGATCGACGGCCTGCTCAAGACCCAGCCCAACCAACCGGATGCGCTGTACACCAGTACCCTGTTGTCGGCTGAACTGAGCGAGTGGAAACAAGCCGAGGCCACCCTCGGGCGCATCCCCACCGCCCAGCGCACGGCGGACATGAACGAGCTGGCGATCGATATCGCCCTGCATCAGCAAACGGACATCGCCATCGAAACAGCGCGCCGTGGCCAGCGTCCGGAAGCCCTGGCGCTGCTTGGTCGTTCCGAGTCGCTGACCCGGCAAAAACCTGAGCGCGTGGCGGTGCTGGCTGCTGCTTATGTTGAAGTGGGCGCCCCGCAGTTCGGCCTGGACATGATGCAGAGAGTGGTGGAGAACAACCCCAACCCCACCGTCGACCAGAAACTGCTGTACGCCAACGTACTGCTCAAGGCCAACAAGTACAGCGAGGCGGGCGAGATCCTGCGCGAAGTGCAAGGCCAGCCGTTGACCGAGATCGGTCGCCAGCGCTATGACGATTTGATCTACCTGTACCGGGTCAAGCAGGCCGACGCCCTGCGCGAGAAGAACGACCTGGTGGCGGCCTACGACATGCTTTCCCCGGCCCTGGCCCAGCGCCCGAACGACGCATTGGGTGTCGGTGCCCTGGCGCGCATGTACGCGGCCAGCGGCAACGGCAAGAAGGCCATGGAGCTGTACACGCCGTTGATCCAGCAGAACCCGAACAATGCGCGCCTGCAATTGGGTCTGGCGGACATCGCCCTGAAAGGCAACGACCGCAGCCTGGCGCAATCGGCCAGCGACAAGGCCCTGGCGCTCGAACCGGGCAACCCGGAGATCCTCACTTCGGCGGCACGCATCTATCAGGGCCTGGGCAAGAACAGCGAAGCCGCTGAACTGCTGCGCAAGGCCCTGGCGATTGAAACCGCGATGAAGGCCAGGACCCAGGTGGCCCAGGCCGAACCTCAGGGCAAATCGTATAACCCCTTCGTGGGCTTGCCGGGCCAGCGCCGCCAGGTCACCGACCTGACTGTCGCCGGCGCCGTGCCGCCGCCGATCGATGCACCGACCAAGACCGTCACGTCCAGCGCGTTTGCCAGCGCGACGTCCAACGACCTGAGCGACCCGTTTGTGCCGCCGTCGACCATCGCCTCCATCGACAGCCCCGAGCTGAGCCCGGCACGGCGTGCGCTGGATACCATCCTGCGTGACCGTACCGGGTATGTGGTGCAGGGCTTGAGCGTGCGCAGCAATAACGGCGAGAAAGGCTTGAGCAAGATCACCGATGTGGAAGCGCCGTTCGAAGCGCGCATGCCGGTGGGCGATAACACCATAGCGTTGCGCGTCACGCCGGTGCACTTAAGTGCGGGCAGCGTGGGCAGCGACGCGTTGTCGCGTTTCGGCAAAGGCACCACCACCCCGGCGGGCTCCCAGAGCGACACCGGTGTTGGCTTGGCCGTCGCGTTCGAGAATCCGGATGAAGGCCTCAAGGCCGACGTCGGGGTCAGCCCGTTGGGCTTCCTCTACAACACCCTGGTGGGTGGCGTGAGTGTCTCGCGTCCGTTCGAGGCCAATTCGAACTTCCGCTATGGCGCCAATATTTCCCGGCGTCCAGTCACCGACAGTGTCACCTCCTTCGCGGGTTCCGAAGACGGCGATGGCAACAAATGGGGCGGCGTCACCGCCAACGGCGGCCGTGGTGAGCTGAGCTATGACAACCAGAAGCTGGGCGTCTACGGCTACGCGTCGCTGCATGAATTGCTGGGCAATAACGTCGAAGACAACACCCGCCTGGAATTGGGCAGCGGCATCTACTGGTACCTGCGCAACAACCAGCGGGACACGTTGACCCTAGGCATCAGCGGCTCGGCGATGACCTTCAAGGAAAACCAGGACTTCTACACCTACGGCAACGGTGGTTACTTCAGTCCGCAGCGCTTCTTCTCCCTGGGCGTGCCGATTCGTTGGGCACAAAGCTTTGATCGCTTCAGTTACCAGGTAAAAAGTTCGGTAGGCCTGCAGCATATCGCGCAAGATGGGGCGGATTTCTTTCCGGGCGAAAGCACGCTGCAAGCGTCCAGGAATAATCCCAAGTACGAGAGCACCAGCAAAACCGGCGTCGGCTACAGCTTCAACGCGGCTGCCGAATACCGTCTCAGCTCGCGGTTCTACCTGGGGGGTGAAATCGGACTCGATAACGCCCAGGATTACCGCCAGTACGCGGGTAATGCTTATCTGCGCTACTTGTTCGAAGACCTGAGCGGACCTATGCCTTTGCCGGTCAGCCCGTACCGTTCCCCTTATTCCAACTGATTAAATCGGAGTCATTCATGCCTGTTTCTGCGATTGCCGGCCTAACCATGCTGGTACTGGGCGAAAGTCATATGAGCTTTCCCGATTCGTTGCTCAACCCGCTGCAAGACAACCTGACCAA
This sequence comes from Pseudomonas sp. AM8, assembly GCF_036346475.1. Lineage (NCBI taxonomy): Bacteria > Pseudomonadati > Pseudomonadota > Gammaproteobacteria > Pseudomonadales > Pseudomonadaceae > Pseudomonas > Pseudomonas sp. AM8. The sequence goes on from NZ_JAOTNX010000010.1 coordinate 251,048, forward strand.
GCAAGGCGCGGTGGTTCATTCCATCGGTGCCTGCGGTGCTGGTGCGGCGGATTGGGTCGTACCGAAAAAAGTCGAGTGTGGCGGCGAGCGCCTGCCCACCGGCAAAGCGGTGATCTACGGCAAGAACGCCATGAGCACCACGCCGATCCAGGAACTGATTGCCAAGGACAAACCCGACGTTGTCGTGCTGATCATCGGCGACACCATGGGCTCGTACACCAACCCGGTGTTCCCCAAGGCCTGGGCCTGGAAAAGCGTGACCTCGCTGACCAAGGCGATCACCGACACCGGCACCAAGTGCGTGTGGGTCGGTCCGCCGTGGGGCAAGGTCGGTTCCCAGTACAAGAAGGACGACACCCGCACCAAGCTGATGTCGGCCTTCCTGGCCAGTAACGTGGCGCCGTGCACCTACATCGATTCGCTGACCTTCTCCAAGCCGGGCGAGTGGATCACCACTGACGGCCAGCACTTCACCATCGACGGCTACCAGAAATGGGCCAAGGCCATTGGTACGGCCCTGGGCGACCTGCCGCCATCGGCCTACGGTAAAGGAAGCAAATAATGAAACGCATGACCCTGGGTCTGGCGACCTTGCTCGCCAGTGTCAGCGCCTACAGCGCCGACATCCCGTTGTACCCCACCGGGCCGGAGCAAGACGCAGCGTTCCTGCGTTTTGCCAATGGCACTCCCGGCGAGTTGAAGCTGGTGGCGGACGGTTCCAAGGCCAGCCTGGTGTTGAGCGGGGATAAAGCCGTGTCGGCCTTCCTGCCGGTGGTGGGGGGTGACAAGCCGATCAAGGGCGTGTTGAGCCGCGACGGCAAAAACGCCGACCTGTCGGTGACCGTGGCCCCCGGCGAATTCGCCACCGTGGTCGCGTTGGTCGACGCCCAGGGCGCCACGCGCCAGTTGGTGGTGCGTGAGCAACCGGACGACTTCAACGCGCTCAAGGCTTCCCTGGCCTTTATCAACGCCGATGCCGCCTGCGCCGACGCCAGCCTGGAAGCCGTGGCCCAAAAGGCCGAGCTGTTCAAGAAGGTGGCCGAAGGTTCGCTGCAACGCCGCATGATCAACCCGCTGGAATTGTCGGTGCAGCTCAAGTGCGCCGGTGCTCCGGTGGGCCAGCCGCTGACGTTCACCCTCAAGGCGGGTGAGCGCTATAGCGTGCTGGCCGTCCCTTCGGCTGCAGGTTCGAAGTTGCTGTTCGCTTCCGACGCACTCGCTAACTGATCGGGCCCGACACCACCATGGTCTTTGCCTCACTCGAATTCCTCACGCTGTTCCTGCCGGCCTTCCTGTTGATCTATGCCCTGGCTCGTCCGAGCTGGCGCAACGTCATCCTGTTGATCGGCAGCTGGTTGTTCTACGGCTGGCTGAGCCCGTTGTTCCTGTTCCTGCACATGGTGTTGACCGTGGTGGCATGGGTCGGCGGCCTGCTGGTGGACCGTTCCCGTGAGGACGGCAAAGGCCGGGTGCGCCTGTTGATCGCGTTGATTGTGTTCAACACGGCGGTGCTGTGTTGGTACAAGTACGCCAACATCGTCGTCGGTACCGTGAGCGAGGTGATCACCTGGTACGGCGCCATGCCGCTGGATTGGCAGCGCGTGGCCTTGCCGGCCGGCTTGTCATTTATCGTGCTGCAGGCGATTTCCTACCTGGTGGACGTGCACCGTCATACGGTGCCGGTGGAGCGCAGCTTCATCAATTACGCCACGTACATTTCGATGTTCGGCCACTCGATTGCAGGCCCGATCATCCGTTATGACTGGGTTCGCCGTGAGCTTAACCAGCGTTATTTCAACTGGCCGAATTTCTCCCTCGGCGCGCGGCGCTTCATGATCGGCATGGGCATGAAAGTGCTGGTGGCGGACACCTTGTCGCCATTGGTGGACATTGCCTTCCACCTGGAAAACCCCAGCCTGGTGGATGCGTGGATCGGTTGCCTGGCTTATTCGCTGCAACTGTTCTTCGACTTCGCCGGCTACAGCGCCATGGCCATCGGCCTGGGCCTGATGCTGGGCTTTCACTTCCCGGAAAACTTCAACCGCCCGTACCTGGCCAGCAGCATCCAGGACTTCTGGCGTCGTTGGCACTTGTCGTTGTCCAGTTGGTTGCGCGACTACCTGTACATCGCCCTGGGCGGTAACCGCGACGGCGTGTGGCGTACCTATCGCAACCTGTTCCTGACCATGGCAATCGCCGGGTTGTGGCACGGCGGCGACAGTTGGAACTACCTGTTGTGGGGGGCGGCGCATGGTATCGCGCTGTGTGTAGATCGCGCCTGGTCGCGGTCGAGCCTGCCGCGCATTCCGCCGGTGCTGTCGCACATCCTGACGTTGCTGTTTGTGTGCCTGGCCTGGACCTTGTTCCGCGCGCCGGACTTCCATTCGGCGCTGACCATGTACGCCGGCCAGTTCGGTATGCATGGCGTGGCCTTGGGTGACGCCATGGCCGTGGCCATGCGCCCGGCCCACGGCATGGCGGCGTTGCTGGGCCTGGTATGCATCATTGCGCCGATCTGGCAGGTGCGTTGCGAGCAGCGTTTCGGTACCCAGCCCTGGTTTGTGGTGGCCGCTTCGTTGTGGCCGGTGGCCGGGTTTGTGTTGTCGTTCGCGCTGATCGCCAGCCGCGACGCCGTACCGTTTCTGTACTTTCAGTTCTAAGGACGCCCGACCATGCCCGCTCCTACCGCGCCGACTCCTCCGAGCGACTTGGCTGTTCGCACCAGCCCCCTGGCGGCCTGGGTGCTGGTGCCCTTCCTGGCGGCGGGGCTGCTGTCCTGCGCCTGGCTGATGGTGAAGGGGCCGATCAGCTTCTTGCCCGCCAAGGTCGACAGCGACATGCTGCTGCACGGTGAGTTGACCCACCGTTTCGCCAAGGAACTGGCCAAGGCGCCGATGGCGATCCAGGCGGCCAACCTGGAACGTGGCGCAAGCTGGCTGGCGTTCGGCGACACCGGCCCACGCGTGCGGCCGGGTTGCCCGGGCTGGCTGTTTATCAGCGATGAACTGCGCATCAACCGCCACGCCCAAGCCAACGCACAGACCAAGGCCCAGGCCGTGATCGACCTGCAGCGGCAACTGGGTGAAAAAGGTATCGAGCTGCAAGTGGTGGTGGTCCCGGACAAGAGCCGCATTGCGGTTGCCCAGCTGTGTGGCTTGTACCGACCGGCAGTGCTCAACAGCCGGATTCAGGACTGGACGGCCACTTTGCAGGCCGCTGGCGTGTCCGCGCTGGACCTCACCGATACCTTAAGACCCCTCGGGCCCGAGTCATACCTGCGCACCGACACCCACTGGAGCGAAATCGGCTCCAACGCCGGCGCCCAGGCGTTGGCAAAACGCATCCAGCAACGTGAGATCAAGGCTACGCCCGAGCAAACCTTTGAGATCACCCAGGCACCGCTTGCCGTGCGCCCCGGTGATCTGGTGCGCCTGGCCGGTCTCGACTGGTTACCGCCGAAGTTGCAGCCCCCGGGGGAATCGGTCGCGGCCAGCTCCGCCCACGAAGCGGGTGGCGCCACCAGCAACACTGACGACCTGTTCGGCGACGCCGGGTTGCCCAACGTGGCACTGATCGGGACTTCGTTCTCGCGCAATTCCAACTTTGTCGGCTTCCTGCAGAAAGCCCTGAACGCTCCCGTGGGCAATTTCAGCAAGGACGGCGGCGAGTTCTCCGGCGCGGCCAAGGCGTATTTCGACAGCCCGGCGTTCAAGCAAACCCCGCCGAAGTTGTTGATTTGGGAAATTCCAGAGCGGGATCTGCAGACCCCATACGATGCGATCAGCATCGGTCGGTAATTTGACGTTTTGCCGTTTATCTAAAAAATAGACGGCTTAATCATCAAAATAATGACACTTTTGTGCGCTTGAAGCAGACTGCCTGCACAAGGGCGACCACAAGAAGACCTGCGGTAAGCAGTCGTATCAGCTGACCTTTTCACGTCTTTAAGCTTCGCCGTGAGGAGGGTGCGCTATGAGCTTTACCGACGGTCTTCTTGCTCTGCTTGGCAAAGATGTCAGCCGTGACCCCCGTGGCCTGAATTCGCGACTGCACTTTTTTGGCCGCATTCCCGTGGAGGATGGCACCCCCTTTCCCCCTCAGGATTCCATTGTACAGTCCGCGCTGATGGAGAAGGCCGAGCGGCGCCCCTGCGTGGTGGCGCTGGTGTCGGCCAACGGAGGCGTAGGGCGCAGCACCCTGGCCACCCTGTTGAGCAGTGGTTTGCAGCGCCTGGGCGAATCGGTGGTGGCGGTGGACCTGGACCCGCAAAACGCCTTGCGCCGTCACTTCGGTGTCGCTCCGACCTCAACGGGCATCGGCCTCGCCAGCCTGCAGAATGCGCATTGGAAACACATCCAGCAGCCCGGTTTTGTCGGCAGCCGCGTCATTACCTTTGGCGACACCGATATCCAGCAGCAGGACACCCTGCAGCGCTGGCTGAAACATGAACCGTACTGGCTGGCGCAGCGGCTGCACGCCTTGGGCCTGGACGCCCGCCACACGGTGATCCTCGATACCCCCGCCGGTAACAGCGTCTATTTCCATCAAGCCGTGAGCGTGGCGGATGTGGTGCTGGTGGTCGCCCAGGCCGACGCGGCGTCCCTGGGAACCCTGGACCAACTCGATGGGCTGCTGGCGCCGCACCTTGAGCGCGACCGAGCGCCGCACGTTCACTACGTGCTTAACCAGCTGGATGAGGACAGTGCCTTCAGCCTGGATATGGTTGAGGCATTCCGGCAGCGACTGGGGACGAAAGAGCCGTTTGAGGTGCATCACGACGTAGGGATCAGCGAAGCCCTGGCGTTCGGCGCCGACCCGCTGGACAGCCAGGCGTTGAGCCTGGCCGGTGACGATATCAATGAGCTTTGCCGTCTGCTGATTGCCCGCAAAAAGCAACTGTAAATGCCGGTTTATGTGCTTGACGCCAGATGCTTATGCACAATTGGTTGTTTGGGCTGTCGCGAAATGATCAGGTTGTGGAGCCATTCTCAACACCCCGCAACTGCCTGTTTTACGTGCGTTTTATTCTGTGAACAAAAAATGAACAACGTGGCTTTTTGCCTGTAGCGCAGGTAGCCACAGGCCTTGTAAAGATTCCATCAACAGAGTTATCCACAGGCTGGGGTGCGACAATCCTGCCCCTTAATCGCGCTCGGCAAGCACCATCAAGTTGCGTGGTGTCAGTGTGGTTTCGCAGAAGCTGCCCACTTCGACCCTGTAGCCACGTTCGCCAAGAAACAGTGCCCGATCCAGTACCAGCCACACTTCAAGTGGGCGCCGAAACAGCCCACGCAGCAACTCCAGGTTCCTGACCTCGGCCAAACGTTGCCAGCCGTGCGCTTCCAGCGCCGCCCAATCCTGTTCACCTGTGGATAACCCTTTGATACTGGCCAACGCCTGGCAGTAGTCGGCGAAGGGTTTGTCCAGCCAACCGGCGGGCAGGGACGGTGTGGGCAGGTACTCGTCGCAGTGGCGTAATTGGCGTTGCAACTGATCGAAGCCCAGGCGGCGCGCCATGGAGATGTCCCGCTGCAGCCGCACGCGTTTACCGGCCGTGACGGTTTCGCTGAGGGGCAGGCCAAGATCGTCGACCGACAACTGCAAGGCTGAAGCACGGCCCGCTTCGGACAGCGGCTGGTAGGCGTCCGTGTTGATGCGGTTGTAGCAGCACGGCGCCACGGCCAGTTGCTTGCAGCCGGCGGCACTGGCCAATTGCAGCAGGCGCACATGCAGGTCGCCGCAGGCATGCAGGGCGACGGGGGTGTGCTCGGGGTCTAGGCTCACGTCCGCCATGACATCTTGCAGGCGGTGGGTGACGGGCAGGCCGTGGTGGTCGCTCAAGGCCTGGCCTGCCGCGATCAGCGCCGGGTCGCATTCCAGGCAGGTCAGCTGTTGGTTGGTGTGCAGCAGGCGGCGGCCGAGGTGGCCCTTGCCGGCGCACCAGTCCAGCCAATGCCGGGGTGTTTGCGCAAACTGCAGCGCGGCGCCGAAGGCTTCGATTTGCTGCCACTTGCGCCCGGGTACGTCGACATTCAGGCGGCGCGCCGCCGGTTGCAGGGGCTGCGTCGGTAACTTATCCACAGCACTGAGGCGCAAGGCTTCGCGGGCCAGTGAGGGAAAAGGCGCCGGCGCCGGTAGGGTGTGGGGATGGTTATGACTGGTTTCCGCGTCGGACAACGAGCGTTGACGCAGCCATCGGGCCAGTTGCGGATGCTCGGTTTCCCAAGGCAACTGCCGATGAGTAAAGGGCCGTGGTCGCCACAGCCCTTGGTGCTCGATCAGAAACGCATCCAGCGCCTCGAAGCGGGCTTCAACGTCCCTGGCAGGCATCGACGCGCAGCCAGCGTTCCAGCAGCCTGAAGCCGCGTACCAGCAGGAAGGAGATCAGCAGGTAGAACACGCCGGCGGTGAAGAACATCTCCACCGTCAGGTAGTTGCGCGCGATGATCGTCCTGGCCATGCCGGTCAGTTCCAGCAGGGTCACGGTGCTCGCCAGCGAGCTGGCCTTGAGCATCAGGATCACTTCGTTGCTGTAGGCCGGCAATCCGATGCGCGCGGCCCGGGGCAGTACGATGTAGAACAGCGTCTTGGGCCTGGACATGCCCAACGCACGGGCGGCTTCGATTTCCCCAGGCGGAATGGCCTGGATGGCACCCCGCAGGATCTCGGCGATGTACGCGGCGGTGTGCAGCGTCATGGTGGCGGTGGCACACCAGAACGGATCGCGCAGGTACTTCCACATGAAGCTTGAGCGGATGCTGTCGAATTGGGCCAGTCCGTAATAGACCAGGAACAACTGCACCAGCAGCGGCGTGCCGCGAAAGAAAAAGATATAGGCGTAGGGTAGGGCGCGCACAGACAGGTGCCTGGACGAGCGCGCGATACCCAGGGGGATGGCCAGGATCAGGCCGAGGATCACAGCGATGCTCACCAGCTCCAGGGTCAGGATGGCGCCCTGGATAAACTTCGGCAGCCACTTGATGATGACTTCCCATTCCATTACGTCGTCCTCACGAAGCCGCGGGCGGCGCGTTGTTCCAGGAAGTGCATGGCCACCATCGACAGCGACGTCAGGCCCAGGTAGATGAACGCGGCGACCATATAGAAGGTGAAAGGTTGTTTGGTAACGGTTACGGCAATCTGCGCATGGCGCATGATTTCCTCGAGGCCGATGACCGTGACCAGCGCGGTATCTTTCATCAGGATCAGGAACAGATTGCCCAGGCCCGGCAGGGCGATGCGCCACATCTGCGGCATGATCAACCGGGTAAAGATACGAAACTTCGACAGGCCCAGCGCCACACCCGCTTCGCGGTGGCCTTTGGGAATGGAGATGATTGCACCCCGCAGCACTTCCGTGGCGTAGGCGCCGAAACACAGGCCCAGGGCGATCACGCCAGCGGCAAAGGCGCTGAGGGACAGGTCGGGAATGTCGAGCAGTTCACCCAGTGAGCGCATGGCGTTGATCGTGCCGAAGTAGATCAGCAGCACCCACAGCAGCTCCGGCACACCGCGAACGATTGTCGAGTAAGTACCGCCCAGCCATTGCAACGGCTTGTACGGGGAAGTCTTGGCCAGGGCACCGGCGAGGCCGAGTACCAGCCCCAGGCATAACGCCGTGAGCGCCAGTTTGACGGTCATCAGCGCGCCGGCAGCGAGCGCCGGGCCGAATCCGTAGAGATCGAAATTCATGGTGTCTTCATATCGCGGCAGGCATTGCTGAAAGCCGGCGCGCTCAAGTCAGCGCGCCGGGCAGGCCGTTCAGGTCATTCGATGCTGAACGGGAAGTACTTGTCGTTGATCTTCTTGTAGGTGCCGTCTGCCTTGATCTCTGCCAAGGCTTTGTTCAGGCGCTCGCGCAGCGGGTCGCCCTTGCGTACGGCGATACCGATCTTGTCGCTCTCGACAACCGGGTCGCCCTTGAACTCGTAGGCCAGGCCGTCTTTGCTCTTGAGCCATTCGTACTGCACGTACTTGTCGGCGAGGATCCCGTCGAGGCGGCCGGACGTCAGGTCAAGGTAGGCGTTTTCCTGGGTGTCGTAGAGCTTGGCTTCGGTGTCAGGCAGCTTGTCTTCCAGGTAGGTGCCGGCCAGCGTCGCGCGTTGGGCGCCGATGACCTTGCCCTTCAGGTAGGCGGCGTCGGTCTTGAAGTCTGCGGTGGCTTTGGGCGCGATGAACTGCAGCTTGTTGGAGTAGTACGGGTCGGTGAAGTCGACGGCTTGCTTGCGCTCGTCGGTGATCGACAGCGAGGACACCAGGAAGTCGAACTTCTTGGCATTCAGGGCCGGGATGATGCCGTCCCAGTCGGACACATACACGTCGCACTTTTCGACTTTCATCTTGGCGCACAGGGCGTCGCCGATGTCTTTGTCGAAGCCGACCACTTGGCCGCTGGCGTCTTTATTGTTGAACGGCGGGTAGGCCGCTTCGATCCCCATGGTCAAGGTTTCTGCCATGGCCGTGGCGCTGAACGCCATCGAGACGGCCGCGGCCAGAAGGAATTTTTTATAGTTCTGCATGCATGTTGCTCCGTTAGCGGTTGCTGGACATGAATTGTTTGCAGCGCGCCGAAAGCGGGTTTTCAAACACCTGCTGTGGCGATCCTTGCTCTTCGATCAGGCCCTGGTGGAGGAACACCACTTCACTGGAGACCTGACGGGCGAAGCCCATTTCGTGGGTGACCAGCAGCATGGTGCGGCCTTCTTCGGCCAGCGCGCGGATCACATTAAGTACTTCCTGGACCATTTCCGGGTCAAGGGCTGAAGTGGGTTCGTCGAACAGGATGACCTTGGGCTGCATCGCCAGGGTGCGCGCGATGGCCGCCCGTTGTTGCTGGCCGCCGGACAATTGCGCGGGGTAGGCATGGCGCTTGTCGGCGATGCCGACCTTGTCCAGCAGGGCTTCGGCCACTTCTATTGCCTCGGCCTTGCTCTGGCCGAGCACACGGCGAGGGGCCTCGATGATGTTGTCGAGGATGCTCATGTGCGGCCACAGGTTAAAGTTTTGAAACACAAAACCGATTTCGCTGCGCAGGCGGTTGATCTGCTTGCCGTCTGCGGCCATCAGCTCGCCGTTTTTCGCGGCCTTGAGCTTGAGCTCTTCGCCGGCCACGAGGATCTGGCCCTGGTGCGGGTTTTCCAGCAGGTTGATGCAGCGCAGGAACGTGGACTTGCCGGAACCGGAGGAACCCAGGATCGAGATCACATCGCCGTCGCGAGCGGTCAGCGAGATACCTTTGAGTACCTCCAGCTCACCATAGCGTTTATGCAAGTTGCGGATTTCAAGCGCGGGCGTGGCCTCGGCCATGTGGGGTCCTCATTGTGTTCATTGCGATCTTCGCTGTTGGGCCGCCTTCCTGGCGAGGCGCCAAGCTAGCATAGCGTCCTGATGGCGGCCAACAGCGCGGCGGGCGGTAAACGGGCGGTGTGCGGCAGGGTGTCGCATCGGCACAGCAGGGTGTCGCGCCATCAACAACCGAACAACCGTTTTAACCCGTGAATCCGCAGGCTTCGCGTGAAAAAGGGCGCGATGGTGCCAGCTTTGGCCGGGTGTTGGAAGGGTTAAACGGGCAAACGGTAGCTATCGGCCCTTTTATGGCGCGCCGCGTACTTTTCGTGTGTGTTTTTGGTGCGCTTGTTCGTCTTGAAAGTGAGTCGCACGGTAACGCTATAGCGAAATGCCATTGTTCTCAATGACTTGCGATGACTGGTGAATCGTCCTGCAGGCCGCGTCAATCGCGGTTTTGTAACATTTTGGCGCAAATCTTGCGTAAAAAATAAAGAACGCCCTGTTGGTTTCTTTTCACGAGGAAGAGCCCAGGCCGGGCGGACCGTTTTCGCAATTCCTCGCAAAGGTGTGTCAATGAGTAGTACGCAAAGCTCCAATGACCTCGAACAGGGGCTCAAACCGCGTCACGTCACCATGCTGTCGATTGCCGGCGTCATTGGTGCCGGTTTGTTTGTCGGCTCCGGCCACGCGATTGCTGCCGCCGGCCCTGCGGTCCTGCTGGCATATGCCGCAGCGGGTACGCTGGTGGTCTTGGTGATGCGCATGCTGGCCGAAATGGCCGTGGCGTCGCCGGACACCGGTTCGTTCTCCACCTATGCCGACCGTGCGATCGGTCACTGGGCCGGCTTTACCATCGGTTGGCTGTACTGGTGGTTCTGGGTGCTGGTGATTCCATTGGAAGCCAACGCCGCCGCGACCATTCTCAACGCCTGGTTCCCGGATGTGGCCATCTGGGCCTTCACGCTGATCATCACGTTGCTGCTGACGGCCACCAACCTGTTCAGCGTGAAGAACTACGGTGAGTTCGAGTTCTGGTTCGCGTTGATCAAGGTCGTGGCGATCGTGGGCTTTGTGATCCTCGGCCTGGCGGCGATTTTCGGCTTCCTGCCGACCAGCCAGGTCAGCGGCGTTTCCCACCTCTTTGACACCCAAGGCTTTATGCCCAACGGCATGGGCGCGGTATTGGCAGCGATCCTGACCACCATGTTCTCCTTCATGGGCACCGAGATCGTCACCATCGCCGCCGCTGAATCGAAGAACCCGGGCCAGCAAATCACCAAGGCCACCAACTCGGTGATCTGGCGGATTGGTTTGTTCTACCTGTTGTCGATCTTCATCGTCGTGTCCCTGGTGCCTTGGAATGATCCGACCCTGGCGGCGGTAGGTTCCTACCAGACCGTGCTGGAACGCATGGGTATCCCGAACGCCAAGCTGATCGTCGACCTGGTGGTTCTGGTTGCCGTGACCAGCTGCCTGAACTCGGCGCTGTACACCGCTTCGCGCATGCTGTTCTCCCTGGGCCGTCGCGGCGATGCACCGGCCGTGGCCAAGCGCACCAACAAAAGCGGCACGCCTTACTGGGCGGTATTGCTGTCCACCGGCGCGGCGTTCCTGGCGGTATTTGCCAACTACGTGGCGCCGGCAGCGGTGTTCGAATTCCTGCTGGCCAGCTCTGGCGCCATCGCGCTGCTGGTGTACCTGGTGATTGCGGTGTCGCAACTGCGCATGCGCCAGAAGCGCATGGCGGCGGGCGAGAAAATTGTCTTCAAGATGTGGCTGTTCCCAGGCCTGACCTACGCGGTGATGGTATTCATCGTCGGCACATTGACCATCATGCTGTTCCAGGAAGCGCATCGGGTCGAGATCATCGCGACCGGGGTCTTGAGCTTGCTGGTAGTGGCGGCGGGGTTGTTTGTGTCCAGCCGTCGCAAGGCGCAGAGAGTGGGCGCTGCGGTGCTGAATTGATGTGATGGAATGCGGTGCTCGATTGCGCCGCAGTTCAAATGTGGGAGGGGGCAAGCCCCCTCCCACATTTGGTTTTAGTTGGTGAGGGCCTCGGATGCGGCGACGTAATCCGCCTGGAACTGCGGCGATTCGATCCACGCCAGTGCGGCGGCTTCATCGTCGCTGTCGGTGGCCCACTGCCGATACTCGATCAGTGCCGCCAGGATAAAGTCGGTGGCTTCTTCTTCGCCTTCCTGCTCCAGCACCAGCGCGAGCAGCGGGTGGGCCAGGAATACCGCGCAGAGGGCCTGCTGGCTGGTCTCGCCGGCGGTGCGCATCTCCACGAACAGCTCGGTCAAATCCACTGACTCAAGGTCAATCCGGTCGTCATCGCCGGCAAACGCATCCGGTTTGCTCGCGACGGCGCGCTGGGTGCGGTTCTGCTTGGCCTTGGCCTTGGCCCGGTGGGCACGTTTTTGCTGCTTGTTCGGCGAGGCCATGGGCTCACGTCCTTGGGTCAGGATCTGGGTGGGGTATTGAAGCGCAGGTTGAGGGAAATCCCAAGGGTATCCGCCGTTAATTGACCGTGTTGCAGCCAGGCCAGTGCAATCGGCCACAACCGATCCTGATACTCCCTGCGAAAGAACGCGAAATGTCCGACCTGTTTTTCGCCGATGTCTTCCGGGGCGATGCGCAGATGGGTGCGCTCGCTGCCGTCGAAGTAACCCAGCAACCGTTCAATCGCCGCCACGGTGCCGAAGGGGTCATCGGTGATGCTGATCGCCAGCACCTGCGCCTTCACGCGACTGAATGGCAAGTCCGCCAGGGCCCGCCCGCTGGGCCGCGTCTCATACCTGGGTGTTGGCGTGCTCCAGTCGCGCACCACGCCTGCCGGCGTATCCTCCAGCCAACCCAGGCGCTTGCCGGGGAAATACCCGCAGAGTGCCGTGACCATCGGCATGACCACATGCCATTTGGCAAACATCTGCCAGCGCCCGGCGGCGGCGTAATCGCGCCAGTAGGCGAACTGCGCGCCCACGGTCACGATTCGCCGGATCACCGCGCCGGATGCGCCCAGCCCCGCCGCACAGCCACCAAAACTGTGGCCGACCACATCAATCGGCTGGCCTGGAAACTCCCGCTGCGCCCGCAGCAGGATCGCTTCGAAATCCAGCGTGCCCCAATCCGACCACGATGCCTTGAACCCACGCAACGAACCGCTGCGGGACTCGCCGATGCCGCGATAGTCGTAGGTGATCACGTCAAAGCCGTTGGCAAACAGGTAGTCGGCGAAACGTGAGTAGTGGCGGCAACGCACGGAGGTGGCGGCGTTGATGATGACGACCGGGCGTTCTAGGTCGGTGCGCGGGTGGCGCCAGGTGAAGCCGCCGAGGGGGTGGCCGTCTGCGGCGGATTCGAGGAATGCTTCTTGGGTGGGGCGGGTTGGCAGGTTCATAGGTCCGCTCGATCCGTGCGCTTTTTTGTGGTGCTTGGAGGCTCACGCGCTTTTTATAGGGAGTCGAAATTAACAAATTTAGCGCGCCATGGGTGTGAAGATGGCCATGACGCTCGACCTTGGCCCTTTGGGTGCATAGGCTGACGATCTTTCGATTGATCTGAGCTCGACCATGACCCGCGACACCCTCGAACACCACCAGATCCCCGTCTACTTCGCCGCTGTCCTCCTGGCTGGTGCTTTCGGCCTGCTCGCGCCTTCGTTGACCCAGGGCCTCGGCGCGCTGGTCACGCCCGCCATCGCGGTGTTGATGTATGCGATGTTCCTGCAAATTCCTTTTCTGGACCTGCGTCAGGGCTTGGGCCACAAGCGTTTTCTGTCGGCGCTGCTGCTGGCCAATTTCATCCTCGTGCCGTTGCTGGTCTGGGCCTTGACCCGTGGCCTGGTAGAGCGCCCGGCGTTGCTGGTGGGCGCATTGCTGGTGTTGCTGACGCCGTGTATCGACTATGTGGTGGTGTTTACCCATATCGGTAAAGGCGACTCGCGCTTGATGCTGGCGGCGACGCCGGTGCTGTTGTTGCTGCAGTTGCTGCTGTTGCCGGTGTACCTGGGGTTGATGCTGGGGGCGCAGTCCGGGTTGGTGGTGCAGGCGGGGCCGTTTATCGAGGCGTTCCTGTTGTTGATCGTGCTGCCCATGGGGCTGGCGGTGATCACCACATTCCTGGCGCGGCGCTCATCGGGCGTCAGTGCGTGGAGCGACGCCTGGGCATGGTTGCCGGTGCCGGCGATGGCGCTGGTGTTGGTGGTGGTGATCGGTTCGCAAATCACTTCGGTGGTGCGTGACATTAACCTGTTGCTGCCGGTGATCCCGGTGTACGTGGCGTTCCTGTTGCTGGCGCCGGTGATCGGGGCGTTGGCTGCGAGGCTGTTCGCGCTGCCGGCGGCGACGGCACGGGCGGTGACGTTCAGCGCATCGACGCGTAACTCATTGGTGGTGTTGCCGCTGGCCCTGGCGTTGCCAGAAGACGTGCGCGGCGTGGCGGCGACGGCGGTGATCCTGCAAACCCTGGTCGAGTTGGTGGGCGAGTTGATCTACGTGCGCCTGATCCCGAGGCTGGTGTGGCCTGCTGGTCGGTGAAACGTGAATGTTCAGGTTTGTTCAGGTGCTATTAGGGATACGTTCGGCACCCTAGGTCGGCGTTCCCTACCTGACAGGCCAACCCATGGATCACTGCAACCGTTTCCGCCTGGAGTCCCTGGGCATTTTCCTGTTCGCGCTGTTGCTGTTCACGCTGGGTATCTGGGACCAGCAACCCCAGGGCTTTGACGGGCGCTGGGCGCTGTTCCTGCAGGAAATGTTTCGCCATGGCGCGAGTCTTTTCCCCACCACCTATGGGCAGCCTTACGCGGACTACCCTGGTACCGCGACCTTCTTCAGTTACGTATTTGCCCGGTTGTTCGGTGCGCCCAACCATTTGGCCAATGTGCTGCCCACTGCCCTTGCATCCGCCGGGGTCGTAGCCTTGATCTATCGCTTGCTGGTCCCGGCGAGTCGCCCGTGGGCGTTGCTCACGGTGCTGCTGACGTTGCTCACCACCCAATTGCTCGAGAAGTCCCGCTCGGTATGCCTGGACCAGATGGTGGCGGTGCTGTGTGTCGGCAGTTTCTACCTGCTGCACAGTGGTGAGCGCCTGGGTTCGCGGCTCAGGCAACTTGCGGTGTTCCCGCTGTTCATCCTGGGTTTCGCGATACGCGGCCCGCTGGGCTTGATCGAAGTCTGCGGCGTGGTGTGCGTGTATTGGGCGCTGGGCAGACCTGGAGCGCGGGTCAGGCAGGTGTTGATCCACGGCATCGTCGGCCTGGTGTTGCTGGCGGCCTGTTGGTGGCTGTTGGTGAAGCTGGCGCGCATCAGCGGCGGCGATGGGTTTGCCGATGAAGTGTTCAAGATGCAAGTGGGCGGGCGCCTTGATGAAAGCGGCGAGCCGTTCTATTTCTACTTCCAGCTGAGCCTGTACCGTTACTTCCCCGTGGTGCCGCTGGCGTTGGTCACATTGGTTGCGCTGCGTCATCGTTGGGCGGAGCGGTTTGATGATCCGGTGCAATTGGTGGTGCGGCTCGGTGCCTGTGGGTTGATGATCCTGCTTGGCTTGTCGGTGCCGCATTTCAAGCGTGCCTATTACATTCTGCCCATGGTGCCGATGTTTGCGGCTGTCGCGGCCTATGGGCTGCTTCAGGCGCAAGGCTGGCTTTCGGGCGTGCGTAGGGGCTACGAGTGGCTTGTCGCGGCGCTGCCGGCGCTGTGCGTGGTTGCCGTGTTTGTCTGTCGGCATGGGTGGCAGAAGCACGGTTACTGGCCTAACGTTTCGTTGCCGCTACTGATTGCTGTCCTGTTGGTGCTGCAAGTGGCTGCGCTGGGTGTCTGGCGACGGCCGCAGCGACTGGTGTGGCTCAGCCTCGTTGCATTGGCGGCGCAATGGCTGGTGTTGGTGGCTGTCGTGGAGCCGGCCAAGGATTTGCAGTTCGATACCCGGAGATTTGTGGGGCAGGTGGAGGCGCTTCGCGTGAAGCAGCCGGGTACCTTGGTGTTTCTCAATCTGGGGCGTGATACCTGGGCCGTGCGCTACATGATGAACCTGGACCACGACGAGCAGCCCGTGTTTATCGCGGGTAACGAGGTTGGACGGCTGGATGCTTTGCCCCGTCCTGCCTGGGTGATCGTGGCACGCAAGGAAACGGCGCTGTTGCCGGGAACGCCCCTGGAGCGCCTGCAGCCGAGCCTAGAGGGGCGATTGAACGACAACCCGTTGATGGTGTTTTTGCTGAAGTGACCTGGCACCTTGCTGTATGTTTGCCGATCGAGTGACCGGTCGGTCAAATTGGCTGTGCCGTTTTTTGAACTTGCCGTATTGGAAGCACAGGGATATGACAAAAAAGGACTTTAAGCGGCCCGTCAGTGGCTACGTAATTGAGCGCTCGCGAATCGGAAGGCTGAGCATTGGCTTCGATGGTGGTTGCAGCTATCCGGCGATGATCAATGTGTTGAGGGCGGTCTTCGAGCGTTACGGGCGCCTGGTACGCTTTGGCGAGCAGCTGTCAGCCCAGGGCTGGCTGGATCGGGTGGAAGAGCGCGGCTTTGAGATATCCGATCAGGAGCGGGTGGCAGTGTTCACATTGATGTCGGATCGCAGCTAACTGAAATCCCCTGGGGCGATGCTCGATCGCCCCAGGCGGCATCTATAAATCCCGGACAACAAAAAGCCCGCACTGGGCGGGCTTCTTGTGGGCTTTCGGGTGGTTTTTGCACCACCTGAAACTAATTAGTGGTGCCCAGAGACGGAATCGAACCGCCGACACGGGGATTTTCAATCCCCTGCTCTACCGACTGAGCTATCTGGGCAACGGGGCGCATTAAACGGGTTTTTCAGGGGGTCGTCAAGCAAGTTTTCAAAAAATATTTAATTATTACCGTCGCTTACGTGCCGACCCCGATTTTTGATCAATTATTGAGCAGGCGGCACGTAGCCGTCAGCCTTGGCGTAATCCTCGCCGGAAAAGAACTTGTCCATTTCGCCTGACAGGTATTTACGGTCTTCGGCGTTCATCATGTTCAGGCGTTTTTCATTGATCAGCAGCGTCTGGTGTTTCAGCCAGTCGCCCCATGCCTGGGCGGAGATGTGATCGAAAATGTCCTGGCCCTTCGCACCTGGGTACGGAGGGCGTTCCAGGCCTGGCAATTCTTCGTTGTACTTGCGGCACATTACGGTGCGGGTCATGACGACTCTCCTGCGTTCAATACATCGGCCGCGCGTTTCAGCAGTTTCTTTACCGGGGCGGCAAGGCCCAGGCGCGGCGGGGTGGCGAGGTTATACCAGAGCCAGTCGGCCTCGGCCACGTGATGGGCGGATTCCTCGACCTGCACCAGCCAGGGTTCGATGGCCAGCTGGAAGTGGCTGAAGGTGTGGATCAGCCCCGGCAGTGCCTGGTGCTCGCCCAGCTCGAGAGCGTGCTGGTTGGCCAGGTGTTCGAGGTCTTGCAGGTCGTCCAGTTCGGGCAGGCTCCACAAGCCGCCCCACAGGCCGGTGGAGGGGCGGCGGTAAAGCAGGATGGCGCCTTCGGCATTGGCCAGCATCGGCATCAGCGTGCGCTTCTGCGGGATGCTCTTGCGCGGCTTGGGGATCGGGTAGCGTGTCTCCAGGCCGAGCAGGTGGGCTTCGCAGCCTTTTTCCAGCGGGCACAGCAGGCAGCTGGGCTTGCTGCGGGTGCAGAGGGTGGCGCCCATGTCCATCATCGCCTGGGTGTAGGCGTTGACACGATCATGGGGTGTGAAGCGCTCCGCGGTGGCCCACAACTGCTTGGCCACCTTGGGTTCGCCGGGGTAGCCCTCTTGTGCGGTGAAGCGCGCCAGCACGCGTTTGACGTTGCCATCGAGGATCGGCGCGCGCAGGCCCATGCTCAGGCTGGCAATCGCGCCGGCGGTGGACAGGCCGATGCCGGGCAACTCGGTGAGTTTTTCCACATCCCTGGGAAACTCGCCGCCGTACTCGGCCACGATGATTTTCGCGGTCTTTTGCAGGTTGCGCGCCCGAGTGTAATAACCCAGGCCGGTCCACAGGTGCAGCACTTCGTCCTCCGGCGCGGCGGCCAGGGCTTCGACCGTTGGCAGGGAAGCCATGAAGCGGTCGAAGTAATTGAGCACCGTGCTGACCTGGGTCTGCTGCAGCATGATCTCCGAAACCCACACCCGGTAAGGCGTGATGCCCTGTTGCCAGGGCAGGTCATGGCGGCCGTGGCGGTCGTACCAGTCCAGCACCGCCGTTGAAAACTGCTCGTTTTTCATCGTTTGAACAGGCCTTTCAAAGCATCTTTGAGCTGCGGATTGACCTTGTCGAGCTTCTCTTCCAGCTTCTCGCTGAGCTTGTTGCCGGCCGCCTTGATCGCGACCTGGCTCAGGCCGTCCTTGTCCAGGCGGCAGGCCTTGGCACCGAGTTCCAGTGGGCCACGGCAGCGCAACGGCACTTCGATGCCCTGGAAGTTGGCGCCGACTTCGCAGGCCGGGTCCGGTACTTCGCGCTGGTCGCCTTCGACGATGATGCCGACGCGGTAATCCATGCCCAGTACGCGCAGGTCGACGTCACCGTTGCCATTGACCGCCAGCCCGGGGATGCGCACTTTCAGGTCGGGGTTGTTGGCGACGCCGTTACGGAAGGTCAGGTTGCCCTTCAACTCCTGGAACGGGGTGTCCTTGCCGCGTTGTTCGCCGCTCAAGGTCTTGCGGTTGAGCAGGGCGATACCGGTGCACAGTTGCTGCTCGAGGTTGGCGTTGAGCAGCACGCCGTTGTTGATCACAAAGCTGGCGGTACCGTTGAGGCTGTCGATCAGGGCTTTCTGGCTGTTGCCGCGGCCGCTGAGGTTGCTGTCGAGGGTGACCTGGCCTTTCACCGGCGGCGTTTGCCCCTGGGCCTGCAGGATGCGTTCGACCGGCACCTGCCTGATCCGGCTTTGCAGGGCCAGCAGCGGAATGTCCTGGCGCACGTCCAGGCTGCCGTTGGCCTGGAAGGTGCCGTTGTAGAGCCCGCCGCTCAGGGTGTCGAGCTTGAGTTGGCCGTCGACGCCGGACGCTTTCAGCACGGCATTCTGGATCGGCAATTTACTCAGGGTCAGTTGGCCGAAGGCGAGGTCGGCATTCACATCCAGCTTGCGCAGATGGGCCAATGGCAGCAGTTTGTCGGTGCTCCAGGCGCCTTTGGTCGGTGCTTCCGGCAGTGGCGTGGTGCCCCCGGCCGCCATGGCGCCGGCTTCGCTGTTCTGCACTTCGGCCTGGCGGTCGGCGGTCGCACCCTTGGCGGATTCGGACTTGGCCGGCAGGTAGTTGTCGGCGTTGAAGGTATCGCCCTTGAGCTGCACGCGCAGCGCCTGCTTGGCAAAGTCGTCCACGGCGATACGACCGGTAAAGGTGCTGCCATCGAGTTTCAGGTTCAGGTCTTCCAGCGCCAGGCTGGTCGGCGTGCCCTTGAGGCGGCTGACCAGCTCGACCTTGCTCAGGCTGCCCTCGGCCATGGGCGGCAGCGGGTTGCCGACGCTGTCGAGGAACTTGGCCAGGTCAAACTGGGCGATGGACAGCGCGCCGCTGAGTTGCGGGGTCTTGTCCAGGTCGTTGACCTTCAGTTCGCCCAAGGCGCGCAACTGGTTGGCCGAGAGCTTCAGGTTGGTCCATTCGGCGATATTGGCCGCCTGGTCCACCAGTAACTGGCCTTGTGTGGAGAACGTCACGGTCTTGCCTTGCAGCGGCTCGCCAGTGGCTTCGCCGGTGACTTTCATGTCTTCGAACTGGTAGCGCTTGAGCGCGCGTTCGATACGCAGGTTGCCGTTGAGCTCGGTCTTGACGCGCATCACTGGCTGGTTGCTGCCGAAGAAGGCGGTGAGTTTCACCGGGATGCTCGCACCTTCGTGCACGGCGCCGGTGCTCAGCTGGATACTTTCGGCGCTGAATTGCTTGCCGGTCTGTTCATCGTTGTATTCGACGCGGGCGTTGTTGACCGTCAGGCTGTCGATATCCAGGCGGATCGGCTTGGACGGTTTTTCCGCTTCGGGCTCGGCAGGCGCTTGCGCTGGCGCGGGGGTTCCGGCAGTTGCCACCGGCGCGTTCTTGCCGATGTCTTCCCAGTTGCCATGGCCCTGCTTGTCGCGGTTGAGGCGCAGGTTCAGGCCTTCGACCCGCACATCGCTCATCTGCACCTCGCGACGCAGCAGCGGCAGCACGCGCACCGACAGGCCAAGCATTTGCAGATCGGCGAAGGGTTGGGTCGGCGTGGTCAGGGTCGCCACGCTGGCTTCGTGCAGTTCCAGGCCGAGCCAGGGGAACAGGCTCCAGCCGATATCGCCATTGAGCGTCAGCTCGATGTGGGCCTTGTCGCGGGCAATCTGGCGAATCTCGTCTTTATAGTCGTTGGGATCGAAGAGATGGGTCAGGGCAAAGCCCAGAGCCACAATGATCAGCAACAGCCCGAGAAGTACCAGACCCAGGATTTTGCCGAACGCTTTCATGGGCGAGTCCTTGTATGTCGATTTCAAAATTTAGCCGCAGAGTATAACGCCCGACGGCCTGCGTCAGGTCACCGATCGTTACATTGTATCCATAGGGGCGAAAACGGGTTTTTGACGCCAATAAAACCGAAAAATCGCAAAAAGATGATGTCATTTTGGTTTTTCTGTCACTCGCTAATGCTAATCTTCGGCCGTTCGTTCGCCTTCTGCGACTTATCGTCGCGCCAAAATGGAGCTTCACTCTACAAAAACGGCCACGCTTTGCGTGCAAGGCCGAGGGAGAGAGCGCCTGACGAACGCATACTAATAACTGGGGGATTCATCAATGAGCACTAGCACTGTGGCCGGCACTACCGCCGCCCAGCCTGCGTTCCTGTCCAAGGAGCGCATTATCGCCAAGCCCGGCTTCAACCGCTGGCTGGTTCCACCGGCCGCCCTGGCCATCCACCTGTGCATCGGCATGGCCTACGGCTTTTCGGTGTTCTGGCTGCCGCTGTCCAAGGCGTTGGGTATCACTAAACCGGTTGCCTGTGCGCCGGACATGAGCTTCATCGCCCAAGTCTTCTCGTCCCAATGCGACTGGCCCATCTCCATGCTGGGCTGGATCTACACCCTGTTCTTCATCTTCCTGGGCTGCTCGGCAGCGATCTGGGGTGGCTGGCTGGAACATGCCGGGCCGCGCAAGGCCGGTGTTGTGTCGGCGTTGTGCTGGTGCGGCGGCCTGCTGATCTCGGCGCTGGGTATCTATACCCACCAGATCTGGCTGATGTGGATCGGCTCCGGGGTCATTGGCGGTATCGGCCTGGGCCTGGGCTATATCTCGCCCGTATCGACCCTGATCAAGTGGTTCCCGGATAAGCGCGGCATGGCCACCGGCATGGCGATCATGGGCTTCGGCGGCGGCGCAATGGTTGGCGCCCCGCTGGCTGCTGCGCTGATGGGGCATTTTGCTTCGCCGACTAGCGTGGGCGTATGGCAGAGTTTCCTGGTCATGGCTGCGATCTACTTCGTGTTCATGATCGGCGGCGCGCTGTCCTACCGCGTTCCACCCACTGGCTGGAAGCCTGAGGGCTGGACCGCACCGGCGAAAAAAGCCAGTAACGCGATGATCACCCACCGTCACGTGCACGTGAATGTGGCGTGGAAAACCCCGCAATTCCGTCTGGTATGGCTGGTGCTGTGCCTGAACGTGTCGGCCGGTATCGGCATCCTCGGCATGGCTTCGCCGCTGCTGCAGGAAGTGTTCGGTGGCAAGCTGCTGGGTGTCGATGTGCCGTTTGGCCAACTGGACGCCGGGCAATTGGCGTCGATTGCCGCCATCGCTGCGGGCTTCACCGGCCTGCTGAGCCTGTTCAACATCGGTGGTCGGTTCTTCTGGGCGTCGTTCTCCGACTACCTGGGGCGTAAAAACACCTACTTCGTGTTCTTCGCCCTGGGCTTTGCCCTGTATGCGCTGATCCCGAACCTGGGGCACCTGGGCAACGTGGCGCTGTTCGTGGCGGCGTTCTGCATCATCCTGTCGATGTACGGCGGTGGCTTTGCGACCGTCCCGGCCTACCTGGCCGACCTGTTCGGTACCCAGATGGTCGGCGCGATCCACGGTCGCCTGCTGACCGCCTGGGCAGCGGCGGGCGTGCTGGGCCCGGTGCTGGTGAACTACCTGCGTGAGTATCAACTGAGCATCGGCGTTGAACGCGCTGCGGCCTATGACATCACCTTGTACATCCTCGCCGGCCTGCTGGTGCTGGGCTTTATCTGCAACATGCTGGTCCGCCCGGTGGCCGACAAGTACTTCATGACCGATGCAGAACTTGCCGCAGAGCAAGCGCTGGGCCATGACAAGGGTGCCGATGCCAGTACTTCCCTGGAGTGGAAAGCGGCCTCCGGCACCGTGCCATTGGCAATTGCCGCCTGGCTGGTGGTGGGTATTCCGTTGGCGTGGGGTGTGTGGGTGACCCTGCAGAAGACGGCGGTACTGTTCCACTAAGTTGAATACAAGCGGGCGCACCATCCTGGAGCGCCCGCTTGTGTATACATGTCTATCCCCGACATTCCCCGCCTCAACTCGTCAGTCTTATCCCCTTCGATGTTTCTGTTTAGCGCCCGCGCCCCTATAATGGCTGCCTTTTTCGCCCAATGATTTTGCGGAGCTGGTGATGGCCGAACGTAAGGCGTCCGTCGAGCGCGACACTCTGGAAACCCAGATCAAAGCCTCGATCAACCTGGATGGCACCGGAAAGGCCCGATTTGATATCGGTGTACCTTTTCTTGAGCACATGCTGGACCAGATCGCCCGTCACGGGCTGATCGACCTGGATATCGTCAGCAAGGGCGACCTGCATATCGACGACCACCACACGGTGGAAGACGTAGGCATCACCCTCGGCCAGGCGTTTGCCAAGGCCATCGGCGACAAAAAAGGCATCCGTCGCTACGGCCACGCCTATGTCCCGCTGGACGAAGCGCTGTCGCGTGTGGTCATCGACTTCTCCGGCCGCCCAGGCCTGCAGATGCACGTGCCGTACACCCGCGCCACCGTGGGCGGCTTCGACGTCGACCTGTTCCAGGAATTTTTCCAGGGCTTCGTCAACCACGCACTTGTCAGCCTGCACATCGACAACCTGCGTGGCACCAACACCCACCACCAGATCGAAACCGTGTTCAAGGCTTTCGGCCGCGCGCTGCGCATGGCCGTGGAGCTGGATGAGCGCATGGCCGGGCAGATGCCCTCGACCAAGGGCGTCCTGTAATGCAGACGGTCGCGGTTATCGATTACGGCATGGGCAACCTGCACTCGGTGGCCAAGGCCCTCGAACACGTAGGGGCCGGCAAGGTGCTGATCACCAGCGATGCCAGCGTGATTCGCGAAGCCGACCGCGTGGTGTTCCCCGGTGTGGGAGCGATCCGCGATTGCATGGCCGAGATCCGTCGCCTGGGCTTTGACAGCCTGGTGCGCGAAGTCAGCCAGGATCGTCCGTTCCTCGGCATCTGCGTGGGCATGCAAGCCTTGCTCGATCGCAGTGAAGAGAACGACGGCGTCGACTGCATCGGCCTGTTCCCCGGCCAGGTGAAGTTCTTCGGCAAGGACCTGCACGAAGACGGCGCCCACCTGAAAGTCCCGCACATGGGCTGGAACGAAGTCAGCCAGACAGTGGATCACCCGCTGTGGCACGACATCCCGCACATGGCGCGTTTCTACTTCGTGCACAGCTACTACATCGCCGCCGGTAAACCGTGCCAGGTGGTGGGTGGTGGGCACTACGGCGTCGACTTCGCCGCAGCGTTGGCCGAAGGTTCGCGTTTTGCCGTGCAGTTCCACCCGGAGAAGAGCCATACCCATGGCCTGCAATTGCTGCAGAACTTCGCCGCCTGGGATGGGCGCTGGTAAATGGCCAGGAAGCCGAAGCTGCCGATCTTGACCCTCACGCCGGAGCAGGAAAGTGAGGCTACCCTCAAGATCAAACGCTTCATGGAAGACCGCTTCGAGCTCAAGCTGGGCTCGTTCGAGGTCGCCGAGATTCTTGAGCTGTTCACCACCGAAGTGGCTCCGCACTATTACAACAGGGCGATTTTCGATACGCAGACGCTCCTTAAAGAAAGGTTCGAAAGCATCGAAAGCGACCTGTGGTCGCTTGAGAAACCCTGATTTCCCAAGCATTGCTGAATATCGAATAAGGTTTGCCAGATGCTGATTATCCCCGCTATCGATCTCAAGGACGGCGCCTGCGTCCGTCTGCGCCAAGGCCGTATGGAAGATTCCACCGTGTTCTCCGATGACCCGGTGAGCATGGCTGCCAAATGGGTGGAAGGGGGCTGCCGGCGTCTGCATCTGGTGGACTTGAACGGCGCCTTCGAAGGCCAGCCGGTCAACGGCGAGGTGGTCACCGCGATCGCCAGGCGCTACCCGAACCTGCCGATCCAGATCGGCGGCGGTATCCGCTCCCTGGAAACCATCGAGCATTACGTCAAGGCCGGCGTGAGCTACGTGATCATCGGCACCAAGGCCGTGAAAGACCCGGCCTTCGTCGCCGAAGCCTGCCGCGCGTTCCCGGGCAAAGTGATCGTGGGCCTGGACGCCAAGGACGGTTTCGTCGCCACCGATGGCTGGGCTGAAATCAGCACCGTGCAAGTCATCGACCTGGCCAGGCAGTTCGAAGCCGACGGCGTGTCCGCCATCGTTTATACCGACATCGCCAAAGACGGCATGATGCAGGGCTGCAACGTGCCGTTCACCGCTGCGCTGGCGGCGGCGACGAAGATTCCGGTGATCGCTTCCGGCGGCATTCACAACCTGGGCGACATCAAGTCACTGCTGGACGCCAAGGCCCCCGGCATCATCGGCGCCATCACCGGCCGTGCGATCTACGAAGGTACCCTGGACGTCGCCGAAGCCCAGGCTTACTGCGATGCCTACAACGGCTGAGGACTGACCATGGCGCTGGCCAAACGCATCATCCCTTGCCTGGACGTCGACAACGGTCGCGTGGTCAAGGGCGTCAAGTTCGAGAACATCCGTGACGCCGGCGACCCGGTGGAAATCGCCCGTCGCTACGATGAGCAAGGTGCCGACGAAATTACCTTTCTCGACATCACCGCCAGCGTCGACGGCCGCGACACCACGTTGCATACCGTCGAGCGCATGGCCAGCCAGGTGTTTATCCCGCTGACCGTGGGCGGTGGCGTGCGCACCGTGCAGGACATCCGCAACCTGCTCAATGCCGGTGCGGACAAGGTCTCGATCAACACTGCTGCGGTGTTCAACCCGGAGTTCGTCGGCGAAGCCGCGCAGCACTTCGGCTCGCAATGCATCGTGGTCGCCATCGACGCCAAGAAAGTCTCCGGCCCGGGCGAAACCCCGCGCTGGGAGATCTTCACCCATGGCGGTCGCAAGCCGACCGGCCTGGACGCGGTGGAGTGGGCGATGAAGATGGAAGGCCTGGGCGCCGGGGAAATCCTGCTGACCAGCATGGACCAGGACGGCATGAAGAACGGCTTCGACCTGGGCGTGACCCGCGCCATCAGCGATGCGCTGGGTATTCCGGTGATCGCTTCCGGCGGCGTCGGTAACCTGCAACACCTGGCCGACGGCGTCATCGAAGGCCATGCCAGCGCGGTGCTGGCGGCGAGTATTTTTCACTTTGGTGAATACACCGTTCCCGAGGCCAAGGCCTACATGGCGGCGCGCGGTATCGTCGTTCGCTAAACGTTGCTGGACACCATGGCAGGCGCGCGGCACTCTCTGCGCTTGCCATGGATTCCGGTAGCCTTCATGTTCAAGACCCTGCTGCTTGCCCTCGCCAGCACCTCCATCTTCATGGTGAGTGCGGCCCACGCCGAAGAGCCGTCCGACGCCTCCCTGGTGTTGCTGACGGAAAATTTCCCGCCCTACAACATGGCCAAGAACGGCAAGAACTTCGCCAGGGACGAGAACATCGAAGGCATCGCCGTGGACATCGTGCGCGAAACCTTCAAGCGTGCCGGCATTTCCTACAATCTCACCCTGCGTTTTCCCTGGGAGCGAATCTATAAGCTCGCCCTGGAGAAACCCGGCTATGGCGTGTTTGTGATGGCGCGCCTGCCGGATCGTGAAGCGCTGTTCAAGTGGGTCGGCCCCATCGGCCCGGACGACTGGGTGCTGCTGGCCAAGGCCGACAGCAAGATCCAGCTCGACGACCTGGAGCATGCGCGCCGCTACAGGATCGGCGCCTATAAAGGCGATGCCATCGCCGAGACCCTGGAGAAGCAGGGCCTTAACCCGGTGGTGGTGTTGCGTGACCAGGACAACGCGCAAAAGCTCGTGGATGGCCAGATCGACCTGTGGGCCACCGGCGACCCGGCCGGGCGTTACCTGGCGCGCCAGGTCGGTGTGACCGGGCTCAAGACTGTGCTGCGGTTCAACAGTGCCCAGTTGTACCTGGCGCTGAACAAGGATGTGCCGGATGAGACGGTAGCCAGGCTGCAGGCAGCGTTGGATCAGTTGCGCTCTGAAGGGCGGGTGGAACAGATCATGGCGGACTATTTGTAGCGGTAGACGCCGTTCTTGCCGTGCCCCGGCATGGCTTGATTGCTGCGCACACTGATCATCAGCTTGATATCAATCCACTCGATGCCCTGGGCCTGGAGCTTGGGCAATTCGCGCTCGAGCACCGCCAGCGTCTGCGGATAGGGGTGGCCGATCATCACCGCCGAACCCTGTTTATGCGCCAGCTTGATCGCGGTTTGCAGCTGCGTGGCAATCGCCGCTTCGGTGCGCTCATCATCGAGGAATACATCCCGCGAGACATGGGCCAGGCCGATCTTCTGCGCCTCGGCGGCGGCCACGGTCTGTGCGCTGGTGCGGCTGTCGACGAAGAATTTGTTGCGCCGCTGCAGTTCCGCCATCAGCCAGGCCATGGCGGCCGGCTGGGCGGTCATGCGACTGCCCATATGGTTGTTGATGCCGGCGGTGTAGGGCACGGCCTTGAAGGCGGCGTCCAGGCGTTGGCCAAGTTCTTCCATGGAGAGTTCCGGGTGCCAGGCGAACGGGCCGGTGGCGGGGTCCATGGGCATGTGCAGGATCACGATCTTGCCGGCCTTGTGCGCTTCGCGGGCGAATTCGGCGGCGTGGGGCGTGTCGGGCATGACCGCCGTGGTCACCGGCCCAGGCAGGGCCAGCACGCGACGATCCCGGGGCAGGTTTTGCCCCAGGTCGTCGATGATGAGGGTCAGGTAGGCTTTGTGGGATTCGCCGGCAGGGGCCGCTTGGGCGACCCCTGCCAGGCTGCACAGCACAGCGATGATCAGGGCAACACGCATATCAACGGCTGCGCGTAATGCTCAGGCCCTTGAGCAGGCTCAGCGCCTGGGCCAGCTGGTAGTCATCGTCCTGCGGCATCGGCTTGGCTTTCTTGCTGCTGCCGGTTGGCTGGTCGGCACCGCCGTTGCCATTGCCCAGGTGACCTTGCAGGTCTGCTTCCTTGTAGTACTCGCTGTCGATTTCGTTGGTGATCTTGGCCTTGCGCACTTCGATGTCCGGCACGATGCCCTGGGCCTGGATCGAGCGGCCGTTCGGCGTGTAGTACAACGCTGTGGTGATCTTCAGGGCGCGATCGTTGTTCAGCGGCAGCACGGTTTGTACCGAGCCTTTGCCGAAGCTGGTGGTGCCCATCAGCACGCCGCGCTTCTGGTCTTGCAGGGCGCCAGCGACGATTTCCGAGGCCGAGGCGCTGCCGCCGTTGATCAGCACGGCCAATGGCACGTTCTCGCTGAGATCGTTGCCGGTGGCCGAGAAGCGCAGCTCGGAGTTGGCGATACGGCCCTTGGTGTAGACGATCAGGCCCTTGGTGATGAAGTGGTCGACCACTTCCACCGCCGACTGCAGCACGCCGCCCGGGTTGTTGCGCAGGTCGAGCACGATGCCGCTGAGTTTCTTGCCGTTGTCCTTGCGCAGCTTGGCCAGGGCCTTGGCCACTTCGTCGCCGGTCTTGACCTGGAACTGGGTGATGCGGATGTAACCGTAGCCAGACTCCAGCAGCTGGCTCTTCACGCTCTTGACCACGATGGTCGCGCGGGTGAGTGTCACGTCAAACGGGTTGCCGCCGTCGCGCACCAGGGTCAGGGTGATTTTCTGGCCGATCTTGCCGCGCATCTTGTCGACGGCTTCGGTCATGGTCTGGCCGCGGGTCGGCTGGCCGTTGATCTTGACGATAAAGTCACCGGCCTGGATGCCGGCCTTGGACGCCGGGGTGTCATCGATGGGCGAGACCACCTTGATATTGCCGTCTTCGGCGCCGACTTCAATGCCCAGGCCGCCGAACTCACCGCTGGTGCTTTCCTGCAGCTCGGCAAAATCTTCCGGACCCAGGTAGGCGGAGTGCGGATCAAGGTTGCTGAGCATGCCCTTGATGGCATTCTCCAGCAGGGTCTTGTCGTCTACAGGTTCGACATAGGCGGCCTTGATCCGGTCCATGACCTCGGCAAAGGTGCGCAGCTCGTCCAGCGGCAATGGCGCCTTGGTGGTCGCGGCCGTGGCGGCGGGTGCAGCCGGGGCGGCCTGGTCGGCAAAAGCCAGAGGCGCGCCGATGACCAGGGCGATCGTCAGGGCCAGCGAAGTGAGGCGGGACAAATGCAGCATGTCGAACGAACTCCTAATGTAGATGCGACCCTATCCTTGGGACCGGCACCATTGTGCGGGATCGCTCGGGCGACCCTGCTGACGAATAGCGAAGTACAGCGCCGGGGTGTCCTGGCCACCACTGTTACCGACAGTGGAGATAGATTCACCGGCTTTTACAACATCACCTGCCGACTTGAGTAACGTCTGATTGTGGCCATAAAGGCTTAAATAGCCATTACCGTGGTCGAGAATCACCAGCAAACCGGCGCCCCGCAGCCAATCGGCAAACACCACGCGCCCGCCATGTACGGCGTGGACCTGGCTGCCGGCAGAGGCGCTGATCATCACCCCGTCCCACTTGGCACGGGTGTCATCGCCCCGGGTTTCCCCAAAGCGTGCCAGCAGTCGACCATCAACCGGCCATGGAAGTTTGCC
The DNA here is from genome assembly GCF_036346475.1 of Pseudomonas sp. AM8. Lineage (NCBI taxonomy): Bacteria > Pseudomonadati > Pseudomonadota > Gammaproteobacteria > Pseudomonadales > Pseudomonadaceae > Pseudomonas > Pseudomonas sp. AM8. Next base: position 279,310 of record NZ_JAOTNX010000010.1, read on the forward strand.
GCGGGCTGAAGCAAAAGGGCCGCCGAACGACTCGCCGGCACTGGAAACCAGCGGGCCAGGGGCCGCGTGCGCCGGTTTACGCGGCGCCGGGGCATCGCTGGTGGCTGCCAGTTCGGCCTCACGCTGGCGCTTTTTTTCCGCTTCCTGCTGGGCGATCAGCGCTTTCTGTCGCGCTTCTTCGGCCTCGCGTGCCTGGCGTGCCAGGGTTTCTTCAATAGTCTTGAGCACTTTGGCCAGGTCGGCCTGGTCCTGCTCGCGGGCCTGCAGCTTGGCGTCGCGGGCCTTCACGTCGTCATTGAGCTTGGCCAGGGCCAACTGGCGCTCCTTGCGGACCTTGTCCAGCTCGTCGCGCTGGGCGTTGAGGCTGGCTTTCTGGTCCTCCAGCTGCGACTGCTGGTTGGCGATTTCCTGTTCGACATTGGCCAGCTGGCGCAGGGTCTCGTTGAAGCTTTTCAGTTGCTCCAGGCGGGCCTTGCTCAGGTAGTCGTAGTAGGTCAGGGTGCGCGCGAATTTCTCCGGGTTCTGCTGGTTGAGCAGCAACTTGAGGTATTCCTGGCGGCCGCTCTGGTAGGCGGCGCGGGCCTGGATCGCGATCAAGCGTTGCTGTTCAACGCGTGCGCTCTGGAGTTTTTTTTTCTCAGCGTCGAGTCGCTCCAGTTCCGACTCGCTCTTCTTTAGTTCTTTTTGCAGCTCCTGGACCTGCTTCTCCAGCTTGCCCATTTCGGTTTCCGTGCCGCGCAGATCTTTCTGCACCCCGGATTTTTCTTCCTGGAGCTTGCCGAGCAGTTTTTTCAGCTCGGTAATGTCCTGACGCGTAGCGTCCAACTGTTGTTGAGTTTGTGCGCGCTCGTCGGCAAACGCCGGTTGGAGCAGGCAGACAAGAGCGAGGGTAATCAAGGCGCGAAGCATAGAGGCGGGCGACACCAGGGAAAGGGACGGCCTAGTATGCCCGCCAAGCGCTGCAAAAAAAACGCCCAATTCGGCCTGGAAGGCAAGATAGGTGCCGAGCGGCGGTGGTATGGCAAAAAGACATCTACCAAACTCCGCACATCCCATGTGGGAAGGGACAAGCCCCTCCCACATATTTGTTGAGATCAGACCAGAATTGAGGTCCCTGTCATCTCTTTGGGCTTCTCCAACCCCATCAGCATCAGCATGGTCGGTGCCACATCCGCCAGCACGCCGCCTTCACGCACTTTGAAGTCGCGCTTGCCTACATAGATGAACGGCACCGGCTCGGTGGTGTGGGCGGTATGGGCCTGGCCGGTGGTTTCGTCGGACATCTGCTCGCAGTTGCCGTGGTCGGCGGTGATCAGCGCTTCGCCGCCGACTTTTTCCAGAGCCTCGACAATGCGGCCGACGCACAGGTCCAGGCATTCCACGGCCTTGGTCGCAGCTTCCAGATTGCCGCTGTGGCCGACCATGTCACCGTTGGCGTAGTTGACCACGATCACGTCGTAACGCTGGTGGTCAATGGCGTCGACGATCTTGTCGGTGACTTCCGGCGCGCTCATTTCCGGCTGCAGGTCGTAGGTGGCGACTTTCGGCGAAGGGATCAGGATGCGTTCTTCGCCTGGGAACGGTTCTTCACGGCCGCCGGAGAAGAAGAAGGTCACGTGGGCGTATTTTTCGGTTTCAGCGATACGCAGCTGGGTCTTGCCGTTCTTCGCCAGGTAGTCGCCCAGCACGTTGTCCAGGCTGCCGGCAGCAAAGGCAGCGGGGGCCGGGATGCTGGCGGCGTATTGGGTCAGGCCGACGTATTGGACTTTTGGCTGGCGCGCCCGCTCGAATTCCTTGAAACCGTCTTCGACAAACACACGGCTCAGCTCGCGGGCACGGTCGGCGCGGAAGTTCATGAACACCACGGCGTCGCCGTCTTCGACCTTGACCGGCTCGCCGATGGTGGTGGCCTTGACGAATTCATCGCTCTCGCCACGGGCGTAGGCAGCTTCCAGGCCTTCCTGGGCGGTGGCGGCGTGGAATTCGGCCTGGCCGTCGACGATCAGGTTGTAGGCCTGGGACACGCGGTCCCAACGGTTGTCGCGGTCCATGGCGAAGTAGCGGCCCACCAGGCTGGCGATGCGGCCCTTGCCCAGGGCGGCGAAGGTGGCGTCCAGCAGCTCGAGGGAGGATTGCGCGCTTTTTGGCGGGGTGTCGCGACCATCGAGGAAGGCGTGCAGGTAGATCTTGTCGGCGCCGCGCTTGAAGGCCAGCTCGGCCATTGCCACCAGATGGTCCTGGTGACTGTGAACGCCGCCGTCGGACAGCAGGCCCATGAAGTGCACGGCTTTGCCGGCGGCCACGGCTTTATCTACCGCTGCGCAGAGGGTCGGGTTCTCGAAGAACTCGCCATCGCGGATCGATTTGGTCACGCGGGTGAAGTCCTGATAGACCACTCGTCCGGCGCCGAGGTTCATGTGGCCGACTTCCGAGTTGCCCATCTGGCCGTCCGGCAGGCCCACGTCCATGCCCGAGCCGGAGATCAGGCCGTTGGGCACCGTCGCGGTCAGGCGGTCGAGTACGGGCTTCTTGGCCGCGTACACCGCGTTGTCGTGGTGGCTTTCACTGTGTCCGAAGCCATCGAGAATTATCAGGACCAAAGGTTTAGGCGTAGTAGTCATAGATCCTCTCGCGGCGGTAATAAAGGAAGGCAATTGAAAAGGGAGTGGCAGTTTAAAGCGAAGTTCCGACCACGTCACCGCCTTACGGGGGTTGGCCCCCCCTGACGGCTGTGTATACTTACCGCCATTTTAACGCCCTGGAACCTCCTTGATGGTTGATCACCTGATTGCATTTGCCACTGCCCACTATCTGCTCGTGGGTGCCTTCGTCATCCTGCTGGCGCTGCTGATCGCTCACGAATTGAGCCGTGGTGGCCGCAGCCTGAGCACGTCGGAGCTGACCGCGCTGGTCAACAAGGATGAGGCCATTGTGGTGGATATCCGCCCAGTCAAGGATTTCGCCGCCGGCCACATCGTCGGTGCCCTGAACATTCCTCAGGACAAGCTGATCGCGCGCCTGGCCGAGCTGGAAAAGCACAAGGCCAAGACCATCATCCTGGTCGACGCCCAGGGCCAGCACGCCGGTACCCACGCCCGCGAAATGCTCAAGAGCGGTTTCACCGCCGCCAAGCTGTCCGGTGGCATCAGCAGCTGGCGCGCCGATAACCTGCCGCTGGTGAAGTGATATGAGCCAGGTCGTCGTATATTCCAGCGATTGGTGCCCTTACTGCATGCGGGCCAAGGCCCTGCTGGAGAAAAAGGGCGTTGCCTTCGAAGAGATCAAGGTCGATGGCAAACCCCAGGTGCGTGCCGAAATGGCCCAGAAGGCGGGGCGCACGTCAGTGCCGCAGATCTGGATCGGCGCCAAACACATCGGTGGTTGCGACGACCTGTTTGCCCTGGAGCGCGCCGGTAAACTCGATGCGCTGCTGCTCGTCTGACTCCTAACCCCTAAAAGACCCCAAGATCAAGAAGGATCTGCGATGACTGACCAACAGAACACCGAAGCAGCAGAAGCCCAAGGCCCACAATTTTCGCTGCAGCGTATCTATGTGCGTGACTTGTCGTTCGAAGCGCCGAAAAGCCCGGCTATCTTCCGCCAGGAATGGACCCCAAGCGTTGCCCTGGACCTGAACACCCGTCAAAAGGCACTGGAAGGCGATTTCCACGAAGTCGTGCTGACCTTGTCGGTCACCGTCAAGAATGGCGAAGAAGTGGCCTTCATCGCTGAAGTGCAACAGGCCGGTATCTTCCTGATCCAGGGCCTGGACGAAGCGTCCATGAGCCACACCCTGGGTGCGTTCTGCCCGAACATCCTGTTCCCGTATGCCCGCGAGACCCTGGACAGCCTGGTCACCCGTGGTTCGTTCCCGGCGTTGATGCTGGCTCCGGTGAACTTCGATGCCCTGTACGCTCAAGAGCTGCAGCGCATGCAACAGGAAGGCGCACCGACGGTTCAGTAATCTCGAACCCGACGCAGAACCCAATGTGGGAGGGGGCTTGCTCCCGATAGCGGTGGATCAGTCACGTAGATGTCGACTGACACTCCGCCATCGGGGGCAAGCCCCCTCCCACATTTGTTATGTGTGTTACTTGAAGCCGAGTTGGCGCCAGCCTTCGTAGACGGCAACGGCGACGGTGTTCGACAGGTTCAGGCTGCGGCAGCCTTCGCGCATCGGTAGGCGCAGGCGATGCCCGTCCGGCAGGGCGTCGAGTACGTCGGCCGGCAGGCCACGGCTTTCCGGGCCGAACAGGAAGGCGTCGCCTTCGGCGAAGCTGGCATCATGGAACGGTCGCGAACCCTTGGTGGTGAACGCGAACAGCCGTGGGTGGCCCAGGCTTTCCAGGCAGTTGGCCAGGTCGGCATGGCGCTGCAGGGTGGCATACTCGTGGTAGTCCAGGCCGGCACGGCGCAGGCGCTTGTCGTCCATGTCGAAGCCCAGGGGCTCGATCAAATGCAGGTGGCAGCCACTGTTGGCGCACAGCCTGATAACGTTGCCGGTATTCGGCGGAATTTCTGGTTGAAAAAGGATGACGTGAAACATGCACGGCTCCGAAGGCAAAGATGCGCTGCATTCTACCCCTGAAGAAGACCCAAGACCGAAGCTAATGCCGAGGGTCATGGGCTCATTGGCGATTGTCGGCCTGATGGTGGGCCTGATGATCGGCCGCCTGACCACCCCTGACCCGGTCGAGTTGCAGCAGATAGAGACGGCGGCGGACGGTGTGGTGGTGTGGTTCAACAGCGAACCCAAGCTGCACGGCGAGCACGTCGACGGCACCGTGGCGCTGTTGTTCGATGCACAAGGCAAAACCGCCAGCGGGCAGCTCAAGGTCAACGACAAGGATGTGAACTGGCGCGTGCGCAAGACCGATGCGGGCCTGCTGCTGAACCTGGTGGCGGCTCGGCCGTTGCGCGGGGAGTGGAAGGGCGAGGAGGTCGATGACCGCTGGCGGCTGGAGATCCATCTCCAAGAGCAATAAAAGAGGGAGTTCCCGGCCTGCCTGTACCAGGGCTCCCAAAACGGGGTGAAGCCAGAGGCTTCGGTGTTAAAGAGGGAATCCCCGGCCTGCCTGTACCGAGGTTCCCGAAAGCGGTGTGGAGCGCGACGCGGTTCGCATCAAGCACCCCGGGTGTAAAGAGGGGATTCTCGGCCTGCCTGTACCAAGGTCCCCGAAACTGGGTTGTACAAGGGTTATTGCAGGGCGCGTGCCAGACTCGCCAAACTGTGCCAAATAATTTCATCAGAAAGCGCAAAGCCCCGGAATACGGGGCTTTGGTGTTTTCGGGGTTCAGCATTTTTTTAACAAGAGGCTTGCCTCGGGCTTGGAACGTGTGCGCGATGCTAGAACAGGGTGCATTGAAGCGGTGCACGGTTCTGAGTCCGTGTGGAGGTCCAAATGTGAGAGGGGGCTTGCTCCCGATGGCGGAGTGTCAGTCGATATCTATCTGACTGATCCACCGCTATCGGGAGCAAGCCCCCTCCCACATTAGACCTCGGTAGATTGGAGATCAGGCGTCGTCGCCCTCATCGTCATCAGCACCATCGACCTTCATGCCCAGCTCCTTGATCTTGCGCGTCAGGGTATTGCGACCCCAACCCAGCAACACAGCGGCATCGCGACGGCGGCCGGCGGTGTGCTTGAGGGCGGTTTCGATCATGATCCGCTCGAAGGCCGGTACGGCGCTGTCCAGCAGGTTCGACTGGCCGCGTGCCAGGGCCTGGTCGGCCCATTGGCGCAGCGCCTGTTCCCAGTTGGTCACCGGTGCCGAATCCTGCGGCAGGCTCAACAGCTCCGGCGGCAGGTCGCCGATATGCACTTCGCGGCCGGACGCCATCACGGTGATCCAGCGGCAGGTGTTCTCCAGCTGGCGCACGTTGCCGGGCCATGGCAGGTTCTTCAGGTATTCCTCGGTCTCGCTTTTCAGCAGCTTCGGCTCGACGGCCAGCTCCTGGGCGGCGCGGCTGAGGAAGTGGCGGGCGAGGGTCGGGATATCTTCGCGGCGGTCCGACATCCGTGGGATGTGGATGCGGATCACGTTGAGACGGTGGAACAAGTCTTCACGGAACTTGCCGGCGTGCACCAGGGTTTCCAGGTTCTGGTGAGTCGCGGCGATGATGCGCACATCGACCTTGACCGGTGTGTGCCCGCCCACGCGGTAGAACTCGCCGTCCGCCAGTACGCGCAGCAGGCGGGTCTGGGTGTCGGCCGGCATGTCGCCGATTTCATCGAGGAACAGCGTGCCGCCGTCCGCCTGTTCGAAGCGGCCGCGACGCAGGTTGGCTGCGCCGGTGAACGCGCCTTTCTCATGGCCGAACAGCTCGGACTCCATCAGATCCTTGGGGATCGCCGCCATGTTCAGCGCGATAAACGGCGAGGCCGCCCGCGGGCTGTGGCGGTGCAGGGCGTGGGCCACCAACTCTTTACCGGTACCCGACTCGCCGTTGATCAGCACGGTGATGTTGGAATGGCTCAAGCGCCCGATGGCGCGAAACACTTCCTGCATCGCCGGCGCTTCACCGATGATTTCCGGGGTGCGGGTCAGGGTCGGCGGGGCTTCCTGGTTCTGCTGTTCCTGGGCGTGCTGGTTGGCGCGCTTGACCAGCGCCACGGCCTCGTCCACATCAAATGGCTTGGGCAGGTACTCGAAGGCGCCGCCCTGATAGGACGCGACAGCGCTGTCCAGGTCGGAGTGCGCAGTCATGATGATCACCGGCAGGCGCGGGTGCTGCTCGCGAATCCGCGCCAGCAGGTCCAGGCCACTGGCGCCGGGCATGCGGATGTCGGAGATGATCACGTCGGGCTGCTGGCGCGCCAGGCGGCTCATCACCCCGTCGGCGCTGTCGAAGCTCTGGGTGGTCATGCCTTCCTGTTGCAAGGCTTTCTCGAGGACCCAGCGGATAGAACGGTCGTCATCGACGATCCACACAGTTTCACTACGGCTCATGTCGATGGGGCTCCTTGTTCCAGAGGCAGAAAGATCGAGAACGTGGTGTGGCCGGGATGGCTTTCACATTCGATCAGACCCTGGTGCTGGCTGATGATGTTCTGGGTAATGGCCAGGCCCAGCCCGGTACCGTCCGGGCGGCCGCTGACCATGGGAAAGAAGATGGTTTCCTGAAGTTCCGCAGGAATGCCTGGGCCGTTGTCGATGATCTCGACCTTGGTCACCAGGCGATGGCGCACGTGGCCGATGGTGAACTGGCGCAGGGCACGGGTGCGCAGGCTGATGCGGCCAAGGCGCAGCTCGTTCTGGCTGCTGATGGCCTGCATGGCGTTGCGCACGATGTTGAGCACCGCCTGGATCATCTGCTCGCGGTCGATCAACACGTCGGGAATGCTCGGGTCGTAGTCGCGCACCAAGGTGATGCAGCCCTGGCTTTCGGCTTCTACCAACTGACAGACGCGCTCAAGTACTTCGTGCACGTTGGTCATCGCCAGCGACGGCAGCTTGTTGGAGCCGAGCATGCGGTCCACCAGGTTACGCAGGCGGTCAGCCTCTTCGATGATGACGTTGGTGTAGTCCTTGAGGTGCTCGTCCGGCAGCTCGCGGGCCAGCAACTGCGCCGCGCCGCGAATGCCGCCCAGCGGGTTCTTGATCTCATGGGCCAGGCCGCGCACCAGCATCTTGCTGGTCTCCTGCTTGGACAGCTGGGCTTCTTCCTTGGTGATGCGCAACAGGCGGTCGCGGGGGTGCACTTCGAGCAGCAGCAGGGTCGCGCCGTTGCTCAAGATCGGGGTGACGGCGTAGTCGACGGTCAGCGTCTGGCCGGTCAGTGCCGTGAGCATCGCTTCACGCTTGGTGAACGGATGTGCCTGCTCCACCGCCTGGCGCAATGAACTCAAGGCTTCGGCCGACTCGGTGAACAATTCGCTGATGAACTGCCCATGGCTGCGCTGGCCGCTGATGGCCAGGAGCATCTCCGCCGCCGGGTTCATGTACTCAAGGCGCAGGTCGTCATTGAGCAGGATGGTCGCGGTAGTCAGATTGTCGAGTAACAAACGGTGCAGTGCATCGCTGATGGTCATCGGGACCTCTTTTGGAGCAAGGCGCGGGCTTGAGGCACGCGCTGATACAAGGAAAATGCAAAAACCAAACCAAGGCTCCGAAAAGAAGCGTTAATCCCCTGAAATAGGGGTTTAAGGCGCGAAACTGTGGCGTTCTGCCAGCTTGGCCGGGAAGTTTCGAACCAAAATGGGGTGAGTCAGTGGGAAGGGTGCAGGTCGTCGCACCAATATAGTGCGGTTTTGTGAGGTTTGTTCAGGAAGTGATGAGAGAGTGCTCTCGGCGGCTGTGCGAGAGCGATCTCAGTGGTGGGGCTTTATCAGTGTGGCTGGGAGAGTGGCATGCCCGCGCTGCCGGCGTAAAAGACCAGCAGTTCCACCGGTGTGCTCCCGGTTCTGCCGCGATGGACTGTGCCTACCATCTCGGCCAGGGTTTGCCCTTGTGTCAGGGTGAGGGCTTGCCCACCTTTACGGGCTTCAACGATCAGCTCGCCCGAGAGGATATACGCTGCATTCGGCATGGGGTGGCTGTGCCAGGGTAACTGCGTATTCGCGGGGATCTTGAGCCGCAACAGCGTGAGTTCCGGCGGGCCGGAGGGATAAGCCTTGTAAGGTGTTCCGTCCCATGAAGCGCTGCTCTGCAGCAGGATTTCCTTTTCGATTTGCACGACGACTTTCGGCTGGCTGCTGCAGCCTAGGGCAGACAAGCAGGCCGCTGTTGCGATCAAGCATTTGAGGGCTTCCATGGTTGGTTTCATCCCGTTCGCTGAGTGGCCGGTCAGGCTACGATCGCTGTTCGGGGAGGGATGCCGGAAGGTGCCTAAAATAATGTGGGTGTCATCCGTTATTGGCCTGTGCGAATACACAGCTCGGCCGTGGCGCGGATCATCGCCAGTTGCCGCAGCGGGTCGTTCAGCGGCTCATGCACCGCTTCGGCCAGCCAGTGAGGGCACTGCGGGTCGGTACGTTGGGGGGTGAAGTCCGCCAGTTGTTGCAGCAGGCGTGTTTGCAATTGATCCAGCTGCGGGCGAATCTGCTTCACCAGGTCCGGGCGCGGATCGTCGGGTGCCTTGCCCTGGAACTGCCAATCGGACAGGTGGGTGTACTGCACCAGCTTGTTTGCCTCGATCTGGGCCGAGAAGAATTGCTCGGCGGCGGCGGGTGCCAGTTTGTAGCTCGGCGCCTGGGCGACAACGCTGGCGATCACTTCTTGTTCGCGCTTCTTATCTTCCACCGGTTTTTTGCTGTCCCATTTGCTCAGCGCCACCTGGTCGGCGATTTCCAGGCGTTCGGCGATGCTGTTGAGTAAAGGCTCAAGCGTAGGTGGCGCAGCCAATGCACTGGCGCTGATAAAGAACAAAGTGAACGCAAGTCGATGTTTCAAAGGAAATCCCCCTGTAGGAGCGAGCTTGCTCGCGAAGGTCGTTAACGATAACGCGTAAATGTTGAAGAAATGCGGTGCCCTGGCGTTTTTCGCGAGCAAGCTCGCTCCTACAGTGGTCGCGTAGGGCTCAAGCCAACCCCAAATCCACCGCCCTCCGTCTTCGATGGTCAGCCATATGCTCGACCGCCGAGCAGCCACCTGACAATCCCCAGGCAAAAAAAGACCTCCCGAAGGAGGTCTTTTCGCATCACGCCACCTTAAGCAGCGCTACCGGATCAGCAGCTGTAGTACAGCTCGTATTCCAGTGGGTGTACGAAGGTGCGTACTTTGATTTCTTCTTCGCTTTTCAGCTCGATGTAGGCATCGATGAAGTCGTCGCTGAATACGCCGCCTTTGGTCAGGAACGCACGGCCCTTGTCCAGCTCTTCCAGGGCTTCTTTCAGGCTGCCGCACACTTGTGGGATCTCTTTGGCCTCTTCAGGCGGCAGGTCGTACAAGTTTTTGTCGGCGGCGTCGCCAGGGTGGATCTTGTTCTGGATACCGTCCAGGCCGGCCATGACCAGGGCAGCGAAGGCCAGGTATGGGTTGGCTGCTGGGTCCGGGAAGCGAGCTTCGATACGGCGAGCGCGCGGGCTGGATACGTAAGGAATACGGATCGAGGCGGAACGGTTGCGAGCCGAGTAGGCCAGCATGACCGGTGCTTCGAAACCTGGGACCAGACGCTTGTAGGAGTTGGTCGACGGGTTGGTGAAGCCGTTCAGGGCCTTACCGTGCTTGATGATGCCGCCGATGAAGTACAGGGCGGTGTCGGACAGGCCGGCATAACCTTCGCCAGCGAAGGTGTTCTTGCCTTCTTTGGCGATGGACAGGTGAACGTGCATACCCGAACCGTTATCGCCGTACAGCGGCTTAGGCATGAAGGTAGCGGTACGGCCGTAGGCATCAGCCACGTTGTGTACGCAGTACTTCAGGGTCTGGACTTCGTCAGCCTTGGCGACCAGGGTGTTGAATTTCACACCGATTTCGTTCTGGCCGGCAGTCGCCACTTCGTGGTGGTGAACTTCGATGACCAGGCCCATTTCTTCCATGGCGTTGCACATGGAGGTACGGATTTCGTGGTCGTGGTCGAACGGCGGAACCGGGAAGTAGCCACCTTTGATGCCTGGACGGTGGCCTTTGTTGCCGCCTTCCACGTCCTGGTCGGACATCCACGAACCTTGTTCGGAGAAGATCTTGAACATCGAACCGGAGATGTCGGACTTGAACTTGACCGAATCAAAGATGAAGAATTCCGGCTCCGGGCCTACGAATACGGTGTCGCCGATACCGGTGGACTTCAGGTATTCCTCGGCACGCTTGGCGATCGCACGTGGGTCGCGGTCGTAGCCTTGCATGGTCGAAGGCTCGATCACGTCGCAGACGATGATCAGGGTTGGGTCTTCGGTGAACGGGTCGAGGACGGCAGTGCTGTCGTCCGGCATCAGGATCATGTCGGAGGCTTCGATGCCTTTCCAGCCAGCGATGGAGGAGCCGTCGAACATTTTGCCTTCTTCGAAGAAAGCATCATCCAGCGCGTCGCGAGCCGGCATGGTCACGTGGTGCTGAGTGCCTTTGGTGTCCGTGAAGCGCAGATCAATCCATTTAACGTCATGATCTTTGATGAGTTGAACCGACTTCGACATAGTGTCCTCCGGGTGGCTTCGGGCTGGGGTAGTGGAGTTAGCCCTTAGAATGTGGGTGATGCCGGCGCGGATAGTCCGCCATGGCAACCTGCCTCACAAGAGAGCAAATTGCATGCCAGTGCGCCAACATGGGTTTTTTGCTCCAAAAACGCCCTATAAAGGGTACATAGCGACAAAAGCCTGAAATACGAGCACCGAAATGTGGCGCAAGGCGATGCAAATGCACCTCTTTAGTGCGAGTTGAGTGTTGTGCATATTAACTGGTTAAACCTTGAGCGATTTCCGCTATAATCCGCGCCCCCCTTTTTCGGCAGGCCCTGCGCGCGCTGTTTCCATGAAATTAATCGTTAAAGTCTTCCCCGAGATCACCATCAAGAGCCGACCGGTACGGATGCGTTTCATCCGTCAGTTGGCCAAGAACATCCGTGCCGTGCTCCGCGATCTGGACCCGGCTGTGGTGGTGAACGGTGTGTGGGACAACCTCGAGCTGGAAACCCGCCTGACCGACGTCAAAGCCTTGAAGGACATGACCGAGCGCCTGAGCTGCATGCCGGGTATCGCGCATTTCCTGCAGGTGGATGAGTACCCGCTGGGGGACTTCGACGACATCACCGAAAAATGCAAACGGCACTTCGGCGACAGCCTTGAAGGCAAGATTTTTTCGGTGCGGTGCAAGCGTGCCGGCAAGCACCCGTTCAGCTCCATGGACGTCGAGAAATACGTCGGCAGCAAGCTGCGTCGCGAGTGCGGCGCCGCCGGAATTTCCCTCAAGGCGCCGCAAATTGAAGTGCGCATGGAAATTCGCGACCAACGGTTGTTTGTGATTCACAGCCAGCACGACAGCATCGGCGGCTACCCGCTGGGCGCCCTGGAACAGACCCTGGTCCTCATGTCCGGCGGTTTCGATTCCACGGTGGCGGCCTACCAGATCATGCGCCGCGGCCTGATGAGCCACTTCTGCTTCTTTAACCTGGGCGGGCGTGCACACGAATTGGGCGTGATGGAGGTTGCGCACTTTATCTGGAAGAAGTACGGCAGCTCCCAGCGCGTGCTATTTGTGAGCGTACCGTTCGAGGAAGTGCTGGGCGAAATTCTCGGTAAAGTCGATAACAGTCATATGGGCGTAGTTTTGAAGCGTATGATGTTGCGCGCTGCGTCCCGAATCGCCGATCAGTTGCAGATCGACGCGCTGGTGACCGGTGAAGCGATTTCCCAGGTTTCCAGCCAGACGCTGCCGAACCTGTCACTGATCGACTGCGTGACTGAAAAGCTGGTACTGCGTCCGCTGATCGCCAGCCACAAGCAGGACATCATCGACTTGGCAGAAGAAATCGGCACCGCCGACTTTGCCAAGCACATGCCTGAATATTGCGGGGTCATTTCGGTGAACCCCAAGACCCACGCCAAGCGCAACCGCGTGGAGTACGAAGAACAACAGTTTGATATGGCGGTTCTGGAGCGTGCGCTCGAGAACGCCAAGCTGGTCCCGATCGATCGTGTGATCGACGAACTGGGCCAGGATGTGCAGATCGAAGAAGTCAGCGAAGCCCTGGCCGGACAAATCGTCATCGACATCCGTCACCCGGATGCCGCTGAAGATGAGCCGCTGGAAGTCGCCGGCATCGACGTACAAACGCTGCCGTTCTATGCATTGAACGCGCGTTTCAAGGAACTGGATAACAGCCGTCAGTACCTGTTGTATTGCGACAAAGGCGTGATGAGTCGCCTGCATGCCCACCATTTGCTCAGTGAGGGGTATGCCAATGTGCGCGTTTATCGACCGAGCTAAGAGCCCGGGGCTGTTTGCCTGTGGCCTGCGTCACCGGCCCCCCGACTCTGCCGTCAAGCTGTAACGGCAAGGCCTGACTCTACTGTTAATCGCTGCCACGACCTGTCAGCACACCGAATCCTCTGATCGAGATACACAAGTGATCGAAAATCTACGTAACATCGCCATCATTGCTCACGTTGACCATGGTAAAACCACCCTGGTAGACAAACTCCTGCGTCAATCCGGCACCCTGGAGCGCAACGAGCTCAACGACGAGCGCGTGATGGACTCCAACGACCAGGAAAAAGAGCGCGGTATTACCATCCTGGCTAAAAACACCGCTATCAACTGGAACGGCTACCACATCAACATCGTGGACACCCCGGGCCACGCCGACTTCGGCGGCGAAGTAGAACGCGTAATGTCGATGGTTGACTCCGTTCTGCTGCTGGTTGACGCTCAAGACGGCCCTATGCCGCAAACCCGTTTCGTGACCAAGAAGGCTTTCGAAGCCGGCCTGCGTCCGATCGTGTGCATCAACAAGGTTGACCGTCCAGGCGCGCGTCCGGACTGGGTTCTGGACCAGATCTTCGACCTGTTCGACAACCTGGGTGCCACCGAAGAGCAACTTGATTTCCAAGTGATCTACGCCTCGGCCCTGAACGGTATTGCCGGTCTGGAACACACCGCCATGGCGGAAGACATGACCCCGCTGTACCAGGCGATCGTTGACCACGTTCCGCCACCGAAGGTTGACCGTGAAGGCCCGTTCCAGATGCAAATCTCGGCACTGGACTACAACAGCTTCCTGGGTGTTATCGGCGTTGGCCGTATCGCCCGTGGCAGCGTCAAGCCGAACACCCCGGTTGTCGCTATCGGCGCCGACGGCAAGAAGCGTAACGGTCGTATCCTGAAGCTGATGGGTCACCACGGCCTGCACCGCATCGACGTTGAAGAAGCCTTCGCCGGCGACATCGTCTGCGTGAGCGGTATGGACTCGCTGTTCATCTCCGACACCCTGTGCCAGCCGGACACTGTCGAGGCGATGAAGCCTCTGACCGTCGACGAGCCAACCGTTTCCATGACCTTCCAGGTAAACGACTCGCCTTTCTGCGGTAAAGAAGGCAAGTTCGTGACTTCCCGTAACATCAAGGAACGTCTGGACAAAGAGCTGCTGTACAACGTTGCACTGCGCGTTGAAGAAGGCGACTCGGCTGACAAGTTCAAGGTTTCCGGCCGTGGTGAGCTGCACCTCTCGGTACTGATCGAAACCATGCGTCGCGAAGGCTTCGAAATGGGCGTTGGTCGTCCGGAAGTGATCATCCGTACCGTTGACGGCGTGAAGCAGGAACCGTTCGAAAACGTCACCATCGACACCCCGGAAGAATCCCAGGGCAAGGTCATGGAAGAGATGGGCCTGCGTAAGGGCGACCTGACCAACATGGTGCCGGATGGCAAAGGCCGTGTGCGTCTGGAATACAACATCCCTGCTCGTGGTCTGATTGGTTTCCGTAACCAGTTCCTGACCCTGACCAACGGCGCTGGCATCCTGACCTCGATCTTCGATCGCTACGACACCATGAAGTCCGGCGACATGTCCGGCCGTCAGAACGGTGTCCTGGTATCGGTAGAAACCGGCAAGGCACTGACCTACTCCCTGGAAACCCTCCAGGCGCGTGGCAAGCTGTTCGTTGAACACGGCCAAGAGATCTACAACGGTCAGATCGTTGGTCTGAACAGCCGTGACAACGACATGGGCGTCAACCCAACCAAAGGCAAGAAGCTCGACAACATGCGTGCTTCGGGTAAAGACGAAACCATCGCCCTGGTTCCACCTGTTCGCTTCACCCTGGAACAGGCCCTGGAATTCATCCAGGACGACGAACTGTGCGAAGTGACGCCGAAGTCGATCCGCCTGCGTAAGAAGATCCTGGACGAAGGCGAGCGTACCCGCGCTGCCAAGAAAGCCAAGAACTGAGTTAACTCAGGCTGAATGAAAAACGCCCCCGGTCGAAAGGCCGGGGGCGTTTTTTTTTGCCTGCAATTTGTGTTGTGCGGGCTCTTGTAGTGAGCGGGCTTGCCCCGCGCTGGGTGGCGAAGCCACCCCAAATCCTGGCACCTGAGTTTTATCTGGAAAAATGCAGACACCGGGTTAGGGCCGCTTCGCAGCCCAGCGCGGGGCAAGCCCGCTCACCACAACAAGCCCGCTCACTACAAGGTTGTGATCAGAACTTGTCGAGGGTCTTGAACTTGGTCTCGCGCACCACTTCCTTCGGCTTGTACGCGCAATACCCCGGGCGCGGCCCGATCTTTGGGTGGTTGCGGCAAGTATCCGGGCGCTTGTCATAAATAGTGCAGAAGCGCGTCTTACGATCCAGGTACAGGCAGTCGTTGTTGCTCATGCGCTGCAGGGTAAAAATCTCGGATTTGTTGTTGTAGCGCTCGACGATGCCTTCCTTCTGCAACCGCTTGGCGATGTTCTTCGGCGGGTCGCCGCGCTCGAATTCATCGACGATGCCAATGCGGATCAGGTCCTTGATCTTCACCTCAACCGGCAGCGTGCAGCAGCTGGACACGCAGCCGCCGCACATATGGGCGGAATATTTCTGCCAAGTCTCGAGACGGTCGAGTTCCGCGGCGGCGATCAGTTGAGGCTTCATCGGGGTTCCAAAAGGTGGGGCTGTATCCGGGCGCGCGATCATACCGGGATTGGTGGTTTTTTGAACAATATTTTGCGTATTTCAGCTCAAAGGCTGGACATGGGCCGATCGGGCACGACCCCTGCATCAAATGCCTGTAAAGGTGAATGAGTTAAAAAACTGCCGAACCAGAGCGTCTACCGTCTGTCAGACCGACTAGGCTCTAGCAACTCTTTCAATCTCGCCCGAGGTCACACCGATGTCTCAGGAACCGCTTGCACGAGAAGCAGAGGTAGCCGCATTCCGCGATGCTGTCTTGACCAAACTCACCTACGCGGTGGGCAAAGACCCGGACCATGCCTTCGACCATGACTGGTTCGAAGCCATTGCCCTGGCCGCCCGCGACCAGATGGTCGACCACTGGATGGATCACACGCGGCGTATCTACCGCAAAGGCCAGAAGCGGGTTTATTACCTCTCCCTGGAATTCCTTATCGGCCGCCTGCTCTACGACAGCCTGAGCAACCTCGGCGTGCTGGAGATCGCTCGCGAAGCCTTGTCCGAGCTGGGTGTGGACCTCGAACGCATTCG
Source organism: Pseudomonas sp. AM8 (assembly GCF_036346475.1). Classification (NCBI taxonomy): domain Bacteria; kingdom Pseudomonadati; phylum Pseudomonadota; class Gammaproteobacteria; order Pseudomonadales; family Pseudomonadaceae; genus Pseudomonas; species Pseudomonas sp. AM8. The sequence goes on from NZ_JAOTNX010000010.1 coordinate 295,386, forward strand.
CCTGCTGGAGCCCGACGCGGCGCTTGGCAACGGCGGCCTCGGCCGTCTGGCCGCGTGCTTTATGGAAAGCATGTCGACCTTGGGCATCGCCGGCCATGGTTATGGCATTCGTTATGAGCACGGCTTGTTCCGCCAGGCGATTGTCGATGGCTGGCAGCAGGAACAGACCGAACGCTGGCTGGATTTCGGCAACCCGTGGGAATTCGAGCGGGCCGAGGTGATTTACCCGATTGGCTTTGGCGGCAGCGTCGAGACCCTGCCGGATGCCTCCGGCAAGCTGATCCAGGTGTGGACGCCCAACGAAACCGTGCGTGCCGTTGCCTACGACACCCCGGTGGTCGGCTGGCGCGGCGCCAGCGTGAATACCTTGCGCCTGTGGCGTGCCCGTGCGGTGGAAGACCTGCACCTGGAGCGCTTCAACGCCGGTGACCACCTGGGCGCCGTCGCCGAAGTGGCCCGCGCCGAGAGCATCTCCCGAGTGCTTTACCCGGCGGACAGCACCGAAGCGGGGCAGGAACTGCGCCTGCGCCAGGAATACTTCTTCGTCGCCGCCTCCTTGCAAGACCTGTTGCGCCGCCACAAAAACATGCACGGCTCGGTCCTGAGCCTGGGCGAACACGCGGCGATCCAACTCAACGACACCCACCCCTCGATCGCCGTGGCTGAGTTGATGCGCCAGTTGGTCGACCTGCACGACATTCCGTGGGAAGCCGCGTGGGATGTGACCGTCGAAACCCTGTCCTACACCAACCACACCCTGTTGCCCGAAGCCCTGGAAACCTGGCCGGTCGGCCTGATGGAACGCATGCTGCCCCGGCACATGCAGATCATCTACCTGATCAACGCCCAGCACATCGATGCGCTGCGCGCCAAGGGCATCCATGACTTCGACGTGCTGCGCGCTGTGTCCCTGATCGAAGAAGACAACGGCCGCCGTGTGCGCATGGGCAATCTGGCGTTCCTCGGCTCCCACAGCGTCAACGGCGTGTCCGGCCTGCACACCCAACTGATGCGCAGCACGGTGTTCTCCGAACTGCACAAGCTCTACCCGGAGCGCATCAACAACAAGACCAACGGCATTACCTTCCGCCGCTGGCTGTACCAGGCCAACCCCAAGCTCACCGATATGCTGGTGGAAGCCTTGGGCCCGGACATTCTCGACAACATCGAAACCCGCCTGGGCGAGCTGGAAACCTTCGCCGAGAAACAGACCTTCCGCAAAGCCTTTGCCGACCAGCGCCTGCACAGCAAGCGTGCGCTGGCCGAGATCATCCATGAGCGCCTGGGCATTTCGGTGAACCCGGCGGCGATGTTCGACGTGCAGGTCAAGCGTATCCACGAATACAAGCGCCAGTTGCTCAACCTGCTGCACACCGTGGCGCTGTACCAGGCGATCCGTGCCGAGCCGGGCACCGACTGGGTGCCACGGGTGAAGATCTTCGCGGGCAAGGCGGCGGCCAGCTATCACCAGGCCAAGTTGATCATCAAGCTGACCAACGACATCGCGCGCACCGTCAACAACGACCCGACCGTACGTGGGCTGCTCAAGGTGGTGTTCCTGCCCAACTACAACGTCAGCCTGGCGGAAAGCATCATCCCGGCGGCGGACTTGTCGGAGCAGATCTCCACCGCCGGCTTTGAAGCCTCGGGCACCAGCAACATGAAGTTCGGCCTCAACGGCGCGCTGACCATCGGCACCATGGACGGCGCCAACGTGGAGATGCACGAGCGCGTGGGCGCCGATCACATGTTTATCTTCGGTCTCAGCGCACAGCAGGTCGAGGCACGTAAACACGCCGGGGAATTCAACGCCGGGCCCGATATTGCGGCGTCCCATCGTCTGAACGATGTGCTGCAAGCGATTCGGGGCGGGGTGTTCTCGCCGGACGATCCGGGCCGCTATGTGGGCTTGATCGACGGGTTGATCGACTACGACCGCTTCCTGGTCTGCGCCGACTTCGATTCCTACTGGGACGCCCAGGCGCGGGTCGAAGCGCATTGGCATGATTCCAAGGCGTGGTGGCGTTCGGCGGTGCTCAATACCGCACGGATGGGCTGGTTCTCGTCGGACCGGACGATCCGCGAGTACGCTACGGAAATCTGGAAAGCCCTCGACTAGATCTACTGTAGGAGCGAGCTTGCTCGCGAAAAACGCCAACGATAACGCGTGCTTTCTGATTTAACGCGGTATCTTTGCGTTCTTCGCGAGCAAGCTCGCTCCTACAGCACGGTTTGTTTAGGGAATATCGACCATGCAATGGATTTTCATGCTGATTGGCCTGGTGCTCGGCTGGACGCTCGATGAGTCGTTCTATGATGCGGGCATTGGTGCGCTGTTGGGGTTGGGCATTGGCCAGGCGATTCGCCTGTCGAAGCTGGCGGCCCAGGCGCAGCAACAGGCTGTTCAGTTGGAAGCCACGCAGAAGGCGTTGATCGCCCTGGGTGAGCGCCTGCGGCAACTGGAAGTACCCACGCCGACACGCACTGTCATCGTCGAGCCGCCTGTCCCTGAGGCGGCACCTGTCGCCAAGGCGCCTGAACTGGTGTGGGAGCTGCCGGCTGAATTGACGCCTGTCGCCATGGTCGCCGAACCGAGCCAGCCCTTGCCGGATGACGTCTGGACGCCTGCCCCGACGCCACGCCCGCCTCAAGAACCTGCCGCTCCCCGTGGCCCCAACCTGATCGAACGCGCCATCAGCGGCGCACGCAATTGGCTGTTTGGTGGCAACACCGTGCTGCGTGTCGGCGTGGTGCTGCTGTTTCTCGGCCTGGCGTTCCTGCTGCGCTACGCCACCGAAGGTATGGTGGTGCCGATCGAACTGCGTTACGCCGGCGTTGCGGCGGCGGCCCTTGGCCTGTTGGGCCTGGGCTGGTGGCTGCGGCTGCGCAACAGCAACTACGGCTTGATGCTGCAAGGCACCGGGATCGCGGTGCTGTACCTGACGGTGTTTGCCGCGATGCGCCTGCACCCGTTGATCGACCCGAGCGCGGCGCTGGGCCTGCTGGTGGCGGTCACGGTGTTCTCGGCGATCCTGGCGATTACCCAGGATGCGCTGGGACTGGCCTGTGCGGCAGCGCTCGGCGGCTTCGCGGCGCCGATCCTCACGTCCACCGGCGCCGGTAATCATGTCGCGCTGTTCAGTTATTTTGCCCTGCTCAATGCCGGTATCCTCGCCATCGCCTGGTTCAAGGCCTGGCGCCTGCTCAACCTGATCGGCTTTGTCGGCACCTTCGGTATCGGCTTTGCCTGGGGCATGCGTTCCTATACGCCTGAGTTGCTGTGGAGTACCGAGCCGTTCCTGATCCTGTTTTTCCTGATGTACCTGGCTATCGGCCTGTTGTTCGCCCGGCGCAAATTGCGGGAGATGGGCGACGCCCCCGAAGGTCGCGATGCGTTGTTGCGCTGGTCGGCGGCCAAGGGCGATTACGTTGATGGCAGCATGCTGTTCGGCCCGCCGCTGGTGGGGTTTGGCCTGCAGTTCGCGCTGGTGCAACACCTTGAGTTCGCCGCAGCATTCAGCGCGCTGGGCCTGGGCATCCTCTACATGGGCCTGGCCCGCGTGCTCAATGGCGGGCGCGCCTTGCTGCTGGCGGAAACCTGCCTGGCCCTGGGGGTGATCTTTGCCAGCCTGGCGATTCCCCTGGGCCTCGATGCCCGATGGACCGCAGCCGCCTGGGCGGTGGAAGGTGCCGGGATCTTCTGGCTCGGCTTGCGCCAGCAGCGGCCGTTGGCGCGGGCATTTGGCCTGTTGCTGCAATTGGGCTCGGCGCTGGCGTTTCTCAGTGAGCTGCGCATCGGCGAACACACGCTGCTGGAGGGGGCGCCCCTGGGGGCGTTGCTGCTGGGCGCGGCGTTGCTGTTCAGCTTCGACCAACTGCGCAGGGCCGCGACGGAGCAGGCGGCGGGGTGGGAGCGCAAGGGCCTGCCGGTTCTGGCCAGCCTCGGCCTGGCCTTTGTGTACCTGCTCGCGCCGCTGTTGTTGCTGACTCAAGGCACTGCCATCAGTTGGGCGCTCGCCGGCCTGGCGACCCTGTTCATCGGCTTGCGGATTGGCTCGCGCACCTTCCTGTTCACGGCGTTTGCCGTGCAACTGCTGGCCGGGGCGTTGTTCCTGCTGCGCTTGCAAGGCGGCGACTCGGCAGCGGTATTCAACGCCGGCTGGAGCGGCCTGCTCAGCGCGTCGTTGATCGGCCTGGCGTTGATCGGCGGCATGCTGCTGGCGGCGCGCGATGACATGGTGCGCAGCGATGTACGGCTGTTGCGCGGGCTGTCCGTGGTGCTGCTGGCCGGGTTGGTGCTGATCAACCTTGCCGTGCTGTTTGTACTGCCATGGGAAAGCGCCAGCGGTGTGTGGGCGGCCAGTGGGTTGTTGATCATCTGGTTGAGCCTGTACCTGCAACAGCGCGTCAGTTTCGTGTTCGGGTTACTGCTGCAAGTGATCGGCGGCGCGTCGTTCCTGCTGGCGGTGCCGGAGCTGCTCGGGCCTTTGACCAGCGAGGGCCTGCGTCCCCTGGGGCATAGCGGGTTCTGGACACCGATGGTGTTGGGCCTGGCCGCCTTGATCGGTGCCTGGCGCCTGCAGCGTGAACCCCATGCGCCGGTGTTTGCCGTACTCAAGCTGCAACGCCTGTCGGACCTGCTGCTGGTGTGGGGCGCGGCGTGGTGGGCGTTGGCGCTGATCGCTGAAGTGCTGCGGTTTATACCCGATGAGCTGCGGGGTGCGCTCCTGCTGGGTAGTGCGGCGGTCAGCGTGGCGATCTGGGCGTTGCTCGCGACGCGCCTGCGCTGGGCGTCCCTGGGCATGCTCTGCACCCTGTTGATGCCGGCGGCGGGGATGGTATTGCTGGTGTCTGCGCATAATTATTACCACCCGGCAGCGCACTACGGCTGGCTGGCCTGGCTGGCGGTGTTCGGGGTGCATTTCATCGCGCTGCGGCGTTTGGCGACGCTGGTGCCGGCCACCGTCCTGAGCGTTGCTCACGTGTTGGGTTGCTGGATGCTGATCGGCGTATTGGCGCTGGAGCTGCGCTACGGCCTGTTGTTGCTGTCGAGCGAATACAACGCCTGGCGCTGGCTGGGCTGGGCAATCCTGCCAAGTCTGTACCTGGTGCTGGCTGCTGCACCGCGTCGCTGGCCGTGGCCGGTGTCGGCGTATCCACGGGAATATCGAGTGCTGGCGGCACTCCCATTGGCGGTGCTGATGCTGGGCTGGTTCTGGCTGGCGAATACCTTCAGCGACGGCACGGCCAGGCCGCTGCCCTATGTGCCGTTGCTCAACCCGCTGGACCTCGGCTTGCTGTTTGCGCTGCTGGGCGTGTACCTGTGGTCGCGCAGCGTGGCGCCGCAACGCGGGCCGCGTGCTGAATTGATCGCCCAAGGCATTGCCGGTATTTCGCTGTTCGCGTTCTTTACGGCCCTGGTGATGCGCACCGCACACCACTGGGGCGGCGTGCCGTTCCATCTGGATGGGTTGCTGGAATCGATGTTGGTGCAAGCCGGCCTGTCGATTGTCTGGACCCTGATCGCCCTCGGCCTGATGATCGGCGGCCACCTGCGCCATCGCCGCGAAGTGTGGCTGATCGGCGCGGCGCTGATCGCGGTGGTGGTGGCCAAGCTGTTCTTTGTCGAGCTGAGCAACCGTGGCGGCCTGGCGCGGATCGTGTCGTTTATCGGCGTGGGCGGGTTGTTGCTGGTGGTGGGCTACTTTGCGCCGCTGCCGCCCAAGCGTGCCGAACCTGGGTTGGAAACTGAAGGAGCATCCTCTTGATCGGTAAGTTGAGCGTGGTCGTGCTGGGCATGTGTACGACGTTGTCGGTGTGGGCGCAGGAAACGCCGGCCGACTTCAGCAGCCAGGTGCCGCTGAGCGTCAGCGGCAACGGCCCCTGGTATCGCCTTGAGTTGCCCTTGGCCGTGCAACTGAATGCGCGCCAGGCTGACCTCAGCGATGTGCGGGTGTTTAACGCTGCCGGTGAACCCCAGGCCTACGCGCTGTCGCGTCAAGCGTCGCAACGCACCGAAAGTCGTGAAGTCACCGACGTGAAGTGGTTCCCGCTGTACGCCGCCGACACCCAGGCAACCTTGCCCGGTGTGGTGATGAAAACCACGGCCGAAGGCACCCTGGTGGAAATCAAACCGTCCACCGCACCCAAGCCCGGCAAGCAGGTGCTGCGTGGCTGGGTGCTCGATGCCAGTAAAATCAAGGCGCCGTTGCAGCAGTTGAGCCTGGACTGGAGCCGCGAGCAGGAGGGCTTCCAGCGCTTCAGCATTGAAGCCAGTGATGACTTGCAGCACTGGCAATCCTGGGGGGATGGGCAAGTGGCGCGTTTGTCGTTTGCCGACGAGCGGGTCGAGCAGCATGACGTCAGTTTGCCGGGCCAGTCCGCGCGTTACCTGCGCCTGGTGTGGAAGGGGCAGGCGGCACCGTTGCTGACCTCTGCCAGGTTGGCCAGTGCCACCAGCAGCAGCCTGCCGCTGCCGCTGGTTTGGTCGCAGCCGCTCTCGGGCACGCGGCTCAAGGCGGGTGAGTACACTTGGAAGCTGCCCACCGGGCTGGGTGTCGAACGCTTGCGTATCGAGCTGAAGCAGCCCAATACGCTGGCGCCGGTGACGTTGGCGGGGCGACGGGATGGCAATCAAGCCTGGCAGCCGCTGAGCAATGGTCTGCTCTACCGCCTGACCCAGAATGGCCAGGATGTGGTGCAGGACGAGTTGCAACTGCCCGGCCAGACGGTCACCGAACTCAAGTTGCAGGTCGACGAGCGCGGCGGTGGCCTGGGCGTCGAAGCGCCGGCCCTGCACTTCGCGGTGCGCGCCACGCAGTTGGTGTTCCTGGCGCGGGGCGAGCCGCCGTTCACGCTGGCGCTGGGGAATGCCTCGGTGAAGGCGGCGAACCTGCCGTTGTCGACGCTGATCCCGGATTACACCGCCGAGCGCCTCAACACCCTGGGACAGGCCAAGGTGGCCGGGGCCGTCGCGGTCACTTCGCCAGCGGTCCCGGCGGCGGTCGACAGCGGGCCGAACTGGAAAAAACTCGGACTCTGGGCCGTATTACTGCTCGGCGTGGCGGCGCTGGGAGGCATGGCCTACAGTTTGCTGCGCAAGCCGCCGGAGGCACGTTAAATAAAGTCCATGAACTCTATTGGGTTTAAATCCTCTGATAGGAGGAAATACACCCCCGACTCGCGTTAAACTGCGCGGGTTTTTAGCCCCCCCTTCATCGGAGCCTTCCATGTCCCGCGTTACCTTGAGTCGCTATTTGATTGAGCAGACCCGCAGCAACAACACGCCTGCCGATCTGCGCTTCCTTATCGAAGTGGTGGCGCGTGCTTGCAAGGAAATCAGCCACGCCGTGTCCAAAGGCGCATTGGGTGGTGTCCTGGGCAGCATGGGCACTGAAAACGTGCAGGGCGAAGTGCAGAAGAAGCTCGACGTGATTTCCAACGAAATCCTGCTCGAAGCCAACGAATGGGGCGGTCACCTGGCCGGCATGGCGTCCGAAGAAATGGACAATGCCTACCAGATCCCGGGCAAATACCCGAAGGGCGCCTACCTGCTGGTGTTCGACCCACTGGACGGTTCGTCCAACATCGACATCAACGCCCCGGTCGGCACCATCTTCTCGGTACTGCGTTGCCCGAACGAATACCTGAGCCAGAACGAAGCCCTGAACGAAAAGGCCTTCCTGCAGCCGGGCACTGAGCAGGTCGCTGCCGGCTACGCGATCTACGGCCCACAGACCATGCTGGTGCTGACCCTGGGCGATGGCGTCAAAGGCTTCACCCTGGACCGTGAAATGGGCAGCTTCGTCCTCACCCATGAAGACATCACCATTCCGGCTTCCACCCAGGAATTCGCGATCAACATGTCCAACCAGCGCCACTGGGAAGAGCCGGTCAAGCGCTATGTGAACGAGTTGATGGAAGGCGAAGAAGGCCCGTTGAAGAAGAACTTCAACATGCGTTGGGTCGCGGCGATGGTGGCCGACGTACACCGTATCCTGACCCGTGGCGGCCTGTTCATGTACCCACGCGACAGCCGCGAGCCGTCCAAACCGGGCAAACTGCGCCTGATGTACGAAGCCAACCCGATGTCCTTCCTGGTAGAACAGGCGGGCGGTGCGTCCACCGACGGCCACCAGCGCATCCTCGATATCCAGCCCGACGGCTTGCACCAGCGTGTGGCGGTGTTCCTGGGTTCCAAGGAAGAAGTTGAGCGTGTGACCGCCTACCACAAGAAGTAAGCTGCGGCGATAAGTGAACGGCGTTGTTGTGAGCCGGTTCACCCTTAAAGAAGCCCCGAAACGTTTCAGCGTTTTCGGGGCTTTTTTGTTTTCGTTCGTCGGGAACCAGACACCTCTTTTCCCTTCTAAGCTTCTGGCAGATACCCAAGCTGCTTCGTCCCTCCAGGAGTTATTCCATGTCGTTACGCCGTCTCGCTTTGCTGGCCTTTTGCGTGCTGTTGGCCGCTTGCAGCAAGGTCAATCAAGAAAACTACGCAAAGTTGTCGGCCGGCATGCCTAAGGCCGAGGTGGAGTCGCTGCTGGGCAAGCCGACCGATTGTTCCGGCGCACTGGGCATGTCCAGCTGCACATGGGGCGATAAAAACAGCTTTATCAGCGTTCAATATGCCGGTGACAAAGTTCTGATGTTTTCCGGGCAAGGCCTGAAGTAAACCGGGGCGAAAGCCTGCGGGAGAAGAAGAATGATGCGTTTTGTTTTGTTCCTTTGCGCCAGCCTGTTTTTGGCGGGCTGCGCCAGCCATTCTGGCGATGATCTGCAACCCAAGACAGCGAGCAACGTCAACCTCAAGCGTTACCAGGGCACCTGGTATGAGTTGGCTCGATTGCCGATGTACTTCCAGCGCAACTGCGCGCAGTCCGAAGCCCGCTACACATTGCTGCCTGATGGCGATATGTCGGTATTCAACCGCTGCCTCACCACCGAGTGGAAGTGGGAAGAAGCCAAGGGCACGGCCACGCCGCAGGTGCCTGGCAAGACCGACAAGCTCTGGGTGGAATTCAACAACTGGTTTACGTCACTGCTGCCAGGCGTCGCCAAGGGCGATTACTGGGTGCTGTACGTCAGCGATGACTACAAGACCGCCATCGTCGGCAGCCCGAGCCGGCGCTATATGTGGATCCTGTCGCGCACGCCGACGGTCAGTGCGGACACCCGTGAAGACCTGTTGAGCAGGGCGCGGCAGCAAGGGTATGACACCACGCGGTTGATCTGGCGCACGTCGGATAAGCAGATGGCCAAGACTTCGCAATAACCCAGGATCACTACAGATCCAATTGTGGGAGGGGGCTTGCTCCCGATAGCGGTGTATCAGCAGATTATTTCTAGCTGACACACCGCAATCGAGAGCAAGCCCCCTCCCACATTTGTTATGTGTTGCCTGTCAGCTCAGCAAATCTCTCAAGACTTCAGTGAACGCCCGGTTGCTTTCTTCCTCGCCGGCATGCCGCCCATCGCGCACCACCCACTTGCCGTTCACCAGCACATCGCGCACTTGCCGATCACCACCGGCGAACAGCCAGCGATTGAGGATGCCGTCTTGTGTCGCTGTCGCCAGGTAAGGGTCGTTACCGTCCAGCACGATCCAATCCGCACGCTTGCCCACTTCCAGTCGACCTATCGGCTGCCCCAGCGCTTGTGCGCCGCCGTCCAGCGCCGCATCGAACAACGTACGACCGACCATCGGCTGGTCGCTGCGATACAAACGGTTGCGCCGTTGATCGCGCAGGCGCTGGCCGTATTCCAGCCAGCGCAGTTCTTCCACCACGCTCAGTGATACATGGCTGTCGGAACCGATGCCCAGGCGTCCGCCCTGGGCGAGGAAATCCACGGCCGGGAAAATCCCGTCGCCCAAATTGGCTTCGGTGGTCAGGCACAAGCCGGCAATCGCGCGGCTCCTGGCCATGCGTGTGACCTCGTCCGCATCGGCATGCGTTGCGTGCACCAGGCACCAGCGCTCATCGACCTCGACGTTGTCGTACAGCCATTGCAACGGGCGTTTGCCGCTCCAGGCCAGGCAGTCGTCGACTTCCTTTTGCTGTTCGGCGATATGGATATGCACAGGGCACGTCTTGTCGCTGGCGGCCAATACCTCATTGATCTGCTGTGGCGTAACCGCGCGCAGCGAGTGGAAGCACAGCCCCAGTTGCTGCGCCGGCTGCGCCGCCAGAATCGGTTTGATGCGCGCCTGCAGATCCAGGTAGTTTTCGGTGCTGTTGATAAACCGTCGCTGGCCCTCATTGGGCGCCTGGCCGCCGAACCCGGAGTGGGTATAGAGCACCGGTACCAGCGTCAGCCCGATACCGCTGCTCGCTGCGGCTTGGCTGATCTGCCGCGACAGTTCCGTGCGGTCGGCGTACGGCTGACCGCTGACGTCGTGATGCACGTAGTGGAATTCAGCCACCGAGGTGTAACCGGCCTTGAGCATCTCGATATACAACTGTCGGGCAATCACCTGCAGTTGCTCCGGGCTGATCTTGCCGACCATGCGGTACATCAGCTCGCGCCAGGTCCAGAAACTGTCATTCGGGTTGCCGGCCACTTCGGCCAACCCCGCCATGGCGCGCTGAAAGGCGTGGGAGTGCAGGTTCGGCATGCCCGCCAGTACCGGGCCCCTGAGCCGTTCGGCACCGTCTGCGCTGGCGTTGGCCTCAATCTGTGTCAGCAGGCCATCGGCGCTGACTTCAAGACGTACATCGTTGGCCCATCCACTAGGCAGCAGCGCGCGTTCGGCAAAGAAAGCGGACATGATTAGAGCACCCCGGTCGTGTGTTTATTTGTATATACATATACAGACGTTTGCCTGCTCGGTAAACTCCGGCAATCTATGCATCTTTTCCCCTTGCAAGGATTCCCTGTGCCGACTCCGCCCGCCAAGTCTTCACTGGCTGCCCACATGGACGAAAGTCCGGCGCCCTTGTATGCCCGCGTCAAACAGATGATCAGCCAGCAGATCCTCAACGGCAACTGGCCGCCCCATTACCGCGTACCGTCGGAGAGCGAACTGGTCAGCCAGTTGGGCTTCAGCCGCATGACCATCAACCGTGCCCTGCGCGAGCTTACCGCCGAAGGTTTGCTGGTGCGCATGCAAGGTGTCGGTACGTTCGTCGCCGAGCCCAAGAGCCAGTCGGCGCTGTTCGAAGTGCACAACATTGCCGATGAGATCGCCTCCCGCGGTCATCGGCATACCTGCCAGGTCATCACCCTGGGCGAAGAGGCTGCCGGTTCCGAGCGCGCCGTCGCCCTGGAAATGCGCGAAGGCGGGCGGGTGTTCCACTCGTTGATCGTGCATTACGAAAACGATATTCCCGTGCAAATCGAGGACCGTTTCGTCAACGCCCTGGTCGCGCCGGAGTACCTGCAACAGGACTTCACCCTGCAAACCCCCTATGCCTATCTCAACCAGGTGGCGCCGTTGACCGAAGGCGAGCATGTGGTCGAAGCGATTCTCGCCGACGTTGCCGAGTGCAAGTTGCTGCAGATCGAGCCGAGCGAGCCGTGCCTGTTGATTCGCCGGCGTACCTGGTCCGGTCGTCAGCCGGTGACTGCCGCGCGTTTGATCCACCCCGGTTCCCGCCACAGCCTGGAAGGACGGTTCAGTAAATGAGTGCAGTAAAAGTCTGGCGCGCCGCCGATTACGCGCGTATGCCGTGGAAAAACGGCGGCGGCAGTACCGAAGAAATCACCCGCGATGCCGGCGAGGGCCTGGAAGGCTTCGGCTGGCGCCTGTCGATTGCCGATATCGGCGAGTCTGGCGGTTTTTCCACCTTTGCCGGCTACCAGCGCGTGATCACCGTGATCAAAGGCGCAGGCATGGTGCTGACCGTGGATGGCGAGGAGCAGCGCGGGTTGTTACCGCTGCAACCGTTCGCCTTCAAAGGCGACAGCCAGGTTTCATGCCGCTTGATTACCGGGCCGATCCGCGACTTCAACCTGATCTACTCGCCCCAGCGTTACCATGCGCGGTTGCAGTGGGTGGATGGTGTGCAACGGTTTTTCAGCACGGCGCAGACGGTGCTGGTGTTCAGTGTGGCGGATGAAGTGAAGGTGCTGGACGAGGTACTGGGCCATCACGATTGCCTGCAAGTGGACGGTAACAGCGGTCTGCTGGATATTTCCGTCACGGGTCGCTGCTGCATCATCGAACTGACCCCGCGGGGTTAAAAAATGTGGGAGGGGGCTTGCTCCCGATAGCGGTGGATCAGTGGGTATATCCTGGGCTGACACACCGCAATCGGGAGCAAGCCCCCTCCCACATTTGTTTTTGTGTCGCTTATAGAATCTGTTTCCAGTCCCTGCACCAATTTGTTACCGAACGCCCCAGCTCGGCGCAAAACCGCGCTGTCGTGACACACCTCCCTTGCTATAAAACCCCTTCGCAAGAAATTTCATCACGCCTCGAAGCCTTAATTTACAAGGCTCGCACACGCTTTTCGGAAAAATCCTAACACCTCTCTCGGAAAGTTGGCCGCTTGATTGCATATGCTTGTATGTACAAGTAAAGATGTGTGCGTAAGACTCTCCTTCGCACCATCCATGTTCGCGCATCGATCGCCGAGGAGTTCTTGTTGTGACCAAGCCTACAAAATACCGTGACGTCGAAATCCGCGCCGCCCGCGGTAACAAGCTCACCGCCAAAAGCTGGCTGACTGAAGCACCGCTGCGCATGCTCATGAACAACCTCGATCCGCAAGTGGCCGAGAACCCCAAGGAACTGGTGGTGTACGGCGGTATTGGCCGTGCAGCGCGCAACTGGGAGTGCTACGACCAGATCGTCGAGAGCCTCACCCACCTGAATGACGACGAAACCCTGCTGGTGCAATCCGGCAAGCCGGTCGGCGTGTTCAAGACCCACAGCAATGCCCCGCGTGTGCTGATCGCCAACTCCAACCTGGTACCGCACTGGGCCAGCTGGGAGCACTTCAATGAACTGGATGCCAAGGGCCTGGCCATGTACGGCCAGATGACCGCCGGCAGCTGGATCTACATCGGCAGCCAGGGCATCGTCCAGGGCACCTACGAAACCTTCGTCGAAGCCGGTCGCCAGCATTACGACAGCAACTTGAAGGGTCGTTGGGTCCTCACCGCCGGCCTCGGCGGCATGGGCGGTGCCCAGCCTCTGGCCGCAACCCTCGCTGGCGCGTGCTCGCTGAACATTGAATGCCAGCAGGTCAGCATCGATTTCCGCCTCAACAGCCGCTATGTCGACGAGCAGGCCACCGACCTCGATGACGCCCTGGCCCGCATCGCCAAGTACACAAAGGAAGGCAAGGCCATCTCCATCGCGTTGCTGGGTAACGCCGCTGAAATCCTGCCTGAACTGGTCAAGCGTGGCGTGCGCCCGGACATGGTTACCGACCAGACCAGCGCCCACGACCCGCTCAACGGTTACCTGCCGGCCGGCTGGACCTGGGACGAATACCGCGCCCGCGCCAAGACCGAACCGGCTGCCGTGATCAAGGCCGCCAAGCAGTCGATGGCGGTGCACGTCAAAGCCATGCTGGACTTCCAGAAGCAAGGCATCCCGACCTTCGACTACGGCAACAACATCCGCCAGATGGCCCAGGAAGAGGGCGTGGAAAATGCCTTCGACTTCCCAGGCTTCGTACCGGCGTACATCCGTCCGCTGTTCTGCCGTGGCATCGGCCCGTTCCGCTGGGCTGCGCTGTCGGGCGACCCGCAGGACATCTACAAAACCGACGCCAAGGTCAAAGAGCTGATCCCCGATGACGCACACCTGCACAACTGGTTGGACATGGCGCGCGAGCGCATCAGCTTCCAGGGCCTGCCAGCGCGTATCTGCTGGGTTGGCCTGGGCCAACGCGCCAAGCTCGGCCTGGCGTTCAACGAGATGGTGCGTAGCGGCGAGCTGTCGGCACCGGTGGTGATCGGCCGTGACCACCTGGACTCCGGCTCGGTCGCCAGCCCGAACCGCGAAACCGAATCCATGCAGGACGGTTCCGACGCCGTGTCCGACTGGCCACTGCTCAACGCCTTGCTCAACACCGCCAGCGGCGCGACCTGGGTTTCGCTGCACCACGGTGGCGGCGTGGGCATGGGCTTCTCCCAGCACTCCGGCATGGTGATCGTCTGTGACGGGACCGACGAAGCGGCCGAGCGCATCGCCCGCGTGCTGCACAACGACCCGGCCACCGGTGTGATGCGTCATGCGGACGCCGGTTACCAGATCGCCATCGACTGCGCCAAAGAGCAGGGCCTCAATCTTCCAATGATCAAGTAACCAATGTGGGAGGGGGCTTGCTCCCGATGGCGGTGTATCAGCCAATAGGTCTGGTGACTGACCCACTGCTATCGGGAGCAAGCCCCCTCCCACAGTTGAGCGGCGGCGACCCCCAAGACAATCCATCAGAGGTTGAACACCCATGGCTGCAAGTGACGCGCGTGCAAGCACCACCCCGTTGATCGAAAGGCGTTCGATCGACTACATCCCGGAAGCGGAAAGACACGGTCGTCTCTTGAGCCAGTTCACCCTGTGGCTGGGTGCCAACCTGCAGATCACGGCGATCGTCACCGGGGCCCTGGCCGTGGTGCTGGGCGGTGATGTGTTCTGGTCGTTGATCGGTCTGTTGATCGGTCAACTGCTGGGCGGCGGCGTCATGGCGTTGCATGCGGCGCAAGGGCCCAGGCTGGGCCTGCCGCAGATGATCTCCAGCCGGGTGCAGTTCGGTGTGTACGGCGCGGCGATTCCGATCGTGCTGGTCTGCCTGATGTACCTTGGTTTCACCGCAACCGGCACCGTGCTTTCCGGCCAGGCCCTGGGCCAGTTGTTTGGTGTCAGCGACAGCGTCGGGATCCTGATCTTCGCCAGTGTCATCGTGCTGGTCACGGTGCTCGGTTACCGGGTGATCCACTTCATCGGCCGCGTTGCCAGCGTCATTGGCGTGATTGCCTTTGTCTACCTGTTCAGCCGTCTGATGAGCCAGGCCGACGTAGGCGCACTCCTGCAAATCCGACACTTCAGCTGGAGCAGCTTCCTGTTGGCGGTGTCGCTCGCGGCCTCCTGGCAAATCGCCTTCGGCCCGTACGTGGCGGACTATTCACGCTACCTGCCGAGCAACACGTCCTCGCTGAAAACCTTTCTTGCCGCAGGCGCAGGTTCGGTGGTTGGCGCGCAGGTGGCGATGATCCTCGGCGTGTTTGCCGCGGCCATGTCCAACGGGCAATTTGCCGGTCACGAAGTGGCCTACATCGTCGGCCTGGGCGGTACCGGAGCCACTGCGGCGCTGCTGTATTTCAGCATCGCGTTCGGCAAGGTCACCATCTCCACGCTGAACTCCTACGGCAGCTTCATGTGCATTGCCACGATCATCAGCGGCTTTCGCGGTCGCCTCGAGGTCACGCGCTTGCAGCGTCTGTTTTTCGTACTGGCCATCGTCGGTACGGCGACCCTGATCGCCTTGCTCGGGCAGCACTCGTTCCTGGGGGCGTTCAAGTCCTTCATCCTGTTCCTGCTGGCGTTTTTTACCCCATGGAGCGCGATCAACCTGGTCGACTACTACTGCATCACCCGCGATCGCTACGACGTGCCGGCGCTGGCCGATCCGAACGGGCGCTATGGCCGTTGGAACCTGCTCGGTATCAGCGTGTATGTCTTCGGTGTGCTGGTGCAATTGCCGTTCATCTCCACCAAGTTCTACACCGGTCCCCTGGTGGCGGCCCTGGGGGATGTGGATATTTCCTGGATCATCGGCCTGGTTCTTCCCGCCGCGCTCTATTACTGGGCGGCGAAAAAGTGGCCTCGCGCAACGCCTGAACACCTGACCCTGCCGACAGAGCAGGGCGCTGCACCGACGACGACAAACGGGCTGGTTGCACAGGCCTGATGGGACGTGGACAGGGCAGGATGCCTACTGACTGCCGTAATCCATTTCAAGATTTGGGAGCGTCACAACAATGAAAATGCATAAGACCCTGTTGGCCACCGTGTTTTCCGCGGGCTTGCTGGCCACTGCTGGCGCCCAGGCGGCCGGTTGGTGTGAATCCGGCAAACCGGTGAAATTCGCCGGCCTGAACTGGGAAAGCGGCATGTTGCTCACCGACATCCTGCAAACCGTGCTGGAAAAAGGCTACGACTGCAAAACCGACAGCTTGCCAGGCAACTCCATCACCATGGAAAACGCCCTGAGCAGCAACGACATCCAAGTGTTTGCCGAAGAATGGGTCGGCCGCAGCGAAGTCTGGAACAAGGCCGAGAAGGCCGGCAAAGTCGTCGGTGTCGGTGCCCCGGTGGTGGGCGCCGTCGAAGGCTGGTACGTACCGCGCTACGTGATCGAAGGCGACGCCAAGCGCAAGCTGGAAGCCAAGGCGCCGGACCTGAAAAACATCGCCGACCTGGCCAAGTACGCCGCGGTGTTCAAGGACCAGGAAGAACCGTCCAAGGGCCGTTTCTACAACTGCCCGGCCGGCTGGACCTGCGAGCTGGACAACAGCGAAATGCTCAAGAGCTACGGCCTGGAAAGCACCTACACCAACTTCCGCCCAGGCACCGGCCCGGCGCTGGATGCGGCGGTGCTGTCGAGCTACAAGCGTGGCGAGCCGATCCTGTTCTACTACTGGTCGCCAACCCCGCTGATGGGCCAGGTCGACCTGGTCAAGCTGGAAGAAAAACCCGGTGTGGATAAGACCGTGAGCATCAAGGTCGGCCTGTCCAAGACCTTCCACGAACAAGCCCCGGAACTGGTGGCCGTGCTGGAAAAAGTCAACTTGCCCATCGACCTGCTGAACCAGAACCTGGGGCGCATGGCCAAGGAGCGCATTGAGTCGCCGAAACTGGCGAAAATTTTCCTCAAGGAACATCCTGAAGTCTGGCACGCCTGGGTGAGCGACGAGGCAGCCAAGAAAATCGACGCGGCCTTGTAGGTCAAGTGTGCACGGCTACCCTCATGGGTAGCCGGGCGCCTGGCCACAACCCACTGGATCGAGAGCACGCTATGTTTCCTGAGAGTTTTACGTTTTCCATCGCCGACTGGGTCAATGGTTGGGTGGATTCACTGGTCACCAACTACGGCGATGTGTTCCGGCACATCTCCGACACCCTGCTGTGGGCCATCGTCAACCTGGAAGGGCTGCTGCGCGCCGCCCCCTGGTGGCTGATGCTGGCCATCGTCGGCGCCGTTGCCTGGCATGCCACCCGCAAGGTGCTGACCACGGCGGTGATCGTTGGTTTGCTGTTCCTGGTGGGCGCGGTCGGCCTGTGGGACAAGCTGATGCAGACCCTGGCGCTGATGATGGTTGCCACGGTGATCTCGGTGTTGATCGGCATCCCGCTGGGCATCCTGTCGGCGCGCAGCAATCGCCTGCGTTCGGTGTTGATGCCGCTGCTCGACATCATGCAGACCATGCCCAGCTTCGTGTACCTGATCCCGGTGCTGATGCTGTTCGGCCTGGGCAAGGTGCCGGCGATTTTCGCCACGGTGATCTACGCCGCGCCGCCACTGATTCGCCTCACCGACCTGGGGATTCGCCAGGTCGACGGCGAAGTCATGGAAGCCATCAACGCCTTTGGTGCCAACCGCTGGCAACAGCTGTTCGGCGTGCAATTGCCGCTGGCGCTGCCGAGCATCATGGCCGGTATCAACCAGACCACCATGATGGCGTTGTCGATGGTAGTGATCGCCTCGATGATCGGCGCCCGTGGCTTGGGTGAAGACGTCCTGGTCGGCATCCAGACCCTCAACGTCGGCCGTGGCCTCGAAGCCGGGCTGGCGATCGTGATTCTCGCCGTGGTCATCGACCGCATTACCCAGGCCTATGGTCGTCCACGGCATGAGGCGAGCAAATGACTACTGTCAGCAAAATCGAAGTTAAAAACGTCTTCAAGATCTTCGGCGCCCGCTCCAAGGAGGCGCTGGCGATGGTTGGCCAGGGCAAGACCAAGGACCAGGTGCTGGCCGAGACCGGCTGCGTGGTCGGCGTGAACGATTTGTCCCTGAGCATCGGCACCGGTGAGATCTTCGTGATCATGGGCCTGTCGGGCTCGGGCAAATCCACGCTGGTGCGCCACTTCAACCGCCTGATCGACCCCACCAGCGGCGCGATCCTGGTGGACGGCGAAGACATCCTGCAACTGGACATGGACGCCCTGCGCCAATTCCGTCGGCACAAGATCAGCATGGTGTTCCAGAGCTTCGGCCTGCTGCCCCACAAGAGCGTGCTCGACAACGTCGCCTACGGCCTCAAGGTGCGTGGCGAAACCAAGCAGGTCTGCGCTGAACGCGCGCTGCACTGGATCGAAACCGTGGGCCTCAAGGGCTACGAAAACAAGTACCCGCACCAGCTCTCCGGCGGCATGCGCCAGCGTGTCGGCCTGGCCCGCGCCCTGGCCGCTGACACCGACATCATCCTGATGGACGAAGCCTTCAGCGCCCTCGACCCGCTGATCCGCGCCGAGATGCAGGACCAGTTGCTCGAGCTGCAAAAGACCCTGCACAAGACCATCGTGTTCATCACCCACGACCTCGACGAGGCCGTGCGTATCGGCAACCGCATTGCGATCCTCAAGGACGGCAGGCTGATCCAGGTCGGCACGCCGAGGGAGATCCTGCATTCGCCGGCGGATGAGTACGTGGACCGGTTTGTCCAGCGGCGTGCGGCGGTGGTCTGACCCAGGTTCTGTGGTGAGGCTCAAGCGCCCTCCCACATTTGCAATGCATTCCCCTGTGGGAGGGGGCTTGCCCCCGATGAGGCCGGCAAAGCTGTAGAGAATATGAAGAGGTCAACAATGTCCCAGGCAGTAAAAATCATCATCGCCGACACTCCGCTGCGCTGGCAGGACGTGGTCGCCGTGGCCCGTCACGGTGCGGTGCTCGAACTCTCGGGCCAGGCCTGGGCGCGTATCGACAATGCCCAGGCCATCGTGCAGCGCATCGTTACCAGCGGCGAACGCGCCTACGGCGTGAACACCGGGTTGGGCGCATTGTGCAACGTGTCGCTTAAAGGCGAGCAACTGAGCCAGCTGTCGCGCAATACCCTGTTGAGTCACGCCTGTGGCGTCGGCCCGGTCCTCAGCGACGAGCAGACCCGCGCGATCATCTGCGCGGCGGTCATCAACTACAGCCACGGCAAATCCGGCCTGCATCCGCAGGTGGTGCATTCGCTGCTGGCGCTGCTCAACCACGGCATCACGCCACAAGTACCGTCCCAGGGCTCGGTGGGTTACCTGACTCATATGGCCCATGTCGGCGTGGCGCTGCTGGGTGTCGGAAATGTGAGCTATCGCGGCCGGATCGTCCCGGCGCAACAGGCCCTGGACGAAGAAGGTTTGCAGCCGGTGGTCCTCGGCGCCAAGGACGGCCTGTGCCTGGTCAACGGCACGCCGTGCATGACCGGCCTGAGCTGCCTGGCCCTGGCCGACGCCCATCATTTGCTGCAATGGGCCGACGTGATCGGTGCCATGAGCTTCGAAGCCCAGCGCGGCCAGATCGACGCCTTCGACGAAGAAATCATCGCCCTCAAGCCGCACCCGGGCATGCAGCATGTCGGCCGCAACCTGCGTGCGTTGCTCGATGGCAGTGAAGTGATTGCGAGCAGCAAAGGCATCCGCACCCAGGACGCCCTGAGCCTGCGCTCGATCCCGCAGATCCACGGCGCGGCGCGCGACCAGGTGGAACACGCCACTCGTCAGATCGAGACCGAACTCAACAGCGCCACCGACAACCCGCTGGTGCTCGGCACGCCGGACCACTACCGCGTGGTGTCCCAGGCCAACCCCCACGGCCAGTCCGTCGCCCTGGCGGCCGACCTGCTGGCGATTGCCCTGGCCGAAATCGGCTCGGTGGCCGAGCGCCGCCTCGACCGCCTGATCAACCCCCACGTCAGCGGCCTGCCGGCGTTCCTGGTGAGCAACCCAGGGGTCAATTCCGGGATGATGATCGTGCAGTACGTCGCCGCCTCGCTGTGCGGGCAAAACCGCCAGTTGGCGCAACCGGCGGTGCTCGACAACTTCGTCACCTCGGGGCTGCAGGAAGACCACCTGAGCATGGGCACCAACGCCGCGCTCAAGCTGCACCAGGTAGTGGCCAACGTCACCCAGATCCTCGCCATCGAGTACCTGCTGGCGGCCCAGGCCTTCGAATTCCTGAAAGACCAGCGCTTCGGCGCGGGCACCGATCGCGCCTGGCGCCTGTTGCGTGAAGTGGTGCCGGCCTATGAGCAGGACCGTTGGCTGGCGCCGGATATTGCGGCCGCCGCCAAGGTGCTCAAGGACACCGCGTTACCGAATCTGCACTGAACACTTATTTCAAAAGAATAATTCACAAGGAGTATGAATGTGACTGCGCTAAACCTGATTCCAGGCCAACTGAGCCTCGCCCAACTGCGGGCCATCTACCAGCAGCCGGTAACCCTCAGTCTGGATGACAGTGCCTCGGCCCAGATCGAAGCCAGTGTGGCCTGCGTGGAACAGATTCTCGCCGAGAACCGCACCGCCTACGGCATCAACACCGGGTTCGGCCTGCTGGCCTCGACCCGCATCGCCAGTGAAGACCTGGAAAACCTCCAGCGTTCCCTGGTGCTGTCCCACGCCGCCGGCGTCGGTGAGCCGATCAGCGATGCGCTGGTGCGGCTGGTCATGGTGCTCAAGGTCAACAGCCTCAGCCGTGGGTTCTCCGGGATTCGCCGGCAGGTGATCGACGCGCTGATTGCGCTGATCAATGCCGAGGTGTACCCGCATATTCCTCTGAAAGGCTCCGTTGGTGCTTCCGGTGACCTGGCGCCGTTGGCGCACATGTCCCTGGTGCTGCTGGGCGAAGGCAAGGCGCGCTACAAGGGCGAATGGCTGGAAGCCACCGACGCGCTGAAAGTCGCCGGCCTGACGCCGCTGACCCTCGCCGCCAAGGAGGGCCTGGCGCTGCTCAACGGCACCCAGGTGTCCACCGCCTATGCCCTGCGTGGCCTGTTCGAGGGCGAAGACCTGTTCGCCGGCGCCCTGGCGTGCGGCGGCCTTACCGTGGAAGCGGTGCTGGGTTCGCGCTCGCCGTTCGATGCGCGTATTCATGCGGCTCGCGGTCAACGTGGGCAGATCGATTCGGCGGCGGCCTACCGTGACCTGCTCGGTGAGAGCAGCCAGGTGTCGCAGTCGCACCAGAACTGCGACAAGGTGCAGGACCCGTACTCCCTGCGCTGCCAGCCACAAGTCATGGGCGCCTGCCTGACCCAGTTGCGCCAGGCGGCCGAGGTACTGGTGGTCGAAGCCAACGCCGTGTCCGATAACCCGTTGGTATTTGCCGCTGAGGGTGACGTGATCTCCGGTGGCAACTTCCACGCCGAACCGGTGGCCATGGCCGCTGACAACATGGCCCTGGCCATCGCCGAAATCGGCTCCCTGAGCGAGCGCCGTATCTCGCTGATGATGGACAAGCACATGTCGCAACTGCCGCCGTTCCTGGTGGGCAATGGTGGGGTGAACTCCGGTTTCATGATCGCCCAGGTGACCGCCGCCGCCCTCGCCAGTGAGAACAAGGCATTGGCTCATCCCCATAGCGTCGACAGCATCCCGACGTCCGCCAACCAGGAAGACCACGTGTCGATGGCCCCGGCTGCCGGCAAGCGCCTGTGGGAAATGGCCGAGAACACTCGCGGCATCCTCGCGGTGGAATGGCTGGCCGCGTGCCAGGGCCTGGACCTGCGCGAAGGCCTGAAAACCTCGCCGAAGCTGGAAAAAGCCCGTGGCATCCTGCGCGACAAAGTGACGTTCTACGACAAGGACCGCTTCTTCGCCCCGGACATCATCGCCGCCAGCGAACTGCTCGCCAGCCGCTGCCTGAATGAGCTGGTGCCGGCCACGTTGCTGCCGAGCCTGTAAGCGGTTCAGACAACGGCATGGCTCTCTGTGGTGAGCGAGCTTGCTCGCGCCGGGCTGCGCAGCAGCCCCAAAAAAGGCCGCGAGCGCTTCGCACTCGAGCGCGAGCAGGCTCGCTCACCACAAACAACTTTCTCAGGATAAAAATAATTAGGGACGAGAAATGCACCAGCAAGAAAAGGGTTTGAAACGCGGGCTGAGCGCCCGACATATTCGCTTCATGGCCCTCGGTTCCGCGATCGGCACCGGGCTGTTCTACGGGTCCGCCTCGGCCATCCAGATGGCTGGCCCCGCCGTGCTGCTGGCCTACCTGATCGGCGGCGCCGCGGTGTTCATGGTGATGCGCGCCCTCGGTGAAATGGCCGTGCACAACCCGGTCTCCGGCTCCTTCGGCCAATACGCCAGCACCTACCTGG
The DNA here is from genome assembly GCF_036346475.1 of Pseudomonas sp. AM8. Lineage (NCBI taxonomy): Bacteria > Pseudomonadati > Pseudomonadota > Gammaproteobacteria > Pseudomonadales > Pseudomonadaceae > Pseudomonas > Pseudomonas sp. AM8. Next base: position 317,637 of record NZ_JAOTNX010000010.1, read on the forward strand.
GCCCGTTGGCCGGTTTTATCCTGGGCTGGACCTACGCCTTTGAAATGATCATCGTCTGTCTCGCCGACGTCACCGCCTTCGGCATCTACATGGGCTTCTGGTTTCCCGAGGTCGCACGCTGGGTCTGGGTGCTCGGCATCGTGTTTTTGATCGGCGGCCTGAACCTGTGCAACGTCAAGGTCTTTGGCGAGATGGAGTTCTGGCTGTCGCTGCTCAAGGTCGGCGCCATCGTGGCGATGATCCTCGGCGGTTTCGGCATCATGCTGTTCGGCATCCACTCGGCCGGCGAAACCCAGGCCAGCGGCCTGAGCAACCTGTGGGCCCACGGCGGCTTCATGCCCAACGGCATTGGTGGGCTGATCGCCTCGTTTGCCGTGGTGATGTTCGCGTTTGGCGGCATCGAGATCATCGGCATCACCGCCGGTGAAGCCAAGGATCCGCAGCGCGTGATCCCCAAGGCGATCAACGCCGTGCCGCTGCGCATCCTGTTGTTCTACGTGCTGACGTTGTTTGTCTTGATGGCCATCTACCCATGGCCGCAGATTGGCAGCCAGGGCAGCCCGTTCGTGCAGATCTTCAGCAACCTCGGGATAGGCTCGGCGGCGACCCTCCTCAATATCGTGGTGATTTCGGCGGCCGTGTCGGCCATCAACAGCGACATCTTCGGTGCCGGCCGCATGATGTACGGCCTCGCGCAGCAAGGGCAGGCGCCCAAGGGCTTTGCCCGGTTGTCCAGGCAAGGCGTACCGTGGATGACGGTGGTGGTGATGGGCGCCGCCTTGCTCGGCGGTGTGCTGCTCAACTACCTGATCCCGGAAAACGTGTTCCTGCTGATCGCGTCGATTGCCACCTTCGCCACCGTATGGGTGTGGCTGATGATCCTGTTCACCCAGGTCGCCATGCGCCGCTCGATGACGAAAGAGCAGGTCGCCGAATTGAAATTCCCGGTGCCGTTCTGGCCCTACGCGCCGGCTGCGGCCATCGTGTTCATGCTGTTTGTGTTTGGCGTGCTCGGTTACTTCCCGGACACCCAGGCGGCCTTACTGGTCGGTGCGGTGTGGATCGTGTTGCTGGTCGTTGCCTATCTGCTGTGGGTCAAGCCCGCCGCCGGGCAAGCGGCCAAGGTCCATTACGACCCGGCCTTGTCTCATCGATAACTTAGGGAGGCGTTGATGAAAACCCTTTGGCAACACTGCCACGTCGCAACCATGGCCCAGGGCAAATACTCGATCATCGAGGATGCCGCCCTGGTCACCGCCGGTTCGCTCATCGAGTGGATCGGTCCGCGCAGCGAAGTACCGACGGCGGATTACGCCCAGGTGCATGACCTGCAAGGCGCGTGGGTCACCCCCGGGCTGATCGACTGCCACACCCACGCGGTGTTTGGCGGCAATCGCAGCGGCGAATTCGAGCAACGCCTCGAGGGCGTGAGCTATGCCGACATCGCGGCCAAGGGCGGCGGTATTGCCAGCACCGTGCGCGCCACCCGCGCCGCCACGGAGGATGAACTCTTCGCCAGCGCCCATAAGCGCCTGCGCAGCCTGCTGCGCGATGGCGTGACCACGGTGGAGATCAAGTCCGGCTACGGCCTGGACCTGGCCAACGAGCGCAAGATGTTGCGTGTGGCTCGGCGCCTGGGCGAAGCGCTGCCGGTCAGCGTGCGGGCCACGTGCCTGGCGGCCCATGCATTGCCGCCGGAGTACAAGGACCGCGCCGACGATTACATCGAGCACATCTGCAATGAAATGCTGCCGGCCTTGGCGGCGCAGGGGTTGGTGGACGCGGTGGATGCGTTCTGCGAATACCTGGCGTTTTCCACCGAGCAGGTGGAGCGGGTGTTCAAGGTCGCCCAGCAACTCGGCCTGCCGGTGAAACTGCATGCCGAGCAGCTGTCGTCGCTGCACGGCTCCAGCCTGGCGGCGCGTTACCACGCGCTGTCGGCGGATCACCTGGAATTCATGACCGAAGAAGACGCCATCGCCATGGCCGCTGCCGGCACCGTCGCCGTGTTGCTGCCGGGGGCGTTCTACTTCCTGCGCGAAACCCAGCTGCCGCCGATGGACGCCCTGCGCAGGCACGGCGTGAAGATCGCCATCGCCAGTGACCTCAACCCCGGCACCTCGCCGGCGTTGTCGGTGCGCCTGATGCTGAACATGGCCTGCACCCTGTTCCGTATGACCCCGGAAGAAGCCCTGGCCGGTGTCACACAACATGCGGCCACCGCCCTGGGCATGGGCGACACCCATGGGTCCCTGGAAGTGGGCAAGGTCGCCGACTTTGTCGCCTGGCATATTGATCGCCCCGCCGACCTCGCCTATTGGCTGGGCGGTGAGCTGGATAAACGCGTCGTGCGCCACGGCGTCGACGTCACCCTATAAGGAGCACTGCTGTGGATAAGGTTCTGAACTTCAAACAAGGCCGTGTGCCGCTGCTGATCAGCATGCCCCACGCCGGCCTGCGCCTGACGCCTGCGGTGGAAGCCGGGTTGATCCCCGAAGCGCAAAGCCTGCCGGACACCGATTGGCACATCCCCACGCTGTATGACTTCGCCGAAGCGCTGGGTGCCAGCACCCTGTCGGCGGAGTACTCGCGGTTTGTCATTGACCTGAACCGGCCCTCGGACGACAAGCCGCTGTACGCCGGTGCCACCACGGGCCTGTACCCGGCGACCCTGTTCGATGGCGTGCCGTTGTTCCGCGAAGGTCTGGAGCCGAGCGAGACAGAGCGCGCCAGTTACCTGCAAAAGATCTGGGGCCCGTATCACCGCGCGCTGCAAGAGGAACTGGCGCGGCTCAAGGCCGAGTTCGGTTATGCGTTGCTGTTCGATGCGCACTCGATCCGCTCGGTGATCCCGCACCTGTTCGACGGCAAACTGCCGGATTTCAACCTGGGCACCTTCAACGGCGCCGCCTGTGATCCGGAACTGGCCAGCCAGCTCGAGGCCATTTGTGCCACCCATCCTCAGTACACCCATGTATTGAACGGGCGCTTCAAGGGCGGCCATATCACCCGCCATTACGGCAATCCGGCGCAGGATATCCATGCGGTGCAGCTGGAATTGTGCCAGAGCACGTATATGGAAGAGTTCGAGCCGTTCCGCTATCGCCCGGATCTGGCCGAGCCGACGCAGGTGGTGTTGAAGCAGCTGCTGGAAGGCTTGCTGGCGTGGGGGCGCAAGCGCTACGAGTGACGAACGGTCGCCCCTGTGCAACTCACAGTCGCCACAGGTCGTGTTGGGAGAGGTCTCGCTCGGTAAGGTTGTGGTTATGGCGCACCAGACGCCACTTCCCATAATAAAAGCTGCCGAGTGAGACCTCTTTCATGAGAAGACTGTTCAACCGTTACCTGTTGACCCTCACCGGCGCCGCACTCCTCAGTGCCCAAGCCATGGCCGCCGAACCGGCCTCCTGCAAATCCATTCGCATGGGCGTGGTCAGTTGGACCGATGTGGTCGCCACCTCGGGCATGGCCGACGTGCTGCTCAGCGGCCTGGGCTATGACAGCAAGCAGACCAGCGCCGTGCAGCAGATCATCTTTGCCGGTATCCGCGATAAACGCCTGGACGTGTTCCTCGGCTATTGGAAGCCGGCGATGGACAACAACATCGCGCCGTTTCTGGCCGCCAGGCAGGTCAAAGTCTTTGATAAACCCAGCCTCGCCGACGCCCAGGCCACCCTGGCCGTGCCGCAATACGTGGCTGACGCCGGGCTGAAGACCTTTGCCGACATCGCCCGCTTCAAGGACAAGCTGGGCGGCAAGATCTACGGCATCGAGCCCGGCAGCGGCGCCAATACCGATATCCAGAAAATGATCGACACCAACCACTTCGGCCTGGGCGGCTTCAAGCTGGTGGCTTCCGGTGAGGCTGGCATGTTGGCGGCGGTGCAGCGCGCGGTGAACCGCAAGGAGTTCGTGGTATTTGTCGGGTGGACCCCGCACCCCATGAACATCAATATGAAAATGGCCTATCTCACTGGCAGCGAAGACGTGTTCGGTCCTGACGAAGGGCGCGCCACGGTCTCCACCGTGACCGCGCCGGACTTCGCCGAACGCTGCCCCAACGCTAACCGATTGCTCGAGAACCTGACCTTCACCGCGGCCCAGGAAAGCCAGCTCATGGTGCCGATCATGGAGCGCCAGTCACCGCAGGACGTGGCCAGGCAATGGCTGCGCGACCACCCCGAGGATTTGCAGCGCTGGTTGGCCGGGGTTACAGCATTTGATGGCAGCGATGGCTTGGCGTCACTCCAGGCCTACCTCAAACCCTAAGCGGGGCTTGCCCCCGATAGCCATGGGTATCTTAAGGGTTGACGCATAACGCTGTGGTGAGCGGGCTCGCCCCGCGCTGGGCTGCGAAGCAGCCCCAATAAAAGCGCCGGGATTTTTCTGTTAGTACTCAGCGCGTGGGGTTTTAGGGCTGCTTCGCAGCCCAGCGCGG
>NZ_JAOTNX010000011.1:0-312098 GCF_036346475.1 Pseudomonas sp. AM8
CGAGGAGGCGCCTCGGGAGGGGCTTCAGTGCTAAAGTCCATGCCCATTAAAGGAAACAGGATCTCCGCTCGAAGTGCTAGCAGTACTTTGGGTGGGGCCAGGGGTAACCAAGGGTCGTTTTAGTGTTCTCGCAAGGCCTGTGAGTGGGCCTGTTGGACTTTATGGTGGGGGTTGAGGGGGATTCGCACTATCTCGCTCTCTGGAGGCTGTCGCGGCCTCAGAGCGCTTTTCTGCAGACGAAAAAAAAGACCTTGAAATTCAAGGTCTTTCTTTAAGATGGTGCCCCGAGGGAGACTCGAACTCCCACTCCTTTCGAAAACGGATTTTGAATCCGCCGCGTCTACCAATTCCGCCATCAGGGCTCAATGGCGGCGAAGTATAGAGATGAGATTACCGTTGGTCAATCACGTTTCATGGTCTATTTTCACTATTTCCGCTAGACTTCCCGGCCCTGCTAGACGAACCCCATCATGCGCGTTGCTGACTTTACTTTTGAACTCCCTGATTCGCTGATTGCTCGCCACCCTTTGGCCGAGCGTCGCGCCAGTCGACTGCTGACCCTGGACGGGGCCAGCGGCACCCTCGCACACCGTCAATTCACTGATTTGCTTGAGCATTTGCGTCCTGGCGATCTGATGGTGTTCAACAATACCCGGGTCATCCCGGCACGGCTGTTTGGCCAGAAAGCATCCGGCGGCAAGCTGGAAATTCTGGTGGAACGGGTGTTGGACAGCCATCGTGTGCTGGCCCATGTACGCTCCAGCAAGTCGCCGAAACCGGGTTCGAGCATCCTCATCGAGGGTGGCGGTGAAGCCGAGATGGTGGCGCGTCGTGATGCGCTGTTCGAACTCCGGTTTGCCGAAGAGGTTTTGCCGTTGCTGGAGCGTGTCGGCCATATGCCGTTGCCTCCTTATATCGACCGCCCGGACGAAGACTCGGACCGTGAGCGCTATCAAACGGTCTATTCCCAGCGCCTCGGTGCGGTTGCCGCGCCGACTGCCGGGCTGCATTTTGACCAGCTGCTGCTGGATGCGATTGCCGCCAAGGGCGTCGAGACCGCCTATGTGACCCTGCACGTGGGGGCCGGTACGTTTCAGCCGGTGCGTGTGGATAACATCGAAGACCACCATATGCACAGCGAATGGCTGGAAGTCAGCCAGGACGTCGTGGACGCGGTTAACGCTTGCAAGGCGCGCGGCGGGCGGGTGGTTGCGGTGGGTACCACCAGCGTGCGCTCCCTTGAGAGCGCGGCGCGTGATGGCGTGCTCAAACCGTTCAGTGGCGACACCGATATCTTTATTTACCCAGGCCGGCCGTTCCATGTGGTCGATTGCCTGGTTACCAACTTCCATTTGCCGGAATCCACGCTGTTGATGCTGGTGTCGGCCTTCGCGGGTTATCCCGAAACAATGGCGGCGTACAAAGCAGCCATCGACAATGGATACCGTTTTTTCAGCTACGGTGATGCGATGTTTATCACCCGTAATCCGGCGCCGCGCGGCCCAGAGGAACAACTATGAGTCGTATGTCGTTTGAATTGCTCGCCACCGACGGCAAGGCCCGTCGCGGTCGCCTGACGTTTCCGCGCGGTACGGTAGAGACCCCGGCATTCATGCCCGTGGGCACCTACGGCACCGTTAAAGGCATGCTGCCGCGTGACATCGTCGCCACCGGCGCCGAGATCATCCTCGGTAACACCTTCCACCTGTGGCTGCGTCCAGGCACTGAAGTGATCAAGAAGCATGGCGACCTGCATGACTTCATGAAGTGGCATGGCCCGATCCTCACGGACTCGGGTGGTTTCCAGGTGTTCAGCCTGGGCGCCATGCGCAAGATCAAGGAGGAGGGCGTGACCTTCGCCTCGCCGGTGGACGGTTCCAAGGTATTCATGGGCCCGGAAGAGTCCATGCAGGTGCAACGCGACCTGGGCTCGGACATCGTGATGATTTTCGACGAATGCACACCGTACCCGGCTGATGAGGACGTCGCGCGGATTTCCATGGAGCTGTCCCTGCGTTGGGCCCAGCGTTCGAAGAATGCCCATGGCGACAACACCGCGGCGCTGTTTGGCATTGTCCAGGGCGGCATGCATGAAAGCCTGCGCAAACGCTCGCTGGAAGGCCTCGACAAGATCGGTTTTGACGGCCTGGCCATCGGCGGTTTGTCGGTGGGCGAACCCAAGCACGAGATGATCAAGGTACTGGACTACCTGCCAGGCCTGATGCCCGCTGACAAACCTCGTTACCTTATGGGCGTTGGCAAACCCGAAGATCTCGTAGAGGGTGTGCGCCGCGGTGTGGACATGTTCGATTGCGTGATGCCAACCCGTAATGCCCGCAATGGGCATCTGTTCATCGATACAGGCGTGCTCAAGATCCGTAACGCGTTCCATCGCCATGATGATTCGCCGCTGGATCCCACCTGTGATTGCTACACCTGCCAGAACTTCTCCCGTGCTTATCTGCACCATCTGGACAAATGCGGGGAAATGCTGGGTAGCATGTTGAATACCATCCACAATTTGCGTCACTACCAAGTCCTGATGGCTGGTTTGCGCGAGGCTATTCAACAGGGTACATTGGCCGCCTTCGTCGATGCCTTCTATGCCAAGCGCGGGCTCCCTGTGCCGCCCTTGGACTGAGTTTTCCGACCCTAAGATTCACTATTTGCAACTGGAGTGCTAAATGAGCTTTTTTATCTCTAACGCCATGGCTGACGCCGCTGCGCCTGCTGCTGCCGGCCCTATGGGCGGTGGTTTCGAGTGGATTTTCCTGGTGGGCTTCCTGGTCATCTTCTACCTGATGATCTGGCGTCCACAGGCCAAGCGTGCCAAAGAGCAGAAGAACCTGCTGGGCAGCCTGCAGAAAGGCGACGAAGTCGTGACCACCGGCGGCATCGCGGGCAAGATCACCAAGGTTTCCGATGCTTTCGTGGTTCTGGAAGTCTCCGACACCGTGGAAATGAAGTTCCAGAAGGGCGCCATCGCCGCCACGCTGCCAAAAGGCACGCTCAAAGCGATCTAAGTTCCAACCTTTACCAATCGACGGGGCGCGCAAGGCGCCCCGCGTTATAAGCGGGCGGCGTGATGCTGAACAAATACCCTCTGTGGAAATACGTACTGATCCTGGCGGTGCTGGCGATCGGTTTTATTTATTCCGCTCCCAATCTTTACCCTGATGACCCGGCGATCCAGATCACTGGCGCCAGCACTTCGCTGCAGGTCAACCAGGCTGACTTGGAGCGCGCGAGCAAGGCGCTGGCCGACGCGGGTATCCAGGTTAAAGCGGCAACATTGGCAGCTGGTGCGAAGGGCGGGTTGTTGCGCCTGACCAAGCAAGAAGACCAATTGCCGGCAAAAGATGTCGTACGCAAGGCCATGGGTGACGATTACGTTGTTGCCCTGAACCTGGCACAGACCACGCCACAGTGGTTGCGCAGCATTGGCGCGCACCCGATGAAGCTGGGTCTGGACTTGTCCGGTGGTGTGCACTTCCTGCTGGAAGTCGACATGGACAAAGCCCTCGACGCACGCCTGAAGGTCTATGAAGGCGACGTGAAGAGCCTGCTGCGTAAAGAGAAGCTGCGTTATCGCAGCCTGCCGCAGCTCAACGGTGCCATCCAGCTGGGCTTCTCTGACGAGGCCTCCCGTGAACAGGCCCGTGCGCTGATCCGCAAGAACTTCAACGATTTCGACATCGTACCGGCCGACCTGAATGGTCAGGCGGTACTGCGTCTGGCGATGAGCCCGGCCAAAATCGCGGAAATCCGCGAATACTCCATCAAGCAGAACTTGACCACGGTACGTAACCGCGTCAACGAGCTGGGTGTGGCCGAGCCGATTGTTCAGCGTCAGGGCGCCAACCGCATCGTGGTTGAGCTGCCGGGCGTGCAGGACACCGCTGAAGCCAAGCGTATCCTGGGTAAAACCGCCAACCTGGAGTTCCGTCTTGCGGCTGAGCCGGGTGCTTCCCGTGCAACTTCCGAAGAGTTCGAGTTCCGTGAAGGCAACCGTCCTCCGGCGCTGATCGAGCGTGGCTTGATCATCACCGGTGACCAGGTGACCGACGCCAAGGCCGGTTTCGGCGAGCACGGTACCCCTGAAGTGAACATCCGCCTGGATGGCCACGGCGGCGAACTGATGAGCCGCGCCACGCGCAGCAACGTTGGTCGCAGCATGGCGGTGATCTTCATCGAGCAGCGCCCGGTGACCACCTACACCAAGCAAATGGTCAACGGCGTCGAGAAAGACGTACCGGTGCAGACCTTCAAGGAAGAGAAGAAGATCATCAGCCTGGCGACCATCCAGTCGCCGCTGGGTGCTCAATTCCGCATCACCGGCCTGAACGGCCAGGGCGAATCCTCGGAGCTGGCCCTGTTGCTGCGTGCCGGTGGCCTGGCTGCGCCGATGTACTTCGCTGAAGAACGTACCATCGGCCCGAGCCTGGGTGCCGACAACATCACCAAGGGTATCGACGCGGCCTTGTGGGGCATGCTGTTCGTGTCGCTGTTCATCATCGCCATCTACCGCTTCTTCGGCATCATTGCCACCGTGGCCCTGGCGGGCAACATGGTGATGCTGCTGGCCCTGATGTCGCTGCTGGGCGCTACGCTGACCTTGCCAGGTATCGCCGGTATCGTACTCACCATGGGTATGGCGGTAGACGCCAACGTGCTGATCTTCTCGCGGATTCGTGAAGAGATCGCCGCCGGCATGACCGTACAGCGTGCAATCAACGAAGGCTTCGGCCGGGCATTTACCGCGATTCTCGACTCCAACCTGACCACATTGCTGGTTGGCGGGATTCTCTTTGCCATGGGCACCGGCCCGGTCAAAGGTTTTGCGGTAACCATGTCCCTCGGTATCTTTACCTCGATGTTCACGGCCATCATGGTGACCCGCGCAATGGTCAACCTGATCTTTGGCGGGCGTGACTTCAAGAAGTTGTGGATTTAAGGGGCTGCCATGTTACGTACAATCAACTTCATGGGCGTTCGCAACATTGCGTTCGGCGTCACCTTGCTCCTTACCGTTCTGGCGTTGTTCAGCTGGTTCCATAAGGGCCTGAACTACGGTCTGGACTTCACCGGCGGTACGCTCATCGAGCTGACCTACGAGAAGCCCGCCGACGTCACCCTGGTACGCAGTGAGCTGGTCAAGGCCGGCTATCACGAAGCCATCGTGCAGAGCTTCGGTGCGACCACCGACCTGCTGGTGCGCATGCCTGGCGAAGACCCGCAACTGGGTCACCAGGTAGCCGAAGCCTTGCAGAAGGTGGGTGGTGACAACCCTGCGTCGGTCAAGCGCGTCGAGTTCGTGGGCCCGCAAGTGGGTGAAGAGCTGCGCGACCAGGGCGGCCTCGGCGTGCTGATGGCGCTGGTCGGTATCATGATCTACCTGGCTTTCCGCTTTCAGTGGAAGTTCGGTGTCGGCGCCATTGTGTCGCTGATCCACGACGTGATCGTGACCGTGGGTATCCTGGCGTACTTCCAGATCACCTTCGACCTGACCGTGCTGGCGGCCGTGCTGGCGATCATTGGTTACTCCCTCAATGACACCATCGTGGTATTCGACCGGGTTCGCGAGAACTTCCGCGTACTGCGCAAGGCGTCGCTGATCGAGAACATCAACATCTCCACCACCCAGACCCTGCTGCGGACCATGGCGACGTCGATCTCCACCTTGCTGGCGATCGCGGCGCTGATGATCTTCGGTGGCGACAACCTGTGGGGCTTCTCCCTGGCGCTGTTCATCGGCGTCCTGGCAGGCACCTACTCGTCGATCTACATCGCCAACGTGGTGCTGATCTGGCTGAACCTCAACAGCGAAGACCTGATCCCTCCTGCCGCCACTGGCAAGGAGGTCGACGACCGTCCTTGAGGGGCGCTTGTTGATCTGCTGTTACAAAAAGGGCACGAGTATTGAACTCGTGCCTTTTTTTTTGCTCCAAGGCTGGGTATAGCGCGGATCTTTCGGTCCGTTTGTGATGGTCAGGAGGTTCAACGTGAACAAGTCGTTACTGGTTGGTGCGGTATTGGGTGCTGTCGGTGTAACTGCCGGGGGTGCTGTTGCCACCTACAGCCTGGTAAAAAGCGGCCCTGAGTATGCGCAAGTGCTGGCGGTGCAGCCGGTGAAAACCCAGATTAAAACACCTCGCGAAGTCTGCAAGGACGTCGCAGTGACCCGGCAGAAGCCGGTGCAGGATCAACATCAGATCGTCGGTACGGTGGTTGGTGCGCTGGCCGGTGGCCTGTTGGGTAACCAGGTCGGTGGCGGTAACGGCAAGAAGCTGGCCACTGTGGCCGGTGCGGTCGGTGGTGGTTACGCCGGTAACAAGGTTCAGGAAGGCATGCAGAACCGCGATACCTATACCACCACCCAGACTCGCTGTAACACCGTCAACGACATCAGTGACAAGGTCGTTGGCTATGACGTGCGTTACACCTTGGATGGCAAGGAAGGTTCGGTGCGCATGGATCGTGATCCGGGCGGCCAGATTCCAGTCGACAAGGAAGGGCGTCTCGTCCTGGGCCAGAACCAGCAGTAAGTCTTCTCTTGTATTTGATTTGTGGTGGTGTTGGTATTTAAGCTCACACCAAGCAAATCCCAGGCATAAAAAAAGCACCCCACAGGGTGCTTTTTTTTGCTCGCTCGCTTAGCGCTTCAGCGAAGCCGGCAGGTGCGGCTGGATCGCCGTCAGTACTGCCTTGAAGCATTTGGTGTTGCCAGCAACGACGTGGCCTTTTTCCAGGAAGTCATGACCGCCGGTGAAGTCGCTCACCAGGCCGCCGGCCTCTTGGATCAGCAGGGCGCCTGCAGCCATGTCCCACTCGGACAGGCCCGACTCCCAGAACGCATCAAAACGACCGGCAGCCACATAGGCCAGGTCCAGGCTGGCCGCGCCAGCACGACGGATGCCGGCAGTCTGGCCAACCAGGGCGCGGAACATGCCCAGGTAGTTCTCCAGGTTGTCCATCTGGTCGTCACGGAACGGGAAGCCGGTACCCAGCAGGGCGCCGTCCAGGCTGGTGCGACCGCTGACGCGCAGGCGACGACCGTTCAGCTGGGCACCACGGCCACGGCTGGCGGTGAATTCTTCCTGGCGAACAGGATCGAGTACTACAGCGTGTTCCAGGCGGCCACGGTATTTGCAGGCAATGCTGACGGCAAAGTGCGGGATGCCGCGCAGGAAGTTGGTGGTGCCATCCAGTGGGTCGATGATCCACAGGTAGTCTTCGCCTTCGCCGCTGCCTTTGTGCAGGCCGGTTTCCTCGCCGAGGATGCCGTGGGTAGGGTAGGCCTTGCGCAGCGCGTCGATGATCTTCTGTTCAGCGGCGCGATCCACCTCGGACACATAATCCTTGGCGTCTTTTTCGTCGACCTTGATGGTATCCAGGCGCTCGATGGAGCGGAAGATCAATTCACTGGCGCTGCGGGCGGCGCGCAGCGCGATATTCAGCATGGGCTGCATGGATGTGTCACCTAAGGTTGTTAAAGAAAGCCGAGCATTCTAGCAGAAACTTTCTTCAGGTGAAGGACGACGTTAGCTTTCATGGCATAACCTTAGGCTGTTCTGTAAGATTTGCTCCCCTTTCCCGTGTCCGAGAGCGCCTACCTTGCTGCAGAACATTCGTGTCGTCTTGGTCAATACCAGTCATCCCGGCAATATCGGCGGAGTGGCGCGAGCCATGAAAAACATGGGGCTGACGCGCCTGGTGCTGGTCGAACCGCGCGTGTTCCCGCACCACGAGGCCGATGCCCGCGCATCCGGCGCCAATGACATCCTGGAAAAAGCCCAGGTGGTCGCCACTCTGGAAGACGCCTTGGTCGGCTGCAACCTGGTGCTTGGCACCAGCGCCCGTGACCGCCGCATCCCCTGGCCGCTGCTGGATCCGCGTGAGTGCGGTACCAAGGTAGTGGAAGAGGCGGCCGGCGGTGCTGAAATCGCCCTGGTATTCGGCCGTGAAGACTCCGGCCTCACCAATGAAGAGCTGCAACGATGTCATTATCACGTGCACATTCCATCAGACCCTGGGTTCAGTTCGCTGAACCTCGGGGCAGCGGTGCAGGTGTTGAGTTACGAAGTGCGCATGGCCTGGCTGGCCGCTGAAGGGCAGCCGAGCAAGGTAGAGAAGGATGAAGTGGCGTCGACCAAGAGTGGCGAACTGGCCACCATGGACGAGCTGGAGCGGTTCTATGAGCACCTGGAGCAAACCCTGGTGGCCATCGAATTCCTCGATCCGGAAAAACCTCGGCACTTGATGGCGCGCCTGCGCCGCCTGTACGGGCGCAGCTCGGTCAGTCGAGCGGAAATGAATATATTGCGTGGCATCCTCACGGAAACCCAGAAAGCGGCCCGTGGCGAGCTTCTTAAGCGGAAGGATTAAAAATGTTCGAGCGTTTGCGAGAAGATATCCAGAGTGTTTTCCATCGTGACCCGGCGGCGCGCAACGCCTTTGAGGTGCTGACCTGCTACCCGGGCATGCACGCGATCTGGATCCATCGCCTGTCCGGCGCCTTGTGGAATATGGGCTGGAAATGGTTGGCGCGGCTGGTGTCGAACTTCGGCCGCTGGTTGACCGGGATCGAGATTCACCCAGGTGCCAAGGTGGGACGTCGCTTCTTTATCGATCACGGTATGGGCATCGTCATTGGCGAGACTGCCGAGATTGGTGACGACGTGACCCTCTACCAGGGCGTGACATTGGGCGGCACCAGCTGGAACAAGGGTAAGCGCCACCCGACGCTGGAGGATGGTGTGGTGGTGGGTGCGGGCGCCAAGGTGCTTGGTCCGTTCACCGTAGGCGCTGGCGCCAAAGTCGGCTCCAACGCCGTGGTGACCAAGGCCGTGCCGGCCGGCGCCACTGTAGTGGGGATTCCGGGGCGGATCATCGTCAAGCCGGAAGTGGGCGATGAGCAGGAAGCCAAGCGCAAGGCCATGGCCGAAAAAATCGGTTTCGATGCCTACGGTGTCAGCGAAGACATGCCCGACCCTGTCGCGCGCGCCATCGGCCAGTTGCTTGACCACCTGCAAGCGGTGGACGGCAAGCTGGACGGTATGTGCGGCGCGCTGAAGGAATTGGGCAGCAGCTACTGTGCGAAAGACCTGCCTGAGCTGCGCGAAGAGGACTTCGCCGAGATCAAGAGTGAGCCCGCCACCAAAGCTGGATGAGATCTCACATTTGCTGCTAGGCCCATGTGGGAGGCTTGCCCCCCCCCCCCCCCGATGGCCATCTGTCAGTCACCCAATATATTGACTGATCCACCGCTATCGGGGTGTAGCCCCCTCCCACATGTGATCTCCATTGGTCTCGATATCGAGCCATCGCCGCGCTGCCGCTGTTCGTCCTCGCCCCGTCCTGCTATGATTCGCGCGCCCTTTTTACGGGTAATCCTGACTAAAGTACTAGGTCTTATAGTTGACTTAAATACTCGGGAATCGCATACTTGCTCCCATTCTGAAACACCTTGGTACTTGTCCATGAGACTGACTACAAAAGGCCGATACGCGGTGACCGCCATGCTTGATTTGGCCTTGCACGCGCAAACTGGGCCGGTGTCCCTGGCCGATATCTCCGAGCGCCAAGGCATTTCCCTGTCCTACCTTGAGCAGCTGTTCGCCAAGTTGCGCCGTAGCAATCTGGTCTCCAGTGTGCGTGGGCCGGGCGGCGGCTATCAGCTGTCCCGCGACATGCAGGGCATCCAGGTGGCCCAGGTGATCGACGCGGTCAACGAATCCGTCGACGCGACCAAGTGCCAGGGCCTGGGTGACTGCCACGCCGGCGACACCTGCCTGACGCACCACTTGTGGTGTGACTTGAGCCTGCAGATCCATGAGTTTTTGAGTGGTATCAGCTTGGCTGATCTTGTGACTCGCCGTGAGGTGCAAGAAGTAGCCCAGCGTCAGGACCAGCGCCGTTGCAATACCAAGGCGCCGCGTCTGGACAAGATCGAAGCGTCCGCCGTCGAGTGACAGCCGAAGAGCTAACGGCACGCCAGCCAGCCTGATTTAGGAGAAAGTCCATGAAATTGCCGATTTACCTTGATTACTCAGCGACCACCCCGGTTGATCCGCGTGTCGCGCAAAAGATGAGCGAGTGCCTGCTGGTCGACGGAAACTTCGGCAACCCGGCCTCCCGTTCCCACGTTTTCGGCTGGAAAGCCGAGGAAGCGGTCGAGAACGCTCGTCGCCAGGTTGCCGACCTGGTTGGCGCAGATCCGCGTGAAATCGTCTGGACCTCCGGTGCCACCGAGTCCGACAACCTGGCTATCAAGGGCGCGGCGCATTTCTACGCGACCAAAGGCAAGCACCTGATCACCACCAAGATTGAGCACAAGGCTGTCCTCGACACCATGCGCCAACTGGAGCGTGAAGGTTTCGAGGTCACTTACCTTGAGCCAACCACCGACGGTATCGTCACCCCGGCCATGATCGAAGCCGCGCTGCGTGAAGACACCATCCTGGTTTCCGTGATCCACGTGAATAACGAAATCGGTACCATCAACGACATCGCGGCCATCGGCGAGCTGACTCGCTCCAAAGGCATCCTGCTGCACGTCGACGCTGCTCAGTCCACCGGCAAGGTCGATATCGACCTGTCCAAGCTGAAAGTCGACCTGATGTCGTTCTCGGCCCACAAGACCTATGGCCCCAAAGGCATCGGCGCACTATACGTGAGCCGCAAGCCACGCGTGCGCATCGAAGCCACCATGCACGGCGGCGGTCACGAGCGCGGCATGCGTTCGGGCACCCTGGCGACCCACCAGATCGTCGGCATGGGCGAAGCCTTCCGCGTAGCCAAGGAAGACATGGCTGCCGAAAACGTACGTATCAAGGCCCTGAGCGATCGCTTCTACAAGCAGGTCGAGAACCTTGAAGAGCTGTACATCAACGGCAGCATGACTGCCCGTGTACCGCACAACCTGAATTTGAGCTTCAACTATGTCGAAGGCGAGTCGCTGATCATGGCGCTCAAGGACCTGGCGGTTTCGTCCGGCTCGGCCTGTACCTCGGCTTCGCTTGAGCCTTCGTACGTACTGCGCGCCCTGGGCCGCAACGACGAACTGGCACACAGCTCGATCCGCTTTACGTTCGGCCGCTTCACCACCGAAGAGCAAGTCGACTACGCCGCGCAGAAGGTTTGCGAAGCCGTCAACAAGCTGCGCGTCCTGTCGCCGCTGTGGGACATGTACAAAGACGGTGTCGATATTTCCAAGATCGAGTGGGCGGCACACTAACTATAGAAGCCGCCACCCAAGCTCTGTAGGAACGTGGCGGAAAACGCAGGCGTTTCTACAGGGTTCCAGAGCGGCCCTGATGAGTGAGGATTCAGTACCATGGCTTACAGCGAAAAGGTCATCGACCACTACGAAAACCCGCGCAACGTCGGCAAGATGGACGCGGAAGACCCTGATGTCGGCACCGGCATGGTCGGCGCTCCGGCGTGCGGCGATGTGATGCGCCTGCAGATCAAGGTCAACGACGCTGGCGTTATCGAAGACGCCAAGTTCAAGACTTACGGTTGCGGTTCGGCCATCGCCTCCAGCTCCCTGGCGACCGAATGGATGAAAGGCAAGACCCTGGATGAGGCTGTGACTATCAGCAATACCCAGCTGGCCGAAGAACTGGCCCTGCCGCCAGTGAAAATCCACTGCTCCGTGCTCGCAGAAGACGCCATCAAGGCGGCCGTTCGCGACTACAAGCAGAAGAAAGGCTTGATCTAAGCATTTGGCGACGAGTAAGGAGTCAACGATGGCTATCAGCATGACAGAAGCGGCTGCGCGGCACGTGCGACGCTCCCTGGATGGGCGCGGTAAAGGTGAGGGGATTCGTCTGGGTGTTCGCACCACGGGCTGCTCCGGCCTTGCCTATGTGCTGGAGTTCGTCGACGAGGTGGTTGATGAGGACCAGGTGTTCGAAAGTCACGGCGAGAAAGTGATCATCGACCCTAAAAGCCTGACTTACCTGGACGGCACCGAACTCGATTTCGTCAAGGAAGGGTTGAACGAAGGCTTCAAGTTCAACAACCCCAACGTACGCGGTGAATGTGGCTGCGGCGAAAGCTTCAACATCTGAGGCTATTCGTGGGTACTCCTTGTCATTTCGCTTTATTCGAGCTGCAGCCGAGTTTTCGGCTGGACCTCGAGCAGCTTGCCACGCGCTACCGAGAATTGGCGCGTGGGGTGCATCCGGACCGCTTCGCTGACGCTTCCGAGCGTGAGCAGCGCCTGGCGCTGGAGCAATCGGCCAGCCTCAACGAAGCCTATCAGACGCTCAAAAGCCCACCGAAGCGCGCGCGTTACCTGCTCGCGATGAACGGTGGCGAGTTGCCCCTGGAAGTGACCGTGCACGACCCGGACTTCCTGATGCAGCAGATGCAGTGGCGTGAAGAGCTCGAAGACCTGCAGGACGAAGCCGATGTGGCGGGTGTCGCGGTCTTCAAGCGTCGTCTGAAAGTTGCCCAGGATGAGCTCAACGAAAGCTTCGCAGCCTGTTGGGACGATGCAGCGCAACGTGAACAGGCCGAGCGCCTGATGCGGCGCATGCAGTTCCTCGACAAGCTCACCTACGAAGTGCGCCAGCTGGAAGAGCGCCTCGACGATTAACCCAGTGTGCTGCCCGTGATGCGCGCCTGATAGACAGATAAGACCTGATTACCATGGCTCTACTGCAAATCGCCGAACCCGGCCAAAGCCCTCAACCGCACCAGCGTCGCCTGGCGGTGGGGATTGACCTGGGTACCACCAATTCCCTGGTTGCTGCCTTGCGCAGCGGCCTGTCCGAGCCGCTGCCCGACGCTGACGGCCAGGTGATCCTGCCGTCCGCCGTGCGCTATCACGCTGACCGCACCGAAGTCGGTGAGTCGGCCAAGTTGGCGGCGTCTACCGATCCTTTGAACACCGTGCTGTCGGTCAAGCGCTTGATGGGTCGTGGCCTGTCCGACGTCAAGCAATTGGGCGACCAGCTGCCGTACCGCTTTGTCGGTGGTGAATCCCATATGCCGTTCATCGACACGGTCCAGGGCCCGAAAAGCCCGGTGGAAGTGTCGGCGGATATCCTCAAGGTGCTGCGCCAGCGCGCGGAAACCACGCTGGGTGGCGAACTGGTCGGTGCGGTGATCACCGTCCCGGCGTATTTCGATGATGCCCAGCGCCAGGCCACAAAGGACGCGGCGAAACTCGCCGGCCTGAACGTGTTGCGCCTGCTCAACGAGCCGACTGCTGCGGCCGTGGCCTATGGCCTGGACCAGCATGCCGAAGGCCTGGTCGCTATTTACGACCTGGGTGGTGGCACTTTTGATATTTCGATCCTGCGCCTGACTGGCGGCGTGTTCGAAGTACTGGCTACCGGTGGCGATACAGCGCTGGGTGGCGATGACTTCGACCACGCCATCGCGGGTTGGATCATCAGCAGCGCCGGCTTGTCCGCTGACCTGGATCCGGGCGAGCAGCGTAACTTGCTGCAAACGGCCTGTGCCGCCAAGGAGGCGCTGACTGACGCTGCTTCTGTTGACGTTTCCTACGGCAGTTGGTGCGCCAAGCTGACTCGCGAAGCCTTTGATTCGCTGATCGAACCGATGATCGCCCGCAGCCTGAAAGCCTGCCGTCGTGCCGTGCGTGACTCCGGTATCGAGTTGGAAGACGTCGGTGCCGTGGTCATGGTCGGCGGTTCAACCCGTGTGCCAAGGGTTCGCGAAGCCGTGGCCGAAGCCTTTGGTCGCCAGCCGCTGACGGAAATCGACCCGGACCAGGTGGTCGCCATCGGCGCCGCCATCCAGGCCGATACCCTGGCCGGCAATAAGCGCGATGGCGGCGAACTGCTGCTGCTTGACGTGATCCCGCTGTCCCTGGGGCTGGAGACCATGGGCGGGCTGATGGAGAAGGTGATTCCACGGAACACCACCATCCCCGTCGCTCGCGCCCAGGACTTCACGACCTATAAAGATGGTCAGACGGCGATGATGATTCATGTGCTGCAAGGCGAGCGCGAGCTGATCAGTGACTGCCGCTCCCTGGCGCGCTTTGAATTGCGCGGCATCCCGGCCATGGTCGCGGGTGCGGCGAAGATTCGCGTGACCTTCCAGGTCGACGCCGACGGCCTGCTCAGCGTCGCCGCGCGCGAGCTGGCGTCCGGCGTGGAGGCCAGCATCCAGGTCAAGCCGTCCTACGGCCTGACTGACGGTGAAATCGCCAAGATGCTCAAGGATTCGTTCCAATACGCCGGTGACGACAAGGTCGCGCGTGTACTGCGCGAGCAACAAGTGGATGCCCAGCGCCTGCTTGAAGCGGTGCAGGGCGCCCTTGATGCCGACGGCGAGCGTTTGCTGGATGCCGAAGAGCGCATGGTCATCGACCTGCAGATGCAGGAGCTGGCCGAACTGATGAAAGGCAACGATGGTTACGCCATCGAGCAGCAGACCAAGCGCTTGTCGCAGGTCACTGACGCCTTTGCTGCCCGCCGCATGGATCAGACGGTAAAAGCCGCACTGGCCGGGCGCAACCTGAATGAAATCGAGGAATAATTAATGCCGCAGGTCATTTTTCTGCCACACGCCGAGCATTGCCCGGACGGTATGGTTGTTGAGGCTGAGACCGGCAAGTCCATCCTCGAAGTTGCCCATGACAACCACATCGAGATCGAAAGTGCCTGTGGTGGTGTGTGCGCCTGCACCACCTGCCACTGCATCATTCGCGAAGGCTTCAGTAGCCTGGAAGAGGCCGATGAGCTGGAAGAGGATTTTCTTGATCGCGCCTGGGGCCTGGAAGCCACTTCTCGCCTAAGCTGTCAGGCAAAGGTCGGGACTGAAGACATCACCGTCGAAATTCCGAAATATTCGCTCAACCATGCGGCCGAAGCGCCGCACTGATTCAAGGAAGTGTCATGAGTCTTAAATGGGTTGATGTGCAAGAGATCGCTATCCTGTTGGCCGACGGCAACCCGGATACGGATCCCTATTCCCTGAATTTTGTTGCTTTGCGTGACATGGTCATGGCCTTGCCAGGCTTTGATGATGAGCGCGATCGCGGTGGCGAAAAGGTCCTGGAAGCTATCCAGACTGCCTGGAAAGAAGAGCAGGACTGACGCCTCCCTTACGCAGTTAGGCAATACCCAAGAACCCGCGTATAATTCGCGGGTTTAATTTTTCGTAAATTACCGTTTCTGGAGTTACACCATGGCTGTTCAACGTACTTTCTCCATCATCAAGCCTGACGCTGTTGCAAAAAACGTCATCGGCGAGATCACCACTCGTTTCGAAAAAGCCGGCCTGAAGGTTGTAGCTTCGAAACTCAAGCAACTGTCCAAGGCTGAAGCTGAAGGCTTCTACGCTGAGCACAGCGCTCGTGGCTTCTTCGGCGACCTGGTTGCCTTCATGATCTCCGGTCCTGTTGTTGTTCAGGTTCTGGAAGGCGAAAACGCCATCGCTCTGAACCGTGAGCTGATGGGCGCTACCAACCCTAAAGAAGCCGCTGCCGGCACCATTCGTGCTGACTTCGCTGACTCCATCGACGCCAACGCTGTTCACGGTTCGGACTCCGAAGCCGCTGCTGCTCGCGAAATCTCGTACTTCTTCGCAGCTACCGAAGTAACCACTCGCTAAGCATCGGCTTAAAGAGTGAGGGTGAATCCATGACGACATCGACTGTAAAAACCAACCTGCTGGGTCTGACTCAACAGGAAATGGAAAAATTCTTCGACTCAATCGGGGAGAAGCGTTTCCGTGCCGGTCAGGTAATGAAATGGATTCACCACTTTGGCGTCGACGATTTCGACGCCATGACGAACGTCAGCAAGGCCCTGCGCGACAAGCTCAAGGCTATTGCTGAAGTACGTGGCCCCGAAGTGGTCAGCGAGGACATCTCCAGCGACGGCACCCGTAAGTGGGTGGTGCGCGTAGCGTCCGGCAGCTGCGTCGAGACCGTGTACATTCCCCAGGGCAAGCGCGGTACCTTGTGCGTTTCGTCCCAGGCAGGCTGTGCCCTGGACTGCAGTTTCTGCTCCACCGGCAAGCAAGGCTTCAATAGCAACCTCACTGCCGCCGAAGTGATCGGCCAGGTGTGGATTGCCAACAAATCCTTTGGCAGCGTCCCGGCGACCGTCGACCGTGCAATCACCAACGTGGTGATGATGGGCATGGGTGAGCCGCTGCTGAACTTCGACAACGTCATCGCAGCCATGCACCTGATGATGGACGACCTGGGCTACGGCATCTCCAAGCGCCGTGTGACCCTGTCGACCTCCGGCGTGGTCCCGATGATCGATGAGCTGGCCAAGCACATCGACGTCTCCCTGGCGTTGTCGCTGCACGCACCCAATGACGCATTGCGTAACCAATTGGTGCCGATCAACAAGAAGTATCCGCTTAAGATGCTGCTCGAATCCTGCCAGCGTTATATGGCGACCTTGGGCGAAAAACGTGTGCTGACCATTGAGTACACCATGCTCAAGGATGTTAACGACAAGGTCGAACACGCGGTCGAGATGATTGAACTGCTCAAGAACACCCCGTGCAAGATCAACCTGATTCCGTTTAACCCGTTTCCACATTCTGGTTACGAGCGGCCAAGCAACAACGCCATTCGCCGTTTCCAGGATCAACTGCACCAGGCCGGCTACAACGTCACCGTGCGCACCACCCGTGGTGAAGACATCGACGCCGCGTGTGGTCAATTGGTCGGGCAGGTGATGGACCGCACCCGCCGCAGCGAGCGCTATATCGCCGTGCGTGAATTGAACGCCGCCGACGATCTGCCGCAAATTGCTGTGAATCGAATCTGAGAGAGGATCTCTATGCCCTTGCGCCTTGCGCTGCTTTTGCTTGTTACCGGCCTCACCGCCGGTTGTGTTTCATCGGGCTATGACAGCCCTTTGCAAACCGGCAAGGGCCGTGACGAGGCGCGGGTTGCCTATGTGCAACTGGGGTTGGGTTACCTGCGCCAAGGCATGAGCGAGCAGGCCAAGGTGCCGTTGAAAAAAGCCCTTGAACTGGACAGCGAAGATGCCGACGCCAATGCTGCGCTGGCCCTGGTGTTCCAGGCCCAGGCCGAGCCTGAACTGGCTGACCGGTATTTCAACAAAGCCCTGGCCGCACGGCCTGCCGATCCGAAATTGCTGAACAATTACGGCAGTTTCCTGTTCAAGCAAAAGCGTTTTGGCCAGGCCGCCCTTTATTTCCAGCAAGCCAGTACCGATACCCTCTATCCTGGGCGCGCGCGGGTGTTCGAGAACCTTGGGGTGACCTCGATGCACCTCGGCCAGCGCGACAGCGCACGCCAGCAGCTGGAAAAAGCCCTGCACTTGAACGGCCATCAGCCACGAGCGTTGCTCGAAATGGCTGAGTTGTCCTACGAAGACAGGCATTATGTGCCGGCACGTGACTATTACGAGCGTTTTAGCCTGCTCAGCGGGCAAAATGCACGTAGTCTATTGCTCGGCGTGCGCCTGGCGACGGTTCATGAAGAACACGACACGGCCGCACGTTTTGGCCAGCAACTCGAACGACTCTATCCCGGTACGCCGGAATATCAGCAATACCTGTCGGAGCAATGATGAAAGCGGCGCACCCGGAAGTTGTAGCAGCTAATCGCGTAAACCCAGGCGACACCTTGCGTCAGGCCCGCGAAAGCAATGGTTGGTCGCTGGCGGAAGTGGCCCTCAAGCTCAATTTGACCACCACCTCCCTGGGCAACCTTGAGGCCGGCGCATTCGAAAAGCTGCCTGGGCATACCTTCGCCCGTGGCTATATCCGCGCATACGCCAAGTTGCTGGGCATCGACCAGGCCGTGTTGGTCCAGGAATTCGACCAGTTCACCGGCACCGACTCCCAGGGCAGCAATGTGCATGGCCTGGGTCGCATCGAAGAGCCGGTGCGGGTTTCCCACACAATCCTGCGGATTGTCAGCCTGTTGTTGCTGATCGCCGTGATCGGCGGCGGTTTCGTCTGGTGGCAAGACCAGACGTCCCAGCGCAGTAAAGACCTGACCAGCAACGCCATGGAGCACGTCGAAGTCGAGAGCGCCGACGGCACCACCCAGATTCATCCGCTGGATGAGCCGGAAGACCAGGCCGTTGCCCAAGGCCAGGCTGCCCCCGAAACCCCGGCCACCGCTGAGCCGTCCGAACCGGAAAGTGCCCCGACCGCTGCCGTACCGGCCCCAGTGACACCGGCCACGCCAGCCCATACCCCCGCGGCTCCGGTTGCCCAGGCTCATACACCGGCTGCTCCGGTCCCGGCGCCAGCGACTACGGCGCCAACCGCTCCGGCAGCCCCTGCGATTTCACCACCCACCACCCCTGCGTTGATTGCCGGTGACGGGCGTGTACAAATTACCTTCGTCGCTGACTGCTGGACGCAAGTCACCGATGGCAACGGCAAAGTGCTGGTCAGTGGTCTCAAGCGTAAGGGCGATACGCTCGACCTGGGCGGCAAGCCTCCTTTGACGCTGCGTCTGGGCTTCGCCCGTGGCGCGCAAGTGGCCTACAACGGCCAGCCTGTAGACGTAGCGCCGTTCACCACTGGCGAGACCGCTCGCCTGAAGTTGGGACAATAGTCATGCACGGCGAATCTCCAATCAAACGTCGCGTATCGCGCAAGATCTGGGTCGGCTCGGTGCCGGTGGGTGGCGACGCCCCCATCGCGGTACAGAGCATGACCAACAGCGACACCAATGACGTTGCCGCTACCGTTGCCCAGATCAATCGCCTGGAAGCGGCCGGTGTAGACATCGTTCGGGTATCCGTCCCGGACATGGACGCTGCCGAGGCTTTCGGTCGCATCAAGCAGCTGGTCAAGGTGCCGCTGGTTGCCGACATTCACTTCGACTACAAGATCGCCTTGCGTGTGGCCGAGTTGGGTGTCGATTGCCTGCGCATCAACCCGGGCAACATCGGTCGTGAAGACCGTGTGCGCGCTGTGGTGGACGCTGCCCGTGATCGCGGGATCCCGATCCGCATCGGCGTCAACGCCGGTTCCCTGGAAAAAGACCTGCAAAAGAAGTACGGCGAGCCGACCCCGGCAGCGCTGGTCGAGTCTGCACTGCGTCATGTTGAACACCTCGAACGCCTGAACTTCCAGGACTTCAAGGTCAGCGTAAAGGCCTCCGACGTGTTCATGGCGGTGGAAGCCTACCGCCTGCTGGCCAAGGAAATCGTGCAGCCGCTGCACTTGGGCATCACCGAAGCCGGCGGTTTGCGCTCAGGCACAGTGAAATCTGCGGTGGGTCTCGGTATGCTGCTCGCCGAAGGGATTGGCGATACTATCCGCATCTCGTTGGCGGCAGACCCGGTAGAGGAAGTGAAAGTCGGCTACGACATTCTCAAATCCCTGCGTTTGCGTTCACGCGGCATCAACTTCATTGCCTGCCCGAGTTGCTCGCGGCAGAACTTCGACGTGGTGAAAACCATGAACGACCTGGAGTTGCGCCTCGAAGACCTGCTGGTGCCGCTGGATGTTGCAGTGATCGGTTGTGTGGTCAACGGCCCGGGTGAAGCCAAGGAAGCCCATGTGGGCTTGACCGGCGGTACACCGAACCTGATTTACATCGACGGTAAGCCGTCGCAGAAGTTAACGAATGACAATCTGGTGGATGAGCTGGAAAAGCTGATCCGCGAGAAAGCGGCCGAAAAGGTCGCGGCTGACGCAGCGCTGATCGCTCGCGGCTGATTGAACGAATTTAAGGATTTGATGTGAGCAAGTCTCTGCAAGCCATTCGTGGCATGAACGACATCCTGCCGGAGCAAACGCCGTTGTGGCGCTACCTCGAGGGTACTGTCGCGCGCCTGCTGGATAACTACGGTTACAAGCAGATCCGCATGCCGATCGTCGAGTTCACCGAGCTGTTCAAACGCTCCATCGGTGAAGTGACCGACATCGTCGAAAAAGAGATGTACACCTTTGAAGACCGTAACGGCGACTCCCTGACCTTGCGTCCGGAAGGTACTGCCGCGTGCGTGCGCGCCGTGCTTGAGCATGGCCTCACCGGTGCTGGCCAGCCGCAGAAACTGTGGTACATCGGCCCGATGTTCCGTCACGAACGTCCACAGAAAGGCCGTTATCGCCAGTTTCATCAGATCGGCCTGGAAGTATTCAACATCGACGGCCCGGACATCGACGCGGAGCTGATCGTGCTGACGTGGCGCCTATGGGGCCTGCTGGGCATCCGCGACGCGGTCAAGCTTGAGCTCAACAGCCTGGGCACCAGTGAATCCCGCGGCCGCTATAAAGTGGCCCTGGTCGAGTACCTGTCCGCCCACCTGGACAAGTTGGATGAAGACAGCCAGCGTCGTCTGAAGACCAACCCGTTGCGCGTCCTCGATACCAAGAACGCCGACACCCAGGCCGTGCTGGTCAATGCGCCGAAAATGGCCGATTACCTGGACGACGAATCCCGCATTCACTTCGAAGGCCTCAAGGCTCGTCTGGACGCGGCCGGCATTCCGTTCGTGATCAATACCAAGCTGGTGCGTGGCCTCGATTACTACAGCAAGACCGTGTTCGAGTGGGTCACCGACAAGCTCGGCGCCCAGGGCACCGTGTGTGCGGGCGGCCGTTACGACGGCCTGGTCGAGCAGATGGGCGGCAAGCCGACCACCGGCGTGGGCTTCGCCATGGGGATCGAGCGGCTGATCCTGCTGCTGGAAACCCTGGAGCAGGTTCCGGAAGAAATCTCCCGTCAGGTGGACGTGTACCTGTGCGCCTTTGGCGAGGCCGCCGAACTGGCCGCCCTGGCCCTGAGCGAAAAAGTACGTGACCAGTTGCCCAACCTGCGCCTTCAGGTCAATGCCGGCGCAGGCAGCTTCAAGAGCCAGTTCAAGAAGGCCGACAAGAGCGGTGCGCTGTACGCACTGATCCTTGGCGATGACGAGCTGGCCCAGCAAGTGATAGGTTTCAAACCCCTGCGTGGCCAGGGCGAGCAACAGAACATTGCCTTTGATGCGCTCGCTGCGCACTTGGCCACCTGCGTCGTGCAGGGTTGAAGCTGTCGAACAGCCGAATTTAGCGATTAAGGAGTATTGGGGTGTCGAGTACTGATGATGAGCAGTTGGCCGAGTTCAAGGACTGGTGGCAGCGTAACGGCAAGCCCTTGGTTACTGGCGGTCTGCTGGCTTTAGTGGTGGTGTTCGGCTGGCAAGCCTGGACAAAGTATCAGGCCAACCAGTCCCAGGGCGCCTCGATCGTTTATCAGCAATTGCTGGAAACCACCCTGACGCCGGACGGCAAGCCCGACCCCGCGCAGGTTGCAGACCTGGCAGGCAAGCTGAAGAACGAATTCGGCGGCAGCACCTACGCCCAATACGGCAGCCTGTTCGTCGCGAAAGTCGCGGTCGATACCGGCAAGCTGGATGACGCCGCCGCAGAACTCAAGGCCATCGCCGACAAGCCGACCAACCCGACCCTGGGTGAAATCGCGCGTCAGCGCCTGGCCCAGGTATTGGCGGCACAGAACAAGGCTGACGAAGCACTCAAACTGCTCGACGGCGATGCGGACAAGGCATTTGTAGCCACTCGCGAAGAGCTCAAGGGCGACCTGTTGGTCCAATTGGGTCGTACCGACGAAGCCAATGCTGCGTACAAGAAAGCCAAGGCGGCGCTGTCTGATGAAGCGGCGGTCGGTGGCTTACAAATCAAGCTGGACGACTTGGCCAAAGGGGATGCATGACGTGATCCGTTGGAAACATGCAGCATTGCTGGCTCTGGCCGTTCTGGCCGCGGGTTGCAGCAGCAACAGTAAAAAAGAACTGCCTCCGGCCGAGCTGACCAGCTTCAAGGAAGAAGTCGTCCTGCAAAAGCAATGGAGCCGCTCCATCGGTGATGGCCAGGGCGAGACCTACAACATGCTGGTGCCGGCAATCGACGGTGACAACATTGTGGCCGCTGACGTAACCGGCGTGGTGATCTCCATGGATCGCATGAACGGCGACGTGAAGTGGAAGAAAGACCTCGAATTGCCTGTATCCGGCGCCGTAGGCGTGGGTTACGGCATGGTCATGCTCGGCACGCTCAAGGGCGAAGTCGTGGCGCTGGACTCCAGCACCGGTGAAGAGAAATGGCGCGCTCGCGTGACCAGTGAAGTCCTCGCACCGCCTGCCACCAACGGCGATATCGTCGTGGTGCAAACCCAGGATGACCGTGTGATCGGCCTGGACGCCAGCACCGGCGAACAGCGTTGGTTGTACGACAGCACCCCGGCGGTGCTGACCTTGCGCGGTACCAGTGGTCCGGTTGTGACCAACAATCTGGCCGTTGCAGGCCTGTCGACCGGTAAAGTAGTTGCCCTGGACACCAGGAACGGCGTGCCGGCCTGGGAAACCCGTGTGGCCATCCCCCAAGGTCGTTCCGAGCTGGATCGCGTAGTGGACATCGACGGTGGCTTGCTGCTGTCGGGCGAAACCCTCTACGTCGCCACTTACCAGGGCCGCGTTGCCGCGCTGGACCTGCAGAGCGGCCGGGTCAACTGGCAGCGTGATGCTTCCAGTTATGCGGGTGTCGCCCAAGGGTTTGGCAGCGTCTACGTAAGCCTGGCGTCCGGCACCGTTGAAAGTGTCGATGAGCGTTCCACCACTGCACTGTGGAGCAATGACTCCCTGGCCCGTCGTCAACTGTCGGCTCCGGAAGTGTTCTCCAGCTATGTAGCGGTCGGCGACTTCGAAGGCTACCTGCACCTGCTGAGCCAGGTGGATGGTCGTTTTGTAGGTCGTGAGCGTATCGACAGCGACGGCCTGCGTGCTCGTCCGCTGGTGGTGGGCAACATGCTTTATGTGTTTGGCAACAGCGGCAAGCTGGAAGCCCTGACCATCAAGTAAGAACTATGCTTGGGGGTAACCCCTCAAGCAGCTTCACCTGTAGGAGCGAGCTTGCTCGCGAAAATCGTTAACGATAACGCGTGCTGTCTGAATAAACGCGGTGCCATTGCGTTTTTCGCGAGCAAGCTCGCTCCTACAGTCGAGCACCAGCCGCTGCCTTGCAGCGGCTTTTGTATTTTCTGAAATAACGAAGTGGAGAGCCGCATGGTTCCCGTAATCGCCCTGGTGGGCCGACCTAACGTCGGCAAGTCCACCTTGTTCAACCGCCTGACCAGGACTCGTGACGCCATCGTCGGCGACTTGTCCGGTCTGACCCGTGATCGCCAATACGGTGAGGCAAAGTGGCAAGGGCGCTCCTACATTATTGTCGACACCGGTGGTATCTCCGGTGATGAGCATGGCATGGACGAAAAGATGGCCGAGCAGTCCCTGCTGGCCATTGAAGAAGCCGATGTCGTGTTGTTCCTGGTGGACGCCCGCGCGGGCTACACCGCTGCCGACCAGATGATTGGCGAGCACCTGCGCAAGCGCAACAAGCGTTCCTATCTGGTCGCCAACAAGATCGACAACATCGACCCTGAGGCGGCCCGTGCCGAATTCAGTCCGATGGGTCTTGGCGACGCGATCCCGGTCGCCGGTGCCCACGGTCGCGGCATCACCCAGATGCTGGAAATCGCCCTGCGCGACTTCCCCAAGGATGACGCCGAGGAAGAAGAAGGCGAAGAAGAGGTCGTTGCCGAAGGCGAGGAAGCCAAGCGCATTCCGGGTCCAAGCGAAAAAGACGGTATCAAGATCGCGATCATCGGCCGCCCGAACGTGGGCAAGTCGACCCTGGTCAACCGCATGCTCGGTGAAGACCGGGTAATCGTCTACGACCAGCCCGGCACCACCCGCGACAGCATCTACATCCCGTTCGAGCGTAACGACGAGAAGTACACGCTGATCGACACCGCCGGTGTGCGCAAGCGCGGCAAGATCCACGAGGAAGTTGAAAAGTTCTCCGTGGTGAAAACCCTGCAGGCGATCAAAGACGCCAACGTGGTGATCTTCGTGATGGACGCCCGCGAAGGCGTGGTGGACCACGACCTCAACCTGCTGGGCTTTGCCCTCGAAGCCGGTCGGGCGCTGGTTATTGCGATCAACAAGTGGGACGGCATGACGCCGAGCGAGCGCGATTTCGTCAAGATCGAGCTGCAGCGCCGCCTGTTCTTCGTCGAGTTCGCCGATATCCACTTTATCTCGGCCCTGCACGGCACGGGTGTGGGTAATCTCTACGCTTCCGTACAGAACTCGTTCAAGTCCGCCGTTACCCGTTGGCCGACCAACCGTCTGACCCAGATCCTCGAAGACGCCGTTGGCGAGCACGCGCCGCCGATGGTCAACAACCGCCGGATCAAGCTGCGTTACGCCCACTTGGGTGGTGCCAACCCGCCGATTATCGTGATCCACGGTAACCAGATCGAGAAGGTACCCAAGTCCTACGTGCGTTACCTGGAAAACACCTACCGCCGCGTCTTGAAACTGGTCGGTACGCCGATCCGTATCGAGTTCAAGGGGGGCGAGAACCCATACGAAGGCAACAAGAACACATTGACTGACCGTCAGGTGAACAAGAAGCGTCGTTTGATGACTCACCACAAGAAGGCCGACAAGAAGCGTCGCGACAAGAAATAGCAGCCGCTTCACGTTGTAAGTTACAGGCTGCAAGAGAGGGCTCCTTTGGAGCCCTTTTTTGTGCCTGGCGGTTTGCCCCTTGACCTGCTTGCAGCTTGCAGCTTAAAACTTGCAGCTCACCCGAAGGGGGCTCCCATGATCACCAGCAAGCTGCCAAATGTCGGCACGACTATTTTCACTACCATGTCGCAACTCGCTGCCGAAACCGGCGCGCTCAACCTGTCCCAGGGGTTTCCCGACTTCAATGGGCCTCAGGCTTTGCTCGATGCCGTGGGCAAACATGTCGCCAGCGGGCACAACCAATATTCACCGATGACCGGCCTGCCGGCCTTGCGCCAGCAAGTGGCGGCCAAGATCGCCCGCAGCTATGGCGCCACGGTGAATGCCGACAGTGAAG
Organism: Pseudomonas sp. AM8; assembly: GCF_036346475.1. Taxonomy (NCBI): domain Bacteria; kingdom Pseudomonadati; phylum Pseudomonadota; class Gammaproteobacteria; order Pseudomonadales; family Pseudomonadaceae; genus Pseudomonas; species Pseudomonas sp. AM8. The sequence continues at coordinate 24,871 of NZ_JAOTNX010000011.1, forward strand.
TGACCATCACCCCTGGCGCCACCGCCGCGATCTTCTGCGCGATCCAGGCGGTGATTCGCACTGGCGATGAGGTCATAGTGTTCGACCCCTGCTACGACAGCTATGAGCCTTCAGTAGAACTGGCCGGTGGCCGCTGCGTGCATGTGCAACTGAGCCTGCAAGGCTTTGCATTGGACTTCGAGAGGATCAAGGCTGCGCTGTCGCCACGTACGCGCATGATCATCCTCAATACTCCGCACAACCCAACCGGCGCGCTGATCAGCCGCGCCGAGCTGGACCAGTTGGCCGAACTGATCCGCGACCGCGATATCTACCTGGTCAGCGACGAGGTCTACGAACACCTGGTATTCGACGGCGTGCCCCACGTCAGCGTGCTGGCCCATGAAGAGCTGTACCCGCGAGCGTTCGTGGTCAGCTCCTTCGGCAAGACCTACCACGTCACCGGCTGGAAAACCGGCTACGTGGTCGCGCCACCGGCCCTGACGGCCGAACTGCGCAAGGTGCATCAATACGTCAATTTCTGTGGCGTGACCCCGTTGCAGTTCGCGTTGGCCGATTTCATGGCCGAACACCCGGAGCACGTCGATGAACTGCCGGGGTTCTACCAGGCCAAGCGCGACCTGTTCTGCGACCTGCTGGCACCGTCGCGTTTCAGCTTTAGCCGGGTGGCCGGTACCTACTTCCAGTTGGTCGATTACTCACAAATACGCCCGGACCTGGATGACGTCGCCATGTCCCTGTGGATGACCCGCGAGCATGGCGTGGCGACCATCCCGGTCTCGGTGTTCTACCAGAGCCCACCGCAAGGCCAGCGCCTGGTGCGCCTGTGTTTTGCCAAGCGCGAGGAGACGCTGCGACAAGCGGCTGAAAAACTATGCGTGATCTGACGGCATTGCCTGACTTGAATATCGCCCTGGTCCAGACCACCCTGGCCTGGCACGACCGCCAGGCCAACCTCGAGCATTTCGAGGGGCTGCTGGAGCAGGCCCGCGGTGCCGACCTGATCGTGCTGCCGGAAATGTTCACCACCGGTTTCTCCATGGCGTCGCAAACCCTCGCCGAGCCGGAAAACGGCCCGACCCATCAGTGGCTCCAGGCCCAGGCTGCGAAGTACAACGCCGTGATCACCGGCAGCGTGATCATCCAGGCCGCTGATGGCAGCCACCGCAACCGCCTGTTGTGGGCGCGGCCGGATGGCGAGGTGTTGCACTACGACAAGCGTCATCTGTTTCGTATGGCCGGTGAACACAATCACTACACCCCCGGCGAGCGCCAGGTGCAGTTCGAATTAAAAGGCTGGCGTGTTCGGCCGCTGATTTGCTACGACCTGCGCTTCCCGGTGTGGAGTCGGGATGCCCAGGACACTGACTTGCTGCTGTACACCGCCAATTGGCCGGGGGCGCGGCGCCAGCATTGGAACCGCTTGTTGCCGGCGCGGGCTATCGAGAACCTGTGCTACGTAGCGGCGGTGAATCGAGTGGGCACCGACGGCAAGGGCTTTGCCTACACCGGTGATAGCCAGGTGCTGGATTTCCAGGGTGAGAGCCTGCTGAGTGCGGGGGAGGCGGACGGGGTGTTCCAGGTGTGCCTGGACGCGGCTGAACTGGCGGCGTACCGCACCAGGTTTCCGGCGAACCTGGATGCCGATAGCTTTCAGTTTGTCTGACAGGCCGTTATCGGGGGCAACCCAAATCTGAAACTCAATAAAAAAGGCCCCTGGGTTCTCACCCAGGGGCCTTCTGTATGACGGCGAAGGTTACGCCGCTTTCGCTTCCTGCTGGCTCAACGAGCGGTTCAGTGCACTGAACAGTGCCTTGAAGCTCGCTGTGGTGATGTTTTCATCAATACCCACGCCATGCACCGGGCGTTCACCGTTCACACGCAGTTCGATATAGGCCGCGGCCTTGGCGTTGGTGCCTGCGCCGATGGCATGTTCGTTGTAGTCCATGATCTCCACCCCAATTGGCAGGCCGGCCACCAGCGCTTCCAGTGCGCCGTTGCCTTTGCCTTTCCAGTGCAGGTTGGTTTCGCCCTGGCCCTTGCCCGAGACTTCCACTTCGACAAAGCTGTTGCCGTTCTCTTCCTGCAGGCGATGGCTGACCAGCGCATACGGGGTGTTGGCTTGCAGGTATTCACGCTGCAGCAAGGCGTAGATCTGCGGTGCGGTCATCTCCAGGCCCACACGGTCGGTTTCGGCCTGGACCACCTGGCTGAACTCGATCTGCATGCGGCGCGGCAGGCTGATGTCGTATTCCTGCTCCAGCAGGTAGGCGATGCCGCCTTTGCCCGACTGGCTGTTCACGCGGATCACCGCCTCGTAGCTGCGACCGATGTCGGCCGGGTCGATCGGCAAATACGGCACTTCCCACAGCGCATCCTCTTTCTGCTGGGAGAAGCCCTTGCGGATCGCGTCCTGGTGAGAACCGGAGAAGGCGGTATGCACCAGATCGCCGACGTACGGATGACGTGGGTGTACCTGGATCTGGTTGCACTCCTCGACGACTTTACGCACGCCGTCGATGTCGGAGAAGTCCAGCTGCGGGTCGAGGCCTTGGGTGTACATGTTCAACGCCACGGTGACGAGGTCGACGTTACCGGTACGCTCGCCGTTACCGAACAGGCAACCCTCGACACGGTCCGCGCCGGCCATCAGGCCCAGCTCGGTGGCGGCTACGCCGGTGCCGCGGTCGTTGTGGGTGTGCAGGCTGATGATCACGCTGTCACGACGATTGATATGGCGACCGAACCACTCGATCTGGTCGGCATAGATGTTCGGCGTGGCGCACTCGACGGTGGCCGGCAGGTTGAGGATCATCTTGTGCTCAGGCGTCGGGTTCCAGACCTCGATCACCGCGTCACAGACTTCCTTGGCGAACTCCAGTTCGGTAGCGCTGAAAGTCTCCGGCGAGTACTCGAAGGTCCACTGGGTTTCCGGCTGCTGGGCGGCGTACTTGACGAACAGCTTGGCCGCGTTGACCGCGATGGCCTTGATGCCGTCCTTGTCCTGGTTGAACACGATGCGGCGGAACGACGGCGATGTGGCGTTGTACAGGTGCACAATGGCCTTTTTGGCGCCGCGCAGGGATTCGAAGGTGCGTGCGATCAAGTCTTCACGGCCCTGGGTCAGCACCTGGATGGTGGTGTCCTCGGGGATGTGGTTGTCTTCGATCAGGGTACGCACGAAGTCGAAGTCGGTTTGCGATGCGGCAGGGAACGACGCCTCGATTTCCTTCACGCCGACCGCGACCAGGGTCTTCCAGAAGCGCAGCTTTTTCACCGCGTCCATCGGCTCGATCAGCGACTGGTTGCCATCACGCAGGTCGGAACTGCACCAGATCGGCGCGGTGGTGATGGTTTTGGAAGGCCAGGTGCGGTCCGGGATATCGATGGTCGGAAACGCGCGGTACTTCGAAGACGGGTCTTTGAGCATGCTCATCGGGAAATCCTTTGTTGTAGGGGCCGAGAAAAGGCGGCCTGCCGTAGAACTGTTTTTAGGGATAAAACGTAAAGACGAGGCAGATCGATTCAGCCTGGCAGTCGTGCGCTGACGAGGCACAGGCTGCGGTGCTGGCGAAGCTGGATGAGGGTGTGAGAGGTTTTCATAGGCCCAACCCTAACCGCAGGGTTGAAAGATGACAAGTAGGTGCGGACGAATTGAGATAAGTTCCACTTTTTTAGCTGGATTCGAGATTTTATAGCTGTTTTTATCTCTTTGTATTTATTTTTTTGCGTAAGGTTTTGGGTTGGGGCAATCTTGCTTTTTGCAAAGACGGTTTCCCCAAGCAAGTCCGGCGGCTGAAAAAACAACCGCCGGATTGTTGATGCCAGGTGTGTTCCACACCCGTTATTGGTCAGGAAGAGGCTTGCGGTACTGGTCCACATTTAGATGGATTTGATAGTCACCGACTAGTTCGTCCGGGCTAAGACGTTTGTTTGGGTCCGGTCGTGAGCCGTTCGAGGGGTGAACCACGCTGGGGGCTCCTCTGGCGCTGTCATAGACGCCTATCCCGGGTGTGCCGGTCAGTTCCGCAATGCCCGGAACGCCCCTGCTGGTATTCATGTGTGACCTTCCTACAACAGCAATCCATTTTTCTTCCGGTGGAATTCTATTGATGAGCTTGGCGGCATAGTAATTAAGCTCTTTCTGGCGATCATTGGTGTGACGCAGATTGAGGCTGTCGGCTTCAGAACTGCGGGTGACATGCTGTGTCAGGTGTTCATGTTCCAGTCCTACTATCTTGATGCCATTTTTTTCTGCCGCTGCCAGCAATGCCGCTCGAGAAGGGGTATTGCCCAAGTATTCCGAGTTACGTGGGCGCGCAGGTATCATGTTTACATCGGCCATGGAGTAGGGGGTCAGCTGTATGCCGGGTGCGCCTTCGAGCAACAGAGTTGTCACTCCAAGCTCCCTGTACATGGGCATGTTGTTTATCAGTAGAAGATCGGTGGCAACCTGATTGTGTTGTTCGCCTAAAACCACGCCGTTGAATCTCTCGAGCTGTGACCGCATCAAGTCACTTGGTGAGGTGCCCGCTGCGTTAGCCTGGACATTCGGGCGAGGGGGTAATGCACCAGCAGCCTGGCGTTCGTAAAACGCATTCATGTCATTTCTGAACCAGCGACGAGCGGTGCCCCGGGTGCCCTGCTGGGCCGTGAAGTCGGCACCACCGGCAAACAGGTAGTCCAGGTATTCGACTGGGGGAGTAGGGCTTTGCCTTCTTTGCGCACCACGCCTGCCGCCCGACAACTCACTCTGCCTCCATTCTCCATTCCCCGTGGATTGCATATGTGCCACGTTCCTGATGGTCCTCGGCGCATCCGGCGCTGCGTTTGGGTCAACAATGCTCACCTGTCCGTACCTTGCTTTGAACGCAGAGTCGATCTGATACGGCTTGTTGATCCCTGTACTGTCGGTATAGCGGATGTACCAGTTTTCTCCCACTTGATAAATGCCATTGGCGTTTGGTCGGACGCCTCTAAGCGTGTCTTCAGGGACGGAGTAGGCGCTCAGGTCTCGCGGTGGCGTAACGGAATGCACGACGGGGCTGGGGATTGCCTGGGACGCCCTGATGCCCGCGCTGGTCGAAGGGATGGCGGGCGGGACGGGCACGCTGGGAGAGGGGGTTGCCTGGGACGCCCTGATGCCCGCGCTGGTCGAAGGGACGGCAGGCGGGACAGGCGCGCCGGGCGGGGGCGTTCCCTGGGTGAGCAGCGACCTTGCGACGGGAGCGACGGGGACGGGCGTTCCCGCCGCGCGAAACACCGGACGCAAAGGCGTGCTCGGCACATTGGGCAGGCCTGATGCAAGCGCGGTGAAGTCGGCGAAAAGGTTGACCCGGCCGCCGCGTGTGAGCAGCCCACCGGGCAAGTGCCGGGCATTGCTCTGGATGGCTTTCAGTGCCGCTCGGCCGAGCCGACTGCCCACCTTCACCCCGGTAGAAATGCCCCGGCCGATGACCGGTATGAGGTCCAGAAACAGGCTGCCCACCTCCACGCCAAACATGATCTTGTTACGCGTCGATTCGGCGTTCACTTCTGCACTGCTGGTTGACTGGAAGTCGGCTTTATCGATTAGCAGGCGCGTCTGTTGAGTGAACAATTCATCGTGGATGTCTGTTTCTATCGGCTTTAGGGTTATGGAACCGGGGAGACGTTTTCTTGCATTGTCCAGAATCTCGGCGGCTGCAAGAAGATCGGTGCCCCCACTGGTGACGACTCGGCGCGCAGCGTCCACGGATTGCTGAAAATCGTTCTTTTCCGTTGGCGATTTTCTGCTCTGGGTATAGGCCTGCCATTCTTTCTTCTCCAGCAACGTCGTCAATGCGTCCAGGTTGGGCAGTTCCCTGAACGCCAGTCCGTCGGGGGCTCCGGGGCTGTAGAGCACTACAGAAGCGTCCGTTTGATTGCCGATGACCATCACGCCGCGAACCGGTTGGCCCAACTGGAGCAGGGTGTTGGCAACAATCGTTTGTCCATCCACCTCCGCACGCTGGGCCGGGTCCGGATGATCCAGGACCGCGTTGATCCACTGTACGCCCCGCTTCAAGGTCTTGTCGGTGCTGGCATCTGCTTGGAACCCACCGGGGTTGAGTTGTGCCAGGAACGCTTCTTTCTCCATCAAGTCGGCATTGCTGGCCTTCCACGTCTTGTGTAAATCAGCCGCCGGCCCCGATTCGGCATCCGGTGCCATGCGCGTCTCCAGCAGCTTGGTGTATTCGCCACCCACATCCGCAGTGTTGACCAGGCGCTTGAGTTGTTGTGTATCGAGGGTGATCGGCCGCTTCTGATCATCTAGAACCGGTGAGCCCTTGGTGTCTTGCAGCGCCAGGGTCATGGTGGTCTCGGTGTGCTTGTGGCTTTCGCCCATTTCCCATTGGCTTGGGTTTTTCAGGGCCAGGTCGGACAGTGGCAGGTAGGTGGTGGTCGTGGAGGGGGGGTGTGGAATACCGGAGCGACCGAGGTGGAAACGCGTCTTGGTGACTACTTTAACCATCAGTTGATCGGCGTCCACATTAGCCTGGGGGTAAGCCTGTTTCAGCGCCTCATTCATTTGCGACGTGGCAAAGCTGGATAAGGAAGGAATGTTTTCCAGCAGGGGCGCGAGTTGTTCAGCGCTCTTTGTCGCTTTCCCTTCCAAGCGGCTGTAGAGAAATTCCTGAGCGGGACTGAGGTTTTTCAACCAGTCCGGCTGGCCTTTCTCGGCCAATTTCTCGTTACGCGCAAGCATGGCGTTGCTGCCGTCGACTTGTGCCGACCAGTCAGCGGCATCATCCAGGGCCGTCATGAGCGTGGGCCCCAGCGTTGGTGCGGGGCTTGATGGCCGCTGCGGGGTGAATGTCCTGGCCATCAACGCATCGACTTCCGCGCCCTGGCGCTGGAGCAGCAAATTTATCCCCTCTGCCTGCACATCCCCGGCCAGGGGCGCCACGCCTAGCATCAAGTCATCTCCCGTAGGCGGCGACGCGCGGTTTTGCAGCGAAAGCGGCAGGCTTTGCCTCAACAGCTCGGCGGCCGGCCCGCCGCTGTCGAGCCGTTGCGCCAGTGCTTCGCGTAACAGTGCCGGGGTTGCGAACTCCTCGAAACCTTCGCTGGGGGTATAGAGCACCACGGGGCCATTCTGGTCGTTGAGCTTAATCTCCCGACCGGTGGCAGGCCAGGTCGGGGTGGACGCTGAAGAGCCATCCTTGCTGGTGATCATGAACGCACCGGCGAAGGCTGCACCCTGTAGTGTGCCGTCATCAATGGTGATGGGGTACACACCGGGTCTTGATCCGTCAGGCAGTTTACTTTCCCGTTCCTTTAGAGACGGGTAGCGCAGCGCGTTGTCGATCAACTCTTTACTGGCCGGGCTCAGGGTGCCGTCCATCTTGCGGATGGCTGCCAAGGTCGACAGTTGCTGTTTGTGGACCCATAGCAGTTGGTCCTGTGGCGAGGGCGAGTTCGCTGAAAGCTGGGGCGTGGTCCAGTATTCCCGAAGCGTCTGAGCGTACTCGGTGGCAATGCTCCTGGCGATGGTGTGCAGCGAGCCGGTGGGCTGGAGGACATTGGCGGCCTGATCGGGCGCTGGCTGGGTCACGAATTCGGTCCTGACCCCCGGTGTCTCGAATAGCTGTTTGCTCGGGTTGGCATAGATTTCCCGAATCGCGCGGCTCAAGGCAGTCATTATTGGCTCGGAGGATTTCAACTGTTCTACGCCGTTGCTTGACGTATAGCTATTGAACGAAACCTTGTCCGGGTCGAGGGGATTCAGTTGAGGAAACGCCTGTGCCAGCCGTGTCTGCAAAAAGCTTTTGAAATCAGGACGCTGGCGTTGCTGTGAGGCCATCTCGTCCATGAGGCCGGAGTACTGTTCATTCAGTAACTGCAGATCGCCGATCTTGAAGTGATTCGAGAGAGGGCTGCGGATGGCAGTGGCGGGATTTATGCCCGACGAGTAAGGGGCGGAGAGGCTGGCGAGTCCCCGTACGGACGAACGAGACCTGGCGGGGGCGGGTTGTGGGCCTGGGCTGTCGTTCTGGGCTGCTGGTGTAGATGATGCGGGACGAGCAGGTGGAACACCGGTTTGGGGGGGCGCGGGCCTGAAGTCAGAGATATGCATTAAGGAAACTCCACAAGACTTACTTTATGTGTCCTTGTGAGCGGATTGTCCTCCCTGGGATTCGGTGTGTGGGTGGCAAGTCAAGCGATGACGGTTCCTTCGAAAATAGGCAGGAATGGCGACGCACTGTGTCGAATTCGGCGCAGTGGTCGTTGAAAGAGGGCGGCCGTCAGTGACCGGTCTACCCGTTGGTTTTGAACGTCCAGACCGGGCTGAATGCGCTGCCGCGTATCAGGGCTGGAAGGCGCCGATAAATATCGCAGGATCGACCCGTGCGTCATTGAGGCTGATATTCCAATGCATATGCGGCCCGGTCGCACGGCCCGTCGAGCCGACCTTGCCCACCACCGTACCGCGCACCAATTGATCGCCGACTTTTACATCGATCTTCGACATATGGCAGAACATGCTGATAAAGCCCTGGCCGTGGTCGACAAACACGGTATTGCCATTGAAGAAGTAGTTGCCGGTCAGAATCACCTTACCGTTCGCCGGCGTCTTGATCGGTGTACCGGCCGGCACGGCAAAGTCCAGGCCCGAATGAGGATTGCGCTCTTCATCGTTGAAGAAACGGCGTACGCCAAACTTGCTCGACAGCGGCCCGTTCACCGGTTTGTCCAGCACCAGGTTGCTCGGCAGGTTCGGGCTGAAACTGCGATAGGCCTTGAGCTGCACGGCCAACTCGCCCTCGATGCGCTTGAGCTGCGCCGGGTTGGGGTTGACCTGGCTTTTGTTCTTCAGGGTGATGCGCTGTTCCGGGTATTTCTTGTAGCCGACGATAAACGGCAGGCTGCGCCCGCCGCTGCTGATGCGCTCGTTGCCCGGCTTGACCGTCAGCGGGATGCCGACAATCGCCAGCCAGTTGTCCTGCTCCTTCACCACCAGCACGGGTTTGCCCTGGTACGTGGCTTTCGGCGCGGTAGCCGAAGGGCCGAGTTCAACCACCGCAACGCCGCCGGGCACCGGCTTGTTCAAGGTACGGCTGATATAGCTATCGGCATGAGCGTTAACGGCGAGGCATAGCAGCAACAACACACTAAAGAAACGTGGCATCAATCAATCCAATAACGAAAGGGTGACGGGGGTCAGGTGGTTATCTTCCACTCGCACCTGCAATTGGCCTTCACCGAGGCGTGCGGTGAGGCGCTGGCCGGTGTGGGTCTGCGCGGCGTTGCGGATGGCCTGGCCACGCTCGTCGAGCAAAATGCTGTAGCCACGGCCCAAGGTTGCCAGCGGGCTGACTACGTGCAACGTCTGCACCTGGCTTTGCAGTTGCAGGCGACGCGCCTTGAGGCCTTCGCGCATGGCGCGGGGCAGGCGTTCGGCAAGGCTGTCCAGGCGCTGGCGCAGCAGGGCCAACTGGCGCCCCGGATGCTGGCCGGCGAGACGGGTTTCCAGGCGGATCAGGCGTTCGCGGCGGGTATTGAGGCTGCGCTCGAAGGCGCGGCGCAGGCGCATATCCAGGTCATCCAGGCGCTGGGCCTGCTGGCGCAGACGTTCGCCGGGGTGCCGCAGGCGCCGGGCCATGCCTTCCAGGCGCAGGCGGTCGTGGGTCAGGCGATTGCGCATCAGCATCACCAGGCGGCGGTGCAGGCTTTCGACCTGGCGCACCAGGTTGCCGGCGTCGGGGGCCAGCAACTCAGCGGCCGCCGAAGGTGTGGGCGCGCGTACGTCGGCAACGAAATCGCTGATGGACACATCGGTTTCATGGCCGACGGCACTGACGATTGGCGTCACGCAAGCATCCACTGCCCGCGCCACGGCTTCTTCGTTGAAGCACCAGAGGTCTTCCAGCGAACCGCCGCCACGGGCCAGGATCAGCGCGTCAAAGCCACGGGCATCCGCCAGCTTCAGCGCGCGCACAATCTGCGGGATCGCTTCGCGGCCTTGTACGGCGGTGGGGATCAACGTCAATTGCACCTGGGGCGCGCGACGACGGAACACGCTGATGATGTCGCGGATCACCGCACCCGTGGGCGAACTGATAATGCCGATGCGGCGCGGGTGAGCCGGCAGCGGCACCTTGCGCTCGGCGCTGAACAGGCCTTCGGCGCTGAGCTTTTCCTTGAGCGCATCGAAGGCCAGGCGCAACGCGCCATCACCGGCCGGCTCCACGGTATCGAGGATCAACTGGTAGTCGCCACGGCCCTCGAACAGCGAGACCTTGCCGCGTACCTTCACCGCCAGGCCATCCTTCAACGCCTGGCGGACCCGCGCGGCGTTATTGCGAAACAGCGCACAACGCACCTGGGCGCCACTGTCCTTGAGGGTGAAGTACACATGGCCGGAGGCCGGGCGGGCGAGGTTGGAGATCTCGCCTTCGACCCAGATATTGGTGAACACGTCTTCCAGCAACACCCGCGCGCGGCCGTTGAGCTGGCTGACAGTCAGGACTTCGCGGTCCAGGCCCAAGCGGGCAAAGGGATCTTTAATCATGGGCGGCAGTTTATAGGCATTCGTGCAGGGTTTGACAGAACTGCTCCACCAACGCGCTCGGTGACTGCTGGCAGGCCAGGGCGACGGTGCTCAGGCAGTCCGGGTCGGCCAGGGGCAAAAAGTGCACGTTGGCGGGGGCGATGTCCTGCATGGACTTTGGCAGAAAGGCTATACCGAAACCGGCCTGGATCAACTGCAACTGGGTGGTTTTGCGTGACATCACTCGCGCGGCCTTGGGGAAAAATCCCGCACGCATGCACAGTTCGGCCGACAGATAACTCAGGCCGCCACGCTGGGGATGGGGGATCGAGATAAACGCCTGGTCTTTCAGTTGCTCCAGTTCGATGGGCGCCTGGCTGCGTGCCAGCGCATGACTCGCAGGCACGGCCAGCAGCAGGGGTTCGCTGTATAAAGGCATGACCCGTACACCTTCGCGCTGGCGCAGCACGGGTAAACGCAGCACCCCGACTTCCAGGCGACCGTCGGCGATTTCTTCCAGCTGCGCTTCGGAGGACAGTTTGCCGATATCCATCGACACCCCAGGGCAGCGCTCCAGCCAGGTGCCGATGCCTTGCAGTAAAGGCCCGCTCATCGGCACGGTGCTCGAATGGCTGAGGCGCAGTGTGCCCAATTCGCCGTTGCCCACTTGGGTCGCCATCTGGCTGGCCTTGAGCAATTCGCCCAGCAGGTTGCGCGCCCGTGGATAGAAGGCTTCACCGGCGGCAGTCAGCCGCGGCTGGCGCGCGGTGCGTTCGAACAGCGGGGTTCGCAGTTGGTTTTCCAGCTCCTTGATCTGCCGGCTCAGGGCCGATTGCGCCACGAACAAACGTTCGGCGGCGGCACTGAAGCTGCCGCTGTCGGCGATTTCGACGAAGTAACGCAGTTGGCGGGTGGAGATCACACGTCATGCCTTTTCGAGATAGGTGGAGGGCCTTGAAGATATTAGTCGCATCCCTTACCGATGGCTAAAGTGATGGTCATCTCCAATAAGGAATTACCCATGAGCCCGGTTGAGCTGATGAGTCAGTGGTCGTTTGGTGGTATGGATTGGCTGGTGATCGGCCTGGGCGTGGTGGTGGCCTATATCGTGTTCGGCATCGCCGGTTTTGGCACGGCGCTGGTGGCGGGGCCGATCCTGATTGTGTTTATGCCGCTGTCGAAGATCATCCCGCTGCTGGTGCTGCTGGATTTCGTCGCGGCCTTCGGCGGCCTGCTGCAAACGCGCCGGGACGTGAACAAGCCGGAGCTGCTGCGATTGCTGCCGTGCATGGCGATTGGCTGCACCCTGGGCGTGGTGTTTCTGCTCAACCTGCATTCGGACCTGTTGCTGCTGCTGATGGGGCTGTTTATCAGCGCCTATGCGATCTACAGCCTGGCGGTGAAAACCCGGCCAACGCAGCTGGCCGCTGGCTGGTCGATCCCCATGGGCACCGTAGGCGGGTTGTTCGGTGCGTTGTTCGGCAGTGGTGGCTTTTTATATGCAATCTACCTCAACAGCCGCTTGCCCAAGGACGCGGCGCGCGCCACCCAAAGCGCGCTGATCAGTTGCAGCACGGTGGTGCGCCTGAGCCTGTTCCTGATCGCCGGGGTGTATGCTGACTGGCCGCTGTTGATGTTGGCGCTGTGCCTGCTGCCGGCGATGGCCCTGGGGCTGTGGTGTGGGCGCAGGCTGACCATGCGCATGTCCCGTGAGGCCTTCGTCCGGCTGGTGACGTGGTTGGTGCTGGCCAGTGGCATTGCGTTGATTGGGCGGTACTTGAGCACTTGACCTGATTTCTTCAGGGATTAAGCTGCCGTCCTCCCGGGCCTCATCGCGGGCTTGTCCGCGATGAGGCCAGAAGCCACGCCGCAGGTCTCCCATGAATTCCCAAAGCATCCTTGTCCCGAAAATCTCCACCTTGCCCGTCCACGAACCCCGCGCCCGGGCGATCGTGCGGTGGCTGGTGCGCAAGAACATCATCAAGGAAGAACTGACCACCTGTGGCCGCACCGGCAACCGCATGGCCTATGCCCTGGCCGACGGCGCCCGCGCCGTGGTGCTGCACCCCGAGGCGCTGCCGTTCAACGAGCCGGTCAACGGCCTGGAGATCATCTACAAGCGCTGCATCTATACCCCGGCCAAGGGCTTTCTCGAGGAGGCCGGCTGCCCGGAATGCCTCAAGGAAGTCGGCGAGGCGCTGTTCGAAAGCCTGGAAGACTGGATGCCCGGCCACACCGACAACTTCACCTGCCCGCTGTGTGGGCATGAAGATGACATCAACGGTTTCTTGTTCCTGCAGGCGTGCGGGTTTTCCAACCTGGGGTTCATCTTCAACAACTGGGCGGAGGCGGGGTTCAAGCAGAGCTTTATCGACGAATTCGCCGATTGGCTGGACCAGAAGATCAGCTGGGTCAAAGTCGAGCTGTAGTCCTTCTATCACTATTCCCAAATATGTCAGAGTTTTACATTGAGACCTGGGGGGTGTCTGAGTATAATGGCGCGCTTCCATTTTCCCGCTCGGGAGCCCCCGCGATGCTGCGTATCAGCCAAGAAGCTCTGACATTCGACGACATTCTCCTAGTGCCCGGTTATTCCGAGGTGCTTCCTAACGAAGTCAGTCTCAAGACCCGCCTAACCCGTGGCATCGAGCTGAATATTCCCCTGGTTTCCGCTGCCATGGACACCGTCACCGAAGCCCGTTTGGCAATCGCCATGGCCCAGGAAGGCGGCATCGGCATCATCCACAAGAACATGACCATCGAGCAGCAAGCTGCCGAAGTGCGCAAGGTCAAGCGTTACGAAGCCGGTGTGGTGAAGGATCCGATCACCATCGAAGCCGACGCTACCGTGCGTGACCTGTTCGACCTGACTCGCCTGCACAACATCTCCGGCGTTCCGGTACTGCACGATGGCGACCTGGTCGGCATCGTCACTTCCCGTGACGTGCGTTTCGAGAACCGTCTTGAAGTCACCGTCCGCGAAGTGATGACGCCTAAAGAGCGCCTCGTGACTGTCAAGGAAGGCGCCGACAAGAACGACGTGCGCGAACTGCTGCACAAGCACCGCATCGAGCGCGTGCTGATCGTCGACGACAAATTCGCCCTCAAAGGGATGATGACCGTCAATGACATCGAAAAAGCCAAAGCTTACCCGCTGGCCAGCAAGGATGACCAAGGTCGTCTGCGCGTCGGCGCTGCGGTCGGTACCGGCAAAGACACTGGCGACCGCGTGGCGGCCCTGGTGGCTGCCGGCGTTGACGTGGTAGTGGTCGACACTGCCCACGGTCACTCCAAAGGCGTGATCGACCGCGTTCGCTGGGTCAAGCAGAACTTCCCTGAGGTGCAGGTGATCGGCGGCAATATTGCCACCGGCGCGGCCGCCAAGGCCCTGGCCGAAGCCGGTGCCGATGCGGTCAAGGTCGGTATCGGCCCTGGCTCGATCTGCACCACGCGTATCGTTGCCGGTGTGGGCGTGCCGCAAATCAGCGCCATCGCCAACGTCGCCGCGGCCCTTGAAGGCACTGGCGTACCGTTGATCGCCGACGGCGGCATCCGTTTCTCCGGTGACCTGTCCAAGGCCATCGTTGCCGGTGCTTCCTGCGTAATGATGGGCTCGATGTTCGCCGGTACCGAAGAAGCGCCGGGCGAGATCGAACTGTTCCAGGGCCGTTCCTACAAGGCTTACCGCGGCATGGGTTCGCTGGGCGCCATGTCCCAGGCGCAAGGCTCTTCCGACCGTTACTTCCAGGACTCCTCGGCAGGCGCCGAGAAGCTCGTGCCGGAAGGCATCGAAGGCCGTGTGCCGTACAAGGGCACCCTGAGCGCCATCATCCATCAACTGATGGGCGGCCTGCGTTCCTCGATGGGCTACACCGGCAGCGCCGACATCGAAGAAATGCGCACCAAGCCAGAGTTCGTGCGGATCACCGGCGCGGGCATGGCTGAATCCCATGTCCACGACGTGCAGATCACCAAGGAAGCGCCAAACTACCGCGTAGGTTGAGGCTTCCAGCAAAATGTTAAGTAACCGGGGCTGTTCTTCAGCCCCGAGTTGTTTCTGATTCATTAGACGAGACTGACTTCATGGCCCTCGACATTCACGCCCACCGCATCCTGATCCTCGACTTCGGTTCCCAGTACACCCAACTGATCGCCCGCCGCGTGCGTGAAATCGGCGTGTACTGCGAACTGCACCCGTTCGACATGGATGACGAAGCGATCCGCGAATTCGCACCGAAAGGCGTCATCCTCGCCGGTGGCCCCGAGTCCGTGCACGAAGCCAACAGCCCGCGTTGCCCGCAAGCCGTGTTCGACCTGGGCGTTCCTGTCTTTGGTATCTGCTACGGCATGCAGACCATGGCCGAGCAACTGGGCGGCAAGGTTGAAGGTTCCGAGCTGCGTGAATTCGGTTATGCCCGTGTCGACGTGGTCGGCAAGAGCCGCCTGCTGGACGGCATCGAAGACCACATCGACGCCGATGGCCTGTTCGGCCTCGACGTATGGATGAGCCACGGTGACAAGGTCACCAGGATGCCGGAAGACTTCCACATCCTGGCCAGCACCCCGAGCTGCCCGATCGCTGGCATGTTCAGCGACGAGCGTCGTTACTACGGCGTGCAGTTCCACCCGGAAGTGACCCACACCAAGCAAGGCGGGCGCATCCTGTCGCGCTTCATTCTCGACATCTGCGAGTGTGAAGCCCTGTGGACCCCGTCGAAAATCGCTGAAGACGCGATCGCCAACGTACGCGCCCAGGTCGGCACCGACAACGTGCTGCTCGGCCTGTCCGGCGGCGTTGACTCCTCCGTGGTCGCTGCGCTGCTGCACAAGGCCATCGGCGACCAACTGACCTGCGTGTTCGTCGACAACGGCCTGCTGCGCCTGCACGAAGGCGAGCAGGTAATGGCCATGTTCGCCGAGAACATGGGCGTCAAGGTGATCCGCGCCAACGCCGAAGAGCAGTTCTTGAACAACCTGGCCGGCGAATCCGACCCGGAGAAGAAGCGCAAGATCATCGGCCGCACTTTCATCGACGTATTCGATGCCCAGTCCAACAAGCTGGACAACATCAAGTACCTCGCCCAGGGCACCATCTACCCCGACGTGATCGAGTCGGCCGGTGCCAAGAGCGGCAAGGCCCACGTGATCAAGTCCCACCACAACGTGGGTGGCCTGCCTGAGGAGATGAACCTCAAGCTGGTAGAACCACTGCGCGAACTGTTCAAGGACGAAGTCCGCCGTCTTGGCCTGGAACTGGGCCTGCCGTACGATATGGTCTACCGCCATCCATTCCCCGGCCCGGGCCTGGGCGTGCGCATCCTCGGTGAAGTGAAAAAGGAATACGCCGACCTGCTGCGCCGTGCCGACCACATCTTCATCGAAGAACTGCGCAAGGCCGACTGGTACCACAAGGTCAGCCAGGCGTTCGTGGTGTTCCAGCCGGTTAAGTCCGTAGGCGTTGTAGGCGATGGCCGTCGTTACGCCTGGGTCGTGGCCCTGCGTGCCGTGGAAACCATCGACTTCATGACCGCCCGTTGGGCACACCTGCCGTACGAACTGCTGGAAACCGTCAGCGGCCGTATCATCAATGAGATCGAAGGTATTTCGCGCGTTACTTATGACGTGTCGAGCAAGCCGCCGGCGACGATTGAGTGGGAATAAGCAAGGCGAGCCTGAATGGCCTGCGTTGAGTGAGTAAAAAACCTGGCCTCGGCCAGGTTTTTTATTGCCTGTCAGGCAGGAAGCCGACTTTGCAGGCTCATGCCCATATTGGTAAGGGCGCTGGACAGCTGTTCCAGCGTGGGGAACCGTATGTCATGCACGCCTGCCCAGGCCGGGCGGTCGATGTAAAAGCTGCCGTCGGCCAGTCGATTGATGGGGGTCGCAACGATGCCCCTGTCTCTGCTGTGGTGCCGCAGGGTGTAGTTGCCCTGGTTTTTGTCGATCAGGTACATGCCCTTGCGAAACAGCAGTCGCTGCTGTTGCTCCAGCGTCCTGTGCACCGGCGGGGCTTCCACTTGTACGCGTAGGTCGGCATTCAAGGTGTCGAAGCTGTCGCCGACGCTTTCATGACTGGGGGCGTTGTCGCGATCAATGGCGATGCCGGGGTCGATACGCACCTCGTTGCCTTGCCCCGGAAAGACCTCTTCTATACGCAGCCCGATACCTCCTTCCAGTTCACTGAGACCGGCGAATCCATTAAAGGTATTGATGTTTCTGGCCCCGGTCAGTACCAGCCATTTACCGCCGCCGTTCAGCGCTATGTCGGCTTGGATAAGGAGGTGGGCGAGGTAATTGCTCATCACCTGCTCTGAAAGATCGGCGATAGGGGTGGGGTATTTGTAATGGGCTGCGCAATCGATAGCCTGCACGCGTATGCCATTGGCCCTGGCGGTCTTGACCAGTTCCAGTTCATTGAACTGCCCGGATGGATCGGTGCCCAGCTTGCCAAGGTAGCTTTCCAGGTCCTCCGGCATCTTGCCGGTCTGGAAGTAGTGGTTCAGATCATCCTGGGCGAAGTCGTTGAGCAGGCGCCGCATATACAGGGTTTTCACGCCCTTGCGCGCGAAGAGCGGCATGTTGTTGATCAGCAGGCGGGTGCTGCTGATACGGTCCAGGGTTTCGCCGATGACGTAGCCCGGTAGGTCTTCGGGCAGGCGTTCGAGGACTTCTTCGAAGGCCGTTGTCGGTTCAAAGGTGGGGATGTCCGGACGAGGTGGCAGGCGGGTCCAGGACAGTTCCTTGTAGAAGTCTTGCGCCGATTGCAGCAGTTTGCGGTGCGTTTCGCCGAAGTAGTAGGTGAAGCGGTCAATACGGCCGAAGCGGCTGTGAACATGGGTTTCAGTGAGGCCCATTGCCCAGCGTTTCACTTCCGGGCGGGTGGATGGCGGGGTATCGAAGGGGCTGGTCACCCTGCGCAGCGAGTGGGGTGGCGTGGTCATCGCTTGTGGCGGTGGCGGGACCCGCGAGGGGGCCGGCCCCCGGGCGCTTTTGCTGGAGTTTCCCCCGCCGCCTTTCAACCCGTTGCTGTGGGGCACAGGTTCCCATTCGTTGAGTTCGTTCAGGCGCACCGGCAGCGCGCCGGAAAAGCCATGGGGGTTGTTCGGGTCGACAATCGCCCAATGCCCACGACCGTTGGGGGCGGCTTCGTAGCGCACGTAATAGGCTTGATCGTTCATCAGGATGGCTTGCTGAGGCATGCCGTCGGAGGTCCGCAGGCTATAGACCTGCTGGAATTTTCCGGGGGCGGTATCCAGGTGTTCTCCTTCCAGTATCAGGTTGGCCTGGTAGGTGGCAGGTACCGCAGGCTCAGGCACCGGCGGTGCGCTGGCGGGCGCTGTGGGCGGCGTCAACTCAATGGGCTCCACTGCGAGGGTGTCGGCCGCTTCGGCGATATCGGGCATGACCCCGTCGGCTTTCAACAGTGCCAGGTTAAACAGCGTATCGATGGCACTGAATACCGCGCCCAGCTCCCCGGCGTGGCGTTCGGCCGGGGTCTTGCCGTTGATGGCCTGGTCGATGTTCAGGCCAAGATTTGCCGCACTGGCCCCCACGACCACCAACGCCACCGGCCAGCCGACCACGGCCATCGGGCCAAAGGTTTTGCCAAAGGCGTTCAGGTAGCCGATCCAGAGTTTCTTGCGCAGGTCGCCATTGCTGCGCAGGGAAAAATCCGCGTCATTGCGCATGCGCGTCTGACTCGATTGCGCCAGCCAGGTAAAGGCATCGTCCTCGATGGCCTGGTCGGCTTGATTGATCAGGCGGTGGTCCCAGGTGCCCCAGTCGACAAACAACTGGTCGAGTTGGTGGGACAGGCCCTTGTCCACCCAGTCCGGCGGCAGGGTACCCGCCAGGGCCTGGGCGGTGCGATAGATCAGCACGGGGGTGAGCAGCATCTGTTTCCACGTCACGGCAGCGGTGTCGTCCTGCTGGATCTGCGCCGACAGCGGGAAATGGGTCATGAAGCGGGCGCGGTTATCCGGGTGGCTGGTCTGGTTCAGCAGCCAGAAATGCAGGTCGGCAGGGGTCTCGAAACAGTGGAAGGCCTGTGACTCGCCTGGTACATAAAGGATTTGCCGCCCATCGCCGTCGACGATGCGCAGGATATCCGTGGCGGTATGTCCACCGATATCCAGCGCCGCCACACGCAGCCCGCCGGCTGAAGTGGCCTTGGCCTGCAGGTTGGACAGGGTTGGGGGCCAGCACAGATTGCTGGCCAGGGCCCGAATCACCGTCTGCAACTGCGACGTGGTGAGATCCCCGGCCTGTCGTGCTTGCAGGGCCTCGGCCAGGCAGTTGACCTTGGCCAGGGTGCGAAAATCATCGAAGTGAGCGCTCCAGAATGCATCCATGCGCGTGGTGTAGCGATCGCTGAAATTGATCGCCCAGAAGTCCTTGAGCACCGCGCTGGCGGACAGCCGCACTTCGTTATGCTGATCGAATAACCGTGCCTCGGCACCCTCGCGATAAAAGCCACCATCACCGTCGAGCAGGTCGGCATTGTCCTGGTCATGTACCTCGAAGCGGTGAATGACCAGCTGCGTCAGCGTCATCGACGCCTGGGGTTTTTCGTTGTGGCTCCAGCCCGTAAACGTCGCCGGGTCACCGACACCGCCGGTGAAGCGGTGCCAGTGCACGTGATCGGGATCCAGGGTCGCCAGACCGTGTTTTGCGAGAATCTCGCGGGCGGCCTCGATGGCCATCCTCTGCATGTTCGGGCACGCATCCAGCACGATGGGCGCCAGGGCCCTGAGTTGTTGCTGAGCGGCGGGGGAGGTGTCGGCAAGCGGCATGCTGCTCTCCTTAAGGGGGAAGAGCCGAGCATGCCAAGCCGTTTAGACGGGCGATGGGTAGATAGTTAGCGCCTGGCGATATCGGAGAAGTAAAACTTATCCAACGTATGCCGCGACTCGGTGTACTCGAACTGCCGCCCATCCTGCAAAAACGTCTGGTTGCTCACCACGATCACATGGCTTTGGCCGTCGAGGTCCAGGTGTGCCTGGTCGTCCTTGCTGCGGGGCAGCGCTTCGATGGTGCGCTGGGCGTAGCTGATCTGCAGTTGCAAGGTCTGCTCGATGAAGGCGTAGATCGACTGTTCGGCGATCGCCTGGTCCAGGCCTGGGATCAGGTCGGCGACGAAGTGGTTGATGTCGAGGATCACCCGTTTGCCGCCGATGCGCCGTACCCGTTTGATGCGTGTGATGAGGCTGCCGGGTTCGGCCTCGATGTGTTGCAACAATGGGCCTTCCAGGGGGAGCTGGGTGAATTCGACCACTTCGGTGCGTACGTCATCGCCCAGGTCGGCGTGGGTTTCGTGAAAGCTGACGATGCCGCCGAGTTGGAACTCAATCGGGTTGGGCGAGAGCACGAAGGTGCCCTTGCCGTGGATCTTTTGCGCAAACCCACGTTCCTGCAGTTGCTCGATGGCGCGACGCACGGTGCCTCGGCTGGCCTGGTAGCTGTCCATCAATTCGGTTTCGGAGGGCAGGCGCGTGCCGCGTTGCAGGCGTTCGGTGGTGATGCTGGCAAGCAGATCGGTATAGATCTGGTTGTATTTGCTCATGGATAGGGCTCTGTGCCGCGTTGGCGTTCAAGGCAGGAACCTTAGAGGCAGAGCGGGAGTTTGTCCATTAGACCCATGGATTTCTGCGGCTTGCAGCGC
The DNA here is from genome assembly GCF_036346475.1 of Pseudomonas sp. AM8. Taxonomy (NCBI): domain Bacteria; kingdom Pseudomonadati; phylum Pseudomonadota; class Gammaproteobacteria; order Pseudomonadales; family Pseudomonadaceae; genus Pseudomonas; species Pseudomonas sp. AM8. The sequence continues at coordinate 45,045 of NZ_JAOTNX010000011.1, forward strand.
AGCGGTGTCCTGCAGGGAATAAACAAAATCAAACTCGTACAGACGAGTTGTTGCTTTAACTCGTCTGTACGAGTACTTTTGCCTTCGGCGTGCTGCCAATGACTGCCCCCAATAAAAAAAATCAAAGTGGAAACCAAGCATGAGCCACGACTATTCCAACATTGCCCGCGAGATCCTCGAGCACCTCGGGGGCAGCGACAACCTTGAGCAAGCTGCCCACTGCGTGACCCGCCTGCGCCTGGCGCTCAAGGATCCGAGCCTGGTCAACAACAGCGCGTTGAACCAGGTCGATCTGGTCAAGGGCTCGTTCTTCACCGGCGGTTTGTTCCAGGTGGTGATCGGCCCCGGCGAAGTGGAAAAGGTCTACGCCGCCCTGCGCGAACAGACCGGCCTCGCCGCCGCCACCATCGCCGACGTGAAGAAGAAGGGCGCCGACAAGACCAACGCCATGCAGCGCCTGGTACGGGTGTTCTCCGATGTGTTCATGCCGATCCTGCCCGCGTTGATCATCGCCGGCCTGCTGATGGGCGTGAACAACCTGATGGGCGCCAAGGGCATGTTCATCGAGGGCCAGACGCTGCTGGAGGCGTATCCGAACCTGGATGGCCTGTGGAGCCTGATCAACCTGATGGCCAACACCTCGTTCGTGTTCCTGCCGGCGTTGGTGGGTTGGTCGGCGGCCAAGCGCTTTGGCGGCAGTGAAATCCTCGGCATCGTGCTCGGCCTGATGCTGGTGCATCCCGATCTGCTCAATGCCTGGAACTACGGCAAGGCGGTCGCCGGGCTCGACGGCCAGAGCCTGCCGTACTTCGATATTTTCGGTTGGTTCAAGATTGAGAAAGTCGGCTACCAGGGGCAGATCCTGCCGATCCTGATGGCGGCGTATGTCATGAGCGTCATCGAGAAATGGCTGCGCGCTCGTGTGCCCAACGCCATTCAATTGCTGGTCGTGCCAATCACCACCATCGTCGTCACCGGCGTGCTCGCGTTGGCGATCATCGGCCCGGTGACCCGTCACCTCGGCATCCTGATCACCGAAGGCGTGGTCACCCTGTTTGACCTGGCGCCGATGGTCGGCGGAGCGATTTTCGGCCTGCTGTATGCGCCGCTGGTGATCACCGGCATGCACCACATGTTCCTCGCCGTGGACCTGCAATTGATCTCCACCCAGGGCGGCACGTTTATCTGGCCGATGATCGTGATGTCCAACCTGGCCCAGGGCAGCGCCGCGCTCGCGGTGTTCTACACCACCCGCAATGCGCGGGATAAAAGCATGGCCTCGACCTCGGCGATTTCCGCCTACTTCGGCATCACGGAACCGGCGATGTTCGGGGTGAACCTGCGCTTCAAGTTTCCGTTTTACGCGGCCCTGGTGGGCTCGGCGCTGGGCAGCATTTTCCTGTCGCTGAACAAGGTGCAGGCCTCGGCCATCGGCGTCGGTGGTTTACCTGGGTTTATCTCGATCGTGCCGCAATCCATCGCGATGTTTGTGCTCGGGATGGTCATCGCGATGGTCGTGCCGTTTGTACTGACCTGTGCGTTGAGCATGAAGATTGTTCGGCCGGGTTATCGCGTCGCCTGATCAATCGCCATCGAGGCCCGAGAGGCCAGCACAAAACTCTACTGAAGGAACCCACCATGCAAGACTGGCAACACTCGGTGATCTACCAGATCTACCCCAAGAGCTTCCACAGCCACGCGGGTAACGCCACCGGTGACCTGCTGGGCATCGTGGACAAACTCGACTACCTCAAATGGCTGGGCGTGGATTGCCTGTGGATCACCCCGTTCCTGCGCTCGCCGCAACGGGACAACGGCTACGACATCAGCGACTACTACGCCATCGACCCCAGCTACGGGACCATGGCCGACTGCGACTTGCTGATCAGCGAAGCGGCCAAGCGTGGCATCAAGCTGATGCTCGACATTGTGGTCAACCACACGTCCATCGAGCATGAGTGGTTCCAGCAGGCGCGCAGCAGCCTCGACAACCCCTACCGCAACTTCTACATCTGGCGCGACCAGCCGAACAACTGGGAGTCCAAGTTCGGCGGTTCGGCCTGGGAATACGAGGCGCAAACCGGCCAGTACTTCCTGCACCTGTTCGACCACACCCAGGCCGACCTCAATTGGGACAACCCCCAGGTGCGTGCCGAGGTGTTCAAGCTGATGCGCTTCTGGCGTGACAAGGGTGTGGGCGGTTTCCGCCTGGACGTGATCAACCTGATCTCCAAGCCCGCCGATTTCCCCGAAGACAGCAGCGACGGCCGCCGCTTCTACACCGACGGCCCGAACGTGCATGAATACCTGCAGGAGATGCACCGCGAAGTCTTTGAAGGCCATGACCTGATCAACGTCGGCGAGATGTCGTCCACCAGCCTTGAGCATTGCATTCGCTACTCGCGGCCAGAGTCGAAAGAGCTGTCGATGACCTTCAACTTTCATCACCTGAAAGTCGATTACCCGAACCTGCAGAAGTGGGTGAAGGCTGACTTCGACTTCCTGCAACTCAAGCAGATCCTCTCCGACTGGCAACTGGGCATGCAGGCCGGTGGCGGCTGGAACGCGCTGTTCTGGTGTAACCACGATCAACCCCGGGTGGTCTCGCGGTTTGGTGACGACGGTGAGCATCGCGTGGTCTCGGCCAAGATGCTCGCCACCGCGCTGCACTTCCTCCAGGGCACGCCGTTCGTGTACCAGGGCGAAGAACTGGGCATGACCAATCCGGGCTTTGACAGCATCGATCAGTACCGCGATGTGGAGACCCTGAACATCTTCCGCCTCAAGCGCGATGCCGGTGAATCCGAAGCGGCGAGCATGGCGGCGATCATGCAGAAGTCCCGCGACAACGGCCGTACGCCGATGCAGTGGAACGCGCAGCCGAATGCGGGTTTCAGTAGCGGCGAGCCCTGGATCAGCCTCCCGGCGAATGCCGCGCAGATCAACGTTGAACACCAGCGCGACGATCCCGACTCCGTGCTGCATCACTACCGCGCACTGATCGCCCTGCGCCGTCACGAACCGCTGATTCAAGAGGGGGTTTACCGCCAACTGCTGCAAGACCATTTGCAGGTCTGGGCGTACCTGCGCGAAGGCCACGGCGAGCGCCTGCTGGTGCTGAACAACTTCTATGGCCAGCCCTGTGAGGTCCAGCTACCTGGCGACGTGATCGACGCCGCGACCGAGCAACGCCTGCTGATCAGCAACTACCCCGACTGCCCGCGACGCTCGGCCACGGTCGTCTTGCGTCCCTACGAATCGTTCGTGCTGCACCTGATCGATTGATACGCCCCCTGTAGGAGCGAGCTTGCTCGCGAAAAACCTGAGAGCGCCGCGTTAAACCAGTATCGCTGCGTAATCGTTGGCGTTCTTCGCGAGCAAGCTCGCTCCTACAGGGAATCGTGTCGTGCAAGGACAGTAATAAAACAATAAAAATAGAAGGAGCATTCATGAAAACAACAATAAAGCTGGGCCTCGTTGCATCCTGCCTGAGCCTGCCATTCGGCGCGCAGGCCCTGGAATTTGCCGGTTACTTGCGCAGCGGCGCGGGGACGTCGACAGGCAGTGGCAAGCAGCAATGTTTCCAGTTGCCGGGGGCGCAAACCAAATACCGACTGGGCAACGAATGCGAGCAGTACGCCGAACTGGAACTGCGTCAGGACCTGCTGACCCTCGACGATGGCTCGGTGCTCAGCGTCGACGCCATGGCGTCGCTGTACAACCAATACGACCGCGCCCTTAAATTCCAGGGCGAAGACAACGGCTCGGCGCGCATGCCGCAGATGTATGCGCAGTGGTCGAACCTGCCTGCCCTCAATGGCGGTTCGCTGTGGGCCGGTCGGCGTTACTACAAACGCAATGACATCCATATTTCCGACTTCTACTACTGGAACCAGAGCGCCACCGGCGGCGGTATCGAGGACGTGCTGATCGGCGACCTCAAGTACAGCTACGCCATTTCGCGCAAGGACAACCTGTACCAGAAGGAATACGCCACCCGTCACGACTTCAACGTCGCGGGCTTCAAGACCAACCCCGGCGGCGAGCTGGAGCTGGGCTTGAGCCATATCGAAAAGGCCGGCGGGCGCGACACCCACAGCGGCTGGGCGCTCACCGCGCAGCATGTGCAAAAAAACTTCCTGGGCGGCAAGAACAAATTCGCTTTGCAGTACGGCGAAGGCCCCGGCACCGGCCTGGGCTACACCGGCAATACCTTCCTGGATAACAGCAGCAAAAGTTATCGCGCCGTGGAGTTCTTCGACTGGCAGGTGACCCCGCGTTTTGGTGGGCAGATCGAGGCGGTGTACCAGAAGGATATTCGCCCCGGCAGCCAGGACCAGACCTGGATGTCCATCGGCGTGCGCCCTGCGTATGCGATCAGCGAACAATTCAAGTTGGTCACCGAGCTTGGGCATGATCAGGTCGATGCCACCGGCGGCACGCGCAAGCTGAGCAAATTTACCTTTGCCCCGACCTGGTCGCCCAACGGCCCGGATTTCTGGGCGCGGCCGGAAGTGCGTTTGTACTACACCTATGCGACCTGGAACGAAGCGGCCAAGCGTGCAGCGAATGAACTGGCGGCGGGCTCGGCGTTGTCCGACACCGGCGCCTATGGCACCGCGCGGCATGGGTCGAACGTTGGCGTGCAGGTTGAATACTGGTGGAAATAAGTCATCCATGGGATAGGCATCCACCCAAGGATCTTTACAGAACAAAACAGCAGGTGACGTCATGACCGCAACTCAACCCCTGGAACTGCTGGCGCCCTTGTCCGGCGTGCTGCTGGCACTGGACAAGGTGCCTGACCCGGTGTTCGCCAGCCGCATGATCGGCGACGGCCTGTGCATCGATCCCACCTCGCAGACCCTGTGCGCCCCCCTGGCCGGGGTGATCAGCAATATCCAGGACAGTGGGCATGCGGTCAGCGTCACCGACGACAACGGCGTGCAGGTGCTGATGCATATCGGCCTGGACACCGTGAGCCTGGCCGGCAAGGGCTTCACCCGCCTGGTCGAGGAAGGCCAGCGGGTAGAAGCCGGGCAAGCCTTGATCGAATTCGATGCCGACTATGTGGCACTCCACGCACGCAGTTTGCTGACCTTGATGCTGGTGGTCAGCGGCGAGCCGTTCACGCCGTTGGCAAGCGGCCTGGTGGAACGGGGCCAGCCGGTGTTGCAGGTAGCGCCCGGCAACCGGGTAGAGGAGGCCGATGAGGAGGAGGGCGATGCACGCTTCTCAAAGCCGTTGACCTTACCCAACGCCAACGGTTTACACGCGCGCCCGGCCGCCGTGTTTGCACAAGCCGCGAAAGGTTTTAACGCGAGCATTTACCTGCACAAGCAAACCCAGAGTGCCAACGCCAAGTCGCTGGTGGCGATCATGGCGCTGCAAACCGTGCAGGGCGATACCTTGCAAGTGAGTGCGGCCGGTGACGATGCCGAGGCGGCGATCCAAGCTCTGGTCGCGCTGTTGCTTGAAGGCTGCGGCGAGGCCATTGCGGCGCCGGCTGCACAGCTTGAAGCGCCCGTGCCGGTATCGTCGGCGACGCTGCTGCGAGGCGTTTGCGCATCGCCGGGATCGGCGTTTGGCCAGGTGGTCCAGGTTGCTGAGCCCGAGCTGAAGGTGACTGAACAGGGCGCTGGCGAGGCGTTCGAGCGCGGCGCTTTGGACCGTGGCTTGCTGGTTGCAACCGAAGCGCTGCAAGCCCTGCAAACCCAGGCGGCAGGCAGTGCCCAGGCGGAGATTTTCCGCGCCCATCAGGAATTGCTCGAAGACCCGACGCTGCTGGAACAAGCCCACGGCCTGCTGGCCGAAGGCAAGAGCGCCGCATTTGCCTGGAACAGCGCCACGGTCGCCACTGCCCAGCTGTTCCAGAACCTGGGCAATGCCCTGTTGGCCGAACGTGCGGCGGACCTCGCGGATGTCGGCCAGCGTGTGCTGAGGCTGATCCTCGGAATTCAAGACCGCGCCTGGGACCTGCCCGACCGCGCGATCCTGGTCGCCGAGCAACTGACGCCTTCGCAAACCGCCAGCCTCGATCCCCAAAAGGTGCTGGGGTTTGTCACCGTCGGCGGCGGGGCGACCAGCCATGTCGCGATCCTGGCGCGGGCCCTGGGCCTGCCTGCCATATGCGGGGTCGGGCTTGAAGTGCTGGCGCTGGCCAATGGCAAACAGGTCCTGCTCGATGCCGACAAAGGCGAGTTGCACCTGAACCCCAACCTGGTCGAGATCGAACAGCTGGAAGCTGCGCGTAAGCAGCACGTGCTGCGACGCCAGCGTGACGTGGCGCAGGCGTCAGTGCCTGCGATTACCCGCGACGGCCATCACGTCGAGGTGACCGCCAACGTCGCTTCGTTGCAGGAGGTGGAGCAAGCCCTGGCCCTCGGGGGCGAAGGCGTCGGCCTGCTGCGCTCGGAGTTTTTGTACCTGGATCGCAATCGCGCCCCAAGCGTGGATGAGCAGGCCGCCACCTACAGCGCCATCGCCCGAGCCCTGGGCACCGAGCGCAATCTGGTGGTGCGCACCCTGGACGTCGGCGGCGATAAACCCCTGGCGTACGTGCCGATGGACAGTGAAACCAACCCGTTCCTGGGCCTGCGCGGCATACGCCTGTGCCTGGAGCGCCCGGAACTGTTGCGTGAACAGTTGCGCGCGATCCTCGCCAGTGCCGGGCTGGCACGCCTGCATATCATGTTGCCGATGATCAGCCTGCTGTCGGAGCTGCACCTGGCCCGCCAGATTCTGGAAGAAGAAGCCTGGGTCCTTGGGCTCAGCGAGTTGCCCAAACTGGGCATCATGATCGAGGTGCCGTCGGCGGCCCTGATGGCCGATGTGTTTGCGCCCCATGTGGATTTCTTCTCCATCGGCACCAACGACCTGACCCAATACACCCTGGCCATGGACCGTGATCACCCGCGCCTGGCCAGCCAGGCCGACAGCTTTCACCCGGCGGTGCTGCGCCTGATCGCCACCACCGTCAAGGCCGCCCACGCCCATGGCAAGTGGGTGGGTGTATGCGGTGCACTGGCCTCCGAAGCGCTGGCGGTGCCGGTGTTGATCGGGCTGGGCGTGGATGAGTTGTCGGTCAGTGTGCCGCTGATCCCCACCATCAAAGCCACCGTGCGCGAGCTGGACCTGGCCGACTGCCAGACCATCGCCCGCCAGGTACTGGGCCTGGAAGAAGCTGTCCAGGTACGCGAGGCCTTGCGCGAATATCACGCGGCTACCGTTGAAACTTCACCTGTGCTGGAGAAATGAGCATGTTGGATAAATTGAAGCAGGCGTTCTGGAAGGCTCTGACGCCGGACTTGATTGCCGAGACCGTAGCGGCGCCGGGTTTGTTGTCGGCTGAGGTGCTGAGCGCGTTGGGTGGGGCGGATAATCTCAAGTCGCAGCGGCGGGTGGCGCTGACGCGGGTGAGGGTGCAATTGCAGGATGCGGGGCGGCTGGATGAGGCGGCTTTGAAAGCGGCAGGTGTGCCGGGTGTGATGGTGTTGGCGGGAGGAGTGGTACACCTGATCACCGGCCTCTGAAACCGGTGGAGATCCAAAAAATGTGGGAGGGGGCTTGCTCCCGATGGCGGTGTATCAGTCAGCCTATGCAGTGGCTGACACTGTGCCATCGGGAGCAAGCCCCCTCCCACATTTTAGTTTTTTCAGTGTTCTTATAGCTGCGGGGTGTCTTCCGGCGGCTTGGTTTTATCCACACCCGGCACATGCAGATTACCTTCCACCACCTGGTTACCCTCCAGCTGGGGCTGGGTCACCCAGGTCAGGATGTCGTAGTAGCGCCGGATGTTCGCCACGAAGTGCACCGGCTCGCCGCCTCGGGCGTAGCCGTAGCGGGTCTTGCTGTACCACTGCTTCTGCGACAGGCGCGGCAGCATCTTCTTCACATCCAGCCACTTGTTCGGGTTCAGGCCTTCCTTCTTCGCCAGGATGCGCGCGTCGTCCAGATGGCCGGTGCCGACGTTATAAGCAGCGAGGGCGAACCAGGTGCGGTCGGGCTCGGCGATCTTGTCGTCCAGCTCGTCCTTGATCTTGGCCAGGTACTTGGCGCCGCCCATGATGCTTTGCCTGGCATCCAGGCGGTTGGACACGCCCATGGCCTGGGCGGTGTTCTGGGTCAGCATCATCAGGCCGCGCACGCCGGTCTTTGAGGTGACCGCCGGTTGCCACAGCGATTCCTGATAACCGATAGCCGCAAGCAGGCGCCAATCGACTTTTTCTTCCTTGGCGTAGGCGCGAAAGTGTTTCTCGTATTTGGGCAGCCGCTGCTGCAAATGCTGGGCGAAGGTGTAGGCGCCGACATAGCCGAGTACATCGACGTGCCCGTAATAGCGGTCTTTAAGGCGTTGCAGGGTGCCGTTCTTTTCCACCTTGTCCAGGTAGCTGTTGATCTCGTTGAGCAGGCTGTTGTCGTCGCCGGCCGCCACGGCCCAGCTCTGGTTGCTGGCATTGCCGAGGTCGAACGCCACCCGTACGTTGGGGAAGTACACTTGGTTCATCGCCACTTCGTTGGAGTCCACCAGGGTCAGGTCGATTTGCCCCTCGTCCACCATGCGCAGCAGGTCGACCACCTCGACAGCATCGGATTCTTCGTATTCGATGGCCGGGTTCTGCTTTTTAAGCGCCGCCAGTTGTTCGGCGTGGGTGCTGCCCTTGAGCACCATGATCTTCTTGCCCACCAGGTCCGCCGCGTTCGTCGGGCGTGACTGGCCGTTGCGGTAGATGATCTGCGGGGTGACTTCCAGGTAAGGATGGGAGAAACGCACCTGTTGCTGGCGCTGCTCGCTGCTGACCAGGCCGGCGGCGGCGAGCACCGGGCCGTTGGGTTTGCCCAGCTGGCCGAACAGGTCATCGAGGTTGTCGGCGGTCTCGATTTCCAGCTTCACGCCCAGGTCATCGGCAAAACGCTTGACCAGTTCGTATTCGAAACCGGTTTCACCGTTGCGGTCCTGGAAGTAAGTCGCCGGGCTGTTTCGGGTAATCACCCGCAATACGCCATCCTCCTTGATTCGCTCGAGCGTGCTGGGTTTATCAACACAGGCGCTGAGCATCAGGAAGAGTCCGGTGACGATGAGCCATCTGGCGCATCGCGGGCGCAAAGCAGTTGGGGAGAACATCTGCGCAGTATACGCAAACGGCCCACGGCGCCATATCTCGACAGCGGCGGACTTGTCTGCTAGCGCCGCCAAAACTGTGCTGCAACCCGCAGAAACGTGGCTTGGCGCCCGATTGTGACGGTTAAAATAACTGCGCGGAATGCCTTGGATAACGCCCCGATAGCGTGCAAACCGTGCCAACTGACGTTCGGCAGCCGCCAGCGGTGCCGTTTCGGGTGCCGTTGGCGATGGTTTACGCTAGAATGCACGGCCTCAAAGCACACCCCTTCCCGAGGCTGTCCCGAAGATGTTGATCCTGCGCGGCGCTCCTGCCCTTTCTGCCTTTCGCCACAGCAAACTCCTTGAACAACTGAGCCAGAAGGTTCCAGCGGTTACAGGCCTGTATGCTGAATTTGCTCACTTCGCCGACGTTACCGGCGTCTTGACCGCCGACGAACAGCAAGTGCTCGCACGCCTTCTGAAGTACGGCCCAAGCGTTCCCGTTCAAGAGCCGACCGGCCGCTTGTTCCTGGTTCTGCCACGGTTCGGCACCATCTCGCCCTGGTCGAGCAAGGCCAGCGACATCGCCCGTAACTGCGGCCTGGAAAAAATCCAGCGCCTGGAACGCGGTATCGCCTTCTATGTAGCAGGGCAGTTCAGCGACGCCGAGGCCGAGCTGATCGCCAGCAGCCTGCACGACCGCATGACCCAGATCATCGTCAGCCAGCTGGAACAGGCTGCCGGCCTGTTCAGCCACGCCGAGCCCAAGCCGCTGACCGCGATTGACGTGCTGGGCGGTGGCCGCGCTGCGCTGGAGAAGGCCAACACCGAGCTGGGCCTGGCCCTGGCCGAAGACGAGATCGACTACCTGGTCAACGCCTTCACCGGTCTCAAGCGCAACCCCCACGACATCGAACTGATGATGTTCGCCCAGGCCAACTCCGAGCACTGCCGTCACAAGATCTTCAACGCCAGTTGGGACATCGACGGCGAAAGCCAGGAAAAAAGCCTGTTCGGCATGATCAAGAACACCTACGTGATGCACAGCGAAGGCGTTCTGTCGGCTTATAAGGACAACGCCTCGGTGATCGTCGGCTCGGTCGCCGGCCGTTTCTTCCCGGACCCTGAAACCCGCCAGTACGGCGCGGTGCAGGAGCCGGTGCACATCCTGATGAAGGTCGAGACCCACAACCACCCGACCGCGATTGCCCCGTTCCCGGGCGCGGCCACCGGTTCCGGCGGCGAGATCCGCGACGAAGGTGCCACCGGCCGTGGCGCCAAGCCAAAGGCCGGCCTCACCGGTTTCACCGTGTCCAACCTGCAGATCCCAGGCTTCGAGCAGCCGTGGGAAGTGCCGTACGGCAAGCCTGAGCGCATCGTCACCGCACTCGACATCATGATCGAAGGCCCGCTGGGCGGCGCCGCGTTCAACAACGAATTCGGGCGCCCGGCGCTGACCGGCTACTTCCGTACCTTCGAACAGTCCATCACCACCCCTCATGGTGATGAAGTGCGCGGTTACCACAAGCCGATCATGTTGGCCGGCGGCATGGGCAACATCCGTGAAGAGCACGTCAAGAAAGGCGAGATCCTGGTCGGCTCCAAGCTGATCGTGCTCGGCGGCCCGGCAATGTTGATCGGCCTGGGCGGCGGCGCGGCTTCCTCCATGGCCACCGGCACCAGCTCGGCAGACCTCGATTTCGCTTCCGTACAGCGCGAAAACCCTGAGATGGAACGCCGCTGCCAGGAAGTCATCGACCGTTGCTGGCAGTTGGGTGACAAGAACCCCATCAGCTTTATCCACGACGTCGGCGCCGGCGGTTTGTCCAACGCCTTCCCGGAGCTGGTCAACGATGGCGACCGCGGTGGCCGTTTCGAACTGCGCAACATTCCAAACGACGAGCCGGGCATGGCCCCGCACGAAATCTGGAGCAACGAATCCCAGGAACGTTACGTACTGGCGGTCGGCCCTGAAGACTTCGCGCGCTTCCAGGCCATCTGCGAACGCGAGCGTTGCCCGTTTGCCGTGGTCGGCGAAGCCACTGCCGAGCCGCAACTGACGGTCACCGACAGCCACTTCGGCAACAGCCCGGTGGACATGCCCCTCGAAGTGCTGCTGGGCAAAGCCCCGCGCATGCACCGTTCGGCCGTGCGTGAAGCCGAGCTGGGCGATGATTTCGACCCAAGCACACTCGAACTGGCCGACAGCATCGAACGCGTGCTGCACCACCCGGCCGTGGCGAGCAAAAGCTTCCTGATCACCATCGGCGACCGCACCATCACCGGCCTGGTGGCCCGTGACCAGATGGTCGGCCCATGGCAGGTGCCGGTGGCCGACGTTGCCGTCACCGCTACCAGCTTCGACGTCTACACCGGTGAAGCCATGGCCATGGGCGAGCGTACGCCGCTGGCCCTGCTGGACGCCCCGGCGTCGGGCCGCATGGCCATTGGTGAAACCCTCACCAACATCGCCGCGTCGCGCATCGGCAAGCTGTCCGACATCAAATTGTCGGCCAACTGGATGTCCGCTGCCGGTCACCCAGGTGAAGACGCGCGTCTGTACGACACCGTGAAAGCGGTCGGCATGGAGCTGTGCCCGGAGCTGGGCATCACCATTCCGGTGGGCAAGGACTCCATGTCCATGGCCACCCGTTGGAACGATGAAGGCGTGGACAAGAGCGTCACCTCGCCGCTGTCGCTGATCGTCACCGGCTTTGCGCCGGTCACCGACATCCGCCAGACCCTGACCCCGCAACTGCGCATGGACAAGGGCACCACCGACCTGATCCTGATCGACCTGGGCCGTGGCCAGAACCGCATGGGCGCCTCGATCCTCGCGCAAACCCACGGCAAGCTCGGCAAACAGGCGCCGGACGTGGATGACGCCGAAGACCTGAAAGCCTTCTTCGCCGTGATCCAGGGCCTCAACGCCGACGGCCACCTGCTGGCCTACCACGACCGTTCCGACGGTGGTCTGCTGACCAGCGTGGTCGAGATGGCCTTCGCCGGTCACTGCGGCCTGAACATCGTGCTCGACAGCGTTGCCGAGGACGCCTCTGAAATCAACGGCATCCTCTTCAACGAAGAGTTGGGCGCGGTAATCCAGGTGCGCCAGGACGCCACGCCGGACGTCCTCGCACAATTCAGCGCCGCTGGCCTGGACGACTGCGTGGCGGTGATCGGCCAGCCGATCAACAACGGTGAAATCAACATCTCGTTCAACGGCGACACCGTGTTTGCCGGCCAGCGCCGCTTGCTGCAACGCCAGTGGGCCGAGACCAGCTACCAGATCCAACGCCTGCGTGACAACGCCGACTGCGCCGAGCAGGAATTCGACGTGATCCTGGAAGAAGACAACCCGGGCCTGAGCACCAAGCTCAGCTTCGACGTCAACCAGGACATCGCCGCGCCGTACATCAAGAAAGGCATCCGCCCACAGGTTGCCGTGCTGCGTGAGCAGGGTGTCAACGGCCAGGTGGAAATGGCGGCCGCGTTCGACCGCGCCGGCTTCAATGCGATCGACGTGCACATGAGCGACATCCTCGCCGGTCGCGTTGACCTCAACGAGTTCAAAGGCCTGGTGGCCTGCGGCGGTTTCTCCTACGGCGACGTGCTGGGTGCCGGTGAAGGCTGGGCCAAATCGGCCCTGTTCAACAGCCGTGCCCGCGATGCGTTCCAGGGCTTCTTCGAACGCAACGACAGCTTCACCCTGGGTGTGTGCAACGGTTGCCAGATGATGTCCAACCTCCACGAGCTGATCCCGGGCAGCGAGTTCTGGCCGCACTTTGTGCGTAACCGTTCCGAGCAGTTCGAAGCCCGTGTCGCCATGGTGCAGGTGCAGGAATCCAACTCGATCTTCCTGCAGGGCATGGCCGGTTCGCGCATGCCAATCGCCATCGCCCACGGTGAAGGCCATGCCGAGTTCGAAAGCGAAGAGGCGTTGCTCGAGGCCGATCTGTCCGGCTGCGTGGCCATGCGTTTCGTCGACAACCACGGCAAGGTCACCGAAAGCTACCCGGCCAACCCGAACGGCTCGCCGCGCGGGATCACCGGCCTCACCAGCCGCGACGGTCGCGTGACCATCATGATGCCGCACCCGGAGCGCGTGTTCCGCGCCGTGCAGAACTCCTGGCGCCCGGAAGAATGGAACGAAGACGGTGCCTGGATGCGCATGTTCCGCAACGCCCGCGTGTGGGTGAACTAAGACCGTGTACAAGCTCGCCTTCTTTGTGCCCGACAGCCATGTGGAGACGGTGAAAACCGCCGTCTTCGCTGCTGGCGGCGGACGCATCGGCGACTACGACCGCTGCGCCTGGCAAGTGCTGGGCCAGGGCCAGTTTCGCGCGTTGGACGGCAGCCAGCCGTTTATCGGGCAGGTTGGCCAGGTTGAAGTGGTTGAAGAGTGGAAGGTCGAGTTGGTGGTGGCCGATGAGTGGGTCAAGGCGGTTGTCGCGGCCTTGAAGCTCAGCCACCCCTACGAGACACCGGCGTATGAAGTGTGGCAGTTGGCAGATTTCTGATCGGCTGGCTGTTAAAACAAGAAACCCGCTGGGCCAGTTTGGCCAGCGGGTTTTTTGTTGGCTGTCATGCAATCAGGGCCAGGCCTTCAACGACTCAGGGCGCGGGGGTCAGCCCGACTTCCACCCGCAGTGCACTGATCAAGGTGCTTTCGTAGCTGAAGCGCTTGCCCTGCATCGGTTCCCAGCGGTCGACGTAATACAGGCCGTCAGCATTGACCTTGATGGGCGTCGACACAATTTCCCCGGTGCGCGAACGGTGCAGCACATTGTTCTGCGCCGGTGTTGGGCGTTCGATCAGGAAATGGCCGGGTCTTTTCAGCCGAGACCGGTCGACCGGAACGAACGGCGCTGGCGCCGTTAAGCCTTCCACACCGGCCTCCAGAACTAAGTCGCTACGCAAGGCCCTGGCATCGAGGTCTATGCCTTCGGAAAATGTCTCCCAGGTGCCGGGGCGAATGTTTCGCGCCAACGCGGGGGGCGTGTCCCTGACATGCAGGCTGACGGCACCTTGCAGTTCCGCCAGTCCGGGCACCCCCAGGTTGTTGTTGGTGTGAGTGCTGCCGATGAACGCGACCCACTTGTGTGGCCCATGCGCCGCCTGGTCGGCCTTGATCACATTGGAGGCGAAGTAGCTGAATATTTGGTTGCGCGTTACAGACATGTCCCCACCCAGCCCTTTGAGGTGATAACTGGCGGCGCAGTCCAGGGCGCGGACGCGCAAGCCGTGCTTGCCGGCTGCCTGGACGACTTCCGTGTACGTATCGCGGCCTTTGTAGCCGCGCATTTGCCCCTGGTCCAGATAGTTCAGGTAGCGCTTGAGGGTGTCCGGCAGGTGTTGGGTGCGCAGGAAGGCATCCAGCTCTGCCTGATGCAAATCGGTCATCAGGTGTTCTACGTACAGGGTCTTGAACCCCTGCGCCTTGAGGTGCCCCATGTGCTCGCGCAACAACCGTTTGCTGGACTCCGCCCGGTGCCCTTCACCGATCACCAGTCCGGTGAACTCGCTGTGACGGATGCTTTCCAGCAGCGCCTCTGGGGTTTTCGGCGAGCCCAGAACCGAAGGGTCGGGCCTGGTGGGCGGCACGTGGCTGGCCATATAGGTTTGTGCCTCGGTGCTCAGGCGTTCCCTGGTGTTCTGGAACGCCTGGAGTGCTTCGCGATGATCGGGGGCCGTCGAGTAGTAACGTGTATTGAGCCCATATCGCGTAGTAGCCTGTTGAGCGATGCTGGCGCGCAACGGCGGCGCGATGTCGTAGTCGCTGAAGTGGTTGGCGACAGCGACTGACGCAGCACCGGATGGCGTTACCGGCTCGGGCGCCGCATAGGCTGTGTGAAGGGTCAGCCGGTAGTCAGCGTGGGCCAGTGGATCGCCGACGATGGCGCCCGGCTCGTCGATCCAGATGCCCACCGGCTGGCCTGGGCCGACATCGTCCACCCGCAAGGCCACCGCGTCGTGCAAGTCGGCCAGGCCCGGCGTTTTATCGAAGGTACGCAGGCGCGAGGAATCCACTAACGCGATCCAGCGTGCGTCTGGCTCGTCGATGGCGTCGGTCTCGATGGTCTTGTGGGAATAGAAATTCCTCGAAGCGTTATCCCGCGGCGTAGTCACCGGGGTGTCGCCCATTTGCAGGGCATCCTCCAGTTGATACGAGGTCGAGGCGTCGAGGGCTCTGAGTTTCAAGTCCTTTTTTTGCGCCTGGCGCACCAGGGCGACAAACGAATACTCGGCGTCTTCGGCGAAGCCAAACGCCTGGTCAATCGTCTTCAGGTGGCGTTCGATGTGCTGCCAGGATTTACCGGTGTTGAGCTTCTGCAGTTTTGTGCGGAATAAATCGGCAGGCAGGTGCTCGATGTACAGGTACTTGAAGCCTTTGCTCAGCAAGCTGTCCATTTGCGTTATCAGGAGTTCTTTACTGGCGATGGAGCCTGGTGCCGCGCCGATGACCAAGTGCCGGTTTGCGGCCAAGGCATCGCTGGCCAGTAGTTGCGTAAATGAGGCGTCGGCGTCGATGGCCGGGACGTCGGCGCGGGCCGGCAACGGATCAAGGTGTTTGAAGAACTCTTCGGCGTCACTCGTCAAGCGTTCGGCCTGTTGCAAATAAGTGGTGCGCAGGGAGTGCAACTCGCTGGCGACGTGCCCCAGCGCGCCCTCCCGCGAGCCGAACTCCCATTCAGTCCGCTGCACGATGCTGGCCCGCACATCCGGATTGATCGCCAGTTCCAGTTTGCTCGCGTACTTCACCGGTATTTCATAGGGCTTGAGCGGCTCCGGTGTGTCGGGCAGTTTTTCATATTTAGGTGCGCCGCCGGTGATCCCGGTGCGGCTCCAGACGCCTTGCGCATCCGGGGCTGCCACGCGTGTGGTGGAGACCAGTTTGCCACTGGCCGGGTCCAGTCGGTAGAGCAGGTAGCGGCCGATGGGGTCCGGGGTTTTCTTCGCCCACAGCGCTTGGCCATCGAAGAGTACCGCTTGCATGTCTTCCAGGGCCAAGGGCTTGGGTTGCAGAGGCTGGACAAGTTTCAAGGCTTCGCTGGGGACGGCAGTGCGCCTGGCGATCGGGCTCACGGCGGGTCGGGCAAGCTGCCTGAGGGACACTAGGGCCGGGCGCAGATCGGTGAATGCGGCGCCGGCACTGTTGAGCATGTAGCCGATCAAGTGCTCCAGTGCGGCGCCGGTATCGCCCTGCTGGTAAGCGTGCAAGGCCAGCATGCCGTCCTTGAACGCCAGCAGCATGCCCAGGCTCAGGCTGAGGACGGGGAAGGGCGCGGTGGCAATCGCAGTGACCCACTCCACGCAGGTCCACAGAATACCGGTGATCATCTTGAGTCGATTGACCGTGGTGCCTTCAACATCGTCGATCTTGCGCTGCAGCTTCATGTTGTAAAGCGCTTGGCGCAGGTCCGGCAGGGGCACGCGGGTGGCGTCGTAGCGCGCAAGGCTGACGGAGGTCTTGTTCAGGTCCTCGGGTAACTGCGCCTTGGCGTTTTCCAGGAAAGTCCGTACCCGCGTCTGCGACTGGGCCCCTACCCGCAGGGTCAAATAGCCGACCATGCCGGGAATTTTTTTCAGCAGGTAATTGAACTGCCGGGCCTCGCGAAAGCTGATGCCATCCGGTGCGTTGGGGGTGTAGAGCAACGTCGGGAAGCCGCTGTGGCTGAACAGGAAGGTGTCGATGACCCACTCCCCGTCGACCAGCAGTCGATGGATGGCATAGGTACCGCGCTGGTCGGTGGCGGTACTGCCCATGCTGGCGATACTGCGTTCAAGCCACTCCCAATCGACCCCGGCGATATGCCCTTGCAGGCGGCACTCCAAGGCAGCGTTCTGCATCTGGCGTTGGGTGATGCTCAGGGTTGCATTGCGCCGCAACTCGTAATCCGCGCTGCCGACATTCAATAGGCGGGCCCTGACCTCGTTGATGTAGCGCTGGCCGATCCACACACCGGTGACCGAGCGGGCGACCTTTTCTGCGGTCAGCGGGCTCAGGTCAATGCCGTTGGGACCTTTGAAGCGGGCCGCCCGCGAAAACTTTTCGTCGAGAAAACCCACGCCGTCCGCGTAGCCGTCACGGTACAGCTGGGTGTAGGTCAGCGGTTTCGGCGTCCAGGCGCCGAGCAGTGCCGGCGGCGAGAAGGCCCAGACGGTATCGGGGTCGACATCGTTCTGGTGACGTCCCAGCAGCTCGTTCAGGCGCTTTTTTGCCTGCTTATGCACAAAGCTGGGGAAGCTGGGGAAGTGCGCATCGGACAGCGCAAAGGCGTTGTAGGCATGCAGTGCACCCTCGGCGTCGTCAGCCAGTTTCAAAAGCTTCTGGCGGTTGGCGTTACTGGTGGAGCGGTACCAGTCCGGTGTGCTGAAGGCATAGTCGTCGACCCGTGTCGCCAGCACATGGGCCGACATGGCCTTGAGGCAATGAGCATGGTTGCCGATGTTGCCAAAGCGGACCTCTTTGTATTCCTCGGCATGAGGCTTGAAACTCAGGCCAGTCAAGACCTGCTTCATCGCTGCACGAAAGCGCAAGGCGACCCGCGTGATCAGGTAATCGGTGAGGGTGCCGGGCGGTTGTTTCGAACCGTTGTCCAGGCTCCAGCCAAGGATGTGCTGCTGGCAGGCAACCTCATCGTCGAATGCCTGGAATTGCTGCCGCCCAGGTGCCTCAGGGGTACACAGCAGCAGGCGTATGACCTTGCCGTTGCCGTCGCTCTGGCGCAGCACCCACATATCCTGCAACTGGGCCTCATGCAGAGACAGGGTTGCGGCGCTCAGGCGGGCGTCGGTGCCTTGGCGCAGGGTCTGCACCAATTGGAAGTCGTCTTCACTGAGATGGCCCTCGAGCACGGCGGTATAGGCCAGCGCGTTGATCCTTTGGTCGAGCATCTGTTCGATCGCGAGGCTGGTTTCGGGTTTTGCATGCATCTGTTGTTGCGCAGCGGCGAAGTCGAGGCGCGGTTGCAGGGTGCTAAGCGTCTGTACCAGCCAGGTCACGGTGAGGTCCTTGTATGCCTCTGGCAGTGGCGCCTCTTGATAGGTGAGCGTGGTTTTTCTCAGGAAGTCCGAGCCCGTCTGCTCGTCACCTTCGTGCAGCCCGCGCAGGGTCAGGTCGATCAGGTTGCGGTCGTGTTCGTACTCGCCGATGGGGGAGACGTAGCGACGGGTATTGATCACCAGGCGTTCCGGTTCCAGGTCGTGGATATCCAGGTCTTCGCTCAGCCGCTCCAGCAGTTGATAGCGGGCCAGTGTTGCAGGCGTGGTGACCGGGCCCAGCAGTTCAAGCAGGTGTTGGCGGGCGGTGTTGTAGTCTGCCAGGTGCCTGGCCAATTCGGCCCGGCGGGTTTCGCTGGCGCTCCGGTACCAGTCCGGGGCGCTCTGGCGCAGGTAGCGCTCCAGCACGCGCTGGGCACGCCATGCCAGGCGTGCGGCCAGGTCGGGCAGGGACGCGACGATGGCGTGGTCCAGTGCGCTGATCAGCGTGTCCACGGCCTGCTCGGGGTTGTTCACCAGGCTCAGGGCATGGTCAATGTCTGCGTTGCGCTTATCGATCAGGGCGTTGTAGGTGTGTTCGAACAGCGGCCGGTCATTGATGGGCGTCAGTGCCAGCGGCCAGATCGCGCCGGGGCTGATGTGGTGGTAGCGCACCGGCAGCAGGTGCATGAAGTCGCGGCGTTGCGCGGCGTCATCCATGCCGCGCTGCAAATGCGCGTTCAGTTGAGGCAGGGAGCCAAAGGTTTCAATCCCGCGCGTGGGGGTGAACAGCATCACTTCGCCCACGGCCGGCATGGAGGAAAGGTCGGTGACGACCGGGCTGGTGCGTTCGGTCAGGACAAAGGCCCCGGCCAGTTCGATGGTTTGTGCTTGATAGTCCAGGGTCAACGCATAGAAACCAGGCCGCAGTGTGCTGCCCAGCGGCACACGCTCCAGCATGGCCTGTTGTTGCGGGTGCAGCAGACGGTCCTGGGCGCTCAGGGCGGTTTCGTTGGCAAGGGCAGTGAAACCGGCTTCAAAGGTCATGAAGGATTTACGCGGTTTTCCGTCGATCTGCTCGTAGCGGTCGAGGTGTTCCAGATGGGTGTTGAGTGTGGCCTTGAGCGTGACCAGTTGTTGGGGCAGGTCACGCTGTTTCAGCGATTGGTAAAGCGTTCGGCTCTTGTGCAGGAACTGCTGCCGGTAGCTCGCCAGGATTGCGTTGGTTTTTTCCAGATAGGCCTGTTCGGCTGAGGATTTGTGTTCTGGCAACAGCGGTGCTTCGACATTGAGCAGGTGATGACCGATCTGATTGAGGTTGCTTTCGATGCCTTCAAAGGCCTGGGATGGTGTGTTCACAGGCGCGCTCTCCATGCTGATGATAGGAACCTCAGCATGGAGCGCTGCACCGTTGGCAAGGCGGTAGATAAGTCGCGATGTCAGGCGCTGGTGGGCACCGGATCACGGTTGGCCAGGGCCTTGAGTGCGCTGCTCAAGCCCTGGGCCGATTCACCCACCAGCAAGTGCCAGATGCCGTCGTCGAGCTGGCGGATTCCCTGGCAACCCAAGGCTGTGAGCTGCTGCTCGGACAGCGCTTGGTCATCAGCCAGCTTCAAGCGAATGCGGCTCATGGCCACGCACTCCAACTGCAACACATTACGCGCACCGCCCAGTGCATTCAGCCATTGTTCGGCGTGTGGCGGGGTGACAGCGCCGGCCTCGGGTTGAGCGGGGGCCGAGGGCGACGATGGCTGGCCGGACGTGGGCATGGCCAAGCGAATCTCGTCGGCAATGCTGTCCGCCAGTGGGCCCACCACCACCTGCAAGCTGCCGCCGTTACCGGGGCGCACCACGGCCATCGCGCCCAGGGCTTTGAGCTCTGCATCCACGGCCTTGTTGCGATCGACCATGTCCAGGCGCAGGCGTGTGGTGCACGCGCCGACACTCAGCAGGTTGTCAGCGCCGCCCAGCGCACGGATGTAGGCGCTGGCCCGTTGATGGTCGGTCATGACTTCGGTCGGGGCGGCCTGGATATCTTCCCGGCCCGGTGTCTTGAGGTTGAAGCGACGGATGCAGTAGCTGAACACGCTGTAGTAGATCACGGCATAGGCCAGGCCCACCGGCACCATCAGCCAGCCATTGGTGGACTTGCCCCAGCCCAGCACCATGTCGATAAACCCACCGGAGAAGGTAAAGCCCAGGTGGATGTTCAGCAGATTGGTGACGGCCATCGACAGGCCTGTGAGCAGCGCGTGCAGCAGGTAAAGGAACGGCGCGAGGAACATGAACGCGAATTCGATGGGTTCGGTCACGCCGGTCAGGAAGGAGGTCAGCGCCATCGACAGGAAGATCCCGCCCATGACTTTGCGCCGCTCCGGCAGGGCGTTGCGGTACATCGCCAGGCAGGCAGCGGGCAGGCCGAACAGCATCACCGGGAACATCCCCGTCATGAACTGGCCGCCCTTGGGGTCGCCGGCGAAGTAGCGGGTCAGGTCGCCAGTGACCACCGCACCGGTCAGCGGGTCGGTGAAACTGCCGAACACAAACCACGCCATGTTGTTAAGGATATGGTGCAGGCCGGTGACGATCAGCAGGCGGTTGAACACGCCAAACACGAACGCGCCGAGGCTGCCGCTTTCCATCAGCAATACGCCGAAGCTGTTGATCCCGTGCTGGATCGGCGGCCAGATCAAGCCAAAAATCACCCCCAGCGCCACCGCTGAAAACCCGGTGACAATCGGCACAAACCGCCGCCCGCCGAAGAACGCCAGGTACTCCGGCAGCTTGATGTCCTTGAAGCGGTTATACAGCGCACCGGCCATCAAGCCGCTGGCGATACCGGCGAGCATGCCCATGTTGATGGTAGTGTCCATCACCTTGAGCGTGGAGATCATCACCAGGTAACCAATTGCCCCGGCCAGGCCAGCGGTGCCGTTATTGTCACGGGCAAAACCCACGGCAATACCGATGGCGAAGATCAGCGCCAGGTTGGCGAAGATCGCCTGCCCGGCATCGTGCATCACCGCGATGTTGAGCAAGTCGGTGTCGCCCAATCGCAGCAGCAGGCCGGCAATCGGCAGGATGGCGATGGGCAGCATCAGCGCGCGGCCCAGGCGTTGCAGCCCTTCGATGAATAATTGGTGCATGGCGGGTCTCCTTTTTCTTGTTGTTGTCAGCTCAGCGGCCAGTGGTGTTGACAGGCTTGGCGAACCGCCCTGGCGCTGCTCAGGTCAAGCAGGCCAAGGCTCAGTTGCCGGCATTGCGCCGCGTCCAGGTGACGGACGCGGTCCTTGATTTCTGCGATTTGCGGCGGGCTGACGGACAACTCGCTGACCCCCAGGCCGACCAGCACCGGCGTGGCCAGCGGATCGGACGCCAGGGCGCCGCACACGCCGACCCAACGTTTGTGTTTCGCCGCACCGGCGCAGGTCTGGGCGATCAGCCGCAACAGCGCCGGGTGCAGCGCATCGACACGCGCGGCGAGGCCGGCATGGTCGCGGTCCATGGCCAGGGTGTACTGGGACAGATCGTTGGTGCCGATGGACAGAAAGTCTGCGTGCTCGGCCAATTGTTCGGCCATCAGCGCCGCAGCGGGCACTTCGATCATCACCCCCAGCTCGGGGCGTTGGCTCAGTTCCAGCTCTGCACACAACTCATCCAGGCGCTGGCGAATCTGCAGCAGTTCGTCGACTTCGCTGACCATCGGCAACAGGATGCGGCAGCGTTGCAAGGGGCTGACTTGCAGGAGGGCGCGCAATTGCTGATCGAGCAGTTCAGGGCGCACCTGGGCCATGCGAATACCGCGCAGGCCCAGCACCGGGTTGGCTTCGACGGGCAGTGGCAGGTAATCGAGCTGCTTGTCGCCACCGACGTCGATGGTGCGGATGATCACCGACTTGTCGCCCATAGCATCCATCACAGCTTGATAGGCTTGGCGCTGCTCCTGTTCATCCGGCGCCGTGCGGCGGTCGACGAAGAGGAATTCGGTGCGCAGCAGGCCGACGCCGTCAGCGCCATTTTCAAAGGCCACCTGGGCCTCGGCGCTGGAGGCGACATTGGCGGCCACTTCGATGTTCACGCCATCGCGGGTTTGCGCCGGTTGTTGGGCCTGGGCCTGTTGCTGCCGGCGACGCAGTATCTGCGCGTCGCGGATCCGGTGGACTTCGGCATGACGCGCCTCGCTGGGGGCCAGTTCCAGGCGGCCGTTGCCGGCGTCGAGCACCACGCGCTGGCCGTGCGGCACATCGAGCACCTCAGCGCCCAACGCGACGACACATGGCAAGCCTTTGCCCCGCGCCAGGATGGCGACATGGGACGTGGCGCCACCTTCGGCCATGCAGATCCCGGCAGCCTGTTGCGCGCTCAGTTGCAGCAAATCCGAAGGGGTCAGTTCATGGGCGCTGACAATCGCTCCCGCAGGCAATTCGAAATGCCAGGCTTCACCCAACAGTGCGCGCAGGACCCGTTGTTGCAGGTCGCGCAGGTCGTTGGCGCGTTCGGCGAACAGCGGCTTGCCCAGGGCCAGCAATACCGCGCACTGCGCCTGGATCGCATCACGCCAGGCATGGGTGGCGGCGCTGCCGTGTTCGATAGCTTCGGTGGCGGCGTCCAGCAGGGCGGGGTCTTCGAGCAGGGCCAGGTGGGCGGCGAAGATCTCTTCTTCTTCGACGGCCTTGCGTTGGCGAGCCTGGTCCAGGGTGCTGCGGATTTCACCGCGCACCTGCTCCAGGGCTGCGTCCAGGCGTTGCAGTTGTTCGTCAGTGACGTGATGGCCGGGGTCCGACGGCAACTCGATACCCGCCAGCCGAAACAACGGCCCGCAGACCAGTCCCGGTGCCGCGCACACGCCCTGCAACACATCAACTTCCGTGGTTGCCCGGCGCGGCATGGCGACGACCGGTGCGTGGCGTTCAGCCTTGACGGCGGCGGACAAGGCCGCGACCAGCGCCTGCAGCGCGGCCTCGGCGTCCTTGCCGCGACAGGTCACGCGCACCTCGTCGCCTTCGCCAATGCCCAGCCCCATCAGACCGATCAGGCTGTCGCAGGCGGCCGACCTGGCGCCGAAGTGCACCTGCGCCTGGCTGCTGAAACCCTGGGCGGTCTTGCGAATCAACGCCGCCGGCCGTGCGTGCAGGCCGCCACGGTGAGTCACGCGCACGCTGGCGCTGGTTTCGGCGACGGCGTTATCCACAGCCGTTTGCTGCGCTGCGTTCGCACGCGGCACAACCTGCACCAAGGGGTCGCCCTGCTTGACGGTTTTCGCGGCCAGCGGGCGCAGTTCAAAGTGTTCGCCATTGGTGAGGATGATCAGGCTGACCAGGCTTTTGCACTGGCGGGCGATACGGTCCAGGTCAAAGCGCACCAGCGCCTGGCCATTGCTGACCCGGGCGCCTTCCTTGACCAGCAGGGCAAACCCTTCGCCGTTCAATTCGACCGTGTCGATGCCGATGTGCAGCAACACTTCGGCGCCGTTGTCGGCGCGTATCGTCAAGGCGTGGCCGGTGCGGGCGACGTGGATGACCACGCCATCGCACGGCGCATGCAGGCAATCGTTGAGCGGGTCGATCGCCATGCCGTCGCCCAGGGCGCCGCTGGCGAACACGTCGTCAGGCACGTTGCCCAGGGCCAGTAACGGCCCGCTGAGGGGGGCGTTGAGGGTCAGTTCATTATTGTTGTTGGGCATGGGCACGGTACTCATCAGGAAAGCGCGACTCAGTGAGTGCGGGTGACTTTGCTCAGGTGGCGCGGCTGGTCCGGGTCCATGCCGCGGGCAACTGCGAGGCCGGCGGCCATTACGTAGAAACTCATGATCGCCAGGATCGGGTCCAGGCTCGGGTGGTCGGCGCGGCTGAGGGTCAGGTCGCGTTCGGCGATATCGTCCGGCGCGGCCAGCAAGACACGGGCGCCGCGTTGGCGCATATCGGCGGCCAGGCTCAACAACCCGGCTTGCTCGGCACCGCGTGGCGCGAATACCAGCAACGGGTAGTCCGCGCCGATCAAGGCCATCGGCCCGTGGCGTACCTCGGCGCTGCTGAAGGCTTCGGCCTGGATCGCCGAGGTTTCCTTGAGCTTGAGCGCCGCTTCCTGGGCGATGGCAAAACCGGCGCCCCGGCCAATCACCATCAGTTGCTGGCAGCCGCGCAGCGCCTCGATGGCGGGCGTCCAGTCCTGCCCGGCGGCTTCACGCAGGCCTTCGGGCAGGGCCTGGCAGGCTTGCAGCAAGTCGGGCTCTTGGTTCCAGTGGCCGATCAACAGCGCGCTGGCGCTGAGGGTGGCGATAAAGCTCTTGGTCGCGGCCACGCTGAGCTCCGGCCCGGCGCACAGCGGCACGTGGAATTCGCAGGCGGCTTCCAGGGGCGAGTCTTCGGCGTTGACCAGCGAGATGCTCAAGGCGCCACGCTTGCGCAGCAGGCGCAGGCTGTTGACCAGGTCCGGGCTTTGCCCCGACTGGGAGAAACCGAACGCTACCTGGCCGCTGACTTTCATGGGTGCTTGCAACAAGGTCACCACCGACATCGGCAACGACGCCACCGGGATGCCGACATGCTGCATGGCCAGGTAGGCGAAGTAGCTGGCGGCGTGGTCCGAGCTGCCCCGCGCAATGGTCATCGCCACCTGCGGCGGCTGGCGGCGCAGGCGGCCGGCGACTTCTTCCAGCAGCGGGCCCAGGCGTTGCAGTTGCGCCGCGACGGCGTCAGCGGAGGCCAAGGCCTCTTCAAGCATTTTTGAAGACAATGGTTTCTCCTTCGACCATGACGTCGGTGAGGTGCAGGGAGCGGTCCAGGCGCACGCAGTCGGCAAAGCTGCCCGGTTGCAGGCGGCCGCGTTCTTCCAGGCCCAGGTAATCCGCCGGAAATTGCGACAGGCGTTGTGAGGCTTCGCTGATCGGCAGGCCGATCTTCACCAGGTTGCGCAGCGCCTGGTCCATGGTCAGCGTACTGCCGGCCAGGGTGCCGTCGGCCAGGCGTACACCGCCCAGGCATTTGGTCACGGTGTGGCTGCCCAGCTTGTATTCGCCATCGGGCATGCCGGCGGCGGCGGTGGAATCGGTGACGCAATACAGGCACGGGATCGCCCGCAGGGCTACGCGCATGGCACCGGGGTGCACATGCAGCAGGTCCGGAATCAATTCTGCGTACTTGGCGTGGGCCAGCGCGGCGCCGACGATGCCCGGCTCACGGTGATGCAACGGGCTCATGGCGTTGTACAAATGGGTAAAGCTGGTGGCGCCGGCGGCGAGGGCGGCGACGCCTTCTTCATAGCTGCCCAGGGTGTGGCCGATCTGCATGCGCACGCCGCGCTCGCTGAGGGCGCGGATCAGGGCGTCGTGGCCGGCGATTTCCGGGGCGATGGTGATCACCCGGATCGGCGCCAGGCGCAGGTAGGCTTCGACTTCGGCCATCAAGGCGGTGTGGGCGAAGTTGGGCTGCGCGCCGAGTTTTCCCGGGTTGATGTAGGGGCCTTCCAGGTGCACGCCGAGTACCCGGGCGCTGCCCGTAGGACGCTGCTCGCAGAAGCGCCCGAGTTGGCCGAGCACGCTGGAGATTTCATCCACCGGCGCGGTCATGGTGGTGGCCAACAGCGACGTCGTACCAAAACGCACATGGGTGCGGGTGATGGTCTCGAAAGCGTCGGCGCCTTCCATGATGTCTTTACCGCCGCCGCCGTGGACGTGCAGGTCGATAAAACCCGGCAGCAGGTAGGGCAAGTCGTTTTCAGCCGGGTCGCAAGGTTCGCCCTCGATGGCGATGACCTTGCCGTGCTGGTGCACCAGGCGGCCGCGCATCCAGCCGTGGGGCGTGAGGATATTGTCTTCGGACATGGGCAGTTCTCTAAGGCCGCAACTCGGCGGCAAAGTCATAACGGCGAAGCTCTGCGACAAAGTCGTAGTAGTCGTTGCGGCAGTAGGTGTCGGTGATTTCGATCGGCGTGTTGTCGGCGGTGTAGCCGACCCGGGTCATCAGCAGCATGGCGGTGCCGGGGGCGATGCCCACCAGCCTGGCGAATTCGTCCGAGGCGTTGATCGCCTGGATGTGTTGCAGGGCGCGAACGATGGGCTTGCCGATGCTTTCGAGGTGTTCGTACAACGAATTGCCGATGGCTTGCGGCTGCGGCAGCACCGAGGCGGGCATGGCCGTCATCTCGATGGCCATTACCGTGTCATCGGCTTTACGCAGGCGTTTGAGGCGCGCCACCTTGTCGGTCGGCGACAGGCACAGGCGGATCAGTTCTTCATGGGTCGGCGGGGTGATCTCGCGCTCCAGCCATTGGGAGCTGGGCACAAAGCCCTTGAGGCGCAACATCTCGCTGAACCCCGACAAGCGCGACAGCGGCTGTTCCAGGCGTGGCGTGATAAAGGTGCCGGAACCCTGGCTGCGGCGGATCAGGCCTTGGGCGAACAACACTTCCAGCGCTTTACGGGCGGTCACCCGCGAAATGCTCAGCTGTTCGCTGAGGGCGCGCTCCGAGGGCAGGGCCTGTTCGGATTTCCACTGGCCGGCATGGATCGCCGCTTCCAGGTTGCGGGCCAATTGCAGGTACAGCGGCGTGGATTGTTTGTCGTCGGGACGCAGCGTCAGGATGGGGTTCATCTATGAGGTTTCCGATGCGGTTATTGGAGTGTTGTCGCCCGGTATTGGCCGGAAGCTAATACCACTTAAATACCATGTCAATGCTGCCAAAACGGTGCGAGTAACGGTTTCAGGGCGCCTTAATGGTGCCCGGTATCAAGTGGTATTAGAGAGGTCTTTATCGCGCGCAGAAGTGCGCAGCCCGCGCGGTGAACTGGTATTCACCGGCAGGCGTGGGAGGGGGAGGGAAATATTTTTAATTAAATTACGAACGGTCGAAGATTTACGGGCGGATCTCGATCAGCGTGCCGTCTTTGACCAGGGCCCAGACTTCACGCATATCGACGTTGCGCATACCGATGCAGCCGTCTGTCCAGTCCAGGGTGTGGAACCACTGCTCCGGGTAGTCTTCGGTGTCGGGCGTGCCGTGGATCATGATCATGCTGCCGGGCTTCACCCCTTCGCGGCGGGCGCGGGCGGCATCGCTGATATTCGGGTAGGAGATGTGCATGGACAGGTAGTAGCGGTCGCTGGTCTTGCGCCAGTCGATCCAGTACAGGCCTTCCGGGGTGCGACGGTCGCCCTCGATCAGCTTGTGGCCCTTGGGGTTTTTGCCCAGGGAAATCCGATAGGTCTTGAGGGGCTTGCCGTCGTTGATCAACTGCAATTGGTGGGCGGACTTGAGCACCAGGACTTTTTCGACCGTCTTGCCGCCCAGGGTTTCCACGGTAGAGGCCGGCGAAAGCGTGGCGAACGACAGGCAGATCAGAGCAAGCAACCAACGCATTAAAACGGTATCCCTGTGGCGACGAGCTGCCGAATGGTTATTGGGCGGGCTTTGAAGAAAGAGGTGGCACGGCTTCGCTGCGCACCGGGAAGGACTGCTGGCGGCGGTCGGCGAAAAAGTATTCTAGGGTACGCCCGACCGTGCGGAAAGCCAGCTCGGACCAAGGGATGTCCGCCTCGTCGAACAGCTGCACTTCGAGGCTTTCGGGGCCGGCGGCGAAGTCCAGGTCGACCAGTTCGGCGCGGTAGAAGATATGCACCTGGCTGATATGCGGCACGTCGATCAGCGTATAGATCGCCAGGTTGCGCACGCGGGCGCAGGCTTCCTCCAGGGTTTCGCGCGTGGCGGCCTGTTCGACGGTCTCGCCGTTTTCCATAAAACCGGCGGGCAGGGTCCAGTAACCCAGGCGCGGCTCGATGGCACGACGGCACAGCAGCACTTTATCGCCCCACACTGGCACGGTACCGGCGACGATATTGGGGTTCTGATAGTGGATGGTGGAGCAGTGATCACACACAAAACGCAGGCGCCCGTCGCCTTCGGGAATGCGTTGGGTCACCGGTTTACCGCACTGGCTACAGAAATTCATGCTGGGGTTCCTGGAAAGTGCGCCTATCTTGGCGTGGCGGGCGGGGGCCTGCAAGTTGTCGTTTAGCGACACCTGCCGGGTTTTGGGGTTGGGCACCCGCACGCTTTGGTGCATGATGCAAGGTAGCCAACAGACCGAGATGACTCATGCTGGACGAGCTACTTCGCCGGGTAAGCAATCACACCCCCCACACGCTGGAAACCGACGGGCGTTTCCCCGAGGCCGCGGTGCTGGTGCCGATTACCCGCAGTGACGAACCTGAGCTGATCCTGACCCTGCGCGCCAGCGGCCTGTCGACCCATGGTGGCGAAGTGGCCTTTCCCGGCGGGCGCCGCGACCCCGAAGACCCGGACCTGATCTTCACCGCCCTGCGTGAAGCCGAAGAAGAAATCGGCCTGCCCCCCGGCCTGGTGGAAGTCATCGGCCCGCTGAGCCCGCTGATCTCCCTGCACGGCATCCGGGTCACGCCCTATGTGGGGGTGATCCCCGACTACGTCGAGTACCTGGCCAACGATGCTGAAATCGCTGCCGTCTTCAGCGTTCCCCTGGACTTTTTCCGACAGGATCCACGCGAACATACCCACCGAATCGATTACCAGGGTCGCAGTTGGTACGTGCCCAGTTATCGCTTCGGCGAATACAAGATCTGGGGCCTGACGGCAATCATGATCGTCGAGTTGATCAATCTGCTTTATGACGACGCCCAGATAAGCCTGCACCAGCCGCCCAAGAGCTTCATCAATACCTAAGCCGTCGTTTGAACGGCCAGCCGTGAGGGAACAGCATGAAATACCGCCTGGGCGATGCCCGCGTCGAGACCCATCCACACAGCTGGGTGGCGCCGAATGCCACGCTGGTGGGCAAGGTCAAGCTGGAGGAGGGCGCCAACGTCTGGTTCAACGCGGTGCTGCGTGGCGACAACGAGCTGATCCTGATCGGCAAGAACAGCAACGTCCAGGACGGCAGCGTGATGCACACCGATATGGGCTACCCGCTGACCCTGGGCACCGGCGTGACCATCGGCCATAACGCCATGCTGCATGGCTGCACGGTCGACGATTACAGCCTGATCGGTATCAACGCGGTGATCCTCAACGGCGCCAAGATCGGCAAGCACTGCATCATCGGCGCCAACGCGTTGATCGGCGAAGGCAAGGAAATCCCCGATGGCTCCCTGGTGATGGGCTCGCCGGGCAAAGTCGTGCGTGAGTTGACCGACGCACAGAAGCGGATGCTGGAAGCCAGCGCCGCGCACTATGTGCA
Source organism: Pseudomonas sp. AM8 (assembly GCF_036346475.1). Classification (NCBI taxonomy): domain Bacteria; kingdom Pseudomonadati; phylum Pseudomonadota; class Gammaproteobacteria; order Pseudomonadales; family Pseudomonadaceae; genus Pseudomonas; species Pseudomonas sp. AM8. Next base: position 74,339 of record NZ_JAOTNX010000011.1, read on the forward strand.
TAACGCCCAGCGTTACGCGCGGGACCTGGTTGAGCAGGAAGAATGAACCCGATTGAACGCCCCGTCGCCTCGCCGTGCGTGAGCATTTGTGCGCTGGACGATGACGATATCTGCACCGGCTGCCAGCGCACCGTGGATGAGATTACGCGTTGGAGCCGCATGGACAACGCTGAGCGCCGGGTGGTGTTGGGCTTGTGTCATGAGCGGGCGGTGGCGGGTGGGTTGGTGTTTATGGCTTCTGGTAAATCCGGCGCCTGATGGATCGCCATCGGGGGCAAGCCCCCTCCCACATTTTGACCGCATTCCTACAGATTAAACGCGGTTAAGTGTGGGAGGGGGCTTGCCCCCGATGAGGCCCTCCCAGACGACATATTTCAAAATGTGAAGTACCCTGTGCCCCTTGTTCACAGGTCCCTCGCCCCATGCTCTTCCTGATCGCCTACATCAGCAGCGTCGTGCTGATCAACTTCGCCTTCTCCACTGCCCCGCACCTGGACGTCATCTGGTCGGCCTGGGGCGGCCTGGTGTTTATTCTGCGCGACATGGTGCAAACCCGCTTCGGCCACGGGGCGATCATCGCCATGCTGGCGGCGCTGGTGTTGTCGTATATCACTTCGGACCCGTCCATCGCCCTGGCCAGCGCCACGGCATTCGCGGTGTCGGAATGCATTGACTGGCTGGTGTTCAGCATCACCAAGCGCCCGCTCCACGACCGCCTGTGGATAAGTTCGGCGCTGAGCATTCCCCTTGATACCTTTATCTTTTTCGGCCTGATCGGTGCGCTCACCCCTGCCGTGGTGGGCACCGCCTTGGCGTCGAAGTTCGCCGGGGTCACGGCGGTGTGGCTGATCATGGCCTGGCGCATCCGCAAGCGGGCCGTCGCCAACTGAGGCCAATTTTTACAGTTCATGTAAAATGCCGGCCTTTCTCCCCATGATCCGCTCCCCTGAGGACCTGAGATGACCCGAATCGGAACTCCATTGTCGCCAACCGCGACCCGCGTTTTGCTGTGTGGCTGCGGTGAGCTGGGCAAGGAAGTGGTGATTGAACTGCAACGCCTGGGCGTTGAAGTGATTGCCGTGGATCGCTACGCCAATGCGCCGGCCATGCAGGTTGCCCATCGCAGCCATGTGATCAACATGCTCGACGGCGCCGCCCTGCGTGCGGTGATCGAAGCGGAAAAACCGCACTTCATCGTGCCGGAAATCGAAGCCATTGCCACCGCGACGCTGGTTGAGCTGGAAGCCGAAGGCTTCACCGTGATCCCGACTGCGCGCGCCACGTCGCTGACCATGAACCGTGAAGGCATCCGTCGCCTGGCCGCCGAAGAACTGGACCTGCCGACCTCGCCGTACCATTTCGCCGACACCTTCGAGGACTACAGCAAGGCCGTCCAGGACCTGGGTTTCCCCTGCGTGGTCAAGCCGGTGATGAGTTCGTCGGGCAAGGGCCAGAGCCTGCTGCGCACCGCTGACGACGTGCGCAAAGCCTGGGATTACGCCCAGGAAGGCGGACGTGCAGGCAAGGGCCGAGTGATCATCGAAGGTTTTATCGACTTCGACTACGAAATCACCCTGCTGACCGTGCGCCACATCGGCGGCACCACCTTCTGCGCGCCGGTCGGCCACCGTCAGGAGAAAGGCGACTATCAGGAATCCTGGCAGCCACAGGCCATGAGCCCGGTTGCGCTGGCAGAGTCCGAGCGCGTCGCCAAAGCCGTGACCGAAGCCTTGGGTGGCCGTGGTCTGTTTGGCGTGGAACTGTTCATCAAGGGTGATCAGGTGTGGTTCAGCGAAGTGTCGCCACGCCCGCACGACACGGGTTTGGTGACGTTGATTTCCCAGGACCTGTCGCAGTTTGCCCTGCATGCGCGTGCCATCCTGGGCTTGCCAATCCCGTTGATCCGTCAGTTCGGGCCTTCGGCGTCGGCGGTGATTCTGGTGGAAGGGCAGTCGACCCAGACCGCGTTTGCCAACCTCGGCGCTGCACTGAGCGAGCCGGACACGGCGTTGCGTCTGTTTGGTAAGCCAGAAGTGAATGGCCAGCGCCGCATGGGCGTGGCGTTGGCGCGGGATGAATCGATTGAAGCGGCTCGGGCCAAGGCGACCCGTGCTTCCCAGGCGGTTGTGGTAGAGCTTTAAAGCATCGGGAGCAAGCCCCCTTCCACATTTTGATCGCATTGTTCCAGTAGAAATGCGGTCAAAATGTGGGAGGGGGCTTGCTCCCGATAGCTGTTTATCAGACGACCTTGTTCAAATCGTTATCCCGCGTCTCTTTCAGGCACAGCACAGCAATCAAGCTGAGCAACGCTGCCGCCGACACATACCCACCGACATAACTCAGCCCACCCATCGCCACCAGCTTGGTCGCGAAGAACGGTGCAGCCGAAGCGCCCACAATCCCACCCAGGTTATACGCTGCCGAAGCACCGGTATAACGCACGCGGGTCGGGAACAGTTCCGGCAGCATGGCGCCCATCGGCGCGAAGGTTACGCCCATCAGGAACAGCTCCAGCGCCAGGAACAATGCCACGGCCCAGGTCGAACCGTGGGTCAGCAGGGGCTCCATGGTGAAGCCGGACAGGATCGCCAGGATTGCGCCGACGATCAGCACCGGCCTGCGTCCGTAGCGATCACTGGCCAAGGCGGCCAAAGGCGTGGCAAGGCCCATGAACAATACGGCAAAGCACAGCAGCCCAAGGAATGTCTCGCGGCTGTAGCCCAAGGTCGACACGCCGTAGCTCAGGGAAAACGCAGTGGTGATGTAAAACAGCGCGTAGCACACCACCATCGACGCGGCGCCCAGCAGCACCGGCAGCCAATGCTGGCTGAATAACTCCACCAGCGGCACTTTCACCGGCTTTTCCTTGGCCACGGCGTTGGCGAACACCGGAGTTTCGTGCAGTTTCAAGCGTGCATACAGGCCGACCATCACCAGCGCCGCGCTGAGGATGAACGGAATACGCCAGCCCCAACTGCGGAACTGCTCGTCGTTGAGGCTCATGGCCAGGATCAGGAACAGGCCGTTGGCGGCCAGGAACCCGATGGAGGGGCCCAGTTGCGGAAACATGCCGAACCAGGCGCGTTTGCCTTTGGGCGCGTTCTCGGTGGCCAGCAAGGCGGCGCCGCCCCATTCCCCGCCCAACCCAAGGCCCTGGCCGAAACGCAGCACGCACAACAGGATCGGCGCCCAGGCCCCGATGCTGTCATAGCCGGGCAGCAAACCGATCAGCGTGGTGCACACGCCCATTAGCAGCAACGAGGCCACCAGCGTGGATTTTCGGCCGATACGGTCGCCAAAGTGGCCAAACAATGCCGAGCCCAGCGGACGCGCGATAAAGGCGATGCCAAAGGTCAGGAATGACGCCAGCATCTGCGCAGTGCCGGAGGTCTGCGGGAAGAACACCGGGCCGATCACCAGGGCTGCGGCGGTGGCGTAAATATAGAAGTCGTAGAACTCGATGGCGGTGCCGACGATGCTCGCGGTGGCGACTCGTGCAGTCGAGTTGGTCGGGGCGGCGGTCGCAGCCTCGTTATAGGTGGTGCTCATTGAGTTATCCCTGACAGTCGTTGCGCGTTTGGACGCGGATTATTATTGGGTCGAACCCCCTTGGATCAGGGTAGTGCGCGGGGCGGCTCGGGATGGGAGCGAACACCGGTCAGACACGATGCAGCGGAGCCTGGACGCGCGGAGTGCGGGTAGCACGCGGTCGGGCGGGGCTTGGGTAAGCCGCAGGGATTATAGGAAGGGGTGTGTGGATCCAACAAGGGGCTGACACGCTGCAAATCCAAATGTGGGAGGGGGCTTGCTCCCGATGGCAGTGGGTCAGTCCCCGAATGCAGTGAATGGCACACCGCTATCGGGAGCAAGCCCCCTCCCACATTGGATTTTGGTTTGTCAGGAGAGCTACGCGGCGACAGGCACTCGGCTGGTGTGCCAGATCAGCACTTTCGCTACGCGGTTGTCTTCGGTCTCGAGGATTTCCAGGCGATAGCGCCCGATCTTAAGGCACACCGCGCAATCCGGAATGGTTTCCAGCGCTTCGGTCACCAGGCCGTTGAGGGTCTTTGGGCCGTCGCTGGGCAGGTGCCAGCCCAGGCTCTTGTTCAGTTCGCGGATCGAGGCGGCGCCATCAATGATGTAGCGGCCGTCGGTCTGGGCTTCGATGTGCGGGTTGTCGGTGCTTTGCTCACTTTCGAATTCACCGACGATTTCTTCGAGGATGTCTTCCAGGGTGACGATGCCCAGCACTTCGCCGTACTCATCCACGACCATGCCCAGGCGCCGCTGCTGTTTGTGGAAGTTCAGCAGTTGCAGTTGCAGTGGGGTGCTTTCCGGGACGAAGTAGGGTTCGTGGCAGGCGGCGAGCAATGCGTCCTTGGTCAGGCTGGCATCGGGCAGCAGGTGCTGGACCTGGCGGGTATTGAGCACGGCCTGGACCTGGTTGATATCACTGTGGAACACCGGCAGGCGGGTGCGCGGGGACGTGCGCAGTTGTTCGATGATGTCTTCAATCGAGTCGTCGAGGTTGATGCCGTCCACTTCACTGCGTGGCACCAGGATGTCATTGACCGTGATGTTGTCCAGCGCGTGGATGCCAGGCATGCCGGGGGTGCGGTCGGCGTCGGCATCAGGCTCGGGTTCGTCATCGTGGTCGGGTAGCGGTTCATCGCTCTTTTTAACCACCCCGGATTTGCGCGCAAACGGGCGCAATAACAGCAGGCTGATGCCGTTGAGCAGCCAGGCCAGGGGATAGAGGATTTTCAGCGGTACGCCCAGCAGCGTATTGCCAAAGCCCAGGATCGCTTGCGGATAACGGGTGGCCAGGGCGCGCGGCAGGTAGTCGGCCAGCACCAGCAGGAGTGCACAGGACATCAGCCAGCCGAGCCAAGGGCCGTTCTGTGCCCAAGCATAGATCGCCAGCAGGGTGCAGAGAATCACCACGGCGGCGCGACACAGGCTGTTGCACAGGATCAGGCTGTGACGCGGGAAATTCAGGCGGGCGGCCGCTTTGTCTCCCTGGCGAGTGCCGGGGCGCAGGGCCAGCAGGTGCTGTTGTGCGGCTTCGATGGCGGTAAACAGCCCGGCCCATAACACCAGCAAGGCGATTACCGCGAGCATCGGCCCCAGGGGCAAGTTGTCCATGATTGCTGCCCGTCAGATATGCAGGATGTATTCGCGAACCAGCTTGCTGCCGAAATAGGCCAGCATCAGCAGGCAGAAACCGGCCAGGGTCCAGCGGATCGCTTTATGCCCGCGCCAGCCGAGGCGGTTGCGGCCCCACAGCAGCACGCTGAACACGATCCAGGCCAGGCAGGCCAGCAGGGTCTTGTGCACCAGGTGCTGGGCAAACAGGTTTTCGACGAACAGCCAGCCGGAGATCAGCGACAGCGAAAGCAGGGTCCAGCCGGCCCACAGGAAACCGAAGAGCAGGCTTTCCATGGTTTGCAGCGGTGGGAAGTTCTTGATCAGGCCGGAAGGGTGCTTGTGCTTGAGTTGGTGGTCCTGCAACAGCAGGAGCAGGGCCTGGAACACCGCGATGGTGAACATGCCATAGGCCAGGATCGACAACAGGATATGCGCGAGGATGCCGGGCTCTTCGTCAATCACCTGTACGGTGCCGGTGGGGGCGAACTGCGCCAGCAGCACCGTCAGCACGCCCAGGGGAAAGAGCAGGACCAGCAGGTTCTCGACGGGGATCCGGTAGCAGGCCAGCAATGTCAGCGCGATGACTGCTGCAGCGATCAGGCTGGCGGCGCTGAAAAAGTCCAGGCCCAGGCCAACCGGGGTCATCAGGTGGGTGAACAGGCTCGCGGCGTGGGCCAGCAGGGCGAGGACGCCCAGGCCGACCAGCAGGCGTTTGTCCGCCTTGGTGCCTTGGGCAAGACGAGTGCCCTGATAGAGGGTCGCAGCGGCATAAAGGAGTGCGGCGGCGAGGCTGGGTAGCAAACTGGGTGACAAGGGGACCATAAATCCTGATAGACAAGCCCGAAAGGCGCTGAGTTTGGCATACACCTGCGTTCCACGAAAGACTCCCGGACCAGACAGCGGGTGTGCATGGACGCAGTCTTCGCTATAATCCGCGATCTGCCCACGCCGCAGGCTCGCCGAGCGCTGTGTTTAATAGCGATTTACCACAGCCTGGGCTGCCATTACCTCGGTCTACCAATGCATTTCGATGATTAGGGCCTGAAAGGATCGCGCATGTTTGAAAACTTGACTGACCGTCTCTCGCAGACGCTGCGCCATGTAACCGGCAAGGCCAAGCTGACCGAGGACAATATTAAAGACACCCTGCGCGAAGTGCGCATGGCGTTGCTGGAAGCCGACGTGGCCTTGCCAGTGGTGAAGGACTTCGTCAACTCGGTCAAAGAGCGCGCAGTGGGCACTGAAGTGTCCCGCAGCCTGACGCCGGGCCAGGCCTTTGTGAAGATCGTCCAGGCCGAACTCGAAAGCCTGATGGGTGCGGCCAACGAAGATTTGAACCTCAGTGCCGTGCCACCGGCCGTCGTGTTGATGGCCGGCCTGCAAGGTGCGGGCAAGACCACCACCGCCGGCAAGCTGGCGCGCTTCCTTAAAGAGCGCAAGAAGAAGTCCGTGATGGTGGTATCGGCCGACGTGTACCGTCCGGCGGCCATCAAGCAGCTGGAAATGCTCGCGGGCGAAGTGGGCGTGACCTTCTTCCCGTCCGACCTGAGCCAGAAGCCGGTCGACATCGCCAACGCCGCTATTAAAGAAGCAAGGCTCAAGTTCATCGACGTGGTCATCGTCGATACCGCCGGTCGCCTGCACATCGATGAAGAGATGATGGGCGAGATCAAGGCGCTGCATGCCGCGATCAACCCGGTCGAGACGCTTTTCGTGGTCGACGCCATGACCGGCCAGGATGCGGCCAATACCGCCAAGGCCTTCGGCGACGCGCTGCCGCTGACCGGCGTGATCCTCACCAAGGTGGACGGCGACGCCCGTGGCGGTGCCGCGCTGTCGGTGCGTGCCATCACCGGCAAGCCGATCAAGTTCATCGGTATGGGCGAGAAGAGCGAAGCGCTCGAACCGTTCCACCCTGAGCGTATCGCCTCGCGTATCCTCGGCATGGGCGACGTGCTCAGCCTGATCGAACAGGCTGAAGCGACGCTCGACAAGGACAAAGCCGATAAGCTTGCTAAAAAGTTGAAGAAGGGCAAGGGCTTCGACCTCGAAGACTTCCGCGACCAACTGCAACAAATGAAGAGCATGGGCGGCCTTGGCGGCCTGATGGACAAGCTGCCGAACATCGGCGGTGTGAACCTGGCGCAAATGGGCAATGCCCAGGGCGCGGCAGAGAAGCAGTTCAAGCAGATGGAAGCCATCATCAACTCCATGACCCCGGCCGAGCGCCGCGACCCTGAGCTGATCAGCGGTTCGCGCAAGCGTCGGATCGCCATGGGTTCCGGCACCCAGGTGCAGGACATCGGGCGCTTGATCAAGCAGCACAAGCAGATGCAGAAGATGATGAAGAAATTCTCCGCCAAGGGCGGAATGGCCAAGATGATGCGCGGCATGGGCGGTATGTTGCCCGGCGGCGGCATGCCGAAAATGTAAAGTATTCGAGCGGGAGTTCACTCCTGCTCCGACCCACAGGGATGTGGGATCTCCAGCAAACCCGCCGTTGGCGGGGGCTGACCTGCCGTTTTAACCGACGGCTCTCTAGCAGATCTGAATGGCCCGCTGATAGGCGCCAGAAAAAGACATTTGCAAAAGTCCGGATATTCCTTAGAATATGCGGCCTTTCGGGCACCTATGCCCGCTGTGCATTTAGATTTGCAGCACCGACTACAGGAACGATGTTCACATGCTAACAATCCGTCTTGCCCTTGGCGGCTCCAAAAAGCGCCCGTTTTACCACTTGACCGTAACTGACAGCCGCAACCCACGTGACGGCTCTCACAAGGAACAAGTAGGTTTCTTCAACCCGATCGCTCGTGGTCAAGAAGTCCGCCTGTCCGTGAACCAAGAGCGCGTAGCCTACTGGCTGAGCGTTGGTGCACAACCGTCTGAGCGTGTTGCCAAGTTGTTGAAGGACTCGGCTAAGGCCGCAGCCTGAGCAATATGAACGCGACGCCAACTGTTGCTGATGATTTGATCGTTATCGGCAAGATTTATTCTGTTCATGGCGTTCGCGGCGAAGTGAAGGTGTATTCCTTTACTGATCCGACTGAAAACCTGTTGCAGTACAAGACCTGGACGCTCAAGCGCGAAGGTAGTGTGAAACAGGTCGAGCTGGTCAGTGGGCGCGGGAGCGATAAGTTCCTGGTCGCAAAGCTCAAGGGTCTTGATGATCGTGAAGAAGCTCGTCTTCTGGCCGGTTATGAGATCTGCGTGCCGCGCAACCTGTTCCCTGAATTGACCGACGGCGAGTACTACTGGTACCAGTTGGAAGGTCTGAAGGTTATTGATCAACTCGGGCAATTGTTCGGGAAAATCGATCATCTTCTGGAAACCGGCGCCAATGATGTAATGGTGGTCAAGCCTTGCGCTGGCAGCCTGGATGATCGCGAACGCCTGTTGCCCTATACCGAGCAATGCGTGTTGGCTGTCGACCTGGCGGCGGGCGAGATGAAGGTGGAATGGGACGCGGACTTCTAAGCGTGGCTAATTTGCGCATTGAAGTGATCAGTTTGTTTCCCGAGATGTTTTCCGCCATCAGTGAGTACGGCATCACCAGTCGGGCGGTGAAACAGGGGCTGTTGCAGCTTACCTGTTGGAACCCGCGAGACTACACGACGGATCGACATCACACTGTGGACGATCGCCCATTTGGCGGTGGCCCGGGCATGGTGATGAAGATCAAGCCCCTGGAAGACGCGTTGGCTCAGGCCAAGGCTGCTGCCGGGGAGAAGGCGAAGGTGATTTACCTGTCCCCTCAAGGCCGCCAGCTGAAACAGGCTGGGGTCCGCGAACTGGCGAATGAGGAAGCACTGATCCTGATTGCCGGTCGCTATGAAGGCATTGACGAGCGCTTTATTGAGGCTCATGTCGATGAAGAGTGGTCGATTGGGGACTATGTCCTGTCTGGCGGTGAGCTGCCGGCGATGGTCCTGATAGATGCGGTTACACGACTGCTGCCTGGAGCTTTAGGGCATGCGGACTCCGCGGAGGAAGATTCCTTCACGGACGGTTTGCTGGATTGCCCGCATTACACCCGACCGGAGGTGTATGCGGATCAGCGTGTTCCCGACGTATTGCTAAGTGGCAATCACGCACACATCCGGCGTTGGCGTTTACAGCAGTCCCTTGGTCGGACCTATGAACGACGCGCCGATCTTCTGGAAAGCCGCTCGCTTTCTGGAGAAGAGAAGAAGCTGCTCGAGGAATACATCCTCGCGCGGGACGATAGTTAACAACGTATCGATGGTAGGTCCATTGACTTACCTTAGGAGCACAGCATGACTAACAAAATCATCCTTGCACTCGAAGCAGAGCAGATGACCAAAGAGATCCCTACCTTTGCCCCGGGCGACACTATTGTCGTCCAGGTGAAAGTGAAGGAAGGCGACCGTTCGCGTCTGCAAGCGTTCGAAGGCGTGGTAATCGCCAAGCGTAACCGTGGTGTGAACAGTGCTTTCACTGTTCGTAAAATCTCCAACGGTGTTGGCGTAGAGCGTACTTTCCAGACCTACAGCCCGCAAATCGACAGCATGGCCGTCAAGCGTCGCGGTGACGTACGTAAAGCCAAGCTGTACTACCTGCGTGACCTGTCCGGTAAAGCAGCTCGCATCAAGGAAAAACTGGCTTAAGTCCAGCTTCCCGATGCAGAAAAAAGCAGCCTACGGGCTGCTTTTTTGTGCCCGCGATTTGAGGTCCGGGATAGGATCTACCTGATTCCGCCATTTTTCTGTTCGAGTCCCTATGCCCGCCATCGACCACCCCCTGATCGACCGTTTCCTCGATGCCCTATGGCTGGAAAAAGGCCTGTCAGATAACACCCGCCAGGCCTACCGCAGCGACCTGGCGCTGTTCAACGGCTGGCTGCAGGAGAAACACCTGGAACTGATCAATGCCGGCCGCGAGCTGATCCTCGATCACCTGGCCTGGCGTCTGGAGCAGAACTACAAACCCCGTTCCACTGCACGATTTCTCTCCGGTGTGCGTGGCTTTTATCGCTATTTGCTCAGGGAGAAACTGATTACCCTCGATCCGACCCTGCAAATCGATATGCCGCAACTGGGCAGGCCCTTGCCCAAATCCCTGTCGGAAGCCGACGTCGATGCCTTGCTCGCTGCGCCCGACCTCAGCGAAGCCATCGGCCAGCGTGACCGCGCCATGCTGGAAGTGTTGTATGCCTGTGGCCTGCGGGTCACGGAGCTGATCAGCCTGACTCTGGAGCAAGTCAATCTGCGCCAGGGTGTGCTGCGGGTAATGGGCAAGGGCAGCAAGGAGCGGCTGGTGCCGATGGGGGAGGAAGCGATTGTGTGGGTCGAGCGCTACATGCGCGATGCCCGCAGCGAGCTGCTGGGCGGGCGGCCCAGCGATGTGCTGTTTCCCAGCCAACGCGGCGAACAGATGACCCGCCAGACGTTCTGGCATCGCATCAAACACCAGGCCAAGGTCGCGGGGATCGGCAAGAGCCTGTCGCCCCACACTTTGCGCCATGCATTCGCCACCCATTTGCTCAACCACGGTGCGGATTTGCGCGTGGTGCAAATGCTGCTCGGGCACAGCGACTTATCCACCACCCAGATCTACACCCATGTGGCGCGTGCGCGCTTGCAGGATATGCATGCCAAGCATCACCCGCGAGGCTGAAAACCGCCAATTTATGCCGCCACGGGCTGCCCTGCGGCCCAACTGTGGTAGGCTTTGCCGGTTAGCAAAGGGGACGGCCCGCACCCGTGTTTCCGTATTGGCGTACCTGCACCCGTCCCTGCATCTGCCTTCAGGAGTTTCCATGCGCTTGACCCAGATTATTGCCGCCGCAGCCATTGCGTTGGTTTCCACCTTTGCCGTCGCCGATGACGCGGCCGAGCAGACCATCCGCAAGAGCCTGGCCAACCTGCAGCTCGATACCCCGATCGAAAGCATCAGCGCCAGCCCGATGGCCGGCCTGTATGAAGTCAAGCTCAAGGGCAGCCGCGTGCTGTACGCCAGTGCAGACGGTCAGTACATCGTCCAGGGCTACCTGTTCCAGCTCAAGGACGGCAAGCCGGTCAACCTGACCGAGAAAGCCGAGCGCCTGGGCGTGTCCAAGCTGATCAACGGCATCCCGGTGGCTGAAACCGTGGTTTACCCGGCTATCGGCGAGACCAAGACCCATATCACCGTGTTCACCGACACCACCTGCCCGTACTGCCACAAGTTGCATGCCGAAGTGCCTGCGCTGAACAAGCTGGGTGTGGAAGTCCGCTACGTAGCGTTCCCGCGCCAGGGCCTGGGTTCGCCAGGCGACGAGCAGTTGCAGGCCGTATGGTGCTCGGCCGACAAGAAAGCGGCCATGGACAAGATGGTCGATGGCAAGGAAATCAAGGCCGCCAAGTGCGCCAACCCGGTGTCGAAGCAATTTGCACTGGGCCAGTCCATCGGCGTCAACGGTACACCGGCCATCGTTTTGGCTGACGGCCAGGTGATTCCGGGCTACCAGCCGGCACCACAAGTTGCCAAACTGGCGCTGGGTGCCAAATAAACCAGCATCGTCGAACCTTTGGCGATCATGGCTCGTGGATAAGTCGACGGGCCATTAATTGAAAGCCGCAGTTGTGCGGCTGTTTTTCACGGCCGACCTAGCGTCGGCCGTTTCATGGGGAGTTCTTCAGTGAAACCGGTCAAAGTAGGCATCTGTGGGTTAGGGACCGTCGGTGGCGGCACCTTCAACGTACTTCAGCGTAATGCTGAAGAAATTTCCCGCCGTGCAGGGCGTGGGATTGAAGTGGCGCAAATTGCCACGCGTTCGCCAAAGCCTCAGTTCAAAACGACCGGTATTGCGATTACCAACGATGTCTTCGCCGTGGCCACCAACCCTGAAATCGATATCGTCATCGAGCTGGTGGGCGGTTACACCGTGGCCCGCGAGCTGGTGCTCAAGGCGATCGAAAACGGCAAGCACGTGGTCACCGCCAACAAGGCGCTGATCGCCGTACACGGCAACGAGATCTTCGCCAAGGCCCGCGAGAAAGGCGTGATCGTGGCGTTCGAGGCCGCGGTTGCCGGCGGTATCCCGGTGATCAAGGCGATCCGTGAAGGCCTGTCCGCCAACCGCATCAACTGGGTGGCCGGCATCATCAACGGCACCGGTAACTTCATCCTCACCGAAATGCGCGAGAAGGGCCGTACCTTCGAAGACGTACTGGCCGAAGCCCAGGCACTGGGGTACGCCGAAGCCGACCCGACATTCGACGTGGAAGGCATCGACGCGGCGCACAAGCTGACCATCCTGGCGTCCATCGCCTTTGGTATCCCGCTGCAGTTCGACAAGGCCTACACCGAAGGCATCACCAAGCTGACCACTGCCGACGTGAACTACGCCGAAGCCCTGGGCTACCGCATCAAGCACCTCGGTGTCGCGCGCAGCACCCCGGCGGGAATCGAGTTGCGTGTGCACCCGACGCTGATCCCGGCTGACCGCCTGATCGCCAACGTCAATGGCGTGATGAACGCCGTGATGGTCAACGGTGATGCCGCCGGCTCCACCCTGTTCTACGGTGCCGGCGCCGGCATGGAACCGACCGCTTCGTCGGTGATCGCCGACCTCGTGGACGTGGTGCGCGCCATGACCAGCGACCCGGAAAACCGCGTGCCGCACCTGGCCTTCCAGCCGGATTCGCTGTCGGCCCACCCGATCCTGCCGATCGAGGCATGCGAAAGCGCCTACTACCTGCGCATCCAGGCCAAGGATCACCCGGGCGTGTTGGCCCAGGTGGCCAGCATCCTGTCGGAGCGCGGTATCAACATCGAGTCGATCATGCAGAAGGAAGTCGAGGAGCAGAACGGCCAGGTGCCGATGATCCTGCTGACCCACCGGGTGCTCGAGCAGCACATCAACGATGCCATCCAGTCCCTGGAAGCTCTCCAGGGTGTGGTTGGGCCGGTAGTACGGATTCGCGTCGAACATTTGAATTAATCCAGCTGCAAGCTATTGGCTGCAAGCTGCAAGTAAAAGCCGATCAGCTTTAACTTGCCGCTTGTAGCTTGAAGCTTGAAGCTCAAACCAAAGGTTTGCTTTTATGCGTTACATCAGCACCCGCGGCCAGGCACCGGCCCTGAATTTCGAAGACGTCTTGCTGGCAGGCCTTGCCACTGACGGCGGCCTGTACGTGCCGGAAAACCTGCCACGCTTTACCCAGGAAGAAATCGCTTCGTGGGCCGGCCTGCCGTACCACGAGCTTGCGTTCCGGGTGATGCGCCCGTTCGTCACCGGCAGCATCCCCGATGCGGATTTCAAAAAGATTCTGGAAGAGACCTACGGCGTGTTTTCCCACAGCGCCATCGCGCCTCTGCGCCAGCTCAACGGCAACGAATGGGTGCTCGAGCTGTTCCATGGCCCGACCCTGGCGTTCAAGGACTTCGCCCTGCAACTGCTGGGTCGCCTGCTGGACTACGTGCTGGAGAAGCGCGGCGAGCGCGTGGTGATCATCGGCGCCACCTCGGGTGATACCGGTTCGGCCGCCATCGAAGGCTGCAAGCACTGCGAAAACGTCGACATCTTCATCCTGCACCCGCACAAGCGTGTCTCGGAAGTACAGCGCCGCCAGATGACCACCATCTTCGGCGAGAACATCCATAACATCGCCATCGAAGGCAACTTCGACGACTGCCAGGAAATGGTCAAGAACAGCTTCGCCGACCAGGACTTCCTCAAAGGCACACGCCTGGTGGCGGTGAACTCGATCAACTGGGCGCGGATCATGGCCCAGATCGTCTACTACTTCCACGCCTCGCTGCAGTTGGGTGGCCCGGCGCGCTCGGTGTCGTTCTCGGTGCCGACCGGCAATTTCGGCGACATCTTCGCCGGCTACCTGGCCCGTAACATGGGCCTGCCGGTCAACCAGTTGATCGTCGCCACCAACCGTAACGACATCCTGCACCGCTTCATGAGCGGCAACCAATACGTCAAGGAAACCCTGCACGCCACCTTGTCGCCGTCCATGGACATCATGGTGTCGTCGAACTTCGAACGCCTGCTGTTCGACATGCACGGTCGCAACGGCGCAGCCATCGCCGGCTTGATGGACACCTTCAAGAGCGGCGGCGGTTTCAGCGTTGATGAAGAGCGCTGGACCGAAACCCGCAAGCTGTTCGACTCCCTGGCCGTGGACGACGCGCAGACCTGTGAAACCATCGCCGAGGTCTACGCCCAGACCGGCGAGCTGCTCGACCCGCACACCGCCATTGGGGTGAAGGCCGCCCGCGAATGCCGTCGTAGCCTGGATATCCCGATGGTGATCCTCGGCACCGCCCATCCAGTGAAATTCCCGGAAGCGGTGGAGAAGGCGGGTGTCGGCAAGGCGCTGGAACTGCCGGTGCACCTGACCGACCTGTTCGAGCGTGAAGAGCGTTGCACGGTGCTGCCGAATGACTTGAAGGCGATGCAGGCGTTTGTCAGCCAGCATGGCAATCGTGGCAAGCCTTTGTAAGGCAGGTCACCAAGACAAAAACGCCGCTTTCCCTTCCTTGGGTCAGCGGCGTTTTTTGTTTCTGGCAGGCCCGACAGCGTGCCGTTTACAAGAGCAACTTAATCGCTACTCCAGTAATCGAAGCAATCGTTGCGACCACGGCCATTGCTACGCCCATGGGGTACCAGAAAGTTTCACAGTTTATTTTCAGGGATTCCGATCTGAGCTTGTCTTGCTCAGCCTGCATGCGTGATATTTCTGCGTAAATGCGCCTTACATCGGCATGCATTTTCTCCATCGTCGCCAGTCGCTCATCGTTTTCCACCATCGCATTCCTCCTTCGCAATAAGGGCCTTTGGCATACGCTTTACCCACGTGGCACTGTGATCAGCGCTCATCGAGTATAGGATTCACCCATGGCCTGCGCGGCAGGGGAAGCCCAAAACAGCAGCCCATTGCGTAAGCATTTATGTGCCGCCGTTTTTTGCCTGTCATGTTGCAAGCGCATGCTGGAAACGTCATCCCCCGACAACCCCGCATAAACGAAAAAGCGAACTTTCCTACGTCACAACCAGTCACTTAGGATAGATGCAGCTCCCGTTTACAAGAATGTTTGCGAACTATTGAGTGGTGATCGAGATGGAAAGTATCAGCCTATTGCTCGAAGAGGCACTGAGCCCTTATCAGGTGACGTTGACCACCGCAGGTGTGCAGGAAGAGTGCCTGGTAACCGTGAAGAACCCCGCCGGTGCGATCATGGTCGAGCGTGAAGTCGACCGGGCGCAATTGCTCGATAAGCGCCTATTGGTGGATGTGGTGGATTGCCTGCTGCGTGATCTCAAGATCGCTGAAGGACGCCTGGAACCCTCGGTCATCGCGGCCTTGCGCAACGCCGCCCAGACCCGCAGCGCTGCCGTTGCATGAAGAATTGTTTATAGATGGAAACTTCCCACGTCATGGCCGGTCAGATTTCGTAACAGCAAGAGCAAACATTGTGCTCCGGTGTTTGTGCCTTGTTGTACTGGTCTTTGTAGGCCACGTTTAACCCCGAAGTGTCTCCCCACTCTTCGGGGTTTCTTTTTGCCTGGGATTTGTCACGGCGCCGGCGAGTCCTGGAAAAAGCTCGGGTTGTCTCGCAGGTAATGTTCACGCATGACAGGGTCCAGCCAGGCGGCATAGGACTGTTGTACTTGTGCCAGCGGGAGGCTGGGCAGAACCCGGTTGATCCGTTCCATGGCTTCGCGCCCCTCAGGTGTATCCGAGCAGCCGATATGCGTGCGCTGGTAAGGCGCTGTGCCCTTGATGGGGTAGAAGCTGAGGTCGTCGGCTGCGATCCCCTGTTGCATCGCGTGGTAGCGGATTTCCGGCCAATAGCCCAGCACTGCCTCCAGCCGGCCCAGGCGCTGCATCTGCAGCAAGCTGCCAAGGGCATCGTTGCCGTAGTGCAGTGCCAGTTTGTGTGTGTCGGCCTGTTTCAGTCGCTCATCGATAACGGCGCCGTAGCTGCGTTCCGCGATCGCGCCTACCCTTGCCTTAGGGGCGTCGAAGAAGGCCTGCAGGTCAAATTGGCCGTCTACGATAAACGCCGCCAGGGCGCCCTGCTGGCTGCGTCGGATCGTGATGCCATTACTGGCGACCACAAACGCCTGCCTGGAAAATACGATGTACCTGGCCCGCTCGGCCGTCCACAGCAAGGATGGATCGCAGGTGAGCGTGGGTTCGCGCAGCATCTGCATGCCGCGCGCGCGATTGACGTGCATTACCTGGTGGCGATATTCCGGCAAGTGTCCGATCAGTATCGGCAGCAACTGGTCCAGGGCACCCTGGCCTTTGCCTGGCCCTTCGAAGATGGTCAGCGGCGGCAAGTCGCGCAATAACCAGATCAACGTGCCCTCTGCGCTCGCCGGTACGGGCCAGCCGCCGGCCAGCATGGCGGCCAGGTACAGCGCAATGAGCCAGTGTTTGCAGCCGTGGGGCATCAGATTGCACCTTGCTCACGCAGGCGGACAATGGCGGCGGCGTCGTATCCCAGCTCGCCCAACACCACGCCGTTGTGTTCACCCAGTTGCGGCCCCACCCATTCGCAACTGCCCGGTGTGTCCGACAGCTTGGGCACGATGCCCGGCATCTTGAAGTCCTTGCCGCCGGGAAGCCGGGCCTTGAGGAACATCTCGCGCGCGAGGAATTGCGGGTCGCCCAGCATGTCCTCGGCGCTGTAGATACGGCTGGCGGGCACTTCAGCCTTGTTGAGTTGCTCCACCACCTGCTCCAGCGGCAGCGAGTTCACCCAGCGATCAATCACGCCATAGAGTTCATCGCGACGGCTATCGCGCCCGTCATTGCTGGCCAGTTGTGGATCGTTCGCCAGGTCTTCCCGGCCGATGGCACTCATGAAGCGTTTGAAGATGGCATCGCCGTTGGCACCGATCTGTACGTGCTTGCCGTCCGCGCTGGTGTGGATCGACGACGGCGTGATGCCGGGCATGATGTTGCCGGTACGTTCGCGAATAAACCCGAATACGTCGAACTCGGGGATCATGCTTTCCATCATGGCGAAGATGGCTTCATACAGCGCCACATCGACCACCTGGCCCACACCGCCGTTAACCTCGCGATGACGCAGCGCCATCAAGGCGCCGATGACCGCCCACAGCGCGGCGATGGAGTCACCAATGGAGATTCCGGTGCGCACCGGCGGGCGATCTTCGAAACCGGTGATATAGCGCAGCCCGCCCATGGACTCGCCCACTGCGCCAAACCCGGGCTGGTCTTTCATCGGCCCGGTCTGGCCAAAACCCGAGAGGCGCACCATCACCAGTTTCGGATTCAGCCCATGCAGGGTTTCCCAGCTCAGGCCAAGCTTCTCCAGTACGCCGGGACGGAAGTTTTCGATCAGGATGTCGGCGTCTGCCAGCAGTTGCTTGAGAATCGCCAGCCCGTCCGGGTGCTTGAGGTTCAACGTCAGGGACTTTTTGTTGCGCGCCTGCACAAACCACCATAACGAGGTGCCTTCATACAGCTTGCGCCATTTGCGCAACGGGTCGCCGCCGTCCGGGGATTCGACCTTGACCACCTCGGCACCGAATTCAGCACAAATGCGTGAGGCGAAGGGCCCGGCGATCAGGGTGCCGAGTTCGATGACTTTCAGGCCGGCAAGCGGCTTGGCATTAAACGACATGGGGATCCTTGTCTGCGCAGAACGGTGATGTGAAGCCTTTTAACATAGGCGAGCAGGCCAGGGATAAGGATGATGCAGCGCAGGATTCGTTGAATGGCCTCGCCATCGGTTAGACTGGCCGCCTTTCCCTGTCTCTAGAAGCCCGTTCATGGCCCAGCCGTCCACGACCTACAAATTCGAACTCAACCTCACCGACCTCGACCGTTCGGTGTACGAGAGCGTCAAGCAGACCATCGCTCGCCACCCCTCGGAAACTGAAGAACGCATGACCGTGCGTCTGCTGGCCTACGCCCTTTTTTACAACGAACAGTTGGCGTTCGGTCGTGGCCTGTCAGATGTAGACGAGCCAGCCCTGTGGGAAAAAAGCCTGGATGATCGGGTTTTGCATTGGATCGAAGTCGGCCAGCCGGATGCCGACCGCCTGACCTGGTGCTCGCGCCGCACCGAGCGCACCAGCCTGCTGGCATACGGCAGCTTGCGCGTTTGGGAGGGCAAAGTGGTGCCGGTGGCGAACAACCTGAAGAATGTACACATCGCAGCAGTGCCTCAGGAGATTCTGGAGGTCCTGGCCAAGGACATGCCCCGCGTGATCAAGTGGGACGTGATGATCAGTGAAGGCACGATCTTCGTCACCGACGACCGTGGCCAGCACGAAGTGCAACTGCAATGGCTGGTCGGCGAACGCGGTTGAATTGGAGCTGCAAGCCTCAAGCTGCAAGCTACAAGCTACAAGCTTGAAGCTTGAAGCTTGCAGCTAATATCCCCCTACAGAGAACTCCCCAACGTCCCATGCGTATCGATCCCCGCCCGTTGCCCGCCGTCTTGCCCTTCCTGGGTGAATTGCCACCGCTATTGACCCGTCTCTACGCCGCTCGTGGCGTGCAGTCCGAGGCCGAGCTGGACAAGAGCCTGGCGCGGTTGATTCCCTATCAGCAGCTCAAGGGCATCGACGCGGCGGTGGACTTGCTGGTGACGGCATTGGAGCAGCGCCAGCGCATCCTCATCGTCGGTGACTTCGACGCCGATGGTGCCACCGCCAGCACCGTAGGTACCCTGGGCCTGCGTTTGCTCGGTGCGGCCCATGTCGATTACCTGGTGCCCAACCGCTTCGAATACGGCTATGGGCTGACCCCGGAAATCGTCGCTGTGGCCCTGCAGCGCGAGCCGCAGTTGCTGATCACCGTGGACAATGGCATCTCCAGTGTCGAAGGCGTGGCGGCGGCGAAAGCGGCGGGGTTGCAGGTATTGGTGACCGATCACCACTTGCCTGGTGATGAGCTGCCGGCGGCGGATGCCATCGTCAACCCGAACCAGCCGGGCTGTGAGTTCCCGAGCAAGGCCCTGGCCGGCGTGGGCGTGATCTTCTACGTACTGATGGCCCTGCGCGCGCGTTTGCGCAGTTTGGGCTGGTATGAAAACAAGCCTCAACCCAACATTGGCGAGCTGCTCGACCTGGTCGCCCTGGGCAGCGTCGCCGACGTGGTGCCCCTGGACGCCAATAACCGCATCCTCGTGCATCAGGGCCTGGAGCGTATTCGTGCCGGTCGCGCACGGCCGGGGATCAAGGCGATCCTCGAAGTGGCCAAGCGGGATGCGGCGCGCATCACCTCCACCGACCTCGGCTTTATCCTCGGGCCACGCTTGAACGCCGCCGGGCGCCTGGACGATATGAGCCTGGGCATCGAATGCCTGCTCACCACGGATTTCGCCGCCGCACGGGAAATGGCCGCACAACTGGACGGCATGAACCAGGACCGCAAATCCATCGAGCAGGGCATGCAGCGCGAAGCCCTGGCTCAGCTCAAGGACTTGCCGGTGGACTCAATGCCCTACGGCTTGTGCCTGTTTGATCCGGATTGGCACCAAGGCGTGATCGGCATTCTTGCGTCGCGCATGAAGGAGCGGTACTTCCGCCCGACCATCGCCTTCGCCGATGCCGGTGACGGGCTGCTGAAGGGCTCTGGACGCTCTGTGCAGGGCTTTCACATCCGCGATGCCCTGGCGGTGGTCGCGAGCCAGCATCCCAACCTGATCGCCAAATACGGCGGCCACGCCATGGCGGCGGGGTTGACCTTGCCCGAGGAACATTTCCCACTGTTTGCCGAGGCCTTTGACGCCGAAGTGCGTCGGCAGCTGCGCGAAGAAGACCTCACCGGGCGCCTGCTGTCCGACGGCACCCTGGCGGTGGAAGAGTTTCACCTGGAGCTGGCGCGCGCACTGCGCCACGCCGGGCCGTGGGGCCAGCACTTTCCCGAGCCGTTGTTCCATGGCGTGTTCCAGCTGGTGGAGCAGCGGGTGGTAGGGGAGCGGCACCTGAAAGTGGTGCTCAAGAGCGAATGCGGGTCGGTGAAGCTCGATGGCATTGCCTTCGGCGTCGACCGTGAAGTCTGGCCGAACCCGACCGTGCGTTGGGTGGAGTTGGCCTACAAGTTGGATGTGAACGAGTTTCGTGGCAATGAAACCGTGCAACTGATGATTGCCCACATCGAACCGCGCTAGATCTTACCCACGCCGCAAAAAACTGTGGGGGGCTTGCTCCCGATAGCGTTGGGTCAGTCATAGCATTGTTGACTGGTGCTCAGCTATCGGGGGCAAGCCCCCTCCCACAGTTTGATTTGTGTAAGGCCTGGGTTTATTCGCTTTTGGCCTGGTGCTTGACGATGATATCCACCAACCGCTTGGCCAGTGCCGGATAGTTCTCATCGAAGTGATGCCCGCCCGGCAGTTTCACCGCCTCGCCCACGGCGGTCTTGTCGGTGCAGCCACTCTCGTCGACTTCTTCGGCACCGTAGATGCACACCACCTTGTCAGCCGGCAGCTTGGCCATTTCCGGGCCGGTCGCGGCTTCTTTGCCGGCGTTGCCCAGCCAGCCTTCCACTTCGATTTCAAAGCTGCCGGTGCGGGCGAAGGCCAGCAGGATGATGACGTCCACACGCTGTTGTTCGTTTTCCGGCAGGCGGTTGTAGATCGCCGGCAGTACGTCGGCACCGAACGAGTAACCGGTCAGTACAAAGCGCTTGGTGCCCCACTTCTGCCGGTAGTGCTGCATCAGCTCGGTGAGGTCCTTGGCGCTTTGTTCCGGGGTCTTGTGCTGCCAGTAGTAGCGCAGGGTGTCGATGCCGACCACCGGGTAGCCGATCTTGGCCATTTCGCCGGCCACGTCGCGGTCGAGGTCACGCCAGCCGCCATCACCGGAAAGGAACAACGTCACGGTGTCCTTGGCCTGGCCAGCCGGCACTTCCACCACGGGAATCGCCAGGCCGCCGTTGTCCGAACCCACCAGTTGCTTGCGCAGTTCGTTGTTCAGCACTTGCGGATAGTGAATGTCGTAGTCGCTGATACTGGTAGTGGCGCGCGGGGTGTCACGTACGAAACTGGCGCTTTCATCGTCAGGGTTGTCGTTCCAGGCCACCAGCCAATTACCGTGTGCGGCGGTTTTCGGCAGTGGGTCCTTGCACCCTTCCTGCACCAACGCGAAGCCAACGGAGATGGCGTTGGCCTTGTCGTCGCTCTGAGTGGCCAGCCAGCGCCAGGCGAGGGCGGCGCCAGGGCCGATGCCGCTGACCAGGGTCGCGGGGCCCTTGAGCTGGCCCAGGGCGCTTTGCAGCGCTTGTTCCTGGAGCTTGCAGTCATCCTTTGGCAGGATCACCTGGACGATCTGCGCCTTGCCGCCCTGGCTCAGGGTAATCAACTGGCTATCGGTCAGTGTTTCGTCAGCCATCACCGCCACCGCGACGCGGGCTTTCGGGGTGCCGGCCGGGGTCACGCGGGTCATCACCGAGCCGTCGGCCTGGGGCAGTTGCTCCAGGGTCGGCTGCGGGGCAGGGCGGTTCCAGAACCAAAAGCCGCCACCCAGGACCAGGGCGAGCAGCACTACAAAGGCCAATACATACCGCCAGGAGCGTCGAATCATCAGCGTTTCACCAATCCAGTCAAGCCGCCCGCGATCAGGGCGGCGGTATCGGCCAGTGCCACCAGCGGGTCAAGTCCTGCGGGCACGGCCATGTAACGGGGTTCCCAGTCAGGCTGGAACTTGTCTTTGAAGCGGCGCAAGCCTTGGAAGTTATACAGTTGCTCGCCGCGACGGAACACCATCGAGCCCAGGCGCTGGGTCAGCGGCGCGCCGCGTCGCGGTTGCAGGCCCGACAATGGCACCATGCCGAGGCTGAAGCGGGCGTAGCCGTGACTCTTATAGTGTTGAATCAGGCCGACCATCATGAATTCCATGGTCAACTTGGGCGCATCCGGGTGGGCGCGCATCAGGTCGAGACTGGCCAGGTCGTGGTTGTAGGTCTCGAGCAGGTTGGCGAAGGCCACCGGGCGGCCTTCGAAGCGAATGATCGCGATACGAAAGTGCTTGAGGTAGTCGTCGCTGAAGCGTCCGAGGGAAAAGCCTTTTTCCCGCACATTCTTACCGGTAAGCCAGGCGTCCGAGATGACTTTTAATTCATCCATCGGTGCCGTGCCGGGTTCAAAGATCTCCAGGGACAGGCCGTCCCGGGTGCCACGGTTCCAGGTGTAGCGCAGGTCCTTCATCTCTTTGCCCTTGGCTTCCAGGTCAAAGCGTTTCAGGTCGACGCGGGCTTCCTCGCCCAGCTTGATCGCGGTGAGGCCGATGTCCATGTAATAGGGCAGGTTCTCGGCGCGTACCTGATAGAACACCGGGCGCGCATGATGGATGTCGCACAGGTCGCGGAACTGCCAGATCATTTCGGCACGGGGCTGGGTCGGACCGATCGGGTCATACAAGGCCACCAGGCTGCGGCCGCGACGGGCATACATCAGGAACGCTTCGTCATTCGGGTGGAACAGCAGCGCCTTGTCGCCGGTCAGCGCCAGGCCGCCGTCGGGTTGCGACGATGCCATCAGGATCTTGCTGGCGCGTTCCAGCTCCTCGGGTGTCGGCAGGTGGATCACCGGGCGTGCGGTGCGCAGCAGCCAGGTCAGCGAGACGATGACCAGCAGCACGGCGGCGCCCAGCAGCGAGCGCAGGCCGCGCGGGGCATTGGCATCGAGGGTGAACTGCCACCACAGTTGATGGCTGTACGGTACATCTTGATACGCGAACAGCAGCAGCCAGATAGAAGCCCCCAGCACACAGACGCTGGCCACCAGATACAGCGGTGAGAAAGGCAGCTCGGTCAGGCGGCTGGCGCGATAGAACGAGCGGCGGAAGATCGCCAGCAGTATCGCCGTCATGGTCATCAGGCTGGCTTCTTCCCAATCGAACCCCTTGAGCAGCGAGAGCAGGGCGCCCACCAGCAGCAGCACCATGGTCAGCATCCACGCAGCCGACAGGCGTCGACGCAGGCCCTGGGCCAGCAACAGGCACAGCACGCCGATCAGGCTGGCACCGAAGTGCGAGGCGTCAATCAGGCGGTGGGGGATCAGGAAGCCGATGTTTTCCAGGCGTGAGTCGATTTCTGGCGTGGCGCCGGAAAACAGCAGGACCACGCCGGACAAAAAAACCAGTACGGCCAGCACCGGCGCCGCCAAACCCGAGGCTACCCGCAGGCTTTGCTGAGTCTGGAACAGGCGCTGCGCTTCGTTGACCAGCAGGAATACGCAGGCGATCAGCAGCGGCAGGACCACGTAGATCATGCGGTACAGCAGCAGGGCGGCAGCCAATGGCGCGGCACCGAGCTTGTCGGCGAATGCGGCGAGCAGGATGGCTTCAAATACGCCCACGCCCCCTGGCACATGGCTGAGCACACCAGCGGCCAGCGCCAGCAGGTACACGAGCAGGAACGGGCCGAAAGGCGGTGCTTCCGGCAGCAGCATATAAAGGACGGTGGCGGCAGCGGCAACGTCCAGTGCGGTGATGATCAGTTGCAGGAATGTCAGGCGGCGACCGGGCAGACGCAGGGTCCGACGCCCGGCTTTTACCAGCAGGTTGTCCGGGTAGGGTTGTTCCGGCAGGCGGCGGCGATAGATGCCGATGCACAACATGGCCGACAGCAACAGCACTGCGCCGGCAACGCCGCCGAGCACCGTTTGTGGCAAATGCAGGTAGGTCGACGCTGCCGGCAAGTTGCTCAGCGTGGCCAATGCAGCCAGCGGGGGCAGGGCGCAGCCCAGTGCCAGGCTGGCGAACACGGTCATGTGGGCAACTTCCGAAGCCCCGATGCCATGGCGTGCATATAAACGGTAGCGTACCGAGCCGCCCGAGAGCATCGACAGGCCAATGGCATTGCCGATCGCAAAGGCAGTAAAGCCGCCAAGGGCCAAGGTCTTCGCCGGCAGGTTCACCCCGGCATAACGTGCGCCGGAAAACTCATAGCCCAACAGAATGACAAACCCCGCGACGGCGGCGGCGAACGCACCGAGCAATGCGGGTTTGGGCACTTCCAGGATCGAGTCGTGGAGGGCGTAGAGATCCAGCTCCAATAGCAGGTGCCGACAGGCGATCAGGGCGATTGCGAACAGCAACAAGGTAACGGCCAGCCCGATGGGTTGCCGGTATTTGCTCAACAGATCCAGCCAGCGCAAGCGGGTGGGGGCGATAGGTTGTTCTGCTGTGACGGTGTCTTGTGGTTCAGACGAGTTGGCGCGCATCAATCACCTCGTGGATTGTGCGCGACAGGATGGAGGTATCCAGCCAAGTTACCAATCCCTATGGACAAAATAATTACAAATATTAACGCGGATCACCGGGGGCGGCGACTGCGGCCATTGGTCGTAGAGGCGTAAGCATAGCGTGCAATGAGATGGACTCTACAAACCGTGTACGGTTTCATGAAAGATGCCATGCCATTGTTTCAGAAGAACTTTTTCATCGAATACAAAAAAGGCCACTCTTTCGAGTAGCCTTTTTTGATGTTTGGTTGCGGGAGCCGGATTTGAACCGACGACCTTCGGGTTATGAGCCCGACGAGCTACCAGACTGCTCCATCCCGCGTCTGTGGGCGGCATTCTACAGCCAGATGGCGAGGTGTCAACCGTTAATGAGCCGATGGGTCAAATAAGTGTGAAATAGCTGACATGTAACCTAAGTTCGCGATTGAAAACGCTTTTTGTAGTGAGCGGGCTTGCCCGCGCCGGGCTGCGGAGCAGTCCGTGGTGAAGTGCACACTATCTTGTGTGGGGCTGCTTCGCAGCCCAGGACGGGACAGCCACAACAAAAAAGGCCACTCTTTCGAGTAGCCTTTTTTGATGTTTGGTTGCGGGAGCCGGATTTGAACCGACGACCTTCGGGTTATGAGCCCGACGAGCTACCAGACTGCTCCATCCCGCGTCTGTGTGTCGGCATTCTACAGAGGATCGCGAGTGTGTCAACCGGTGAATCGAAGAAAAGCGCTTGTGGTTCAATCGGTTAGCTCTCCATGTAGAGCCGTTTGAGGGGTTCGGGCCAGAAGGGCCAAGGGTTTCAGCTCTATTGGGGCGCTAATTTCGATTGAGAAAATAAATTCATCTGGGAAATTTCCTACCGCTCAGACGGAAGATTCAAACTACTGGTGCTATATACAGGGGTGGATGCGATACTGGCCACCCGTTGGATTACACCCGCCTTTCTACTTATGACGCAGCGCAAAATCATCCACGTTGACTGTGATTGCTTCTACGCCGCCATTGAGATGCGTGATGACCCGAGCCTGGCGCAAAAGCCCCTGGCAGTAGGTGGGTCGGCAGATCGAAGGGGCGTGATCGCTACATGCAACTACGAAGCGCGGGCGTATGGGGTGCGTTCCGCCATGTCGTCGCGACATGCCCTGAAGCTCTGCCCGGACCTGACCATCGTCAAGCCGCGCATGGATGCCTATAAGGAGGCTTCGAAGGAAATCCAGACGATCTTTCGCGACTACACCGACTTGATCGAGCCCCTGTCGCTGGACGAGGCCTACCTGGATGTCTCCGATAGCCCGCACTTTGGCGGCAGCGCCACGCGCATCGCCCAGGACATTCGGCGCCGGGTCTCCAACCAATTGCACATCACCGTGTCCGCCGGCGTGGCGCCGAACAAGTTCTTGGCCAAGATCGCCAGCGATTGGAAAAAGCCCAACGGCCTGTTTGTCATCACCCCGGATCAGGTCGAGGACTTTGTCTCCCAACTGCGGGTAAGCAAGTTGCACGGCGTGGGCAAGGTGACGGCAGACAAGCTGGCGCGCCTGGGCATCGAAGACTGCCTGCAATTGCGCGAATGGAACAAGCTGGCGCTGGTACGTGAGTTCGGCAGCTTTGGCGAGCGCTTGTGGAGCCTGGCCCGTGGGATAGATGAACGTGTGGTGCAGAACGACAGCCGGCGGCAGTCCATCAGTGTGGAAAATACCTACGATGTGGACCTGCCGGATCTCTCAAGCTGCCTGGCGAAACTGCCCGAACTGATGGAGACCCTGGCAGGGCGCATGGCGCGTATCGACAGCAGCTACAAGGCGGGCAAGCCGTTCGTTAAGGTGAAGTTTCATGACTTTACCCAGACAACGTTGGAGCAGGCGGGCGCGGCGCGGGATCTGGAGAGTTATCAACAGTTGATGACCCAGGCGTTCAATCGCGGTGGGAAACCGGTGCGGTTGTTGGGGATTGGGGTGCGGTTGCTGGACCTGAGTGGCGGGAACGAACAGTTAGAGTTCTTCTGGTAGAAGCCGGGAAAAAATGTGGGAGGAAGCAAGCCCCCACATTTGGATCTGCAGCGTTTTCGAAGCCTCAGCGTGCTCCGGGATCCGCCACCAACCGCCCCGCATCCTTGGTCAACGCCTGCAGGAATTCCTGCTGCAACTCGGGATCATTGCGGGTCAGTTCGATCAGGCTTTGTTCCAGTTCGCTGGCTTCTTCCTCCAGGCCCAGCTCCGACAGGCGCTTGACCCGGTGCACCCACTGGCTGACTTCATCGTCTTCCAGGTCGTCGTAGATCAGGCCGTGGGCTTCCAGCAACTTGCCGCGCAGGGTGCTGCTGATCGCCAGGGTCGAGTCCGAGTGCACGTCGTCCTGGCCATCTTCCACGCTGATCTTCAAGGTCGTGACGCGGTTCAGGTCCTGCTCGGCAAACGGGCTGTCCAACAGGTTCAGGCGCAGCACGCCGTTGCGGTCGGTGGTCAGCTCATGGGTCTGTTTGCCGGCGGTGACCTGGACCGGGCGCTCGCTCCAGGGCAGGCTCGAATACTCCACGCGTTTGTCGCGCTGGACTTCATCGATACCCGCCAGGTTCTGTTGCGCGCGCCCATGGGATTGCACGTTCATGAACGGGTTGAGACCGTCCACGCCGTAGGTCAGCCAGTCGTGGGTCATGCTGGTCGGCAGGTTACCGAGGGCGAAGATGTTCGCCACGTTGGCGCCCGCACCCGCGACCAAAGCCACTGCACCCAGGGGCATCTCATAGAGTTTGCGCCAGGGCTGGTAGGGCGTGTAGCGGTCGTAACGACGGGTAACTTCGAATTCGGTGACCTCAAAGGTCTTTTGCTCGTGAATGCGAACCCGGCGTTGCGGCAGCTCCAGCACTTTGGGTTCGCCTACATCGATCTGCAGGCTGTGGTCGAGCAACTTACGCTCGACCCGCTCCTCGTGCTCACTGCGTTGCGACATCTGGTTGGCGCAGCCGCTGACCAGCAGGGCGCCGCACAAGGCGGCGCCCCCCAGGGCTCTGGTGTTTCGCTTGAACATGACTTCTCTTGATCTGGTTTTCAGCGACGAATACGCGCCTGGAGGAAAGACAGCACGTCAGCCACCGGCAAGGGTTGGGCTTCGGCTTCGGTCCGGCTCTTGTATTCCAGATTGCCATCGGCCAGGCCGCGGTCACTGACCACGATCCGGTGCGGGATGCCAATCAGCTCCATGTCGGCGAACTTGATGCCCGGGCTGGTTTTCTTGTCCCGGTCATCCAGCAGCACTTCAAAACCAGCGGCCGTGAGTTCGGCATACAGTTTGTCGGTGGCTTCGCGTACTTGCTCGGTTTCGTAACGCAGTGGTACCAGGGCCACCTGGAAAGGCGCGAGGGCGTCACTCCAGATAATGCCTTTCTCGTCGTTGTTCTGCTCGATGGCAGCGGCAACCACGCGGGAAACGCCAATGCCGTAGCAGCCCATGTCGAGGGTGATCGGCTTGCCGTTCTCGCCCAGCACTTCGCACTTCATCGCCTTGCTGTACTTGTTGCCCAGCTGGAAGATGTGCCCGACTTCGATGCCGCGCTTGATTTCCAGGGTGCCCTTGCCGTCCGGGCTTGGGTCACCGGCCACCACGTTGCGCAGGTCGGCCACGGTCGGCACCGGCAGGTCACGCTCCCAGTTCACGCCGAAGTAGTGCTTGTCGTCGATGTTCGCGCCGATACCGAAGTCGCTCATCAACTCGACCGAGCGGTCGATGATGATCGGCAACGGCAGGTTCAGCGGGCCGAGGGAACCGGCACCGGCGCCGATGGCGTCGCGCAGTTCGGCATCGCTGGCCATGACCAGCGGGCTGGCCACGCCAGGTTGCTGGGCGGCCTTGATTTCGTTGAGTTCGTGGTCTCCACGGATCACCAGGGCGATCAGCTTGCCTTCTTCTTCGGCGTGCACGATCAGGGTCTTGATGGTCTTTTCAATCGGCAGATTGAATTTCTCCACCAGGGCCGCGATGGTCTTGGTTTCTGGCGTATCCACCAGGCGCAGTTCTTCAGCCGGGGCTGGACGGGAGGTTTCCCGTGGCACGGCTTCGGCTTTCTCGATGTTCGCCGCGTAGTCGGAACCGTTGCTGAACGCGATATCGTCTTCGCCGGACTCGGCCAGCACGTGGAATTCGTGGGAGCCTGCACCGCCGATGGAGCCATTGTCCGCTTCAACCGCCCGGAACTTCAGGCCCAGGCGCGTGAACACGTTGCAGTAGGCCTGGTGCATGCGGTCGTAGGTGGCCTGCAGCGATGCCTGGTCGGCGTGGAACGAATAGGCGTCCTTCATGATGAATTCACGGCCGCGCATCAAGCCGAAGCGTGGGCGGATTTCATCGCGGAATTTGGTCTGGATCTGATACAGGTTCAGAGGCAGCTGTTTGTAGCTGCTCAACTCGTTGCGCATCAGGTCGGTGATCACTTCTTCATGGGTCGGGCCGGCGCAGAAGTCGCGGCCATGACGGTCCTTGAAGCGCAGCAACTCAGGGCCGTACTCTTCCCAGCGCCCGGATTCCTGCCACAGCTCGGCCGGTTGGGTGCTCGGCATCAACACTTCGAGAGAGCCGGCGGCGTTCATTTCTTCGCGAACGATGGCTTCGACCTTGCGCATCACCTTCAAGCCCATGGGCAGCCAGGTGTACAGGCCCGAGGCCAGTTTGCGGATCATGCCGGCGCGCAGCATCAGCTGGTGACTGATCACGACCGCATCGGAAGGCGTTTCTTTCTGTGTGGCGAGCAAATATTGACTGGTACGCATGGTAGGCCGTTGTCGGTTGCTTGAACTTGAAATGACTTGGGATTGTACGGGCGCAAACTGCCGCCGTACAGGCATCAGAATGCAGGGCTGTCTGTAGGCGCAGAGCTCGCTTGCGATGGGGGCGCCGCGGTCTGGCTTTTAAAGGGGCCCCAGAATCAGTCCTCTACCGGCGGATTCAACCGCATCCGCCGATTCTCCTGATACCAGTGCAACGCAATCAGCAGTAATGTCGGCACGCCCAGCATGCAGGTGATCAGGAAGAAGTTGTGGTACCCGAA
This sequence comes from Pseudomonas sp. AM8, assembly GCF_036346475.1. Classification (NCBI taxonomy): domain Bacteria; kingdom Pseudomonadati; phylum Pseudomonadota; class Gammaproteobacteria; order Pseudomonadales; family Pseudomonadaceae; genus Pseudomonas; species Pseudomonas sp. AM8. Next base: position 103,710 of record NZ_JAOTNX010000011.1, read on the forward strand.
CTTCTCCACCATCACCCCCGAGTACCCGCCGATCAGGCGCGGCAGCAACAGCATGATCGAGCTGAGCAGCGCATATTGGGTGGCGGAAAACTTGAGGTTGGTCAGGCTCGACAGGTACGCCACGAATGCCGACGTGGCCAGGCCCGAGCTGAAGTTATCCAGGGAGATGGTAAAGATCAGCATCTGCAGGTCGGGCCCCATGTCGGCGAGCATCACGAACAGCAGGTTGGTCCCCGCCGACGTCACGCCGCCGATAAACAGGATCGGCAGGATGCCGAAGCGCACGATCAGCAGGCCGCCCATGCCGGCACCGAGCAGGGTCATGATCAGGCCGAAGATCTTGCTGACCCCGGCGATCTGATCCTTGGTAAAGCCCTGGTCGATATAGAACACGTTGGCCATCACGCCCATCACCGTGTCGGACATGCGATAGGTGGCGATCAGCCCCAGCAGCAGCAATGCCTGCCAGCGGTAGCGCAGGATAAAGTCGTTGACCGGCGTGAGCACCGGCGCCAGGCCCCGTCGGCCCATGGCCGACAGGCACAGTGTGGTGAGAATGATATAGAGAATGGCGCGCAGGAACGCGCGGTCGTCCATCAGCAAGTCCCACAGGCTGACGCCCTGGAACAGCACGCTGGCGAAGTCGGTGTTGAACAGCTGGGTGAACATCGCCGGTACGGACACCAGCAACACGATCAGCACGAACACCGACACCAGTTGATGCACGAAGCTGTAGCGCCCGGCCTGCAACTGGGTGCGCAGCGGTACATTCGGTTCGCGCATGAACAGCGTGGTCAGCAGCGCCGGGATCATCAGCACGCCGAACAGCACATAGGTGCCGGTCCAGGCCGAGTGCTTATAGTTGAAGCCGGTGGAGCCGAAGCCTTCGGCAAAGAACAGCGCACCGGCCGTGGCCAGCAGGGCGGCGATGCGGTAGCCGGACATATAGCTGGCGGCCAGGGCGGCCTGGCGGCTGTCGTCGGCGATCTCCAGGCGATAGGCGTCGACCGCGATGTCCTGGGTGGCGGAAGCGAAGGCCACCACGACGGCAATGGCGATCAGCCAGGACAGGTGTTTCTGCGGGTCGCAGAACCCCATGCCGATCAATCCGAGGATCACCAGCGACTGTGCAAGCACCAGCCAGGAGCGACGACGTCCGAGTTTACCGAGCAGTGGCAGGCGCCATTGGTCGAGCAGCGGCGACCAGACCCATTTGAAGGCGTACGCCAAACCGATCAGGCTCGCATAGCCGATGGTCTCGCGGGCCACACCGGCCTCACGCAGCCACACCGAAAGCGTCGAGAACACCAACATGTAAGGCAAGCCGGCGGCAAAGCCGAGCAACAACAGCACTAACGTCGAGGGGCTGGCATAGGCGGCGAGCGCGGCGCGCCAGGTTTTACGGGGCATGGGCTGGAGTCTGCCTCAGATTCACGGAAACAAAGCGCGCACTCTAACCGCTGTGCTCTACCGGGCGCCAGCCATGGCGCTGAATATCCACGCGATTGTTGCGCACCGTGACGCCCTCATCACGCAAGCGCGCCCGTTGCTCGTCGCCTGAGGCGCTGCCCACCGGCAGACTTATCCGACCACCGGCACCCAGCACGCGATGCCAGGGCAATGTGGTGCCCTCGGGAAGTTGGCTCAAGGTACGACCCACCCAGCGCGCGGCGCGCCCCAGCCCGGCCAGTTGCGCCAGTTCGCCGTAGCTCACCACGCAACCGGCGGGGACTTGCGCCAGGGTCAGGTACAGCGCGGTGCGGCGCATTTCGGCGGGGGTTTGTGGGGAATCGGCAGGCTGATTGACTGTGGGCATATCCGTTGGGATCTTCGGTCTTTTGTAAGAAACGTCTGTAAGTATGCTGTTGAGAATTGAACTCAACACAAATCCTTGAGTCAGTCCTAGCTATCTAACACGATAATCGCCCCTTTTCGCCAACCTTGAGCTCCCCATCCGCTTATGTTGTCCAGAACCCTGCTGTGCCTCGCTGTCTTCAGTGCCTCCACGCCCCTGCTGGCCGATACCGTCTGGTTAAAAAACGGTGATCGCCTGACCGGCAAGATCAAGGTCTTCGACGGTGGCAAGCTGCTGATCCAGACCGACTACGCCGGCGCCATTCCGGTGGACTGGAAGCAGGTGAAAACCCTGGAGAGCGACCAGGAGTTGCTGGTCAAGCAGGACGCCTACACCGGCGAGAAGGCCAAGTCCCTGCAGGCGGCGGACGATGGCAAGGTGGTGCTGGCCAATGGCGAGGCGCCCAAGACCGTCGAGCTGGCAAGTATCCAGCAGATCATCAAGCCCAAGCCGGTGATCGAAGACCTGATGTGGAAGGGCAATGTCGACATGGCGCTGGACTACAAGCGCGCCGAAAAAGACACCAATGACTACGACATCGACTTCAAGACCACCGCGCGCCATGGCCAATGGCGCCATACCGGGCAGGGCGAGTACAACCGCGAGTTCCAGGACGACGTCACCACCACCGACAACTGGGCGCTGGAGTATGACCTGGACCGCTTCATCACCGAGCACTGGTTCTGGCAGGGGCGCCTGACCTACAAGCGCGACAAGGTTGAAGACCTGGCGCGCCAACGTACCGTCGGTACCGGCCCGGGCTACCAGTTCTGGGACGACGAACTGGGGGCGTTCTCCCTCGGCTCGCTGGTCAACCGCACCGATTACGAGTACGCCGATGGCGGCAAGGACAACTTCTATTCCTTGGCCATGAAGTGGAACTACAACCGCTACCTGGTGGGCAAGACCGTTGAGTTCTTCACCAATGGCGAGGTGGGCAAGCCTATCGACGGCCCGGCCGAGTACTCCCTGGATGCGGAAATGGGCCTGCGCTATAAAGTCACCGAGTGGGCGTCGCTCAACCTCAAGGCCGAGCGCGACGTGATCAGCGGCGATTCGGAAAGCAGCCTGAGCAAGACCCGCTATACCGCAGGCTTCGGCGTCGCCTGGTAATCGAGCCGCTGGCAACCGGCGCGTAGATTGATTACCTTGTGTTGAGATCCATTCCCATACGCTATGGGCGGCCGAATACCCGAGGAGTCATACGTTGAGCACGCAGGTTGCCAAGAACGCCCGAGAGCTGTTGCTCAAGGAATACCGTGGGGCTCTCTCCACACTGTCCAAGGCCATGCCCGGCTTTCCGTTCGGCTCGGTCGTGCCGTATTGCCTCGACGAGCAGGGCCGCCCGCTGATTCTGATCAGCCGTATCGCCCAGCACACCCATAACCTGCAAAAAGATCCCAAGTGTTCGCTGCTGGTCGGCGAGCGTGAAGCGGATGATGTGCAGGCCGTGGGGCGCCTGACCTACCTGGCCGAAGCCGAGAAACTCGAGGACCCGGTCGCCATCGAAGCAGCGGCCGAGCGCTATTACCGCTACTTCCCCGATTCGGCCAACTACCACCAGGCCCACGATTTCGATTTCTGGGTGCTCAAGCCGGTGCGTCACCGTTATATCGGCGGGTTTGGCGCGATTCACTGGGTCGACCAATTGACCCTGGCCAACCCCTTCGCGGGCAAGGCCGAGCGCAGCATGATCGAGCACATGAACAGCGACCACACCAAGGCCATTGCCCATTACGTCGAGTTGGCCGGCTTGCCTGCTTTCGAACCTGCGCAATTGGCCGGCATCGACAGCGAAGGCCTGCACCTGCGCATCGGCCAGGCCCTGCACTGGCTGCCGTTTGCGGCGTCTTGCAACACGCCGACACAAGTACGCGAAGCCCTGGTTTCATTGGCCCACGCCGAGGTCTGGCCGAAAAAAGCCGCCGCTGAAGCTTGAATTCACGAAACGGCGACGTCATCTAAGGTGGACTGGCAAGGCATTCTTGCGTTGAGGAACCTTTTGATGCGCCCTTTTTTATTGCTCTTTCTGCTGTTCCCGGTGTTGGAGCTGTTCGTATTCGTTCAAGTCAGCGGTGCGATCGGGTTTTTCCCGGCCCTGTTGCTGATCATTCTCGGCTCGATGCTCGGCGTCCTGGTGCTGCGCGTCGCCGGCCTGGCCACGGCGCTGCGTGCCCGTGAGAGCCTGAACCGCGGCGAACTGCCGGCCCAGACCATGCTCGAAGGCCTGATGATGGCGTTGGCGGGCGGCCTGTTGATCCTGCCGGGCTTTATCAGCGACGTAGTGGGCCTGGTGATGCTGCTGCCGTTCACCCGCAAATTGCTGGCGGGCAAGATGCGCCAGCGCGCCGAAGAGGCCGCTATTCGCCAACGTGCGTTCGCCGACGACCTGCAACCCCGTGGCGGCCCGGCTCCGCGCCAACCGTTGGGGCGAGAAGGCGACGTGATCGAAGGCGAGTTCGAACACCGCGACAGCAAATAACCGCTTCACTGGCACGGCACCTTCGGGTGCCGTGGTGCTTTTATAGGCTGGCAGACGCAAAAAAAATCATCGCCGGCCCCTTGTAATAAGCTTATGCGCCCTTATGTAACGGTCACCGCAAGGTTTCTGGTGGCGACACCGGACAGACTTCCGTGTTTCGCCCAGCGAACCGCGACCGGCACTGCCGGAATACAACCCGCCGGTATCGATACCGGCCGATGAAAAACACAATTAGGAGAGATCGACAATGAGCAAGCTTCGTCCTCTGCACGACCGCGTCGTAATCCGTCGCAGCGAAGAAGAAAAGAAAACCGCTGGCGGTATCGTTCTGCCAGGTTCGGCTGCTGAAAAAGCCAACCACGGTGTGATCGTCGCTGCAGGCCCAGGCAAGACTCTGGAAAACGGTGACGTACGTGCGCTGGCCGTTAAAGTCGGTGACAAGGTTGTATTTGGCCCTTACTCCGGCAGCAACACTGTGAAAGTCGACGGCGAAGACCTGCTGGTTATGGCTGAGAACGAGATTCTCGCCGTTCTGGAAGACTGATTTCCCCGCTCATTTTCCCGTTACTACAAAGTATTTAAGGAATATCGATCATGGCTGCTAAAGAAGTTAAATTCGGCGATTCCGCCCGTAAGAAAATGCTCACCGGTGTCAACATCCTGGCTGACGCAGTAAAAGCGACCCTGGGCCCGAAAGGCCGTAACGTGATCATCGAGAAGAGCTTCGGCGCTCCGACCATCACCAAGGACGGCGTTTCCGTCGCCAAAGAAATCGAACTGGAAGACCGTTTCGAAAACATGGGCGCGCAGCTGGTCAAAGACGTTGCCTCCCGTGCCAACGATGACGCAGGCGACGGTACTACCACCGCCACCGTTCTGGCTCAGGCGATCGTCAACGAAGGCTACAAGGCCGTTGCTGCCGGCATGAACCCGATGGACCTCAAGCGCGGCATCGACAAGGCCACCATCGCCATCGTCGCTGAGCTGAAAAACCTGTCCAAGCCTTGCGCCGACACCAAGGCTATCGCCCAGGTAGGCACCATCTCCGCCAACTCCGACAGCTCCATCGGCGACATCATTGCCGAAGCCATGGAAAAAGTCGGTAAAGAAGGCGTGATCACCGTTGAAGAAGGCACTGGCCTGGAAAACGAACTGTCGGTTGTCGAAGGCATGCAGTTCGACCGTGGCTACCTGTCCCCGTACTTCGTCAACAAGCCGGAAACCATGGTTGCCGAGCTGGACAGCCCGCTGATCCTGCTGGTCGACAAGAAGATTTCCAACATCCGCGAAATGCTGCCAGTGCTGGAAGCCGTTGCCAAAGCCGGCCGCCCACTGCTGATCGTTTCCGAAGACGTTGAAGGCGAAGCCCTGGCGACCCTGGTTGTGAACAACATGCGTGGCATCGTTAAAGTCGCAGCCGTCAAGGCTCCAGGCTTCGGCGACCGTCGCAAGGCCATGCTGCAGGACATTGCCGTCCTGACCGGCGGTACCGTTATCTCCGAAGAGATCGGCCTGAGCCTGGAAAGCGCCACCCTGGAAAACCTGGGTAGCGCCAAGCGCGTGACCATCTCCAAGGAAAACACCATCATCGTTGACGGTGCTGGCGTTGACGGCGACATCCAATCGCGCATCACTCAGATCCGTGCCCAGGTTGCCGAGACGTCTTCGGACTACGACCGTGAAAAACTGCAAGAGCGCCTGGCCAAGCTGTCCGGCGGCGTTGCAGTGATCAAGGTTGGCGCGGGTTCCGAAGTTGAAATGAAAGAGAAGAAAGCCCGCGTTGAAGACGCCCTGCACGCAACCCGCGCAGCCGTCGAAGAAGGCGTGGTACCTGGCGGTGGCGTCGCGCTGATCCGTGCCCTGGAAGCCCTGACCAACCTGGCCGGCGACAACGCTGACCAGAACGTCGGTATCGCTGTGCTGCGTCGTGCGGTTGAAGCACCGCTGCGTCAGATCGCTGCCAACTCCGGCGACGAGCCAAGTGTTGTGGTCAACGAAGTCAAGAACGGCAAAGGTAACTACGGTTACAACGCTGCGACTGGCGTCTATGGCGACATGATCGAAATGGGCATCCTGGACCCTACCAAGGTGACTCGTTCCGCGCTGCAGGCCGCAGCCTCCATCGGTGGTCTGATCCTGACCACCGAAGCTGCAATCGCTGACAAGCCAAAGGCTGAAGGCTCGGCTGGCGGCGGTATGCCAGACATGGGCGGCATGGGTGGCATGGGCGGCATGATGTAAGCCAGCCTTACCCCTGTACTGAAAAAGCCCCGCCTGCAGTGATGCAGGCGGGGCTTTTTTGTGGGCGGCGGCTTGGGCTCAGGTGGGCGCCGCGCGCTTGGAGGGCCGGTACAGCAACAGGCAATACAGCCCCAGGCAGATCAGCCAGGAGAAAATTGCCGTCCACACGTTATGGGAAAAGAAGTGCGCGCCTTGCATCATACGGCTGACGGAAAAAACGCTGCCCAAGCCGACGGCGAAGATGAATGCGTAGCGCGCCAGGCGCGGCTGCCGGTCACGCAGTGCAAAAAACAGGGCGAACAAGGCGAACCCGGTGGCGGCATGACCGCCTGGCCAGCAGCGTCCCGGTTTATCGGTGGGCGGGCGAGGGCTCAGCAGTTTGCTGTAGGTTTCCTGACCGCCGAATTCCTGGACGCTCCACGGGCACTGGACGCCGGTGATGGTTTTCAGCGGAGCGACAAACGCGGTCGCCAGCCCGAGTGACAGCACCAGGCAGCCCAGTTCACGACGATAGGGTTTGAGCCGTCGGAGAATAAACGTGCCGGCAAATCCCAGGATCGCCAGGACCGAGAACAGGATGACCAACTGTTTGGCACGATCATGCAGGATGTCTTCGAGGAAGAAACTGTAACGCCCGATGAAGCCGCCCTCCGCGCCGTTGTAGAACAGCTTGGCGAGGTTCATGTCCAGCGAGGTCAGCTCCAGCAGCAATAGGAGCGCAGCGCCGCCGGGGATGCCCAGGCAGAGCCATAGGTTGAGAGGTTTGGATACGGGGACGGCGGGGGTGGTTCCCATGGTGGACCCTGGTGAAAAACGTCCCGTACTGACCTGTACGGGGCGTTTTGGTTAGCGCGTGCTCAGTGCCGGGGCCTCTTCCTTGGGCGCTCTCCAGCTCAGTAACTGTTGTTTGAAGTCATAGCTGGCGGCCTGGTAGTAGGTGATCGCCCGCTGGATCAACGGGTCATCGCTGCCGACCCGCAACTCCTGGCTCTCACCCAGGGCCTGGTCGTGGCGGCGCAGGCCCAGGCGTGGGCTGAGAATGGCCAGGTCCTTGCCGTCGAACAGGCCCAGGTGCTGGTAGTTGCCGAGCACCACCCGAGGTGGCAGTGGGTTGTCTTGCAGTAGGTTGCGACCAAAGAAGGTGGATTCGTAGCTCAGGTTGAGCAGGCCCAGCAGCGTGGGCGCCAGGTCGATCTGGCTGGCCAGTTGTGCGCTTTCCCGTGCGTCGATCAGCTTGGGCGCATAGATGAACAGCGGAATCTGGTAGTTGGTGATGGGCAGGTCTTCCTTGCCTGCGCTGCCGGCGGTGTGGTCGGCGACGAAGATGAAGATCGTGTTATCGAACCAGGGTTTTTGGCGGGCGGCTTCCAGGAATTGGCCAATGGCGTGGTCGGTGTATTTCACCGCGCCGTCGCGGCCATTCCCGGATTTGATGTCGATACGCCCATCCGGGTAGGTGTAGGGGCGGTGGTTGGAAGTGGTCATCAGTTGCAGCAAAAAGGGCTGCTGCTTGGCGTAGTCGATGTCGGCCAGTTTCAGGGTTTGGTTATACAGGTCCTCGTCAGCCATGCCCCAGGCGTTCTTGAACGAGATTTCTGACTCGGGCACGCTGCTCTGGTCCACGACGCGATAACCGTTGCCGCTGAAAAACGCGTTCATGTTATCGAAGTACCCGCGCCCGCCGTACACAAACACGCTGTCGTAACCGACGGCCGTGAGCTGTTGCCCCAGGCTGGCGAAGCCGCTTTCACGACCGATGCGCTTGACGATCGAGCGCCCGGGCGTGGGTGGAATCGCCAGGGTGATCGCCTCCAGGCCACGGTCGGTGCGAGTGCCGGTGGCATAGAAATTATTGAAATACAGGCTCTGTTTACGCAGCGCATCCAGGTTAGGCGTGAGGTTGCGCTCGTCGCCGTTGCTGCCCATGTACTTGGCGCTGAAACTTTCGATGGTCACCAGCACGACATTGGGTTTGCGCGGCGTGCCCGGGTTGGTGATGGCGCGGCGGATATCCAGCGAGTCCTGGCCGATAAAGCGGGCGTTGGGTTCGCTCAGCTCTGTACGCAGTTGCGTGGCGATAACCTCAGTCGGCAGGGTTTTGTAGAACTGTGGGTAATCCAGTTCGTTGTTACGGAATGCGGCGAAAAACTGATACGGACCATTGCTGGCCAGTTCGTTCTTGTAGGCGTTGCCGCCCTGGGCTCGCGGGCTGTCCTGGCTGACCAGTTGCAGGCTGAGGCCAGCAATCACCAACAGGGCCAGGGCATTCACCAGGCGACCGCGCATCGGCGGCAGTGGGGCGCTCATCGCCGCATTGAACGGCTTGCGCAAGGCCAGGCTCAAGACAATCGCCAGCATGGCGAGCAGGCTCAGCAGTTTGCCGATCGGGTAGGACTCGAGCAGGTTGTTCAATACCTCATCGGAGTACACCAGGTAATCGACGGCAATGAAGTTGAAGCGCACGCCGAACTCATCCCAGAACAGCCACTCGGCCACCGAGGTAAACAGCATGGCGAACAGGCTGACGGTGAGCACCGCCTGCAGGAACCAGCGGTGGCCGCGACGGCGCCACAGCGCGGGTGGGCACAGCAGCAAATACAGCCCCAGCGGCAGTGCCGCATAGGCCAGGAAACCCAGGTCGTACAGCAGGCCCACGCCAAACACCGGCAGCAGGTTGCCGCCGACTTCATCCAAATGAGTGATGAGCAGTACGCTGCGAGTGAGCAGGAAAATAACCAGCCAGGCACCGGTTACCAACAGCAAATAGCGCATTGGCGCCGTCTTGAGCAACCCCATGTCCATGTTCCTTATATCAATGGGGGGCGATCTTCTGCCTGACACTGTAGTCAGTTTGTGAAGCTATAGTGAAAAACTCGTTGGTAGGCTGAATCGGTTGAAAACCTATATTGGCACGCCTTTCCGCTCTATCCCTGAGCCACACTTGGCCTTAAGCTGCGCGAGCCAACACGGCCGTTACCGCGTACGGAGACACTGCCCATGCGAATTCTATTGGTTGAAGACAACCGCGATATTCTGGCCAACCTGGCCGACTACCTGGGGCTAAAAGGCTACACCGTGGACTGTGCGCAGGACGGTTTGTCGGGCCTGCACCTGGCCGCCACCGAGCATTACGACTTGATCGTGCTCGACATCATGCTGCCTGGCATCGATGGCTACACCCTGTGCAAACGCCTGCGTGAGGACGCGCGCCGCGACACGCCGGTGATCATGCTCACTGCCCGCGACCAGTTGGATGACCGGCTGCAGGGCTTCAAGTCCGGCGCCGATGATTATTTGCTCAAACCGTTTGCCCTGTCGGAATTGGCCGCGCGCATCGAAGCCGTGCTGCGCCGTGCCCAAGGTGGCGGTCGCCGCGCCCTGCAAGTGGCCGATCTGAATTACGACCTCGATACCCTGGAAGTGACCCGCGAAGGGCGCCTGCTCAAACTCAACCCGGTCGGCCTGAAGCTGCTCGCGGTCTTGATGCAGAAAAGTCCCCATGTGCTGCGTCGGGAAGTGCTTGAAGAGGCCCTGTGGGGCGATGACTGCCCCGACAGCGACAGCCTGCGCAGCCACGTGCACCAGTTGCGTCAAGTGATCGATAAACCGTTCGCCAAACCGTTGCTGCAAACGGTGCATGGTGTGGGTTACCGCTTGGCCGAGGGCCGTGATGGAGTTTAAGCAAAGCCTTGCCCAGCGGATCATCATCGCCTTTGCCTTGATGAGTGCGTTGGTGGCGGGGGCCTTCGCCATGGGCATCGTCGCGACCGTGCACCTGGTGGAAGAGAAGTTGATCTCGGCAGGCTTGGGCGGTGACTTGCAGCGCCTGCTGTTGATGGACACCGTCGAGGACTGGCGGCACCGGCCCGAGCCCGACCAGCTGTTTTACTTCAGCGGTGGCCCCGGCGATTTTGAATTGCCCAAGGACCTGCGGCATCTGGAACCAGGGTTTCATGAGGTGTTTCGTGAGGCGCTGTCGTACCACGCGATGGTAGAAGTGGTCGACGGTCGGCGCTATGTGCTGCTGCAGGATCAAAGCGATTTCGAAGAGCGCGAGCGCGTGCTGTTTGCCGTGGTGCTGGTGGGCTTCGTGCTCAGCCTGGCGCTGGCGGTGTTCCTCGGCTGGGTGCTGGCCCGTAAGGTGATGGCGCCGGTGGTGCGCCTGGCCCGCCAGGTGCGGCACCGCGACCAGTTGCTGGGCCTGGCGCCGCCGCTGGCACCGGACTACGCCGCCGACGAAGTGGGCGAGTTGGCCGTGGCCTTTGACGCCACGCTGGGGCGCCTGCGTCAGGCGTTGTCCCGCGAGCAGTTGTTTACCAGCGATGTGAGTCACGAACTGCGCACGCCCCTGATGGTGCTGGCCAGCTCCTGCGAACTGCTGCTGGAAAACCCCGCCATCGATCAGCGTGGGCGTAACCAGGTCGAGCGAATCGCCCGTGCCTGTGAAGAAATGCGTGAACTGGTCCAGACCTTCCTGATGCTCGCCCGTGCCCAACATGACGATGGCAGCATGTCGCCCAAGGTCAACCTGTCGCAGGTGGCTGATGACCTACTCGGCATCTGGCGCGAGCCCATCGAGCACAAGGGCCTGGAGTTGATCTACCAACCGGGCAACCCTTTGGATACCCGCTACAACGCGACCTTCCTGCATGCCGTGATGGGCAACCTGTTGCGCAATGCCCTGCATTACACCGAACGCGGCTTTATCCGGCTGACCCTGGAGCCGACCGGGTTTGTGGTGGAAGACAGCGGCGTCGGCATTCCCGAAGACAAGCGCGAAGCGATGTTCGAGCCGTTCGTCCGCGGCAGTGAGAAGCGCGGCGAGGGCCTGGGGTTGGGTTTGTCACTGGTCCAGCGCATCTGCGAGAACCAGGGCTGGAGCGTTACCCTCAGCACCATGGAGCCTAACGGCTGTCGCTTTCATGTCCAGTTGAGTCCGGTCAACGCCTGACCGTTTCCCCTGCCGTTATCCTGCCAGAGATCCCCGTAATTCGGCGAAGATGGCCCCATGATATTGCTTGTATCTGTAAAGTCTTGAAATATATGAGATTGGACAGGACAAGTTTTTCACAATGGGTTGACCTGTTGATCACAGGTCGCTGCTTAAGGTTGTAGGCATCAGCAACAGGAGATCCTTTGATGCCTACCCCGATCAAGCTCGAATTTTCCGATAAGTACGACGATCAGCACGCCCATGAATATTTGCTCAAGCATCAGGACAATCTGGCTCGCCGGTTGTCCCACAAACGCGATGAGCAATTGGCCCGTGGCGCGCTGGCGATGGCGGGCGAGCCTGGCCTGGTGCTGGACCTGCCGTGTGGTGCCGGGCGTTTCTGGCCGCTGCTGGCAGAAAAGCCCAACCGCGTGATTATCGGCGCCGACAATTCCGCATCCATGTTGAAGGTCGCGACGGTCGCTCAACCCGCAGATGTGGTGAAACGGGTACGGCCCTTGCAGACATCTGCCTTTGACATTGATTTGCCGGATAACTCGGTCGACAGCATTTTCTGTATGCGCCTGCTCCACCACATTGGTGATCCGGCGCACCGTCAGGCAATTCTGCGGGAGTTTCAGCGGGTTACCCGTGACAGCGTGATCATTTCGCTGTGGGTCGATGGCAATTTCAAAGCCTGGAAACGCAAGCGTCTGGAAGGAAAGCGTCGCAAGACAGGTGAGCAGGAAGGTTACCAGAACAGATTTGTGTTACCGGCTGCTACTGTTGAAGCAGAGTTCGAGCAAGCCGGATTCCGTGTTCAGGAATCCCTGGACTTCATACCGCTGTACGCCATGTGGCGGGTGTATGTATTGCGCAAGAGGTAACAGGATGGCAGTTGAGTGCGTAGCAGGCAGTCACGTAGCTCCCGAAGAACGCTTCGATTATTTCTGGCGTCAGCAAGGCGAATGGGTCGAAGAGCCCAATCGCCGGCGTGGCGGTGAAAGTGGTGTACAGCGTGTAATGACTGCCAATGGCCGTTTGCTCTACAGCAAGCGCCAGACGGGCCATATCTACCGCAGTTGGCTGCACCCGTTCGGACGCCCCACGGTGCTGCGCGAGCGTGATGCCCTCAGGGGCCTGCGACTGCTGGATGTTCGCGTGCCCGAAATGGTCTTTTGTGAGGCGCGTCGTGACCCCGAGCACCACTGGAAGGCGCTGCTGGTAACCGCCGCCCTAGACGGCTTCGACGAAATTGAAAACTGGTACGCCGCCGGTGGTCGCGAAGAGTATGGCGAGCAGGTGCACGAGCGCTTGCTCAAGGAGTTGGCTGCCACCCTGGCCCGCATGCACAAGGGCCGCTGGCAGCACGGTTGCCTGTACATCAAGCATATTTTCGTGCGGGTGACGGGCGAGGGCGACTCGGCCCAGGTGGAAGTGGCGCTGCTGGACTTCGAGAAATGCCGCCAGCGCTTGACCGCTTATCGGGCAGCCTCCCATGACATGTTGCAGTTGCGTCGCCATTCGTCGTGGAACAGCACCGACTGGGAAAAACTCAGCTACTTTTACCAGACGGCGTTTGGCAGCGCTATCAAGGGTTTAACCAAATGAAGCTAGAAATAGCACGAGGTTTGTTCCTGGTCGGGGCGATGGGCATTGCGGCCCTGGCCCTGGCCGCATGGGAGCAACCTCGCACACAGGTGCTCAGTGCGGTGCAAGGTGGCGGGCAATGCCTGTTGCCCCGCGTCGCCAAGGCGAGTGCGGCGGTCAAGCCTGATCATGAGTTGCTGTTGTTCATGTTTGGGATGTCCCAAGGGATGAGGCCGCAGAGTTGAAACGATTCAAACCCCCGAAGAAGGGCCTTGCGATGCGAGGCCCTTTTTTTTACCTTCCAACCTTACTCGCAACGCGGCTGCTACAAGAGCCTCACCCCCGTAGATACCGTCTTATCCAGCACCGCGCAAATCCGTAGCAGCTGCCGAGCGCAAGCGAGGCTGCGTCAGGCGCGCTGCTGATTCAGGCTCGAGTCGCGGCCGACGCAGCCTCGCCAAGGCTCGACAGCTGCTACGGGGGGGCGGTGTTGGATAGACGGTATCTACGCAGGTCAGATCAGATGCAGGTGGTTATCCCAGAGCCCCGCCGGTAATTCCAACGGTTTGGCGACCAGCTGTTTCTGGCGGCAATCGTAGTAGCGGCAACGGCCCTGGCCCGAGGTGACGACAAACCCGTCCGCCACTGCGCCGACGCCTGCGCAATCGGGCAACGGTCCATCCAGGCGCAGCTCGGCGGTGTCCATGTCCCAGATAAAGAAGCGGTTACCACGGGGTGCGGTCAACGCCACCAGGCGCAACTCGCTGTGCACGGCGACGCTGGCGGTGTAATGCCCCATGGCCTGCAACTGCTCATCGGCCACCGGGAACGCCACGAACGGCTGGCCCGGGCGCTTGATCGCCAGCAACTCGGAGCGCTCCTGGGACGGTCCCATGAACTGCTGGCCGGTGAGAAGGGTGCCATCGCTGGCGATGCCCATATGGCGCACGCTGTTCATCTGCTGGCCGAGGGTTTCCTTGCTGATCAGCGTGCCGTCACGGTGCATCAGCACCAGGCTCGGTTCCATGGCGTTGAGGTTCATCTCCACGCGGCTTTCGGCTTCGGTGCGGATGCCGCCGTTGGCCACCACCAGGGTTTCGCCGTCGGGCATCCATGACACCTGGTGCGGGCCGATGCCATGGGTGGAAATCTCGCCACTGTGCACCAGGCGCTCGCCTTCGAACTGATACACACCGAGCAGGCCACGGCCGGGGTCGGACGTGTCGTTCTCGGTGGCGTACAGCCAATCGCCGCTCTTGTGGATGACCGCATGGCCATAGAAGTGGCGGTTGGCGTTCGAGGTGAGGGTTTGCAACAGCGCGCCATCGCGCAGGTCGATCAGGTAACTCTCGGTGCCCGGGCGGCGGGCAACAAACAGCGCGATCGGCAGCGTCGGGTGGTTGATGATGTCGTGGCAGCGCTGGCCGACCTGGGTGGCAAACACCTGCTTGCCGTCCAAGTGAAAGCCCACGGCGTAGTGCTTGCCGTCTGCATCATCGCGCGCCGACAGCAGCAGCGGGCGCTTGTCCTTCCCTTTGAACAGCGTCCAGCCACCCAACGTGAGTGCGCTGAGCAGCACGCTGCCGATCGCCAAAGCCTGTCGCCTGAGCATCATCAGTCACCGTCGTTGGCATTGAAGCCCAGTTGGATTCCCAGCGCCTTGGCCAGCTCGCCTTCGTGCAGGCGGTGGACGACGTTGAGGCTGTCGTAGATGTCGTTGAGCTGCTGGCGCCCGGCGTCATCGTTCAACAGCTCGTTGAGGGTGCGCTGGTTGCTGGCGAACAGTTTCAGCGCGGCGGCATAGGCGGCGTCGATCTTATCGGCCAACGGCTTCTGATCCGTCGGCAGCAAACCACGCAGGCCCTTGTTGTCGACACCGACCCATACGGTCTGGGCGGCGGCGAGGCTGGCTTCCAGGCTTTGCAGGGACGACTGGCTGCGCCATGCATCGGCCTGGAACGGCTGCGGGATACCCTTGGTCTGGCGGCCCATGGGCGTGCCGAGTTTTTTCTTCAGGGTGTCCAGTGCGGTCACTTGTACGCGCAGCAGATCGGCGATGGCTTCGTGGGAGTCAGCGTAGCGCTGGTTCGGGAACTTGCTCATCTGCGCGAGCATGCCGTCGGTGCTGTTCCAGCTGGCCAGGATCTCTTCGGCCAGGGCTTTCTGGCGCTCACCGATGGCCACCAGCAGCGGGCAGTAACGGGCTTTCTGCGCCTCGTCGGCGATGTCGGTCTTGGCGTCGTAGAGGATGTATTCGTAGGCCGACAGGCCCTGCACCACCACGCTGGACTTGGCCAGTGCGGTGCCGTCGATCTGCGGCTGGGCGGCGACCAGTTGCTCGACCTGGCGGCCCACCAGGTTTTTCTTGTCCGGCCAGAACTGCACCTGCCACGAGCGGTTGCCCTCGGCCAGCGGGCCGATCAGCAGCGGTTGCAACTCGGCCCAGGCTTTTTGCGCGTGGAGGAAGTCGGCGCGGGCAGTGTCCAGGCTTTCCTTGCCCTGGCAGTAGGCCAGGGCGCTGACGGCCAACTGGCGGTCGGCTTCGACCCAGCGGCTGTAGGTCGGCAGGATCACCTGCTTGGCGATCGCCGCCGAGGTCACGGCTTGCGGGTCTTGTGGCGAGCAGGCGCCCAGGGCGAGGGCGGCCAGGCTGGTGAACAACAACTTGGGACGGAACATGTCGAGCTCCCTTCTGTAATTGGGGCGAAGCTTATAAAGAATTCAGGAACGCCAGCAACGCAGCGCGCTGCTCGGCATTGAAGGACAACACATGCTGCTGCGCCGCTTGTGCTTCGCCGCCGTGCCACAGCACGGCTTCGAGCAGGTTGCGGGCGCGGCCGTCATGCAGGAACTGGGTATGGCCGCTGACGGTCTGCGTCAGGCCGATGCCCCACAACGGCGGCGTGCGCCAGTCGCGGCCACCGGCCTTGAATTCCGTGCGGTTGTCGGCCAGGCCTGGCCCCATGTCGTGCAACAGCAGGTCGCTGTAGGGGCGAATCACCTGGTTGGCCAACTCGGGTTCGGCGGCATTCGCAGCGGTGGTGAACGTCGGTTTATGGCAACCCTGGCAACCGGCCTGGTAGAACAGGTTTTTCCCGGCCAGCACCTGCGGCGTGTCGACGTCGCGGCGCACGGGCACGGCCAGGTTACGGGTGTAGAACAGCACCAGGCGCAGGATGTTGTCGCTGACTTCCGGCTCGCCATCGGGGCCATTGCCGTTGGGTGCCTGTTTGCAGGCGACTTGGGCGTCGGTGCAGTCATCGAAGGGTCTCAGGGAGGTGGTGAGGCCCATATCACCAGAGAACGCGTGAACATTTTGTTGATTGAGATTGGGTTGCCCGGCTTTCCAGCCAAAACGCCCGAGTACGGTTTTTTGCTCGGCGTCATCCCAGACCCGATTCGCCCTGCCGACGAGGGCTTCCTTGTCGGCGGTCTTCGGGTCGGTATTGCGCAGGATGTCCGCGTCGCTGATGGCTTCGAGCAGGCCCAGGCCGATCATCGGCGGGGCGATGCGTGCGGAGAAGCGTGTATCTGGATGCATCGGGCCATAGCCGAGCTGGGTGATTTGCAGGTCGGGTTTGCGCAGCTCGATGATGGTGCCGTCCTTGAAGGTGACGTTGACCGGCGTGTAGTCGACGCGCACCTTGCCTTCCGGCGGCACGCCGGGCACTGCCATGTCTTGCAGTTGCCCACCGTAGACGGGCTCGGGCACCACCCCGGCTTGCTCGATGAGCTTGGCGTAGGACGGCTGCTCCTGGATAGACAGGGGGATCGACAGGCGCACCAGCATCGACACCGCATTGGCCGCGTCGGGCAGCGGCGGGTGGCCACGGCCGTCCTTGATATGGCAGTTCTGGCAGGCGTTGGTATTGAACAGCGGGCCCAGGCCATCGCGGGCGGTGGTGGTGGACGGCGCGATCACCCAGGGGCTGCGAAAGAAGCTGTTGCCCACGCTGAAATCCAGGCGGCGCGTGGGCGACAGGTTGGCCGAGGGCAGGGAAAACGCATTCTGGTCGCGCTTGTTCACCGTCGTCGCGCCGCCCGCTCGCGATTCACCCGGCTCGGCCTTGGTGAAGCGTGGGGCGTCGTCGCAGGCGGCCAGGCTCAAGGCCATCAACGCTGCGCACAGGCGAAAAAGCGAACGAAACATCGAGTTTCCCGGACGAAGGCTGGAAATAAGGTCGCAAAGTCTAACAGGGCGGGGCGGATTGAATAAGAGCAATTATCGTTTGGTGGCATCCCGATTCATTCCCGCTAGAATGACCGCACATTTTTTTCTGGAGGTGGCCAATGCAGGCTCTCGACGCTTTGCTCAACCGTGTTTCCGTGCCGCGTTTGCTGGAACCGGCACCGACCCAGGAGCAGCGCGATGTGCTGTTCGCCGCAGCCATGCGTGCGCCCGACCACGGCCAACTGCGCCCTTGGCGTTTCCTTACCGTGGAAGGTGCCGCCCGTGAGCAGATGGGCACGCTGTTGGCCGAAGCCGCCCGTTTGCAGGACGCCGATGCTCCCCAGGCTGTCATCGAAAAGGCCCAGAACGGCCCGCTGCGTGCACCGCTGGTGGTGGTGGTGATTGCCCGCCTGCAGGAGCACTTCAAGGTGCCCAAGTCTGAACAACTGTTGGCAGCCGCCTGCGCGGCCCACGGCATTCTGCTGGCGGCCTATGCCCAGGGGATTGGTGCGGTGTGGCGCACGGGTGAGTTGTCCTATTCGGCCCACGTGGCCAAAGGCCTGGGGCTGACGGCGGATGAGGAGGTGATTGGCTTCCTTTATTTGGGTACACCGCAGAACCCGCCGCGTACGGCGCCGAAGGAAGATGTGGCGGCGTTTGTGAAGGCCTGGACGGGTCTCTAAGCAGTAGGCGATCAAAATGTGGGAGGGGGCTTGCCCCCTCCCACATTTGACCATTGGTGTGTCTTACACCTTGAATTGATCCATGAGTTTCATCTGCTGGCTGGCCAACGCATTGAGCTGGCTGCTGATGGCCGCCGATTCGGTGGCCTGGCCGGTGAGGGTTTCGGTCACGGTGCGGATCGCCGAGACGTTGCGGTTGACCTCTTCGGCCACGGCGCTTTGCTGCTCGGCGGCGCTGGCGATTTGCAGGTTCATGTCGCTGATCACCGTCACCGCATCACTGATCTTGCCCAGGGCCTGCGCGGCTTGATGGATCTGCCCGGCGTTACTCTGGGCCTGGCTCTGGCTCGAGTGCATGGTTGCCACCACGCCACGGGTGCCGCTCTGGATGCGTTCGATCACCAGGCGGATTTCCTCCACGGAATCCTGGGTGCGCTTGGCCAGGTTGCGCACTTCGTCTGCCACCACCGCAAACCCCCGGCCGCTTTCCCCGGCGCGTGCGGCTTCGATCGCCGCGTTGAGCGCCAGCAGGTTGGTTTGCTCGGCAATGCTGCGGATCACTTCCAGGACTGAACCGATCTGCTCGCTATTGACCGCCAGGGCTTCGACTTCGCCCACCGCTTTGCTGACTTCTTCGGCGAGGGTGGTGATGTCGCGGGTGCTCTGCTCGATGATCGACATGCCTTCACGGGCCGACTGATCGGCGCCGCGTGCCGCGCTGGCGGCATTGGAGGCGCTGTTGGCGACGTCATGGGCGGTGGCGCTCATTTCGTTGGACGCCGTGGCCACCTGGTCGATTTCGCGGAACTGCACCTGCATGCCTTCGCTGGTCTGGCGTGCGATGGCCGAGGACTGGTCAGCCGTGCCACGGGCTTCGGTGATGCTCTGCTTGATCTGCGCGATGGTCGGTTGCAGCTTATCGAGGAAGCGGTTGAACCAGTTCACCAACTCGCCCAGTTCATCTTTCTTGGCGTAGGCCAGGCGCTGGGTGAGATCGCCGTCGCCGCTGGCGATGTCCTTGAGCATGGCGGCGACGCTGTTGATCGGGCGGGTCACGCCGGTGGCGGTGAGCCAGATCAGCAGCAAGCCGAGCAGTCCGGCGGCGGCACCGACCAGCAAGGCCTTGAGGGTGCCGCTGGCCTGGGCGTCGTCGAGTACCGCCTGCAGCTTGACGTTATCGGCCAGCATCACGCTTTTGGGCAGTTTGATCACCACGCCCCATGGCTTGGCATCGGCGAGTGGCTTGACCGGGTACACGGCGCGAATAGTGTCGCCCTGTTCGCGGATCATGCGGTTGTCACTGGCCAGCAATTGCACGATTTCCTTGCCTTCGGCGCCAAGGGTGTCGATCAGGTTCTTGCCGACCTTGTCCGGTTCGCCGCTGTAGGCGGCAATCAGGCCGGTACTGGAAAGAATCTCCAGGTGCGCCGCGCCGTTGAACAGGTCTTTCTGTGCGACGTCGGTGGTGGCTTGCAGGGCGGTGAGGGCAATGTCCACACCGATGACGCCGAGGAGTTTGCCGTCGACGATCAGCGGCGAAGCGATGGTGGTCATCAGCACCTTTTTGCCGCCCACCGTATCTTCATATGGGTCCAGCAGGCAGGTAGTGCGGGTGTCCCGTGGGCAGGTGTACCAGATGTTGTAGGGCGTACCGTTGAGGGTGAGGGTGGTCTTGTTCAGGTCCTCTTCGACCATGACGGTGTTCAAGCCTACGCCGCCGGCACGGCTCCAATAGCTGGAGAAGCGCCCTTTTTCGTTGGAGGCGCGCGCTTTATCATCGACGAATTCGCTGTCCTTGCCATCCAGGCTGTTGGGTTCGAACGACAGCCAGAAACCCAGCACTTTGCTGTTGCGATCGAACGTGGTTTTCAGGCTCTGGTTGATTTCTTCGCGCAGCGCGCCGGCGTCCAGGCCACGCTTGCTGGCCATGGTGTGCAGGTCCTTGACCTGGTCGGCCAGTGCGGTCAGCGCCAGCAGGCTGTCGCCGAAGGTTTTCTGCAGTTGCACTGCCTGTTCGGCGGCCCTGGCTTGCAGCAGTTGTTCCACGCCGTCGGTAAGCATGCGCGAGCTTGAGTCGCTGACCAACTGATCGTTCTGGTTGGTGTTGTAGATGTTGATGCCGACCACCAGCGCAATCACCCCCAACAGGCAGAGCCCGGACAGCAGCACGATTTTCAAGCGGATAGAGAGGGTGTCGAACATAGGTTCACTCACGAATGGGCATTTTGGAGGGCTCGCAGTGCAGGCCAAGTCCATTCAGCGCTATGTCTGAAACATCGGCGTAACAAATTAATTCATGAGAGATAGGCGATGGGCGGTAGGAAAGCGGCTACAGCCGGCGTCACACGGGCTGTGCGAGCCGTTCCGGGCGTGACCAGATCCACAGGTTGCCCAGGCTCATCCCGGCAATCGCCAGGTAGATCGGCCAGCCGTGGTCGAGCATCACCAGCATCAGGATGGCGCACAGCAGCATGCTCACGGTGGCACTGACTTTGGCCCGGCGCGCGATGATCCTGCCGTTGCGCCAGTTGAACAGGATCGGTCCGAACAGGCGGTGGTTTTCCAGCCAGGCACTGAGGCGCGGTGAGCTTTTGGTCGCGGCCCAGGCGGCCAGGAGGATGAACTCGGTGGTGGGCAAACCCGGCACCACAATCGCCACCAGCCCGATGCCCAGGCTGACGTAGGCCAGCAGGCCGAAGAGGATCTGTGCGATTTTCGAGGTGGATTGGGGTTTGCGGGTCATGGTGTGTGCAAAGTAGGGGGTAACAAAAGAGTCGGCATTGAAATGCGGTTTAAATGTGGGAGGGGGCTTGCTCCCGATAGCGGTGCATCAGCCAACAAATAGGTACCTGACCCTCCGCCATCGGGGGCAAGCCCCCTCCCACAGTTGATTGCATTTCAATGTATGCGATCAGGCCAGTTCAGGGGCGCTAGCGTACGCCTGTTCCAGCAACACGGTGAAGCGCACAAATGCATCCACCGCGCCTTTTTCCGCTGCGGCTTCTTCTTCGGCGCTCAACTCCAGGGCGTCGAGAGTGCGAGTGAAGCTTTTCCAGCCTTCGGCGCGACCACCGGCCGGCTCACCCAGGTGGCGGGCACCGAAGGTTTCGCTCAGGCCCAGGCCTACGGCGCGCTTGATCAGGAACGCAGCGCCCAGCTTGGAACCTTCGGACACGAACAACCAGCCCAGGGCTTCGGCCTTGCTCGGGTTCTTCAGTGCGCCCGCGACCGGGGCAGGCACTTCGGTATCCAGGTCTGCCAGGTCCAGCCTGGCGGCCTCGGCGCGGCAGCGTTCGGCCAGGTCGGGCACGATCTTGATCAGTTCGGCATCGTTGTACAGGGCCACCAGTTCCGACTGGAACAGGTACTGCGCGACCACGAAACGGGCGAAGTTGGCCTGGGTTTCAAACGGCGCGTGGGCCTTCACCAACGCGTCCAGCCTGGTGTGTGGCTCGTGGGTAATCTGGTTCAGGCGCTGGGAGCGCAGGCTTGGGCGTTCTGGGGTAGAAGAAGCGGTCATGAAAAAGTCCTTGAGAAGGGGGAGCGCCTTATGGCCCTTAAAGAGAGCTGTTATCAACTAGACGAACAAGAAGACGCGGCACAGTAAAAAATCCTCACCTCGTCATTGAAATGTCGACGAGGTGAGTCGGGTATCGTCAGATGTCCCAGATCAGGTTGATCGCAACGTTGCGGCCCGGCTGGGTCAGGCGGTCGAGGTTGGCCGGTCCGGTCACCGCGGCTTCGCCGACACTGTCGTAGCTGCGTACGTCATCCCAGTTCCAGTACTTCTTGTCGGTGAGGTTGTAGAGGCCGCCGTTGATGGTCACGTCCTGGGTGACTTTGTAGAAGGCGGTCAGGTCGACAACCCCGAAGCCCGGAGTCTTGAAGGGCCCGCTGGTGTCGCCGTCCGGCGCGTGGAAGGTACTGCTGTCGACGCGATCCTGTTTTTTCACCAGGGTCCAGCTCAACAGGCCACCGTAGTTGTCCTGATCGTAGCCCAGGCCAAACACGCCCTTGAGTGGGTTGACGCTGTTCAGCGGCGCGCCGTTATCGTCGTTACGACCGTAGGCATAGGACACCGAACCCTGGGTGTAGAGGCCCTGCGGGGCGCCGAATGCATCCAGGTTCAGGCGCCCTTTGGCTTCGGCCCCCTTGATGGTGGCGCGCTTTATATTGATGGCCTGGAACTGTTCGACCGTGCCGCCGACGACGGCGTTGTCCTCATCGATAAAGTCGCGGTACTTGTTGTAAAACACGGCGATTTCAAAGGATCCCTCGTCAAATTTGCCGCGAATCCCGGTTTCGATGCCCTTGCTGGTTTCTGGCTTGAGGTCGGGGTTGGGTTCGACGGTGTAGCCCAGGTTGAGGTTTTCAAAGCGGCCGTACAACGCCTTGGCGGATGGCGTACGGAAACCTTCGGCATATTGGCCGAACCAGGTGTATTGATCCGTCAGGGCGTAAGTCAGGCCGAACTTGGGCGTCACACGGTGCCAGGTTTTTTCCTTGTCGCTCACCGGGTCCGCGCCTGTCGGGTTGACGGTGTTGAGGAACGCCTGGGTCAGCTTGGGTTTGAGCTGGGTGTAGTCGTAGCGCACGGCGGGCAGGAAGGTCCATTTGTCCCAGCTGATCTGGTCCTGTGCGAACAGCGAATACGTATTGATGGTCGGGTCGGGGAAGTCGCTGGACTTTTTCACGCTGTCAGTGGCAATCGGGCTGGGCGCGCCGATGGCGGTGCAGCCACTGCCGACGGCCACACAGGTCGCGCCGCCCTCGCGGGAGCCGGTGACTTTCTGTTGCTTGAGGGTGGTGCCGTAGGTCACTTGGTGATCGGTTTCACCGAGGCTGAACGCTTTGTCCAACTGAGCATCGAAAATCCACTGTTTTTCCTGGTACAGCGTGTCGCGGGTACGCAGGACACGACGACCTGACTGATAGATCTCGGCAGTGGTCTGGTCGGTCTTGGCGATCTGGTAGTTGAGGCTGGTCTTGATCCGGTCGGCAATCGGCGACTCAAGAGCGAAGCTGTTTTCCAGGCCGAAACGTTCGCGGGTAATGGTGTCGTTACCACGGCGATCACGGTACAGGTTGAAGCCTCGGCCGCCGATGAACGGGCCGCCCACCGCGTTCTTCAGGTTGACGTCGCGATCATCCTTGTACTTCTCATAGGTCAGGCCCAGGCGGTTGTCATCGCCATAGTTCCAGCCGAGCTTGGCCAGGATGTTGGTGGTGCGCGCGTCCTCGGGGTTGGCGCCGGTACGGGCCAGGCCGGTGGCGTTGTTGCCGTCGTAGGATTCGGTCTCATGGCCATTGCGCTGGCTCAGGTGCAGCAAGCCATCGAAGTCCTGCACGCGGCTGGCGACGGTGCCGGAGGTCAGCCAGCTTTCGTCGGCGGAACTGTAGCCGGTCTTCAGGCGTGCGCCGACGTCCTGGCCGGGCTTGATGATGTCGTCCGGGTCGAGGGTGAAGTAACTCACGGCGCCGCCGATGGCGCTGCTGCCGTAGAGCGCCGAGGCCGGGCCGCGCAGGATCTCGACGCGCTTGACGATCTCCGGGTCGACGTAGTTGCGGCGGGTCTTGGCGTAGGGGCCGTTGAAGAAGTTGTCGGGCACTTCCACACCGTCCACCTGGGTGAGGATGCGGTCGCCGTCGATACCGCGGATGTTGAACCCGGCATTGCCGGCACGGGTGCCAGCGCCGCCGACCGAGACGCCCGGCTCGTAGCGCACCAGATCACGGATGGTGTTGACGTTCTGGCGGTCCAGTTCTTCGCGATCATGCACGCTGACGGTGCTGGGTACGCTGTTCACATCCTGCGCGTTACGGGTGGCGCTGATGGTCACCTGTTGCAGGTTGAGGGTGCTGCCCGCCGTGCGCTTTTCCAGGACGATGTTGTTGTTGCCCAGCTTGCGGTAGCTCAGGTTGGTCCCCACCAACAGCCGGTCCAGGGCTTTCTCCGGCGACAGGGCGCCGCGCACCCCAGGGGACGACACACCCTGGCCCAGCTCGGCGGGCAGGCCGACTTGCCAGCCGGTCACGCTGGTAAAGGCGTTCAGCGCCGAAACCAGTGGCTGTTGCTCGATGCTGAAGCTGTAGTTGCCGTGGTTGCGGGCGGCAGGTTCGGCGGCAGTGGCGGCCATCACTGGCGAACCGGCCAGCAGGATGGCGGCGGTCAGCAAGGACAGCACGGGGGAGGAGGACCGGCGGTTGAAACGAGAGGACATCGAGAGCGCTCCGGAAGGTACGAATCTTATAGTTGCGAACCGAACCAAATAGGAATCAGTTGCATTGGCTAAGACGAGACGTACCGCCGAAGGCTATCGAGTAAAAATAATTCTCATTTAGTTCAAAATCACCAGCGCGGGGTATTCCGACAATGTGGCTGAGGTGATGTGGGCCAGGGAGCGCACCACATCCAGGGGTTGGTCGAGGCGGTAGTTGCCGGTGACGGCAACGCTGGCGAGCTTGTCGTTGGTGTTGACGATCCAGCCGGGGTAGTAGCGACGCAGCTCGGCGAGCACTTCGCTCATCGGGCAGTTTTCGAAAATCAGCCGGCCTTGCACCCAGGCCAGGTCCTTGCTGGCATCCAGCCGGGCCGGTTGGCCAAAGCCCTTGGGCCCGATGCGGATGCTTTCGCCGGCACTCAGGCGCACGCGGGCATCGTCGAAGGTGTTGCTCAGGTCGACATCGCCGCGCTGCACCTGCACCTGGGCTTCGCCGTTGAGGTAGCGCACGGCGAAGGCGGTATCACGCACGCTGGCGCGCACGGGGCCGGCGTCGATTTCCAGGGGCAGGCCATGGCCGGGCATGATTTCGAAAAAGGCTTCGCCCTGGTACAGGCGGACGATGCGCTGGTGGTCCTTGATGCTGCTGGAAAACGCCGAATTGGTGTTCAGCAACACTTTCGAGCCATCGTCCAATTGCAGGCGCTGGCGTTCGCCCACCACCGTGAGATGGTCGGCTTGCAGGCGTACCGGCAGGTTGCTGAAGCTGAACAGGCCGATCAACAGCACGGCGGCGGTGGCCAGCGGTTTCCAGTGCGGCTTGATCCGGCGCCAGCCCCTGGGTTTGCGCGGCGCGGCCAGGGCGACGGCGGCGCTGTGTACCGGCGCGCCACCCCAGGCGGCCTGGGCCTTGCCGAAGGCGTGGACGTGGGCGGGGTCTTGGGCCAGCCAGGCTTCGAACTCGGCCTGCTGCCCGGGCGCTGGGCACTGCAAGGCGATCAGCCAGTCGAGGGCCTGGTCCATAGCCGTGTCTTGCAACACCTCATGAGCCAGCTCATGGGGGCGCAGTTTATTCGGGTCCGTCACGGTGTTCCTCGGGTCTTCGCCACGTTTTATTCATCTTTCCTACAGCTTGGGTCGACAATTTCGTCGGCTGAAGCTTAAGGCCGATCCAGTCTTTCGGCCACACCTACACAAATGGCCATGATCAATTTCAGTTCCTTTTGCACGGTGCTCAAGGACACGTCCAACTGATCGGCGATCTCCTGGTAGCTGCAACCGTGCAGGCGGCTGAGGATGAAAATCTGCTGCTGGCGTGCGCTCAACTGGCCGAGGCTGATGCTCAGGTGTTCAAGCAATTGCTCGGCCTGGGTTGCGTCTTCGGGGGTGCTGATGGGGGCGGCGACGCTTTGCAGGATCTCCAGCGGTACATCTTCCTGCAGGGTGCGCGCTTGAATCCTGCGTGAACGCAAGTGATCCAGCGCCAGGTTACGCGCGGTCTGGTAGACGAAGGGTTCGAGGTGATCGATCGGCCGCTCGCTGAGGGCCCGGGTGACGCGCAGGTAGGTTTCCTGTAACAGGTCCTCGGCGGTGCTGTGGTTATTCACCATCCGCTGCAAGGTGCGTAGCAGAATCACCCGTTGGGTGAGAAAGACTTGGTTGAAGCGAGATTGGCTCACAGTGATACCAGACCGATTTGCAGTTAATGATAATGCTTATCATCAACTCAAATGGCAAGTGGCTATTTCTGTGAGCCTACATGGGGTCAGCGTGGGAGGGGGCTTGCTCCCGATGCAGTGTGTCAGTCGATGCATTCATCACTGATACCCCGTCATCGGGAGCAAGCCCCCTCCCACAAAAGCCATTCCACAAAGGGTGTTATTCGGCGTTACACAAAGCCAGGCAGTTATCCAGCATGCGGTTCGAGAAGCCCCACTCGTTGTCATACCAGGCCAGCACTTTCAGCAACTTGCCGCTGACCTTGGTGTGGTTGGCATCGAAGATCGACGACAGCGGGTTATGGTTGAAGTCACTGGAGACCAGTGGCAGGGTGTTATAGCCGAGGATCTTCGAGTGTTGGCTGGCTTCCTTGAGCAGTGCGTTGACTTCGTCGGCAGTGGCGTCTTTCTTCAACTGCACGGTGAGGTCCACCAGCGACACGTTGATCACCGGTACACGCACGGCCATGCCGGTCAGCTTGCCTGCCAGCTCCGGCAGCACCAGGCCCACCGCTTCGGCGGCGCCGGTCTTGCTTGGGATCATGTTCTGGGTGGCCGAACGCGCGCGGTACGGGTCGGTGTGGTAGACGTCGGTCAGGTTCTGGTCGTTGGTATAGGCATGAATCGTGGTCATCAAGCCGCTTTCGATACCCAATTCGCGGTGCAGCACCTGGGCGACCGGCGCCAGGCAGTTGGTGGTGCACGACGCGTTGGAGATGATCTGGTGGGATTGACGCAGGATGTCGTGGTTCACGCCGTAGACCACGGTCGCGTCCGCGCCTTTGGCCGGGGCGGAGATGATCACCTTGCGTGCGCCGGCGGTAATATGGGCGGCAGCCTTGTCACGGTCGGTGAACAGGCCGGTGCATTCGAACACCACGTCGACCTTGTGCGCCGCCCACGGCAGGTCGGCCGGGTTGCGAATGGCACTGACGGCAATCCGGTCACCATTGACGGTCAGGCTTTCCTGATCGTGGGCGACCTCTGCATCGAAAGTGCCGTGCACGGTGTCGTATTTGAGCAGGTGGGCATTGATCGAGCTGTCGCCCAAATCATTGATGGCGACGATCTGCAAATCCTGGCGATAGCCTTGGGTATACAGTGCGCGCAGGACATTACGGCCGATACGGCCAAAACCATTGATTGCGATACGAAGAGTCATTGGAAAGTGCCTGTCGTCGATTTGTTGTAAGAATTACAAGATTATTCGCATAAAAATAGAAAACAAGCCTTTTTAGTGGCAATATTTTGTTCAATCTACAACGAGTGACCTGAATCAACTGGTCCGATGATCCAAACGACTCTCTGCCATCCCATGAGCTGCGGGCGTTTGATCAGCATAGACACTCAGGTCGCCACATCCGTTAGCCTGGAGTTCTACACATGCATCCCCGCGTCCTTGAGGTCACCGAACGGCTTATCGCCCGCAGCCGCGCCACTCGTGAGGCTTACCTTGCGCTCATTCGCGGCGCAGCCAGCGACGGTCCGATGCGCGGCAAGCTGCAATGCGCCAACTTCGCCCATGGCGTGGCCGGTTGCGGCACCGAAGATAAAAACAGCCTGCGCATGATGAACGCCGCCAACGTGGCAATTGTTTCGTCATATAACGACATGCTCTCGGCGCACCAGCCGTACGAACATTTCCCGGAACAAATAAAGAAAGCCCTACGCGAAGTCGGCTCGGTCGGCCAGTTCGCCGGCGGCACCCCGGCCATGTGCGACGGCGTGACCCAGGGCGAGCCCGGCATGGAACTGAGCCTGCTCAGCCGTGAAGTCATCGCCATGTCCACGGCGGTAGCGCTGTCCCACAACATGTTCGACGCGGCGCTGATGCTGGGCATCTGCGACAAGATCGTGCCCGGCCTGATGATGGGCGCGCTGCGCTACGGCCATCTGCCGATGATTTTCGTACCGGGCGGGCCGATGCCGTCGGGCATCTCCAACAAGCAGAAGGCCGATGTGCGCCAGCGCTACGCCGAAGGCAAGGCCACTCGCGAAGAGCTGCTGGAATCGGAGATGAAGTCCTACCACAGCCCCGGCACCTGCACCTTCTACGGCACCGCCAACACCAATCAACTGCTGATGGAAGTGATGGGCCTGCATTTGCCGGGTGCCTCGTTCGTCAACCCGTACACGCCGCTGCGTGACGCCCTGACCCGCGAAGCCGCGCACCAGGTCACGCGCTTGACCAAGGCCAACGGCAACTTCACGCCGATCGGCGAGATCGTCGATGAGAAATCCATCGTCAACGCCATCGTTGCGCTCAACGCGACGGGCGGTTCCACCAACCACACCCTGCACATGCCGGCCATCGCCATGTCGGCGGGCATCATCCTCACCTGGGACGACATGGCCGACCTCTCCGAGGTGGTGCCGACCCTGTCCCACGTGTATCCAAACGGCAAGGCCGACATCAACCACTTCCAGGCAGCGGGCGGCATGTCGTTCCTGATCCGCGAGCTGCTTGAAGCCGGCCTGCTTCACGACGACGTCAACACCGTGGCCGGCAAGGGCCTGAGCCGTTATGTCCAGGAACCATTCCTGGTCGACGGCGAGCTGGTATGGCGCGATGGCCCGATCGAAAGCCTCGACGAAACCATCCTGCGCCCGGTGGCGCGCGCGTTCTCGCCGGAAGGCGGCCTGCGTGTGATGGAAGGCAATCTCGGCCGCGGAGTCATGAAAGTCTCTGCCGTAGCGCCTGAGCATCAGATCGTCGAAGCGCCGGCGGTGGTGTTCCAGGATCAGCAAGACCTGGCTGATGCGTTCAAGGCCGGCCAGCTGGAAAAGGATTTTGTCGCGGTGATGCGCTTCCAGGGCCCGCGCTCCAACGGCATGCCGGAACTGCACAAGATGACGCCGTTCCTCGGCGTGCTGCAGGACCGTGGCTTCAAAGTCGCGCTGGTGACAGACGGGCGTATGTCCGGCGCGTCGGGTAAGATCCCCGCCGCGATTCACGTCAACCCCGAAGCCCAGAGCGGCGGGCCACTGGCGCGGGTGCGCGATGGCGATATCATTCGCGTGGATGGCGTGAAGGGCACCCTGGAGCTTAAGGTGGACGCCGAAGAATTTGCAGCGCGCACGCCTGCCACGGGCCTGTTGGGCAATAACGTGGGGGCCGGTCGCGAGCTGTTTGCATTTATGCGCTTGGCCGCAAGCTCCGCAGAGCAGGGCGCCAGCGCCTTTACCTGTGCCTTGGAGACGCTTAAGTGAAGCTAGCGCTGGTCGGTGACATCGGGGGTACCAACGCCCGTTTTGCGTTGTGGCGAGATCAGGCACTGCATTCGATCCGGGTGCATGCCACGGCTGATCACCAAAGCCCTGAGGACGCGATCAAGGTCTATCTCAAGGAAGAAGGCCTGGAAATCGGCGACATCGGTGCGGTGTGCCTGTCCGTCGCCGGGCCGGTGAGCGGGGATGAATTTAAATTCACCAACAATCACTGGCGCCTGAGCAAAACTGCGTTTTGCCAGGCGTTGCAGGTGGATGAACTGCTGCTGGTGAATGACTTCTCGGCCATGGCACTGGGCATGACTCGCCTTAAACCCGACGAATTCCGCGTGGTCTGCGAAGGCACGCCGGAACCGTTGCGCCCGGCGGTGGTAATCGGTCCGGGCACCGGCCTGGGCGTCGGTACCCTGCTGGACCTCGGCGCAGGCCGCTTTGCGGCGTTGCCGGGGGAGGGTGGCCATGTCGACCTGCCCCTGAGCAGCCCACGGGAAACCCAGCTGTGGCAGCATATCTACAGCGAGATCGGCCACGTCAGCGCCGAAACCGCCTTGAGCGGTGGCGGTTTGCCGCGTCTGTACCGGGCGATTTGTGCGGTCGATGGCCACACACCAGTGCTCGACACCCCTGAAACCATCACGGCGGCGGGCCTGGCGGGCGACCCGGTGGCCATGGAAGTGTTGGATCAATTCAGCATCTGGCTGGGCCGGGTGGCCGGCAACAATGTGCTGACCACCGGTGGACGCGGTGGTGTGTATATCGTCGGTGGGGTGATTCCGCGGTTTGCCGACTTCTTTATCAACAGCGGCTTTGCCAAGAGCTTCAGTGACAAAGGCTGCATGAGCGACTACTTCAAAGGCATTCCGGTGTGGCTGGTGACCGCGCCGTATTCCGGGTTGACCGGGGCTGGCGTCGCATTGGAACAGGCGTTTGCCTGATCCGCACCGCCTATAACAACAAGGAGGACCCCGTGAGCGTAATCAGTAAATCGATTCTCCTCGTCGACGACGACCAGGAAATCCGCGAATTGCTGCAGACCTACCTCAGTCGCGCCGGTTTCCAGGTGCGTGGCGTGCCGGATGGCGCGGGGTTCCGCCAGGCGATGAACGAGGCGCCGTGTGACCTGGTCATCCTCGATGTGATGCTGCCGGACGAAGACGGTTTCAGCCTTTGCCGCTGGATTCGCCAGCACCCGCGCCAGGCGCAGGTGCCGATCATCATGCTCACCGCCAGTTCCGACGAAGCCGACCGCGTGATCGGCCTGGAACTGGGGGCCGACGACTATATCGGCAAGCCGTTCAGCCCCCGCGAGTTGCAGGCACGGATCAAGGCCTTGCTGCGCCGCTGCCAGTTCGGCCAGGAGCGCAGCGGCAATGGCGATGTGCTGGTGTTCGACGAATGGCGCCTGGACATGATCAGTCATCGGCTGTTCCACGTGGATGGCGAAGAGGTGATCCTCTCCGGTGCCGACTTTGCCCTGCTCAAGCTGTTTCTCGATCACCCGCAACAGATTCTCGACCGCGACACCATCGGCAACGCCACCCGTGGCCGTGACCTGATGCCGCTCGACCGCATCGTCGACATGGCGGTCAGCCGCTTGCGTCAACGCCTGCGCGACACCGAAAAACCCCCGAGGCTGATCCGCACAGTGCGCGGCAGCGGTTATCAACTGGCAGCCAGCGTGGTTGCCGGCAATGCCCACTGAGCCGCTGAGCGAACGCCGCCGGCGCTTCCCGGTACCGCGCTCCCTGCTGGGGCGCATGTTGCTGCTGACCTTGCTCGCGGTGCTGTTCGCCCAGGCGCTGTCCAGCGTGATCTGGGTCTCGCAGTTGCGCGCCACCCAGCTCGAAGGCCTGGTCACCAGCGCCCGTAGCCTCGCGCACTCGATGACCGCCAGCGTGAGTTATTTCCGTTCGTTGCCGGTGGCCTATCGGCCGTTGGTCCTTGACCAGTTGCGCAGCATGGGTGGTACCCGTTTTGTCGTGACCCTCAATGATCGGCCACTCGACATGCAAGTGTTGCCGCAAACCCCGCGCAAGCAGGCGGTGCTGGTGGCCGTGGATGAAGTCCTGCGCCAGACCCTGGGCGCCGACGTGCCTATCTCGGTGGAGTTCGTCAGCGCCGAAGACCTGCGCATCTTCAACGCCGGGTTGAAACTGGATGAGTTGCCGCGCTCCTGGGCCCATTACGCGCTGACCCTGGAACCCGTCAACCCGCCGGTATTGGTCACCCAGATCGAACTCGCCCCCGGCGAATGGCTGTACATCGCTTCGCTGTTGCCCGAGCCCTACACCAGCCTGGAAGAACAGGGCCTGCCGTCCCAGCAGGTGTGGTTTATCGTGCTGACCAGCGGCTTTTTGCTGCTGTTCATCGGCCTGCTGGTGCACTGGCAAAGCCGGCCGCTCAAGCGCCTGGCGCGGGCGGCGCGTGACATGTCCCTGGGCGCCGATGTGGAACCGGTAGCCGAAGGCGGCGGCAGTGAAGTGGTGGAAGTGGGCCGCGCGTTCAATGCGATGCGCGAACGCATCAGCCGTTACCTCACGGAGCGCAGCCAATTGTTCAGCGCGATTTCCCACGACCTGCGCACACCGATTACCCGCCTGCGCCTGCGCGTGGAATTGCTCGAAGACGAGAACCTGCAAACCAAGTTCGGCCGTGACCTGGATGAGTTGGAGTTGCTGGTCAAGGGCGCGCTGCAATGTGTAAAAGACACCGATATCCACGAGAACATCCAGCCGGTCGACCTCAACCATGTGCTCGAATGCCTGGTGGAGCCTTATGTGGCGCCCAACGGCAACGGCCGGGTCACCCTGGACGGCGCAGCAGTGGCGGCGTACCCGGGCAAGCCGCTGGCGCTCAAGCGCTGCATCGGCAACCTGATCGACAATGCCTTGAAGTACGGGCAGAACGCCCATTTGCGTATTGAGGACGATGGCGCGGAGTTCATCCTGCACGTCGACGACGAAGGCCCTGGCGTGCCGGAACAGCGTTTGGAACAGGTCTTCGAACCGCATTTTCGCCTGGCCGGCCAGCAGCAGGGTTACGGTTTGGGCTTGGGTATTGCGCGCAATATTGCCCATAGCCATGGCGGTGAAGTGAGTTTGCAGAATTTGCGTGAGGGGGGCTTGCGGGTCACCCTGCAACTGCCCCGGACCCTGGACTGACTTCTCCGTAGCTGCCGAGCGCAAGCGAGGCTGCGTCGGGCGCGCTGCCGATTCAGGACCGAGTCGCGGCCGACGCAGCCTCGCCAAGGCTCGACAGCTGCTACGATGCCAACCCATCAAGGCCTCACCCCCGTAGCAGCTGCCGAGCGCAAGCGAGGCTGCGTCAGGCGCGCTGCCGATTCAGGACTGAGCCGCGACCGACGCAGCCTCGCCGGGGCTCGACAGCTGCTACGAATGCCAACCCCATCAAGGCCTCACCCCCGTAGCAGCTGCCGAGCGCAAGCGAGGCTGCGTCAGGCGCGCTGCCGATTCAGGACTGAGCCGCGACCGACGCAGCCTCGCCAAGGCTCGACAGCTGCTACGAATGCCAACCCATCAAGGCCTCCCCCCCCGTAGCAGCTGCCGAGCGCAAGCGAGGCTGCGTCAGGCGCGCTGCCGATTCAGGACTGAGTCGCGGCCGACGCAGCCTCGCCAAGGCTCGACAGCTGCTACGAACGCCAATCACATCAAGGCCTCACCCCCGTAGCAGCTGCCGAGCGCAAGCGAGGCTGCGTCAGGCGCGCTGCCGATTCAGGACTGAGCCGCGACCGACGCAGCCTCGCCGGGGCTCGATAGCTGCTACGGGGTTTTGCGCGGTGCGGGATAAGACGGTATCGACGGAAAGGGGGTCAGACGCTTTGGCGCAGTCGTGCCAAATCCCTCAGCGGCGGTGCCCCAAACAACCGGCTGTACTCCCGGCTGAACTGCGACGGGCTTTCATACCCCACCCGATACCCCGCCGCCGACGCTTCCAGCCCTTCGGCAATCATCAGTCGACGTGCTTCCTGCAAACGCAGCTGCTTCTGGTACTGCAGCGGGCTCATGGCCGTAATCGCCTTGAAACGGTGATGCAGGGTCGAGACGCTGAGGTTCACTTCCTTGGCCAGGTCATCGATGCGCAGCGGTTGTTCGTAGTTGCCATTGAGCCACTTGATCGCCTGGCTGACGCGATGGCTCTGGCTGTTGGCCACGGCAATTTCATACAGGCGATAACCCTGGGGACCTCGCAGCAGGCGGTAGAGGATTTCACGGTTGATCAGCGGCGCCAGCATGGCAATGTCTTTGGGCGTATCCAGCAGGCGCGCCAGGCGCAGCACGGCGTCGAGCAACTGGGGGTCGATGCGGTCCACATACATCCCGCGCGATGTCGGGCGCGTGGGCACGCCCATGGGGCCGGCCTCGGCGATCAAGGCGGTGAGCTGCGCCGGGTCGATATTGATGCGCACTGACAGGTTCGGATCTTCCGGCGTGGCATCGATGATTCGCCCGGCCACCGGCATCGCCACCGAGAACACCAGGTAATTGAGCGGGTCGTAGGCAAAGATTTCGTCGGCCAGGCGCACTTCCTTGCTGCCGTTGGCGAGGATGCACAACGCCGGCTCCACCAGTACCGGCATGAAGTCACGCGGGGTGTTGTGGCGGTTCAGGAACAGTGACGTAATCGCCGTGCCATAGGAGCCGTCTTCCCAGGTATGACGATGCACGATGCTCGCCAGCTCGGCGCGCTGTTTTT
Source organism: Pseudomonas sp. AM8 (assembly GCF_036346475.1). Taxonomy (NCBI): domain Bacteria; kingdom Pseudomonadati; phylum Pseudomonadota; class Gammaproteobacteria; order Pseudomonadales; family Pseudomonadaceae; genus Pseudomonas; species Pseudomonas sp. AM8. The sequence goes on from NZ_JAOTNX010000011.1 coordinate 137,545, forward strand.
CCGTCTCGGCGTCGAGGGGCATGGACTGATGTTCGGGCGACGGCATAAGGCGTCCTCTGCATGCTTTTTTGATGGGCTCAGCTTAGCGGCGGCTTTTCAAACAGTGTTAGGTCGATTCTGCACAATCCTTGCCTGATCCTGCGACGTGTCGTGAATCAGGCAAGTTCTCGGGCTGTCATGTCCCTGAAATAAGGCGTTTGCCTGTGGAATCGAACCGGCGGTCCCTACGTCCTCTCTACGCTTCTCGCAGGATTGTGCAATAAGCCTGCAGGAATTGACTAACCGCGCCCGCACCCGCGCCGTTATCTTTGATCCTGTGGCAACACGCCCTCACAGTGCTTGCCGAGCATCACTTCTCAACGGGAGAGTCGAACATGTCCACCCCCATTCCCGCGAGCCATATGGCCTTTATCCGCGCCCGCACCGGGTGCAGCACCGAACTGGGTGCACGCTTGAGCAGTTTGATCGAACCGGGCCGTCAGGCTCAGGGTTGCCTGCAATTTTCGTTGCAGCATTCCCAGGTCGATCCCGATGTCTGGTTGATCTCGGGTTTCTGGAGCAGCGAGCAGGCGATGAGCGCCTACTTCAACTCGCCGGCCCTGATGATCTTCACCGAGCTGTTGAACGACATGGTCGTGCGCAGCATGGACTTCCAGACCTTCACCGACGCCTCTGCCGCCAATGCCTACGGCGAGTACCTGCAACTGGCCGGTTAATGGTTAGAATGGCCAACTTTTCCATTGGCCAGGACCTGCAACATGGCACGTAAACAATTTGCCCACCACGAAGCCGTATCCGCCGTAGTACCAGGTGAAGGGGGCTACAGCGCCGCCGTCGCCGTCAAGGCACTGGATGGCATGGGCGCCCCGCAGTTTCACAAGATCCTGGATGGACAGACGTTCAAGACTGCCTCCGATGCCGATGATGCAGCCACCGTGCAGCTTGAGCGGTTGATCGGTGTGGATGAAGAGGGGCAATTGACCTGGGCGAGCGCCGCCAGCTGAACAACGCCGACCATCTAATGTGGGAGGGGGCTTGCTCCCGATGAGCATAGGTATCTACACAACTTTTCAGACCCTGACAAATCTCCCTGTGGTGAGCGGGCTTGTCCCGCGTTGGGCTGCGTAGCAGCCCCAAAACCAGCCTCTACAGAGTGTCTGATACACCGCATTCTTCTTTACTGGGGCTGCTACGCAGCCCAACGCGGGACAAGCCCGCTCACCACAGTGCCCTATCTGCCGGGCGTTCAGCGTTGAGCCAAAGTTGTGTCGATACCCATGGCCATCGGGGTAAGCCCCCTCCCACTTTTTTGGTGTATTTCAGTCAGGGTTTGCTGGCGCCTGGGCGATACATCTTGAACAGCGCTTCCGGGCCCAACTGGAAGTAATCCGCCGGGCCACCGCCACGCAAGATCGGCTCCGCGGCGGCAGTGTCGTACACCCCATCCTTGAGCAGCCACTTGGCAATGTGCACCGCGACCACCTCGCCCAGCACCAGCCAGCTTGGCACCAACTGCTGGTCGGCGCGTTGCAGCTGGATGATCTGCGTCACCTTGCACTCGAACGAAACCGGGCTCTCGCCCACTCGCGGCACGCCGACGATTTTCGACGCCACCGGTGTCAGGCCGGACAACTCGAACTCATTCACATCCGGCGAGACGGCCGCGCAGCTCTGGTTCATCTGCTCGGCCAGCGGGCGGGTGGCCAGGTTCCACACAAACTCGCCGGTCTGTTCGATGTTGTTCAGGCTGTCTTTGCGCCCGACGCTGGAAAACCCAATGATCGGCGGAATGTAGTTGAACGCATTGAAGAAACTGTAGGGCGCCAGGTTCAGGCGGCCGTTGCTGTCGTGAGATGAAATCCAGCCAATCGGCCGTGGCCCGACAATGGCATTGAATGGGTCATGTGGCAGGCCATGGCCGTTGGCCGGTTCGTAGAAGTGGATAGCGTCAGACATGGCCGGGTTCCTGCTGCGGGGTTCTGGGAGGCAGCCATAGTGCAATCCATGGCGACGAATTTCCATCGGCCCTATGGAATTTTCATTCAGCGGCCACCTATTTTTCACAGCGGCCCGTTCAGTCTGCGCCCAAGGTCGATACCCCCTATAAGACTGAGCCTCGGAGCCTTCTACCGCATGAATAAACTTCCTCAGATCACCCTGGCGTTCTGGGTCATGAAAATCTGCGCAACCACCCTGGGCGAAACCGCCGGGGACTTGTTGTCGATGACCCTGAACGTCGGTTACGCCATCAGCTCGATGATCCTCATCAGCGTGTTCCTGGTCACTCTGGTGACACAACTCTGGTCGAAAACCTACAACCCGGTGCTGTACTGGATCGTGATCCTGTCCACCAGCACCGCCGGCACCACCATGTCGGACTTCATGGACCGTACCCTGGGCCTGGGCTACGCCACCGGGTCGATGATCCTGATCGTGATCCTGATGATCATCTTTGCGATGTGGCACCTCAGTGGTGACTCGCTGAACGTGAACAAGGTGCAGACTTTCCGAGGCGAGCTGTTCTACTGGATGGCGATCCTGTTCTCCAACACCCTGGGCACTGCGTTGGGCGACTTCCTGGCGGACGATTCGGGGCTCGGCTTTGCCGGTGGCGCCTTGTTGATTGGTTCGACCATCGCCGCGGTGCTGGCGCTCAAGTACTTCACCCAAATCTCGTCGGTGCTGTTGTTCTGGGTGGCGTTTGTACTGACCCGGCCGTTTGGTGCAACCCTGGGCGACTTCCTGACCAAGCCCCATGAAAAGGGCGGGTTGGATTTCGGCACCATTGGATCATCGGCGGTATTGGCGGCGGTGCTGGTGGTGATGATTGCCGGGGCGTCGTATGCACAGCGGCGGCATGGCCGGAGCCCGGTAGCAGAGGTGTCCTGATTCAACAGGTGGGAGCGGGCAAGCCCGCTCCCACATTTGTTACTGCATCCAACCGTCAGTCCGTGGTAATCCGCGAATGCTTGCGTGTGTCCTTCATGGTCACATAGACCACCAGCGACACCGCAATACACGCAGTCACATACCAGTAGTAACCGGTTTCCATCCCGATGCTCTTGAACCACAGCGCGATGTATTCAGCGGTACCGCCGAAGATCGACACGGTCAGTGCATAGGGCAGGCCTACGCCCAGGGCGCGGATTTCGGTTGGGAACAGTTCAGCCTTGACCACGGCGTTGATCGAGGTGTAGCCGCTGACGATGATCAGCGCGGCCATGATCAGGAAGAACGCGCCCCACCAGGTCTGGATAGTATGCAGGGTGGTGAGGATCGGTACGGTGAACAGGGTACCGAGGATGCCGAAGGCGATCAGGATCGGCCGACGCCCGACTTTGTCCGACAGCCCACCGACGATCGGTTGCAGGCACATGAACAGGAACAGCGTTGCCGCCGAGATCGTGGTGGAGTCGGAAATGCTCATGCCGACGGTGTTCACCAGGTACTTCTGCATATAGGTGGTGTAGGTGTAGAAAGCCAGGGTGCCGCCCATGGTCAGGCCGACCACGGTCATCAGTTCCTTGGGGTGGCGCATCAAGGTGCGCATGGCGCTTTCCTTGGCTTTTTCCTTCTTGGTGAACGACTCGGTTTCTTCCATGCCGCGACGCAGGTACAGCGCGACCACTGCGCACAGGGCGCCGATGGCGAACGGGATACGCCAGCCCCAGTCGTACAGTTGCTCGGTGGTGAGCACTTGTTGCAGCACGATCAGTACTGCCAGGGCGATAAGCTGGCCGGAGATCAGGGTCACGTACTGGAAGCTGGAGAAGAAACCGCGACGTTCCTTGGTGGCCATTTCACTCAGGTAGGTGGCCGAGGTGCCGTATTCGCCACCGACCGACAAGCCTTGCAGCAGGCGGGCGAACACCAGCAGGATCGGTGCGCCGACGCCGATGGTTTCGTAACCGGGGCTCAGGGCGATGATCAACGAGCCGAAGCACATCAGCAGGACCGACGCCATCAGTGCTGCTTTGCGACCCGCACGGTCGGCGTACAGGCCCATCAGCCAGCCACCGATGGGGCGCATCAGGAAGCCCACGGCGAAGATCGCGGCGGTGTTGAGCAATTGGGCGGTGGTGTCGCCTTTCGGGAAAAAGGCTTTGGCGAAGTACAGCGAGAACGCGGCGTAGACGTACCAGTCGTACCACTCGACCATGTTGCCGACCGATCCGCTGAAGATCGATTTGATCCGGCTGGTGGTGGTACGTTCCTTGGCCGGCGCGGCCGCCGACCCCAGGGGCAAGGTGTTGGAGTTATCCATTGAAGGATCCTTCATCTAGTTGTTTTTATGGAGCGGCGCGAGCGCAGCCTGGCTGGGGCTATAGCAGGAGCTGTGCCAGGTAGATGAAGGCCCGGTCTAGAAGGGGATGGGGTTTATTTTGAGCGGAAAGTCGCTGATGTTTTTGAGGGTGATGAGCGGAAATCCGCTCATTCATCTTTCAGGAACATGTCCCTGGCCAACCCATGGCGCTGCATTTTTTCGTTGAAGGTGCGCCGTGGCAGCTGCAACTCCGCCAGCACCGCCTTGATGTCGCCTTTATGCCGGGTCAATGCGGCCTTCAGACAATGGGCCTCGAACGCCTCCTGCTGCGCGGCCAGCGATTGCCCGGCTTCGATCCCTTCCGGTTCCGGCTCGCCAAGGCCCAGCACCTGGCGTTCGGCGACGTTGGCCAGCTCGCGCACATTGCCCGGCCAGTCATGGCTGAGCAGGCGCCCCAGTTGCGCACCGCTCAGCGGTTCCACGCTGCGGCCCAGGCGCTCGGCGGCGCATTGGGCAAAGTGATCGAACAGCAGCGGGATGTCTTCGCGGCGCTCGCGCAGAGGCGGCAGGCGCAGTTGTGCAACGTTCAGCCGATAGGCCAGGTCTTCGCGAAAGCGCCCGGCGCGGGCTTCTTCCAGCAGGTCCGGCTTGGTGGCGGCAATGATGCGTAAATCCACATGAATGCTTTGATTGGAGCCCAGGCGTTCCAGCTTCTGATCCTGCAATACCCGTAACAGCTTCACTTGCTGGGCCAGGGGCATGCTTTCGATTTCATCGAGGAACAGCGTACCGCCATGGGCGTACTCCAGTTTGCCGATGCGCTTGCCCTGGGCACCGGTGAAGGCGCCGCTTTCGTGGCCGAACAGTTCGGCCTCGAACAGTTGCTCGGGAATCGCCGCGCAATTGAGCGCCACAAACGGTTTTTTCGCGCGTGGGCCGAAGTCATGCAGGCAGCGGGCGACCAGCTCCTTGCCGCTGCCGGTCTCGCCACGGATCAGCACGTTGACCGGCAAGGTCGCCAGGTCGAGTACCTGCCGGCGCAGGTTCTGCAAGCCCCGGGACACGCCGAGCAGGCTCGACTCCAACTGTGCCCGATGATCGGCCTGTTGGTGCAGGCGGCGGTTTTCCAGGATCAGCCCGCGCTTGTCCAACGCGCGGCGCAGGCTGTTGAGCAAGGCATCGGGGCTGAAGGGTTTTTCCAGGAAGTCGTAGGCGCCGTCGCGCATGGCTTCGACGGCCATCGGTACATCGCCATGCCCGGTCAGCAGGATGACGGGCAGGTTGGCGTCACGGCGTTGCACTTCGGCCAGCAGCTCCAGGCCGCTGAGCCCGGGCATGCGCACGTCGCTCAGGATCACCCCGGGAAAGTCCTTGGGCAGTTGCGCCAGGCAGGCTTCGGCGCGGCTGAACAACTGCACCTCGAACCCCGACAAGCTCAGCCATTGCTCGACGGCCGTACGAATGCTGGCTTCGTCATCGACCACAATCACCGCGTTCAACATAAGTCGGGTGTCTCCAGCGCGATAGGCAAGGTCAGGGTAAATACCGCGCCGTCGCCACGGTTACTGGCGCTCAGGCGTCCGCCCAATTCGTGCACGATAGCGTAGGAAACCGCCAGGCCCAAGCCGAGCCCGTCGCCCACCGGCTTGGTGGTGAAGAACGGGTCGAACACGCTGTTGAGGTGCTCTTCGGCAATCCCGCCGCCGCTGTCGCTGACCGTGAGTTGCCACAGTTGCTGATCGGCGTGCAGGCGGATTTCCAGGCGCTTGCGGGGGTTGTCGGCCATGGCGTCGAGGGCGTTGCGCAGCAGGTTGATCAGCACCTGTTCGAGGCGGATCGCATCGCCGCGTACCCAGGCGGGGCGGGTCAGGTCGAGCACGGTGCCGATGGCTTCATCACGCAGGCGCGCGTCGAGCAGGTGCAGGGACTGGTCGACCACGGTGGCCAGGTCGAGGCGTTCGCGCAGGCCGCTGGGGCTTTTGCGCGCAAAGGTCTTGAGATGGCCTGTGAGGGCGGCCATGCGTGTGAGCATATCGTCCAGCGGGGTCAGGGCCTTGTAGGCGTCGTCCACCCGACCGTGGTCCAGCAGCAACCGCAGGGTCGCCAACTGCATGCGTTGGGCGGTCAGGGGCTGGTTGATCTCATGGGCGAGGGCGGCGGACATCTGTCCCAGCGCCGCTAATTTCGCCGATTGCACCAGGCCATCCTGGGCAGTGCGCAGGGCCTGGGTGCGCTCTTCCACAAGCTGTTCGAGTTCTTCGCGGCTGCGCTGGCGCAAACGGGCCAGGCGCCAGCGTTGGCTGAGGAACAGCACCAGGAACACCAGCGCCAGCCAGGAGCCGGCGGCGGCAAGGCCGGCGTTGCGCTGGTCTTCAAAGGCGAACTGGGGTTTGCGCAACAGGTGCAGGGTCCAGCCCTCGGCTTTCAGCGGCAGTGACTCCCAGATGTAATTGGCGTTGCCTTCGGGGCCGTTGACGCGCACCAGGTGGCTGTTTTCGTCGAAGCGTTGCAACGTCTGGGTGTCCAGCGGCTGCAGTTGTTTCTTGTCGTATTGGCGGGTGGCCTTGAGTTCGACCAGATCGCTGGCCGATAACGGGTGCAGGTTGCGATAACGCCAGCCCGGTTGGTTGGCGATAAACACGATGCCGCGTGCGTCGCTGACCAGCAACAGGTCATCGCCTTGGGCCCATTCGCGCTCCAGTTCAGGGAATTCCAGTTTCACCACCATGGCGCCAAGGAACTGCTCGTGTTCATCCAGCACGGCGCTGGAGAGGAAATACCCCGGGATCCCGGTGGTTACGCCGACCGCGTAAAAGCGCCCGGTGCCCTGGCTCTTGGTCTGGCTGAAATACGGCCGAAACCCGTAGTTGTGCCCGACGTAACTGCTCGGCAAGTTCCAGTTGCTGGCGGCCACGGCCAGGCCGGTGCGGTCCATCAACTCCAGGGTGGAGGACTGCGCTGCCCCATTGATGCGTTCGAGCTTGCGGTTGAGCAGGTCCTGGGTGCCGGCGTCCAACGGGCCTTTGAGCGCGTTGATCATCTCCGAGTCCAGCGCCAGTACGGCGGGCAGGGCGCGGTAGCGTTCGATCAGGGTGTGCAGGGAATTGGCGTACAGCGCCAGTTGCTGGTTGGCGCGTGCCGCATCGTCCACCAACGCCTGGCGTTCGGCATGGCGTGTGGCCAAGGCAGCGGCCAGCAACGCACCGGCGATGATCAGCAGGGAATAGCAGGTCAGGCGCAGGGGACGAGGGATCACGATCATACGGTGATGGGCAGGCACGGTAAGGGGAGTGCACCATAGCATGAGCGGCTTGGGTCTTGTGGTGAGGGGCTGTCGTGGCTGAAGGGGAGAGTGGGCTTCTTGTGGTGAGCGGGCTTGCTGTGGTGAGCGGGCTTGCCCCGCGCTGGGCTGCGAAGCAGCCCCAATCAGGATGCCTGTGTTCTGTCAGGTAAACCACAGCGCCTGGTTTTGGGTCTGCTTCGCAGCCCAACGCGGGGCAAGCCCGCTCGCCACAGGTTAGGAGTAGTCCTCAGATCACGTGGGGCGTGGAGGTGCAATCTCGAATGGGTTATCGGGTGAGCCTGCGCAAGCTTATTGTGGTGAGCGGGCTTGTTGTGGTGAGCGGGCTTGCCCCGCGCTGGGCTGCGAAGCAGCCCCAATCAGGATGCCTGTGTTCTGTCAGGTAAACCGCAGCGCCTGGTTTTGGGTCTGCTTCGCAGCCCAACGCGGGGCAAGCCCGCTCGCCACAGGTTAGGAGTAGTCCTCAGATCACGTGGGGCGTGGAGGTGCAATCTCGAATGGGTTATCGGGTGAGCCTGCGCAAGCTTATTGTGGTGAGCGGGCTTGCTGTGGTGAGCGGGCTTGCCCCGCGTTGGGCTGCGTAGCGGCCCCAAAACCAGGTAATGCGGTTTGACCTGAAGGAATGCGGTGATCTTTATGGGGCCGCTTCGCAGCCCAACGCGGGGCAAGCCCGCTCACCACAATAAACCCGCTTGCCATAGGTGAATCAGCAGGCAATAAAAAAGCGACCGGGCCATGGGCCGCAGTCGCCTTTATCCTTGCGGGAAAGTGCTTACTGCACTTCTACCGCCAGGCTTTCACTGATCTTTTTCTGCCAGATGGCAGGACCGGTGATGTGGACGGATTCGCCCTTGCTGTCCACCGCAACGGTGACCGGCATGTCTTTCACGTCGAACTCGTAGATCGCTTCCATACCCAGTTCGGCGAAGGCAACCACACGCGACTTCTTGATGGCTTGGGCCACCAGGTAAGCAGCGCCGCCCACGGCCATCAGGTACACGGCCTTGTGGTCCTTGATCGCTTCGATCGCGGTAGGGCCACGCTCGGATTTGCCGATCATGCCCAGCAGGCCGGTTTGCTCGAGGATCTGACGGGTGAACTTGTCCATCCGCGTCGCGGTGGTCGGGCCAGCCGGGCCAACCACTTCTTCGCGCACCGGATCAACCGGGCCGACGTAGTAGATAAAGCGACCCTTGAGGTCCACCGGCAGGTTTTCGCCCTTGTTCAGCATCTCGACCATGCGCTTGTGCGCGGCGTCGCGACCGGTGAGCATCTTGCCGTTGAGCAGCACGGTTTCGCCCGGCTTCCAGCTCTGCACTTCTTCCGGGGTCAGGGTGTCGAGGTTGACGCGACGGGCCGATGGACCGGCTTCCCAGACGATTTCCGGGTAGGCGTCCAGCGGTGGCGCTTCCAGCGACGCCGGGCCCGAACCATCGAGCACGAAGTGCGCGTGACGGGTGGCGGCGCAGTTGGGGATCATGCACACCGGCAGCGAAGCGGCGTGGGTCGGGTAGTCCATGATCTTCACGTCGAGCACGGTGGTCAGGCCACCCAGGCCCTGGGCGCCGATGCCCAGTTGGTTGACCTTCTCGAACAGCTCCAGGCGCATCTCTTCGATACGGTTCTGCGGGCCGCGCTTTTTCAGCTCGTGGATGTCGATGGATTCCATCAACACTTCCTTGGCCATCACCGCGGCTTTTTCGGCGGTGCCGCCGATGCCGATGCCGAGCATGCCCGGTGGGCACCAGCCGGCGCCCATGGTCGGAACGGTCTTGAGCACCCAGTCGACGATCGAGTCGGACGGGTTGAGCATGGCCATTTTCGACTTGTTCTCGGAACCGCCGCCCTTGGCCGCCACATCCACTTCCACGGTGTTACCCGGGACGATGGAGTAGTGGATCACGGCCGGGGTGTTGTCCTTGGTGTTCTTGCGTGCGCCGGCCGGGTCGGCCAGGATCGATGCGCGCAGGACGTTTTCCGGCAGGTTGTAGGCGCGACGCACGCCTTCGTTGATCATGTCGTCCAGGCCCATGGTGGCGCCATCCCAACGTACGTCCATGCCCACGCGCACGAACACGGTGACGATACCGGTGTCCTGGCAGATCGGGCGATGGCCGGTGGCGCACATGCGCGAGTTGATCAGGATCTGCGCGATGGAGTCACGGGCTGCCGGCGATTCTTCGCGCAGGTAGGCCTCGTGCATCGCCTGGATGAAATCAACGGGGTGGTAGTAGGAAATGAATTGCAGGGCGTCGGCAACGCTCTGAATCAGGTCGTCTTGCTTGATCACGGTCATGAGTCGCGCTCCTCTATAAGGGAACATTCAATAAAGGTGGGCTCAGTGGGGTGCATCGGTCGGCTGAGTCCACCTTTCCAAGGCACGCCAAGTGGTGCAGGCGCGACGCTAAAAAGGCGCGGCAGTATAACCCGGCACGGTGGCCGATACACCCGACTATGGTCAAACTGTCGCAGGCATGATTCCCTGTGCGCACCCCTTGTGATTGAGTCCTTCCATGCCTGAACTGTACGTCGGCGAACGCCATTGGTCGGTAGCCACCGGCAGCAACCTGCTGGATGCCTTGAACCAGGCGGGTGTGGCCGTGCCCTACAGTTGCCGTGCCGGCAGTTGCCATGCGTGCCTGGTGCGGTGCCAGGGCGAGGTCGAGGACCGTCAGCCCGCTGCCTTGAGCCCGGCACAACGCCAGGAGGGCTGGCGCCTGGCGTGCCAGTGCCAGGTGATCGGCGATCTGCAGGTCGAGGCGTTCGACCCGCTGCGGGACGGCCTGCCGGCCCAGGTGGTGGGGGCCGATTGGTTGAATGCCTCGGTGCTGCGCCTGCGGCTGCAACCGGAGCGTGGACTGCGGTATCGCGCCGGGCAGCACCTGGTGTTGTGGGCCGGGCAGGTGGCACGGCCTTATTCCCTGGCCAGCCTGCCTCAGGAGGATGCATTCCTGGAGTTTCATATCGATTGCCGCCAGCCCGGCGCATTCAGCGATGCCGTGCGAGCCTTGTCGGTGGGTGATCGCCTGCGCCTGGGAGAATTGCGTGGCGGCGCGCTGCAATACGATCCCGACTGGCAATCCCGGCCGCTGTGGCTGCTGGCTTCCGGTACCGGCCTGGGGCCGCTGTGGGGTGTGCTGCGCGAGGCGTTGCGCCAGGATCACCAGGGCGCCATCCGTATGATTCACCTGGCCCATGATGCCGACGGTCATTACCTGGCCGGACCCCTGGCCGAACTGGCTGCGCATCATCCGAACCTGACGTTGGAGCTGTGGACTGCGGCCGAGTCGGCCCAGGCATTGGCGCAACTGCGGCTTGTTTCCCGGCAAACCCTGGCCTTACTCTGCGGGCATCCTGTCAGCGTCGAGGCCTTCTCCAAGCGCCTGTTCCTGGCGGGACTGCCGCGCAATCAACTGCTGGCCGATGTGTTCCTGCCCCGTGGTTGAGTGCTGAATTCCACTGCCGTGAGACTCGCCATGACCGACGCCATCCTGCTGCAACGCGAGCGCGGGCTGCTGACTCTGCAGCTCAATCGCCCGGACAAGAAAAACGCCCTGACCCGAGCCATGTACAGCCAATTGGCCGAGGCGTTGGAGCAGGCCGATGCGGACCCGCAGGTCAATGCCGTGCTGATCCAGGGCAGCAGCGAGTGTTTTACTGCCGGCAACGATATAGGCGATTTTCTCGAGCAACCGCCCGGTGACCTCGACAGCCCACCGTTTCACTTTATGAAAAGCCTGCTCAACTGCCGCAAGCCGGTGATCGCAGCCGTAGCGGGTGCGGCGGTGGGGATCGGCACGACCCTGCTGCTGCATTGCGACCTGGTGTACATCAGCCGCGATGCCCGGTTGCGCATGCCGTTCGTCAATTTGGGGCTGTGTCCGGAGTTTGGGTCGAGCCTGATCCTCCCGCGTTTACTGGGGCACGCGAAGGCGGCTGAACTGCTGTTGCTGGGTGAGGGCTTCAGCGGCGAACAAGCGGCCGCGTGGGGGATTGCCACCGAAGCGTTGGGCAGTGGCGAAGCGGCATTGGCCAAGGCGCGGGAAATGGCCGAGCGCTTTGAAACCCTGGCGCCGGGAGCGGTGCAGGTCTGCAAGCAGTTGATGAAGAGCGTGGACCGTGAGCAGTTGCGGCAAGTGATCGAGGAAGAGGGGGCGTTGTTTGTGCAGCGCTTGAAGTCGCCGGAAGCGATTGCGGCGTTGTCGGGGTTTATGGACAGGCGCTAACCCCATGTGGGTGCGACGATTCGACATGCTCCCTGCCACACGGAAAGCAAAAAGCCCCGCCATTCACATGGCAGGGCTTTTGTTTTTCAGCCTGTCACTCAGACCATTGGGTCGCCAACGTGCAGGATCTTCATGCCGTTGGTGCCGCCGATGGTGTGGTAGCTGTCGCCTTTGGTCAGGATGACCCAGTCGCCTTTCTCCACTACGCCGCGCTTGATCAACTCGTCGATGGCCGCCTGGCTGACTTCATGGGGCGGCAACGACGCCGGGTCGAACGGCACGGTGTATACGCCACGGAACATGGCCGCACGGGCCTGGGTTTCGCGGTGCGGGGAGAACGCGTAGATCGGTACCGAAGAACGGATACGCGACATGATCAACGGCGTATAGCCACTTTCGGTCAGGGCAATGATCGCTTTCACGCCCGGGAAGTGGTTGGCGGTGTACATGGCGGCCAGGGCAATGCTCTGGTCGCAGCTTTCGAACACTTTGCCGATGCGGTGGCTGGAGGTCTTGCTGGTCGGGTGCTTTTCGGCACCGACGCAGATACGCGCCATGGCCTGCACGGCTTCCAGTGGGTACGGGCCGGCGGCGCTTTCAGCCGAGAGCATCACGGCGTCGGTGTAGTCGAGCACGGCGTTGGCCACGTCGGACACTTCGGCGCGGGTCGGCATCGGGTTCTGGATCATCGACTCCATCATCTGGGTCGCGACGATCACCGCTTTGTTGTGGCGGCGCGCGTGCAGGATGATCTTTTTCTGGATGCCGATCAGCTCGGCGTCACCGATTTCCACACCCAGGTCGCCACGGGCAACCATCACCGCGTCGGACGCCTTGATCAGGCCGTCGAGGGTTTCGTCATCGGCCACGGCTTCGGCGCGTTCGATCTTCGCCACCAGCCAGGCGGTACCGCCGGCTTCGTCGCGCAGTTTACGGGCGTATTCCATGTCGGCAGCATCGCGTGGGAAGGACACGGCGAGGTAGTCCACTTCCATTTCAGCGGCGAGCTTGATGTCGGCCTTGTCTTTTTCAGTCAGGGCTGGGGCAGTCAAGCCACCGCCACGACGGTTGATGCCTTTGTGATCGGACAGCGGGCCGCCGATGATCACAGTGCAATTCAATTCAGTCGGGGTCGCGGTGTCGACGCGCATCACCACGCGACCGTCGTCCAGCAGCAGCTCGTCACCGACGCCGCAATCCTTGACCAGGTCCGGGTAGTCGATACCCACGACGTCCTGGGTGCCTTCGGTCAGCGGGTGGCTGGTGGAGAAGGTGAACTTGTCACCGATCTTCAGCTCGATACGCTTGTTGGCGAATTTGGCGATACGGATTTTCGGGCCTTGAAGGTCACCCAGCAGTGCGACGAAGCGGCCATGCTTGGCGGCCAGGTCACGCACCAGCTTGGCGCGAGCCTTGTGCTCGTCCGGGGTGCCGTGGGAGAAGTTCAGACGGGCAACGTCCAAACCAGCCAGAATCAGCTGTTCGAGGACTTCCGGCGAGTTGCTGGCCGGGCCAAGGGTGGCGACGATTTTGGTACGACGGACGGACATGCACAGACTCCTGAGTTCAAGCGCTGAGGAAGGCTACTATGCTCTTTGGTTGTAGTCATTGTTCGTTTGCACTACTTATCGACGATTCGCTTGTTTTCGCGCCGGTTGAATAGATGAACATCCTTGAAGATTTTTGACGAGGGGTCGATACACTGCACAAGACAGGAGAACCTTCATGCGAATTTTGCTCATTGCTGCCCTGGCCGTCAGTGTTGTCGGCTGCACCCGTTGGTCGATGGACCACCATTTGAACAATGCCTACCGTGCATACAAGGTCGGTGATTGCGAGCGCGTCACCTTGGAACTATCCCAGGTCGACCGCGAGAGCCGTACACGGCGTTATGTACAGCCGGAAGTTTCGATGTTGCGCGGGCAATGCCTGGAACGCCAGAAACTGTTCGTCGACGCCGTGCAAACCTATCAATTCATCATTAACCAGTACCCGTCGAGCGAGTACGCCTACCGTGCCCGTGCGAGGCTGGACACTTTGCAACAACTGGGTCATTACCCCGGTGCGAGCGTGGCACAGCCGCGTCCCGCTTCTTTGTAATGGCGTTTGCTATTTAATAACTGGCCCGTTGCCAGTCTTGGGCTATTCTTTCAATGTTCGTTTGTACAAGTTTCTAGTCGAACGGATGCAGGGCCCGGATTCGGCAGCTGTCGAGTGACAAAATGTTGTGCGTTGTCACACCGAGATCCAGGGAGAGCGAGCAATTGCGCTCGTTCCGAATCACTGGCACGGCCAGAGTCATGGCCACTGGATGGCGATCTCACCATGTTTACCGACCGACGGATCGAGCGGCATCAACTACCGTATTTCCTGCAAGTGTTTAACCGTGTCACCGACAAACCCATAGGTTTTCTGGGTAACGTCTCTGAAGACGGGCTGATGTTGATCAGCCAGTTACCCATGATGGTCGATGTGGACTTCGAGTTGCGCTTGAAGATACCCGGGGCTGACGACACGTTCCATGCCATTGACATCACGGCGACCTGCCTGTGGAGCCATGAAGATATCAACCCGCAGCACTATGATTCCGGGTTCAGCGTGCTTGAGGCTCCCGAGGAATATGGGCAACTGATCAACGTGCTGTTGCAGTACTTCAGTTTTGATCCCTTGCAGGCTTCGGCCTAGAAGCAGCGCGTTGTCGACGCGGCCGGGGTGCTGCCATCCCTGCCGCAGTCGTGCGCTTTTTTAGAATACTCCGGCTTTCTTCCAACCCAGGTAGCGTGTCACCAGGGCCGCGCCCATTTCTGATGGCAACGTATCCAACGCCGACAGGCCGTGGGCGTTCATGCGGTCATGCAATTCATCCCGAGTATTGAGGTAGTCGACAGTGCCGCTGTAGGCCAGGGCTTCGGGCAAGGTTTGTACGGGGGATTGGCGCAGTCGATCGAGTACTTCCTCACGCATGCTCGCCACCAGTACCCGATGTTGACGACTGATGCGCTTGACGGCGGAGAGTAGGGCTTCGTCGTCCTCATCCCGCAGATTGCTGACAATAATGACCAATGCCCGCCGTTTTTGCCGGGCCAGCAGTTGGCTGGCCGCTGCCTGGTAGTCGGCGGTTCGGCGGCTGGTGTCCAGGTCATAGACCGTATTGAGCAACAGGTTCAATTGGCTGTTGCCCTTGACCGGTGCCAGGTAGCGTGGCTGGTCAGTGGCAAAGGTGCACAACCCCACCGCATCGCCCTGGCGCAGGGCCACATAACTGAGCAGCAGGCAGGCATTGAGGGCGTGGTCGAAATGGGACAGCTCGTCATCCTGGCTGCGCATACGTCGGCCGCAATCGAGCATGAACACGATCTGCTGGTCGCGCTCGTCCTGATACTCGCGGGCGATGGGGGTACGTTGCCGCGCGGTCGCTTTCCAATCGATTTGCCGCAGGCTGTCGCCCTCACGAAACTCGCGCAGTTGATGAAACTCCAGTCCCAATCCTCGTCGTTGCCGTTGACGTACCCCCAGTTGGCTCAGCCAGTTATCCACACCCAGCAGTTGTGCCCCGTACAGGCGGGCGAAGTCCGGATAGACGCGGGTGGCATCCTCGGTTTCGATAAAGCGCCGTGCAGACCAGAGCCCCAAGGGACTGGGCAGGTGGATTTCGCAGCGACTGAACGCGAAATGCCCACGCCGCAAGGGGCGCAGACGATAACCCAGCTCACTGCGTTCACCAGGGTGCAGTTCGATGGACTGGGGCAGGTTTTCCACGCCCAGCCCGTCGGGGACGTGATCGAACACCTGCACTGTCAGCGCCTGTGGGTAGTCATGTTCCAGGGACAGGCGGACTTCGCCCCAGCGCCCCAGCGCCAGGCTGCCGGGCATCTGCCGGTGCACGCGTGGTGAGGGTCGGCGGCGCAGTCGCAGTGCGTCGAGCATGGCCAGCAGCAACAGCGCCAGGAGCAAGCCCCATGTTATTGAGTGCAAGGTCTCGGGTACCTTGAACTGCAAGGCGGCCGCAGCGCCCAGCAGGATACTCAAGCCCAGCAGTACGCTGAGCCAGGCTAATAACAGACGGGTCGGTTTCATGGACGGGTCATTGCCGGGGGGCCGGAATCTGGTCCAGCAGCTGCTTGAGCACCTGGTCGACCTCCAGCCCGTCTATATCCAGTTCTGGCGCAAGGCGTACCCGATGACGCAGTACCGCCAGGGCACAGTCCTTGATGTCATCCGGTGTGACGAACTCGCCTGCGCGTAACAAGGCCCGTGCGCGGGCGCCGCGTACCAGGGCGATGGAGGCTCGCGGGCCGGCGCCTATGGCCAACCCCGGCCAACTGCGGGTTGCTCGCGCCAGGCGCACGGCATAGTCGAGCACGTGTTCATCCAGGGGCAGTTCACTGGCGATCCGTTGCAGCTGCAGCACGTCCTCGGCCTCCAGCACGGTGCGCAACGGTTGCACGTCCAGCATGTCGGCCCGTGATGAGCGTGTCACTTCGCGCACCATATCCAGTTCCTGCTGCGCATCGGGGTAGTCCATGCGTACCTTGAGCATGAAACGGTCCAGTTCGGCTTCCGGCAGGGGGTAGGTGCCTTCCTGTTCGATGGGATTTTGCGTGGCAAGTACCATGAACGGCTGGCCAATGGGCAGCGCCTCGCCTTCGAGGGTGACTTGCCGTTCCTGCATGGCTTCGAGCAGGGCTGCCTGGGTCTTGGCCGGAGCGCGGTTGATTTCGTCGGCCAGCAACAAGTGGGTGAATACGGGCCCCTTGCGCAGCTTGAACTGTTCGGTGTGCAGGTCGTACACCGCGTGGCCGGTGACATCGCTCGGCATCAGATCCGGGGTGAACTGGATCCGCGCGAATTCGCCGTCAAAGCAACGGGCCAGGGCACGTACCAGCAAGGTCTTGCCCAGCCCGGGGACACCCTCGAGCAATACGTGGCCGCCGGCGATCAGCGCGGTGAGTACATCATCGATTACCTGATCCTGCCCGATCACCGCCTTGCGCAGTTCAATGCGCAGGGCCTGGGCCTGCTGGCTGGCGCGTTGCAGAGGGTCGCCGGGCAGGGTGTTAGCGCTGGGAAATTCGCTCATAGGGCATTCCTGAGGGTTTGCAGGCACGCCACCTGCCGGCTGAAATCGGCACTGGAAAGCCGTTTCGTCGGGAGTGGGCCGAGGGCCTGGCTGATGACGTGAGAGGGTTGGCGCGTCAGGTGGGCAAGTACTCGCCCCTGTTCCGTGTTGTCGAGATGTTCAAAGCCGGGATGACGCCGCCGTGCGGCGCGCAGGATGTCACGCTGCAACGCCTGCAACAGTGTGCCTTGGCCGCTGCGACGCAGCAGGAAGTCGGCGCTGGCTTTCAGGTGTTCCTGCAATTGCCGGCGTGCCTTGGGGGCGGGCGCCTGGATTGGGCCCTGGCGCATACCTGCCTGCCAGAGTGCCAGGGCAATCAGGGCAATAAGCGCCACCAACGCCTGGGGGAAATAACGCAGCAGCAGGGTGAGCAGGTCATCTACGTTGCCGTTGAACAACAAGGTTACGGCAGTGCCCTGGGTCAGATGCCACAGCAGCCAGGCATTGTCGTGTTTGCCAATGTCCGGCGTTTTCCACAGCTCGCTGTCGGTGATCACCGTTACGCGGCCTTGCCCGAGGTCGAGTTGCATCAAGTGGCTCGACCGCGCGCTATTGGCTGAAAATTGTGCCAGGTGCTTGGGGTCGATAAGGTTGAAGTCAGTGTCGAAACTGAAATAGACCGGGGCTGTGTCGTTGTCGACATACAGTTTGGTCAGGTCCGGTGCTTTATTTTTGCGGGCCGGGGCGGGGGCATCGGGTTCATCGCTGAGGACTTGGTGGATAGGCAGGCGATCAAGCAGCAGGTCGCCGCTCTTGCCGGTTTCTTCGTCCCACAGGGCCTCGGCGACTACCAGTAGATGGCCGCCGGACCTGGCCCAGTCCAGGAGTTGCCGTGCCTGGCGTGGTGACATGTTGCCGCGTTCGCCCAGCAACAGCAGGCTGTTGCCCTTGGCGGGCAGGCTTACCAGGCGTTCCAGGCCATTGGCGTGCTCCACGGTCAGGCCTTGCAGGCGCAGAAAGTGTTCGGCTGCCAGGTAAGGATTGGCCAGGGCTTCCGGGGAGGGGCCGCGGTCCACCACTTCTTCATAGGGGATCGCTTTGCTCCATGCGTAAAAACCGCCCGCTCCAAGCAGGCACGCCAACAGCAGCCCCACCCACAGTAATGGCCGGTTCATCGGGCGCCTCCCGCACTGAACAGGGCACGCCAATCGTTGCACAATGTCTGCTGGACTGAGACCGGGGGCAGGTGATGGCCATAGGCGAGGTTTTGCCAGTGCCGCGTCAATTCATCACTGAAGGCCAGCAACTGCGGTTGCTGCAATTGGTGAACCCGTTGCAGGACCTGACCTTCGGTGTCAGCGCTTTTAAGGGGCAGGTTGAAGTCATGCAGCAACCTGCTCAGCAGGCCACGATACAAAAGGCCGAGGGCATCCCGTGGCTGGGTAGACCAGAGTTGCTCGGCGGCGCTGGCGATATCCTCGGGCAGGGTCTCGGCGCCCAGTTCCAGGCCGAACAATTGCGCGGGTGGTGGTTTCGCTGCTTTGGGTGTACGTGCCCCGCGCAGGCTGACAAAGGTGCGCAACCAGTCCCGATAACGCCAGGCCATCAGGGCCACGCCACCGATCAGCAGGCTCCATAACAGCACTTCCAGGCCTTGGGCGACAGGCTTGAACGTGTTGCTGTTGAGGTTGTCCAGCAGCGCCTGCAGCCACGCCGGAAGTTTGCCGTCACTGTGTGCCTTGTTTTTAACGACGGGCTTTTCTTCGCCAAAGCGATAGCGGGTGACGGTTTCCGGATTTTTGAAGGGCGGCTTGTCCAGCAGCGACTTGATGGACTGGCTTGCGCTTTGGGGAGGCAGTGGCTTGGCGTCATCCGCCATGGCGGGCAGGTTGAATGGCAGCAAGGTCAGCCCGATCACCAGCACTAACAGTGGCGCCACACTGCTCAGACGCTGGCGCAGGCGGCGAAATACCAACTCCAGGTCCCACGCCTCCAGCAGGGTGCGGCGATTGAGATAAAGGCTGAAACCACAGGCGACATAGATGGGCTCCCAAAACACCAGGATCAAGGCGTAGAAGGCGTTGCTCAAGTGTTCCAGCCAGACCCCCTCGGAGCCCGTCGCCAGCGCCAGCCGTTGCCAATCCCAATCCAGTTCAAGTTGTTGCGGAATGAATAGATAGAACAGCGCCATGCAGCCGAACCACAGGCCGATTTCCAGGTGCACCCCAACGGTGGTCAACCAGCGCGCGGCTCCTGCATTGCGCTGCTGCAGCACGCCCAGGCGTTTCTGGCGCGCCTGGCCGTCCAGGCCTTCGAGCTGGCTGACCGGCATTACAAAACTGCGGCTGAGGCTAAGTCGGCGCCAGGTCAGGCTGGCCAGCAGTTGGTGGTTAAGCAGTCTTGGCCATTGGCGCACGGCCTGCTTAAGGCTGGGTGTTTCGCCGAACAGGGCTTTGGAGAGGATATATAAAGGCAAGCGGTCGAACGCCGGTTTGAGCCACCAGAACAGGAACATGGCTGTGGACGGGTATTTCCATAGCAACGCGGTAAGCAGGGCAAAAACCGGCAGTGTCACCAGCGCCCAACTGCTCATCAATAGCAGGCGATGTTCCCGGGCCATTAATACCCCAAGGTCCATGGCCTCCCATGCGGTACGCGGGCGAATAGCCACACTGGCATTACTCAGGCGCATGGCGAGTCCGTCCGGCAAGGGTCAGGTAGGCCGACACCAGCAGCCAAAGTGCAGTGCCCACCAG
The DNA here is from genome assembly GCF_036346475.1 of Pseudomonas sp. AM8. NCBI lineage: Bacteria > Pseudomonadati > Pseudomonadota > Gammaproteobacteria > Pseudomonadales > Pseudomonadaceae > Pseudomonas > Pseudomonas sp. AM8. The sequence goes on from NZ_JAOTNX010000011.1 coordinate 157,151, forward strand.
GTATTTGATCCAAGGGGCGATCTGGGTGGTGGAAGACCAGTAGGCCTCGATAAATGCTGCGATCAGCAGGAACACCATGACACCGCACAGCAGTTGCACACTCTTGCGAGCGGCGAGCCGCAGGGATTCGCCACGGGTCAGTTGCCCCGGGGCGATCAACGCCCAGCCCAGTTGCAGGCCCGCGGCACCGGCGAGTGCTATGGCCGTCAACTCAAAGGCCCCATGGCCGATGACAAATGACCAGAAGGTCTGCCCATAGCCGATTTCGGTCAGATGCCCGGAAACCGCGCCGATGATCAGCCCGTTGAATATCAGGAAAAACACACTGCCCAGGCCGAACAGCAGGCCGGCGGCAAATGTCTGAAAGGCGATACCGATGTTGTGCATGACGTAGTAGCCAAACATCATCCAGTCTTCGCTCGATGCACGTTCGGCAGCGCGCCCCAGCCGGCTGGCCTCGGGGTCATACATGCCCTGCATCTCGGCCACCTGCTGGGGGCTGACAATGCTGTAGATCAGGTCGGGAAACAGGTAGACCAGCAGGGCAATGCCCAGCAGGCTGCCAAAGAACAGCAGGCTGGCAATCAACACGAAACGCCACTGTTCTCGCACCAGGCGCGGAAAGTCGGCCAGGACGAAACTCAGCACATTCGCGGCCAATTGGCTGCGGTGGCGATACAGTTGTTGATGGCCGCGCAATGCCAGTTGTTGCAGGGGGTCCACCAGGTAACTGCTGTAGCCGCGCTCCTGGGCGAGGGCCAGGTGCTGGCATAGACGCCGGTATTGATGAGGGAAATCGGCCACGTCACTGGCCTTGGCCTTGCCGTGTTCCAACTGCTTCAGTTGTTCGGCAAAAGATTGCCATTGGTGTTGGTGACGGCTTTCGAAAAGACTCTGCTTCATGTTGGCCCCAGCAGGCCGCGGGCCACGCCGTTGAGTTGCTCCACGGCGCGCGCCGGAGACACTTGCAGCGGTGTTGCAAGGATCGAGGCGAGCTCGTGTACCCGTTCGGCGGACAGTTCACCCTGGCGTTCCGCGAAGCCAAGAATCGCTCGCTGCTCACTCAGGTCCAGGACAAACGGTAAGCGCAGGGCCGCGGCTTGAGGTACCTGGGGACGTGCCAGAGGCTGTTCGCGGTAAACCACCAAGGTGCCAGCGGCCAGGTCGCCAAGGCGTTTGAAGTGAGGATGTTGCAGGCAACTGATGGCGCCGAGAAAGTAGCCGAAAGGCAGCATGTCGACAAACCGCAGGAGGTTGCGGATCAGCGACGCCGACCAGCCTATGGGGGTGCCGTCGTCCTGCACGACCCGCAAGCCCATGACCTGTTTGCCCGGTGAGCAGCCCTGGTTGAGCACCTCGAACAGCACCATGTACCACCAACTGACCAGGAACAGCAGAAGCGACCCCAGGCCAACACCTATATTGCCGAGCAACGCCAATGGCACCAGCAGCACGCCCATGATCACGGCACGCGCGCCGAGGTCGAAGGCAAATGCCAGCGCCCGTGGCACCAGGCCGGCTGGGCGCAGCGGCAGGTCGATGCCCTCCGGGGTCTCGATCTGGTAGAGGGTGTCCAATGGGGCTGATGGCATCGCGATCCTTGGCAGTGCAGAGCGGCTGGAGACACGGATGCTAACAGCGTCGGTGATGGAAGCAACTACTCAAGGTTTTGCTGGATGTTTGTACAGTGGAATTGGGGCTGGCCCCGAACACGGCTGAACGCCTAGACTTCGTCGATCTTCAGCACAGGAATAGCCCGTGACCTCCATTTTCTGGTACGACTATGAAACCACCGGCATCAACCCGCGCAGCGATCGCCCACTCCAGGTTGCCGGCATTCGTACGGACCTCGATCTCAACGAGGTCGGCCCGCCGGTCAATCTTTACTGCCAGCCCAGCGACGACATCCTGCCCCATCCCGCCGCCTGTGCCATTACCGGCATCACCCCTGTAACACTGGCGGAAAAAGGCCTGGCCGAGGCCGACTTCATGACCCGTGTACATGCCGAACTGGCGGCCCCGGGGACGTGCGGCGCAGGCTACAACACCTTGCGGTTTGACGACGAAATGACGCGCTACAGCCTGTATCGCAATTTTTTCGACCCCTACGCGCGGGAGTGGCAGGGCGGTAACAGCCGCTGGGACCTGATCGACGTGGTTCGCACTGCCTACGCCCTGCGCCCGGAAGGCATCGAGTGGCCGCAGCAGGACGGGCGCGTGACCCTCAAGCTCGAGCGCCTGACTGCCGCCAACGGCATTGACCACGGCCAGGCCCACGATGCGTTATCCGACGTGCGTGCCACCATTGCCCTGGCGCGCCTGGTGCGCGAGAAGCAGCCCAAGCTTTACGACTGGCTGTTTCAATTGCGCAGCAAGCAACGGGTGATGGACCAGGTGCGCCTGCTGCAACCCATGGTGCATATCTCCGGACGTTTTTCCGCCGAGCGTCATTACCTGGGGGTCGTGCTGCCCCTGGCCTGGCACCCGCGCAACCGTAATGCGCTGATTGTCTGCGACCTGGGGCTCGACCCCCAAGGGCTGCTGGACATGGATGCCGCGGCCTTGCGCCAACGCCTGTACACCCGTCGTGAGGACCTTGCCGAGGGCGAGCTGCCGGTGCCGCTCAAGTTGGTGCATATCAACCGTTGCCCCGTGGTCGCGCCCTTGAACGTACTGCGGGCCGAGGATCGTGAACGCCTGCAATTGGATATGGATATTTGCCAGGCGCGGGCGCTGCGGCTAACTGACGCACAGGCACTTTGGCGCGATAAGTTGGCAGTCATTTACGCCGAGGAAGATTTTGCACCGAGTTCAGACCCGGAACAGCAGCTTTACGAGGGTTTTATCGGGGATCGTGATCGACGCTTATGCGAGCAAGTCCGGGCGGCTGAGCCTGCGCAATTAGCCAGCCAGCAGTGGCCTTTTGATGATCACCGTTTGCCTGAATTATTGTTTCGCTACCGGGCGCGTAACTTCCCCGATACGCTGAACAGCGAGGAGCTACAACGCTGGAAACTTTTCTGTCAGCAACGTTTGGCAAATCCTGAATTCGGTGCGCCGAATACCTTGGAGGCATTTAATCACGCTCGGCAGGAGTTGGCCGTTAGTGCGACGCCGTTTCAGCAGCAGGTGCTGGAGCAATGGCAGAGATATGCTGACTCTTTAGCCGCTCGTGTGAATCGGTAATAGCGGTTTGTAGAAAAGACGGTCAATAAAAAACGCCAGCAAGCTGGCGTTTTTAATGGGTCGCGTATCAAGCGCAGACCGGGTGAGGCTTAGCCCAGCAGGGTAGCCCAGCCTTCAACCACGTCACCGCCCCACTTGGCTTTCCACTCTTTCAGGGTTTTGTGGTTACCGCCTTTGGTTTCAATCACTTCGCCGTTGTGCGGGTTCTTGTATTGCTTGACCTTGCGAGCACGCTTGGTACCGGTAGTTTTCACGGCGCCACGGGGTGCTTTAACTTTCGACTCTGGATCCAGCAGCGCGATGATGTCACGCAGGGATTTGGAGTATTCACCCATGAGGGTGCGCAGTTTGCCTTCGAATTCCAGCTCGGTTTTCAGTTTGTCATCTTGGGACAGGTTCTTCAAACGAGCTTGCAGCTCTTTGATAGCTTCTTCGGTGGCACGGTATTCGTTGATCAGAGACATGTGGACTACCTTATGTAGAACGCTGATTGACAGGGATAGTGGCCCAATAATAGTCAGGCGGTTTCCCCAAGTAAACATTTAAGCGCGTATTCAGGTGAATTACTTTGAATGTTTGTGAAGACGCTATGCAATCGAGTTAATTAGTAGGGGGCTACCCCGAAAATAATCTCCTTGAAATTTGCATAATTGCTGCAGCGTGCGCTGTTCATTCATATAGCGATGGTAAAACCATGCGCTATTAAGGGACGTGGCCAGGGCAACGGATCAGAATAAGGCTCATCGAATACTGCAGTTTTTCTGCACAATCGCTAGAATGGCGGCCTTTGCGAAGTTCTGGAGTTCCCCCCTAATGCGCACTTTTCGGCTGGTGATTGCTTGCCCGGACCGGGTCGGCATCGTTGCCAAAGTCAGTAACTTTCTGGCCTCCCACAACGGCTGGATCACCGAGGCGAGCCATCACTCGGACAACCTCAGCGGTTGGTTCTTCATGCGTCACGAAATCCGTGCCGACACGCTGCCCTTTGGTCTTGAAGCGTTCCGCGAGGCATTTGCGCCCATCGCAGAAGAGTTTTCGATGACCTGGCACATCACCGACACCGAGCAGAAAAAGCGCGTGGTGTTGATGGCCAGCCGCGAATCCCACTGCCTGGCCGACTTGCTGCACCGCTGGCACAGCGACGAGCTGGACTGCGAGATCGCGTGCGTGATCTCCAACCATGACGACCTGCGCAGCATGGTCGAGTGGCATGGCATTCCCTATTACCATGTGCCGGTCAACCCGCAGGACAAGGAGCCGGCATTCGCCGAGGTCTCTCGCCTGGTCAAGCAGCATGAGGCCGACGTGGTTGTGCTGGCGCGCTACATGCAAATCCTGCCGCCTGAGCTGTGCCGCGAATACGCAGGCAAGGTGATCAACATTCACCACAGCTTCCTGCCTTCGTTCGTGGGGGCCAAGCCTTACCACCAGGCTTCCCTGCGTGGCGTGAAGTTGATTGGCGCAACCTGCCATTACGTCACTGAAGAGCTGGATGCCGGTCCGATCATCGAGCAGGACGTGGTGCGTGTCAGCCACAGTGACAGCATTGAGGACATGGTGCGGTTTGGCCGTGATGTCGAGAAGATGGTGCTGGCCCGTGGCCTGCGCTATCACTTGGAAGACCGCGTGCTGGTGCACGGCAACAAGACGGTCGTATTCTGATTCAAGCGTCTTGGTTGAACAAAGAAGGGCCTGGGCGTTAAATCGCTGCAGGCCCTTTTTCATTCCCCGCACTTTTCAGGACCAGGCCATGACCGACCCACTTGATAAAGCCACGTCCAAGGCGCCTGCTACGTTGGGTGAGGGCTGCCTGAGTCGTTACGACCCTGAGGTGCTGGAGCCGGAAGACGGTACGGACTTTCCGGGAGCAGCCGAGCTGTGGGAGCAATTGCACGAGGCCGATGAATTGCCCGTTTCCCCTGGCCGAGGTGCTTGAGCGACCACCTGTTCAGCCAGCCAGGCAGCCTTGGTCAGCGGTGTTCGCCCTGCGTTGAGTAGGCGTTGTACGGTTTCAAGCCAATAGCAGCGAGAGAATGCGTGGCGCATGTCCACCGGGTGCACGCCCAGGCGAATCACCGGGGCGGCGTGCCAGCGCTGTTCGCGACGATCGCTGATGACTCTGGACACCCCTCGGCGCCATGCACTGCGCGCACTCCAGGTCAGGCCCGGGGCGTCGATCGGCGTGAAATCAGGCAGTCGATACAGATGCTGCGGGCTGCTGGTGTAGCTCAGCGGTAGTTGGCGCAGGGCCTCGCGAGTGCCCTGGCTCATTAACCAGGCGGGTGCGACGAAGCCGTGCAACGGCCAGTCATGACGCCGGAATACTTCAATGCCATCCTGAAGACGATCAAGAGCCTGGGCTTGAGACAGTTGATAGAACTCAGCCTCATGGGTGTAGAGGCGGCGCATGAACCAGTCTTTGGGTGTGCGCGGTGCCGGTTGATCATCGCAATGGTAGTAACCGTGCAAGGCAAGTTCATCGCCCTTGATCACGCGGCGATCCAGCAGGCGTTGAAAATCGCCGTGGGCAGTCAAGGCGTCGCGATGATGGAAGTCCGGCACCACCAACCATGTGATTGGTACGGCACCCAGGGCATCGACGGCTTCGACAAAGGGCCGATAGTCGGCCCAGTTGTGCGGCGCCACATCGTGCAGCACCAGTAATACCGAGCGCTCATGCATGGGAAGGCATCGGCTTGTGACTGCCCAGTACCGCGTGGTAGTGGCCGAGCAGGCTGTCGACCACCGTATACCAGGCGTAATGTTGTTCTACATGACGCCGAGCCTGAGCGCCCAGGCGCCTGCTGCCGAGGTTGAACAGCTCGCGCACCGTATCGGCCATCGCCCTTGGATTGTTTGGCGCGCACAGCAGGCCGCAGCGTTCGTCGACTATCTCCGTGAACGCGCCAGCCGCCACCGCGATTACCGGTATGCCGCAAGCCATGGCTTCGAGGATGACCAGGCCAAAGGTTTCCTGGTCGCCGCCATGCAGCAAGGCATCGGCACTGGCCATCAGCCGGGCGACATGCTGTGCCGGGCGAAACCCCTCGATGACGGTGACATTGGCCGGCACGCTGGTCGGCATGCCGGAGCCCACCAGCACCAAGTGATAGCCGTCCCCCAGCCGTTTCATGCAGCGAAGCAGGATCGGCAGGTTTTTTTCCTTGGAACCGCGCCCCGCAAAGATCAGCAGGCGGGTGTCTGCGCCGATCCCCAGCTCGGCGCGCAGGCCTGGGTCGCGGGCGTCAGGGGTAAAGGTTTGCAGGTCGACGCCCAGTGGTTGGACGAACACATTCTTCACGCCGAGCCCCATGAGCTTGTCGGCCATTACCTGGCTGGGCGCCAGTACCCGGTCGAAACTTCCATAGAGTTTGCTGACATAGGCTTCAACGTTCGGGGCAAACCAAGACCCCATGCGGTTGCTCACCAGTAACGGTAAGTCGGAGTGGTAAAAGCCGATCACCGGCACATCCAGCTGGCGCCGGGCATCCAGCGCGGCCCAGGCGGTGAGATAGGGATCACCTACCTCGATCAGATCGGGCTGTAAATCGTGCAGGACATTTCGCCAGGGGGAGAGGCGAAGGGGGAAGCGGTAGCCTTTGCCGAAGGGCAGCGCGGGAGCCGGTACCTTGAAGATGCCATCCTGATTGCTCCATTGCGCGCCGGGAATCAACAGGCTATGGCGAATGCCGGGCTTGAGCCCCAGGCGTCGGTGCTTGGCGTCCAGGTAAGTGCGCACGCCGCCGCTTGTCGGGGCGTAGAACATGGTTATGTCAGCGATATGCACGATGAACATCCCTCCGATCCATTGCTCTCCTAACGTGGACCTGAGCTAAGGATAGATGTTCGGTTGGCGTTCATCGTGAAAACAGTGCAGGAGCCTGACCGGCTCCTGCGGTAGTTCAGATCCGGAAGCTGCCCACCAGCTGTTTCAACCGTGCCGCCTGCTGTTCCAGGTCGGCGCAGGCGCGCAGCGTCGATTGCAGGTTTTCCACGCCTTCCTGATTGAGGGTGTTGATCTCGGTGATGTCCATGTTGATCGACTCCACGACCGAGGTCTGCTCTTCAGTGGCGGTGGCCACCGACTGGTTCATGCCGTCGATCTCGCCAATGCGCTGGGTCACGCTGTTCAAGCGTTCGCCGGCCAGGTTGGCGATTTCCACGCTGTCATGACTGTGGCGCTGGCTGTCGCTCATGGTGCTGACCGAGTCACGGGCACCGATTTGCAGTTCCTCGATCATCTTTTGTACCTGCTGTGCCGACTCCTGGGTGCGATGGGCCAGGTTGCGCACTTCATCGGCGACCACCGCAAACCCGCGCCCGGCTTCCCCGGCGCGTGCGGCTTCGATGGCGGCATTCAGTGCCAGCAGGTTGGTTTGCTGGGAAATACTGGTGATTACCTCAAGAATCTGGCCGATATTCACCGTCTTGCTGTTAAGTGCTTCGATATTGCTGCTTGAGGCACTGATCATTGCAGACAGCTGAGTCATCGCCTTGATATTGCGTTCAACTACCTGTTGACCGTCTTCGGCCAATTGCCGTGCGTCACTGGCCTGGTTGGAGGCTTGTGCGGCGTTACGCGCGATTTCCTGTGCGGCGGCGCCCAGTTCGTTGATCGCGGCGGCAACGCTGTTGGTGCGGTTGGCCTGTTCGTCGGAATTGACCATCGACGAGTTGGACGCACTGACAACCCGCAGTGCGACTTCATTCACCTGTTGGGTGGCCGAGGACACTTCGCGGATGGACGTATGAATCCGCTCCACGAAGCGGTTGAATGCAGTGCCCAGGGTGCCGAACTCATCGTGATTCTGGATGGTCAGGCGGCGAGTCAGGTCACCTTCGCCGTCGGCGATGTCTTGCATGGCACGGGTCATGAGGTGCAGCGGTTGCAACAGCACGCGAATCAGCATGCCCAACAAGGCAATGATGATCACCACCGCAATGAGCGTGGCGATCACCGCCGAGGTGCGAAATTCGCTGAGCATGGCGAAGGATTTGTCTTTATCCACCGAAATGCCCAGGTACCAGTTCACCGACGGCAGGCCCTTGATTGGTGTGAAGGTCACGATGTTGTCCTTGCCATTGGCTTGGACTTCACTGAAGTCGCCGCTGATCTTCGGCGTGTTTTTTGGATACATGTCGGCCAGGGTTTTCATCACCAGGCTTTTGTCCGGGTGTACCAGCACCTTGCCGTCGGCGCTGACCAGGAACGCGTAGCCCATGCCGCCGAAGTTCAGCGCGCCGATGTTATCCACCAGGGTTTGCAGGCTCAGGTCGCCGCCCACCACGCCAATGCTCTGGCCGCCTTTAGCGCTGGGGGTGGCGATGGAGATGATCAACTGCCCCGTAGCGGCATCGATATACGGTTCGGTCAGCGTCGAGCCGTTGCTGCTTTGGGCGCCCTTGTACCAAGGCCGAACGCGTGGGTCGAAGCCATCTGGCATCTTCGTGTCGGGGCGGATGGTGAAGGCCCCTTTGCTATCGCCCACGTAGGTAGCCATGAAGGACGACGTCAGGGCTTTCTGTTCCAGCAGGCTGGCAACGGTCGAAGGCTCAGGGTTGATGGCGATGTTTTGCGCCGCGTTTTCCACCAGCGCAATGCGCCCGGTGAGCCAGGTCTGAATGTTGCTGGCGGTGACATCGCCCATTTCATGCAGGTAATTGTTAAGGTCGTCGCGAATGGCATTGCGTTGCAGGTAGTCGTTGTAGAGGGTGAACAGTGCGAAGGCCGCGATGACGATAAGGGAGGCTGCAAGCAGGATTTTATGGCTGAAACGCAGATTTTTATTCATAGCTTGAAGGGTCCGCTAAGGTCTTAATATCCGAAGCGCGTCCTTGTGGAACACGCGGGAGGGTAGCGTCAAAAAAGGTTGATATTTCCGTTGGTCCCTGTAGGAACTATCTGAGCGTTTTTTAGACTTTGTAGGTCTCACATCTGTCTTATCGACCTGGCGACATTAAAGATTAACCATGGGTGACGAAATGCCTGACTCCACGCAACTCCTTATCGGTGCCGGTCTTGACGGCCAGCCCATTGCCCAGGCCATGCGCCTGGCCAACCGTCACGGTTTGATCGCCGGCGCCACGGGCACAGGCAAGACGGTCACGTTGCAACGTCTGGCCGAAGCGTTCAGTGATGCGGGCGTCGCGGTATTTGCCGCAGATATCAAAGGTGACCTCTGTGGCCTGGGTGCCGCCGCCAACCCTCAGGGCAAAGTCGCAGAGCGCATCGCCGGCATGCCGTTCCTTAATTACACGGCCAAGGCGTATCCCGTCACGCTGTGGGATATCCACGGGCAGTCCGGTCATCCATTGCGCACCACCATCAGCGAAATGGGGCCGTTGTTGCTCGGCAGTTTGCTGGAGCTCACGGACAGCCAGCAGTCGGCCCTTTACGCGGCGTTCAAGGTGGCGGATCGCGAAGGCCTGTTGCTGCTGGATCTCAAGGACCTCAAGGCCCTGCTCAACCACCTGCGTTATCACCCGGAGTTGCTCGGCGAGGATGCGGCGCTGATGACCACCGGCTCCAGCCAGGCGCTGTTGCGGCGTCTGGCAGTATTGGAGCAGCAGGGCGCCGAGGCGTTGTTTGGCGAGCCGGCCCTGCAGCTTGAAGACATCTTGCAGCCCACCCGCGAGGGACGCGGGCGTATCCATCTGCTGGACGCCAGCCGCCTGGTGCATGAAGCGCCGAAGGTGTACGCGACCTTCCTGTTGTGGTTGTTGGCGGAATTGTTCGAGCAACTGCCCGAGCGCGGCGACGCCGACAAACCGTTGCTCGCGCTGTTTTTCGACGAGGCGCATTTGTTGTTTGCCGACACGCCCAAGGCTTTGCAAGAGCGCTTGGAACAAGTGGTGCGGCTGATCCGTTCCAAGGGCGTGGGGGTGTATTTCGTCACCCAATCGCCGGGCGACCTGCCGGACTCCGTGCTGGCGCAACTGGGTTTGCGCATCCAGCATGGCCTGCGGGCGTTCACCACGAAAGAACAGAAATCCTTGCGAGCGGTTGCAGACGGGTTCCGGCCGAACCCGGCGTTTGATGCGTTATCGGTGTTGACCGAGCTGGGCACGGGTGAGGCATTGGTGGGCACCTTGCAGGAAAAAGGTACGCCGGAAGTCGTCCAACGCGTACTGGTCGCGCCGCCGCAATCGCGAATCGGGCCGCTCAGTTCGGCTGAACGCGCTGCATTGGTGGCCAGTTCGCCCTTGCAGGGGCGCTATGACAAGCCGATTGATCGCGAGTCGGCCTATGAAGTGTTGATGGCGCGCAAGGCGCTTGGACCGACCGAAGAGGCCAGGCAGGCCGACGAGGAGCCCAGTTTCACTGACAAGGCCGGGGCGTTTCTGGGAACCACCGCAGGCAAGGCGCTGAAATCCGCGATGCAGCAGGCCGCCAATCAGATGGGGCGCCAACTGGTGCGTGGTTTGCTGGGGTCTTTGCTGGGCGGCAGTAAGCGCAAGTAGCGGTTCAAGGTTTGGGCTTGCCATGGGCGGCCAGCCGCTCAAGTGCCGCGCGCAAGCCTGGATCGCTGATGCCGTCGGCCGTGGCCTGAATCGTCTCGGCCGCCGTCTCCGACAAGTCCATCGTGTGGCCCGCCGCGCCTTGCTGCACGGTCGGCGGCTGCACCTTGAACTGGATGCGCGTCAAGCTGGCGAACTCATCGAATGCCATCAATTGACGCTGCAGGCGTTTTTGCTGATAGCGCAGGCGGGTCGCCCAGTGACCATCTGTGACAATCAGCAGCAGGTTGCCTTCACGCCAGGACGCCACGTGGCAATGCTCACGGGCGGCCGGTTGAAGTTGGCTTTCGAGCAGGCGTTGCAAATGGCCCAAGCGTTGCGCATGGCCAAAGATGGCTTTCAACGGCTTGGCTTCGCGAAGCAACACGCTGGGCGCGCGGGCTGTAAGAGGGCGAAATGCCATGATTGGACACCTTAAGTAACAGAGCGGCCATCTTAGCAGAAAGCGTCTACGCGGCCCCGGGCAATGCATTGCCGGGGCTTTATCCACAAAATCAATGAGCTCCACGGGTTGAAGTTCGCGCAAAAGCCCTTATTTTAAACAAGCCCTCTCACAGCCCCTTGCCCGCCTCGGGGAACAACGCCACTTTCCTCACCCACGATTCCGGGTAGAATGCGCGTTCGCATGCGGCCGTGAGGGCTGCTCGGGCCACTCACGGTGCGCCCTCCATCCCTATGTGTGGAAGAACCTGCCGATATGTTTGCGCCTTTGTTAAAGAAACTTTTTGGAAGCAAGAATGAGCGCGAAGTCAAACGCATGCTCAAGACGGTGCAGCTGGTCAATGCCTTCGAAGAGCAGATGGTTGCCCTTTCGGACGAGCAATTGCGCGCCAAGACCGAAGAGTTCAAGGCCCGCATAGCCAAAGGTGAAACCCTCGACAAGCTGCTTCCCGAAGCCTTTGCGGTTGCCCGTGAAGCCGGTAAGCGTGTCATGGGCATGCGCCACTTCGACGTCCAGTTGATCGGCGGCATGACCTTGCATGAAGGCATGATTGCCGAAATGCGTACCGGTGAAGGCAAGACCCTGGTAGCAACCCTGGGTGTTTACCTCAACGCACTGTCCGGCAAGGGCGTGCACGTTGTGACGGTGAACGACTACCTGGCTCGCCGGGACGCCAACTGGATGCGCCCGCTGTATGAGTTCCTCGGCCTGACCGTAGGCGTGGTAACGCCGTTCCAGCCGCCGGAAGAGAAGCGCGCCGCCTACGCCGCCGACATCACCTACGGTACCAACAACGAATTCGGTTTCGACTACCTGCGCGACAACATGGCGTTCAGCATGGAAGAAAAATTCCAGCGCGAACTCAACTTTGCCGTGATCGACGAAGTCGACTCCATCCTCATCGACGAAGCCCGTACCCCGCTGATCATCTCCGGCCAGGCCGAAGACAGCTCGCGCCTTTACACCGAGATCAACAAGTTGATCCCGCGCCTTGAGCAGCACATCGAGGAAGTGGAAGGCGTGGTGACCAAAGAAGGTCACTTCACCATCGACGAGAAGACCCGCCAGGTCGAACTCAACGAAGCCGGTCACCAGTTCGTCGAAGACATGCTGACCCAGATCGGCCTGCTGGCCGAAGGCGAGAGCCTGTACTCGGCCCATAACCTGGGCCTGCTGACCCACGTGTATGCCGGCCTGCGTGCCCACAAGCTGTTCCATCGCAACGTCGAATACATCGTGCAGGATGGCCAGGTCGTACTGGTCGACGAACACACCGGCCGTACCATGCCGGGCCGTCGTCTGTCCGAAGGCCTGCACCAGGCCATCGAAGCCAAGGAAATGCTCAACATCCAGGCCGAAAGCCAGACGTTGGCGTCCACCACCTTCCAGAACTACTTCCGCCTGTACAACAAGCTGTCCGGCATGACCGGTACCGCCGACACCGAAGCGTTCGAATTCCACCAGATCTACGGCCTGTCGGTGGTGGTCATCCCGCCGAACAAGCCGCTGGCCCGTAAAGATTTCAACGACCTGGTGTTCCTGACCGCCGAAGAGAAATACGCGGCGATCATCAACGATATCAAGGACGGCATGGCCCAGGGTCGTCCGATCCTGGTAGGTACCGCCACCATCGAGACTTCCGAGCACGTGTCCAACCTGCTCAACAAGGAAGGTATCGAGCACAAGGTCCTCAACGCCAAGTTCCACGAAAAAGAAGCCGAGATCATCGCCCAGGCCGGTCGCCCGGGTGCGCTGACCATCGCCACCAACATGGCCGGTCGTGGTACCGACATCCTGCTGGGCGGCAACTGGGAAGTGGAAGTGGCTTCGCTGGACGATCCGACCCCTGAGCAGATCGCCCAGATCAAGGCTGACTGGCAGAAACGCCACCAGGCCGTGCTGGAATCCGGTGGCTTGCAGGTGATCGCATCCGAGCGCCACGAATCCCGTCGTATCGACAACCAGCTGCGCGGTCGTGCCGGCCGCCAGGGTGACGCCGGTTCCAGCCGTTTCTACCTGTCCCTGGAAGACAGCCTGATGCGCATCTTCGCCTCGGATCGGGTGAAGAACTTCATGAAGGCCCTGGGCATGCAGTCCGGTGAAGCGATCGAGCACCGCATGGTGACCAACGCCATCGAGAAGGCCCAGCGCAAGGTAGAAGGCCGTAACTTCGACATTCGTAAGCAACTGCTCGAGTTCGATGACGTCAACAACGAACAGCGTAAAGTGATCTATCACATGCGTAACACGTTGCTGGCCGCCGACAATATTGGCGAAACCATCGCCGATTTCCGTCAGGACGTGCTCAACGCCACTGTCAGCGCACATATCCCGCCACAATCGCTGCCTGAACAGTGGGATGTCGCCGGTCTGGAAGCTGCGTTGAAGAGCGACTTCGGTGTCGACTTGCCGGTCCAGCAATGGCTCGACGAAGACGACCACCTGTACGAGGAAACCCTGCGCGAGAAGCTCATGACCGAGCTGCTGGCCGCGTACAACGAGAAAGAAGAGCAGGCGAGTGCCGAAGCACTGCGCACCTTCGAGAAGCAAATCGTACTGCGCGTGCTGGACGACCTGTGGAAAGACCACCTGTCGACCATGGATCACCTGCGTCACGGCATCCACCTGCGTGGCTATGCCCAGAAGAACCCGAAGCAGGAGTACAAGCGCGAGTCGTTCACGCTGTTCTCCGAGTTGCTGGATTCGATCAAGCGCGATTCGATTCGCGTGCTGTCCCACGTTCAGGTGCGTCGCGAAGACCCGATCGAGGAAGAAGCGCGCCTGCGCCAGGAGGCCGAGGCACTGGCTGCACGCATGCAGTTCCAGCACGACGAGGCACCCGGTCTGGAAGCGCCTGAAGTATTGGGTGAAGAGGTCGATGTGGCCCTGGCCCAGACCCCGGTTCGTAACGAGCAGAAGCTGGGCCGCAACGAACTGTGCTGGTGCGGTTCGGGCAAGAAGTACAAACACTGCCACGGCGAAATCAACTAAGATTTTTGCCTGACGCTGCTATACCCCGCGCCGCGACCGGCCCCTGCCGTCGCGGCGTTTTGCCATTAATTTCACCGTCGATCACGACGGCACAGACATCACCTATTTTTAAGGAGCGCATTCATGGCTGTTGGTCTTGGTCCTTTGCCCACATTGCACCCGGTTGCCGGTTTTGAGCTCGGTATCGCTTCGGCCGGCATCAAGCGCCCAGGGCGCAAGGATGTGGTGGTGATGCGCTGTGCCGAAGGCTCGACCGTTGCGGGCGTGTTCACCCTCAACGCCTTCTGCGCCGCGCCGGTGATCCTGGCCAAGCAGCGTGTTGCCGGCTCGATTCGTTACCTGCTGACCAACACCGGCAATGCCAACGCCGGTACCGGCGAGCCGGGGCTGGTCGCCGCTGCGCGCACCTGTGCCAAGCTGGCCCAACTGGCCGGCGTGGACGCCAGCCAAGTGCTGCCATACTCCACCGGCGTCATCGGTGAGCCGTTGCCGGTCGAAAAAATCGAAGGCGCCCTGCAAGCCGCGCTGGACGACCTGTCCGTGGATAACTGGGCGGCAGCCGCCACCGGCATCATGACCACCGACACCCTGCCAAAAGGCGCGAGCCGCCAGTTCGTGCACGACGGTGTGACGGTTACCGTGACCGGTATCAGCAAGGGCGCGGGCATGATTCGCCCGAACATGGCCACCATGCTTGGCTATATCGCCACCGACGCCAAGGTTTCCCGCGATGTGCTGCACAGCCTGATCCTGGACGGCGCCAACAAGTCGTTCAACCGCATCACCATTGATGGCGATACGTCCACCAATGACTGCTGCATGCTGATCGCCACCGGCCAGGCCAACCTGCCGGAAATCACCGAGGCCAGCGGCCCGCTGTTCGCGGCGCTGAAGCAGGCGGTGTTCGAGGTGTGCATGGACGTGGCCCAGGCCATCGTGCGTGACGGTGAAGGCGCGACCAAGTTCGTGACCGTTGAAGTCAACGGCGGCGCCAACCACCAGGAATGCCTGGATGTCGGCTACACCGTGGCCCACTCGCCGCTGATCAAGACCGCGCTGTTCGCCTCCGACCCGAACTGGGGCCGTATTCTGGCTGCCGTCGGCCGTGCCGGCGTGCCGGACCTGGACGTGAGCAAGATCGACGTGTTCCTTGGCGACGTATGCATCGCCAGCCGTGGCGCCCGTGCCGAGACCTACACCGAAGCCCAGGGTTCGGCGGTGATGCAGCAGGAAGAAATCACCATCCGCATCGAGCTCGGTCGCGGTGAGTGCAGCGAAACCATCTGGACCACCGACCTGTCCCACGAGTACGTGAAGATCAATGCGGAATACCGCACCTGATAGAAGAGGATAAGCGCGGTGAAACGAGTGCATGTAGCAGCAGCGGTGATCCGCGGTGTCGACGGCAGGATCCTGCTGGCGCGCCGTGCCGATACCCAGCATCAGGGCGGCCTGTGGGAGTTTCCCGGTGGCAAGGTGGAGGCCGATGAGTCGGTCGCCACGGCCCTGTCCCGTGAGTTGCAGGAAGAGCTGGGTATCCAGGTCACCACGGCGCGACCGCTGATCAAGGTGCAACATGACTACCCGGACAAGCAGGTGTTGCTGGATGTCTGGGAAGTCTCGGCCTTTACCGGCGAGCCCCACGGTGCCGAGGGACAACCGCTGGAATGGGTGGCCCCGCGCGATCTGCCCCACTATGAGTTCCCGGCGGCCAATGCGCCGATCGTGGCGGCTGCGCGCTTGCCGGCCGACTACCTGATCACGCCGGGCGAGCTGGAAACGCCCACGCTCTTGCGCGGGATCCAGAAGGCTATTGCCGGTGGCATCAAGCTGATCCAGCTGCGGGCGCCCAACGGTTACGACCCCAAGTACCGCGACCTCGCGGTAGATGCGGTGGGCCTGTGCGCCGGTAAGGCGCAGTTGATGCTCAAGGGACCGTTTGAATGGCTCGGGGACTTCCCGGCGGCCGGCTGGCATATGACCTCCTCCCAACTGCGCAAATATGCGAGCAAGGGCCGGCCGTTGCCGAAGGATCGCTGGTTGGCGGCGTCATGCCATAACGCGGAAGAACTGGCGTTGGCGGAGTTGATGGACGTGGATTTTGTCACGCTGTCGCCGGTGCAGCCGACCCAGACCCATCCCGATGCGCAGCCGTTGGGCTGGGAGCAGGCGGCAGAGTTGATCCGTGGGTTCAGCAAACCGGTGTTTCTGTTGGGTGGGGTTGAGCCTGCGCAGCGGGAGCAGGCGTGGGAAGCCGGCGCTCAAGGTGTCGCAGGAATTCGGGCGTTCTGGCCTGAGGTTTGATGCTGTTCTGAAGGGCCCTATCGGGATGTAGAACCGTAGACATCGTTTACATCTGAAACCGGGGACATCGTTTACACATTTGAGGCCTGGACGCGGGTCATACCTCGTCCAAGCCTCCCCAAGGGATAATCACACAGGTACAAATCCCAAGCTTCATCTTCAGCTTCTTTGAGCCCTATCCTTTCCCCGGACAGCGCCTCGCTGATAAATACCAACTTGCCGTTCCACTTGATCGATCCGTCCTGCCTGACGCTTCGAACTTTCATTTCTGCCGGATATTCCACATCGGGCAAGCATCCTGGATAAATTCGGGTGGACGGCACATACAAGTCTCCCGGACGTTTCATGCCGAGCGCTTCGTGAGGGCGTACGTAATTAAACTCATGCCTGAAATGCTCCAGCAAAAGCTGCTGCTCGACTAAGTTTTTCCCTAAGGGCAACTCAAGTTTCAAGCTACGGTGCATTCGTTCATGGCGACCATTCTGGGCGGGTCTTCCCGGCATGGTTCGCTCGGGATAAATACCCAGCCGAATCCACCAAACTGCCAGTGTGGATATTCTTGCCAGGCCAGGAGAGGCGAACGGTACCCCGTTGTCCGAACGGATAACTTCCGGCATGCCGTACTCCTGAAAAAGCCTCTCAAAGGCCTGTTTTACAGGCTGGGTCATGATCTTGGGATGGGCCCTGCACGCTAAAATCAGCCGCGACGCATGGTCTGTGACGGTCAAAGGGAAGCACATCTGAGCATTAAGCATCTTGAACTGCCCTTTGTAGTCAGCACACCACGTCTTGTTAGGTTCGTCGGCCTTTCGCATTTGTGCGTGGGAAATGCTGTGTCGGCGTTTGAAGCGCCGCTTTTTGACGAGCCCAAGTCGGTCAAGCCATTGACCGGCCGTACTTGGAGAGGGCCAGGTGACGGAGGGATCTTCCAGCCGTAATAGCTCGAGAAGCTTTTTCGGCCCCCATTTACCGTGAGCCTCCTTCATCGCGACTACACGGGCCAAAATCTCGTCGTCGGTTTTATTTGGGCTGTTGTGAGGTCGCCGGGACAGTTCGGATAAAGACCTCAAATCGCCGTCGTGCCGGGCAATCCACTTATCGACGGTAGGTCGGCTAACGTCAAAGCGGCGTGCCAACTGGCTTTTGGTGAAGTTGCCAGAAAGCCAATCAGCTACCAGCTTGATTCTTTGATTCATGGGGGACTCTTGGTTCCAGGGCATGATCAGTTACCTCCTGATCATGCGTATTAGCCTGTAAACCATGTCCCCGGTTAGAAATGTAAACGATGTCCCCGGTTTGTACCGGAGCAAGCCCCCTCCCACATTCGACCGGGTTCCAACTTTGGAATGTGATCAAAGTGTGGGAGGGGGCTACACCCCGATGAGGCCCTGTCAGTCACCGAATCATCATCAGTGTGGCTTTGCCGCCGCCTGCCACAACACTTCAGCAACCCCCTGGCGCTTGGCAATCACCCGCGCCGCCACAAACAGCAAATCCGACAATCGATTGATATACGCCAACCCCACCCCTTCCAACGGTTCAACCGCATTCAAATGCTGACAGCGTCGCTCGGCACTGCGCGCCAGGCTGCGGCATACATGGGCCTGGGCAATCAGCGCTGAACCACCGGGCAAGATGAAATTCTCCAGGGGCCCGAGTTCTTCGTTCCAGCGATCGATCGCCGCTTCCAGCCGATCCACTTCCGCCGCGTTCAATGCCTTGTACTCCGGCATTGCCAACTCCCCACCCAGATCGAACAATCGATGCTGGCAAGGCGTAAGCACCTCGATCACGTCCTGTAAGCCTGGATGCTGCCCGCCGAGGGCTTCGAGATACGCCAGCAGTAACCCCAACTGGCTATTCAGCGTATCGACCTCTCCGATGGCTTCCACCCGGGGATGGTCCTTGGGCACGCGGCGGCCGTCGCCGAGGCCGGTTTCGCCTTTATCGCCGGTGCGGGTGTAAATCTTCGACAGGCGAAAGCCCATGGTCAGTGCTCCAGTTGGGTGAGTTCGTAAGGTGGCAGTTGGCCCGCCAGGGGCAGGCGCAAGGTGAAGCAGGTGCCTTGGCCGAGGGTGGAATGCACCTCCATCTGGCCCTTGTGGTTGTTGGTGATGATGAAGTACGACACCGACAGCCCAAGCCCGGTGCCCTGGCCGATTTCCTTGGTGGTAAAGAACGGCTCGAAGGTGCGTTTACGCACGTTTTCGCTCATGCCGATGCCATTGTCTTCCACCTGGATTTCCGCCCACGGCGGGTTAAGGCGCGTGCGCAGGATGATGCGCCCCGGTTCGCTGTCGTCCTCGCGCAGGTGAATGGCCTGGGCGGCGTTTTTTAGCAGGTTGAGCAGCACCTGTTCCAGTTCGTTGGCCGTGCCGGGCACGGGGCCCAGTTGCGGGTCGAACTGACGGATGATTGCCTGGCCCTTGAAATCGAAGCCAATGGCCAGGTCAAAGTCGTTACCGGCGATTTCTACCGCCTGGTCGATCAGCGCCGGCAGGTCGCAAGGCGCCATCTGCCGGTTGCTGCGGCGGCTGAAGCTGAGCATGTGGGTGACGATTTTCGCCGCCCGTGCCCCCGCCTGCTGGATACCGTCGAGCAGTTGCGGCACTTCGCGGCTTTGCAGGTAGCGGTTGACGATGCCCAGCTCAACGCCCACTTGTTCGGCGTGTTCCAGGTTCTTGGGCAGGTCTGGGGACAGGCGCCGGCGAATGTTCTGCACGTTATGCAGGATCGCCCCCAGCGGGTTGTTGATCTCGTGGGCCATGCCGGCGGCAAGTCCGCCGACGGAGAGCATTTTTTCCGACTGCACCATCATCTCTTCCAGTGACAGGCGCTGGGTGATGTCGTCGATACGGATCACTACACCGCGCCCGGCACCGCCCATCAGCGGGTAGAAGGTCAGGGCGTAATGCTTGGGTTCGTCG
The DNA here is from genome assembly GCF_036346475.1 of Pseudomonas sp. AM8. Lineage (NCBI taxonomy): Bacteria > Pseudomonadati > Pseudomonadota > Gammaproteobacteria > Pseudomonadales > Pseudomonadaceae > Pseudomonas > Pseudomonas sp. AM8. The sequence goes on from NZ_JAOTNX010000011.1 coordinate 176,519, forward strand.
TCCTTGATCCAGGTGACGCGCTCGATGCGTTCCACCGTGTGTTGTTCCACCGTGGCCTTGATCTGCGGCAGGTACGGCTTGAGCGGCTGGAAGGCGAGGTAGATCGGTTGATTCAGCGCTTCATCCAGGCGCGTGCCGGACAGGGCCGTGGCCTCCTGATTCCATTGGGTGACGTAGAGCTGTTCGTCCAGGGCGATCAGTGCCGAAGGCATCGAGTCGATGATGCTGTTGAGGTAGTTCTGGAAACCGGTGAGCTTTTTCTCGATCTTGCTGCGCACCTGGACTTCCAGCTCCAGCTTGCGGTTGGTGTGGCGTGTCTCTTCGGCCAGGCCTTGTGCCTGGTCGTAGGCCGCCTGGGAGTCGTCCCGCGCGCGCTTGAGCTGCTGCTCCCGGGCTTCGATGCGCGACAGCATGGTGTTGAAGGCTTCGGCGAGGCTGCCGATTTCATCGCGGTTGCCCCGGCCGGCACGCAGGGCGTAGTTCTCTTCGCGGGTGACCTGGCGTGACAGCTCTTCGAGTTCATGGATCGGCCGGGTGATCAGGCGTTTGATCTGCCGGGCGATGATCAACCACAGCAGCACACTGAAAATCAGGATGCCCAGGCTCGCCGTCAATGTGCCGGTATAGAAGGCCACCGGCAGCTCACTGCTGGCCACCAGCAGCAGGTGGCCGGACGGTTGGCCGGGACGGGGCAGGGTGATGACCTGGTTACTGCGAAATTCGGTCACGCGCCAGGCTTCGATATGCCGGTAGTTGTCCGGCAGGTGCAGGCGATCGCCGTGTTGCATCTGCGCCAGGCGATTGCCTTCGCCGTCGTACAGGGCGGCGGCGCGCAGGGGCGAATAGCTGGTCAGTTCATTGAGCAGCGCATCGGCCTTGGCCGGGGATTCAAGGGCTTCGGCGGCTAGAGCCGGGTTGGATACCAGCCGGCCGATGGCCTGCAAGGCCTGGGGCGCCATGCTTTCCTGGGAGATCCAGTAGGCGGCGCTGATAAAGGTCAGGTTGGCCACCAGCAGGACGGTGGTCAGCAGCACCAGCAGGGCGGCCAGCAGTTTCTGCCCGACCGGTAGGTTTTCTAGACGCTGGCGCAGCGGCATCAGGGTTTTCCCAGGTGATAGACAGGCGGGCAGGGTAGCGCGTGCCTCAGTCGCGGGGCAATCCGCGTGCAAGTAACTGCTCGACCAGGCGCACTTGCAGTTGTTGCACATGGGGCAGGCTCAATTGGTGACGGGCGGCCGCCTGGCAAGCATAGCCCAACAAGTAGCTGATTTCGGTGCGGCGGGCGTTGGCCACGTCCTGGTACATGGAGGAATAATTGGCGGCCGTGGCCTGGATAACCCGTTCCACTTCCTGGTGCAGACCCCGCGCGGCGGCGGGTTGGCCGCAGCATTCCAACAGTTCGCCAAGCTCGGCACACAGGGTCGCGACTTCACATTGATGGCTCTGCAGTTCGCCATTGCGGCACTGGTAAAGCACCGTCAGCGGGTTGATCGCGCAATTGAGCGCCAGTTTGCGCCACAGGCGCGTCAGGATGTCGGTACTCCATTCGTGGGGGATGCCCGCAGCGTGCAGGTCATCCAGCCACAGCGGCGGAGTAGGGTGGCTCGCGTCCCCCAGCCAGGTGTAGCCATGGCCGGCGAACACCACGCGCCAGTCACCGTCGCGAAACGCGCCTTCGGTGCTGGAGGCAAAAATGCAGCGCGCCTGGGGCAGTTGCGCGGCCACCGCGTCTTGGCTGCCGAGGCCGTTCTGCAGCAGGATCAGCTCGGCGTCCGGTGCGAGGCGGTGTTGCAGTTGTGCGACAGCGCCCTGGGCGTCGTAGGCCTTGCACGCTACCAGCAGGCGATGAATCGGCTCGGGGCTGTAGGGCGTTTCAGCGAACACCGGGTAGGTATGGGCGACGCCGTGTTCCACCAGGGTCAAGCCGGGTGAAGCCCGGTAGCTGGCCAGGCGCGTGGCATCGCGCAGGATCAACCTGACGGGTAAGCCGGCACGAGCCAGGCGGGTGGCCCACAGTGTGCCCAGGCTGCCCGCGCCAAGAATATGCCAGGTGGTCGACATCAGTTTCTGCTCCGTAGGGTCGCTCACAGTGAACGGGACGAAAGAACCGCTATAATGCCCCGGCATTTTAGCTCGGGCGCGCTCCATCTCTACTGAGCCCGCCCCTTATATTGGAGAAATCACATGCCTTCGTTCGACGTGGTATCTGAACTGGACAAACACGAAGTCACCAACGCCGTCGAGAACGCCGTCAAGGAGCTGGACCGCCGCTATGACTTGAAAGGCAAGGGCAGCTTCGAATTCAAGGAAAAGGAACTGACCGTCAACCTGACCGCTGAAGCCGATTTCCAGCTGGAAGCGATGATCGAGATCCTCAAGCTGTCGTTGGTCAAGCGCAAGATCGACGCGCAGTGCCTTGAAATCAAGGACGCCTACGCCTCCGGCAAGCTGATGAAGCAGGAAGCCGTACTCAAGGAAGGTATCGACAAGGAGCTGGCAAAGAAGATCGTTGCCCATATCAAGGATGCCAAGCTGAAAGTCCAGGCGGCCATCCAGGGTGAGCAGGTTCGTGTCACCGGCAAGAAGCGTGATGACCTGCAGGATGCCATTGCCGCCCTGCGCGCCAAGACCTTCGACATGCCGCTGCAGTTCAATAACTTCCGCGACTGATGGCACATTGGGGAACCTGCGGGCGTTTTCGGCGTCCCACGCCCCAGAGCCAGCGCCTGCTCTTGAGCCCTACGGGGCTCATTTGCGTTTTCAGGCAGTCAATAAGCCGCACATTCGCCATACAGGAGAAGCTACATGGATTTAAACGCTGAAATGGATCACTTGATCAAGACCTCACAGTCATGGATCCCGATGATCATGGAATACGGCAGCCGGGTGTTGCTGGCGGTGATCACCCTGGCCATTGGCTGGTGGCTGATCAACGTATTGACCCACCGCGTGGGCCGCCTGCTGGCCATGCGTAACGCGGACCTGGCGCTGCAGCACTTCATCACCAGCCTGGCGAACATCGCGCTGAAAGTCATGCTGATTGTCAGTGTGGCCTCGATGATCGGCGTGGCGACCACGTCGTTCGTCGCCGCCATCGGTGCCGCTACCCTGGCCATCGGCCTGGCGTTGCAAGGCAGCCTGGCGAACTTTGCCGGTGGTGTGCTGATTCTGTTGTTCCGCCCGTTCCGCATTGGTGACTGGATCGAGGCCCAGGGCACCTCCGGGACCGTCGATAGCATCCAAATCTTCCACACCGTGCTGCGTACCGGTGACAACAAGACCGTCATCGTGCCCAACGGCATCCTGTCCAACGGCATCATCACCAACACCAACCGTCAGCCGACCCGCAAGGTGGTCTTTGATGTGGGTGTGGACTACGAGGCGGATCTGCAAAAGGCTCGTGAAGTGCTGCTGGAGCTGTCAAAAGATCCGCGTGTACTGACGGATCCTGCTGCGGTGGCCGTGGTGTCGACCTTGGGCGATAGCTCGATCACTGTTTCCCTGCGCTGCTGGACCAATACCCCGGATTATTGGGATGTAGTGTTCATGTTGAATGAACTGGCGCGTGATCGTTTAAAGGCTGCGGGGATTGATATTCCATTTCCGCAGCGCGTTATTCGAGTGATGCAGGAAGCAGCTCCGAAGTAAGTGAAAGAAGCGCGTTTAACTTGGCCGAAAGGTCAGGTTAAACGTGTCACTTGAATCTCGTTAGTTAGCTTGCTAGTTATTTATTCGCTGAAATAAAACTGCAATAAAAAAGCCGCTCCCTTGTAAACAGGGGAGCGGCTTTTTTGTTTAAGGCCGGAGCCTTAAGTCATCGTTGTAATTGAACCGGCAATTACAAGATGTTCAGCGGGTAGTTTGCGATCAGACGCAGTTCGTCGATCGAAGGCGAACCGTAGTACACGCCATCGCCGGAACGATAGGTCGCTTGACGCAGACGCAGGCTCAGGTTTTTGGCTGGACCGCTCTGAATCACGTACTTGGCTTCGATATCGCGTTCCCACTCTTTACCATTGTTAGTGGTGCCGGTGTCGGCGCCGCTACCGGTTATGTAACGAGTCATGAAGCTCAAACCAGGAACGCCAAAGGTTGCCATGTTGATGTCGTAACGTGCCTGGTAGGACTTCTCGCCTTCGGCGTTGAAGTCGGAACGGGCAACGGAGTTGGCCAGGAAGACCGTGCCGCCGCCGTCTACGCCGTAGCCGTAGTCGCCGTCGCCGGTAACCTTCTGGGCGGCCAGGGTGAACGTGTGAGCGCCGATGGTGTAGGCGCCCTGCAAGCTGAACGCGCGGTTGTCGAGCTTGGTCGTGCCATCTTTTTCGGCACGCTGCAGGCCGGCACCGTCGCTCTTGGTGTCGTAGATGTTGAAGTCCAGAGCGAAGGACTGGTCATCGCTGAGCGCGTGGGTCCAGTTCACGTTGCTGTAGTACTTGCGGAAGTAGTCTTCGGTTTTAGCGTAGTACAGGCTGCCGGTGAGCTCTGGAGTGAACGAGTATACACCGCCGACAAAGTCGGTCTTGGTCAGGCCCAGGCTGTCATGAAACGTCTGGTTCTGCGCAACACTGGAAGTGAAGTGGCCGCCTTCCAGTTTCAGGCCCTTGATCTCGTTGCTGGTGATCGAGATACCTTGTGGCAGTTCCGGCAGCAGACGGCTGTCGTCGGAAGCGAACACAGGGGCTGTGGTGTATTGGTCACCGACTTTCAGCACGGTGTTGGAGAAGCGGAACTTGATGGCGCCGCCGCCTTTGGAGTAGTCATCTTGCGAACGACCGTCGGAACCGGTGGGGAACAGTCCGGTGCCCGCGCGACCCTTGCCACTGTCGAGCTTGACGCCCAGCAGGCCGATTGCATCGAAACCGACGCCGATAGTGCCTTGGGTGAAGCCCGATTCGAACAGTGCATTGAAGCCCAAGCCCGTTTCTTCAGCACGGCTTTTGCGCTTGCCGTTGACCGTGGCGTAGCCGCCCGCTGGTTCATTACGGAAATCGCGGCTGAAGTACAGCGCGCGAGTATTGATGCTGAACGTACTGTCTTCAACAAAGCCCTTGGAATCGTCCTGGGCGGACGCCATTGCGAACTGCGAGGTGCCTGCTGAAACAGCCAGGGCGATCATGCTCCACTTCATCACGCGCATCGTGATTTGCTCCTTTGGTTTTAGGAAGAGTACTGCCGTCCCACCTGTATTTTTATCTGGGCGGCTCTTTCTTTTTTGTGTCGGCGCAAAGTTATATCACGCAGACTCTATTGACGATACTTACCCATCTTTCCTTTCAGCTTCTTTACGAGGCTGTCGTAAATTGCTAGTTCCATGTCGCAAATTCACAGTCCGAATGTAACGGGACTGACAACTTCAATGCTGTTTTCAAACGTCTTTCAGCGTTTGTCGTCTTCCTTGGTATGCATTGAAACGCCACTGTTTTTTATCGCGAAACACTCACTTCCCTGCAGGTGTCGTTGTCGACGATAGGGGGGTGAATGCAACAAGCGCGCCCAAACCGGTAACTGAATGTCATTTTTTCGTGAAAAACGTTACGACGGGGTAAAAACCGCATAAGCACGGGCTTTTTACGCCGTTTGGTTTGGGCTTGACGCCCGTGTGTTACCGCTGTTGGGGGGTGCAAAAAAACGTTGCCCGAGGAAAACGTTACCGGTCCACCCCCATGGGTGGGTAGTTGGCGGATCTCTTTGAGGCACAAGTGGGTCATTTTGGTGCATCCCGGTGAGGCCCGAGTTAGCGTAGCTCAATTATTCGCCTGCATCGAAAGGGTGCGGTTTTTTTCTCCGGATGCGCCGGGGCTCTCCCGCATTCGCCGTGAAGCCGCCTGCATTCAAAGGTATGCTGGGCGCCAGAACTTGACCTGCCAAACGGAGTGCCCGTGGTGTTCGCCTTAGACCAACGCCTGCAACAAGACACACTGGTGATCGGGGACTTCCCGTTGTGCCGCCTGCTGCTGTCCAATGACTCGAATTACCCCTGGTTCATCCTGGTGCCACGCATCAACGGTATCAGCGAAGTGTTTCAGCTGGATGTCGCAGATCAACAGATCCTCTGGAAGGAAACTACGTTGCTGGCGCAGTTACTCAACGAAGGCCTGGGTGCCGACAAGATGAATATCGGTGCGCTGGGCAATGTCGTCAGCCAATTGCACGTGCATGTGATCGCACGCAAGCGTGATGACGCCGCGTGGCCTGCGCCGGTTTGGGGCAAGCATCCGGCCCAGCCGTACACTGAAGAACAAGTGGCGGCCATTCGTGTGCGCCTGCACGCGTTGCTGCCTGCCGACTTTATCTTTACCCAGGATTGAACCATGGACTTGCAAGACCGCGTTACCGATCTGGAGAGCCGCCTGGCCTTTCAGGACGACACCATCGAGACCCTCAATGACATCCTGGTCGTCCAGCAGCGCGCGGTTGAACGCCTGCAGTTGCAGATGACCGCGCTGCTCAAGCGTCAGGAAGAAATGGGCGGCCAGTTCGAGACGTCCGAAGAAGAGGCGCCGCCACCGCACTATTAATCCGAGTGCAATAAAAAACCGCGACCCAGCCAAGGCTGGATCGCGGTTTTTTTGCTGCGACGGCTGGAATCAGCGACGCGGCAGGGCTGCGATCACGTCTTCGGCTTGCAGGCCTTTGTCGCGATTCATCACGGAGAACTCCACGCGCTGGCCTTCCACCAGGACGCGATGACCTTCGCCACGGATAGCCCGGAAGTGGACGAAGATGTCGTCGCCCGAATCGCGGGAAATAAAGCCGAAGCCTTTGGAGGTGTTGAACCACTTGACGGTACCGGTATCCCGATTGGTCATGTCGTAGTTTTGCGACGCGGCCGCCGGGGACGAACGGTAGAAGCTGATGGCCAGGTGAAGAACGATAGCGACCACAGCAATCACCAGGCTGAGCAGGATGGCCGGATGGCCGCCCACTTCAGGCATAGGTGCCAGGAGGGTGAGGGTTTGTACGACAACGGTCAGTACCAGCAGCGCGCTGACCAGGTTTTGCAGTTGATGACGTGTGCCTTTGTTCCAGTAAGGGATTACGGGAGCGAGCGTCAGGTTAAGAAGGCCGAACAAGGCCAGGTACAGAGCGTCGTGTTGTTGCAGGTAGGGCAGGCTTTCAGGCTGCAGGCTCGGGATAAAGGACAGCAGCAACGCTGCAACGCCCGTTAGCAGGTGGACGATTTTCAACATTTTGATTAACTCACGTTAAGACGGATCACAAGGAAGAGCTGACTGGCACGGTTCGCTTCTGAACAATGGGAGGCGTTGGGCACGTGCGCGGGTATCAGCCTATGCCGCTTGCCGTGGAAATTAACGACGGCGACACGCTGCCTATTTAACAGCAAAGGCCGTGCCTACTCAAATCGAGCATTTTCCGCGGTTGAAAGGGGCGTGGCATTTCTGCGTGAAACGCTTGTCCTAGACATGTGCAGGGGTTTCTGGCGGCCTTAAAGAAAATTTCCGACATGCCCAAAGGCTTGTACTGCACGGGCTGACAGGTCGTGCAGGGGCGATTTGCCGCATGTCGCCCGAGGGTGTCGGGCTGCGTCTCTGCGGCGCTCTTGCTAGAGTAGTCGTGCACCTGATCAATGAATGCTTGTCAATTGAAGGGGATAAACATGGCAATCGATATCGGTATCAGTGAAGAAGATCGTAAATCCATCGTCGATGGGCTTTCACGGCTGCTTTCCGATACCTATGTACTGTACCTGAAGACCCACAACTTCCATTGGAACGTCACGGGCCCCATGTTCCGTACGCTGCACCTGATGTTCGAAGAGCAGTACAACGAACTGGCGCTGGCGGTGGACGCCATAGCCGAGCGTATCCGTGCCCTGGGTTTCCCGGCACCGGGCGCCTATTCGATCTACGCCCGCCTTTCCTCCATCAAGGAAGAAGAGGGTGTTCCCAGCGCAGAAGAGATGATCAAGCAACTGGTGGCGGGCCAGGAGGCGGTCACGCGTACCGCACGTGGTATTTTCCCGTTGCTCGACAAGGTCAGCGATGAGCCGACCGCGGACCTGCTGACCCAGCGCATGCAGGTTCACGAGAAAACCGCGTGGATGCTGCGTTCCCTGCTCGAAAGCCAGTAAGCGACAGCCACAGTGGCGCCGTTGTGGCGCCACTTGCTTGTTTCCACGCATTTCCTGGCGTTGTCCTACGCCTATCAACGCCCCGTCTTCTGGCTGCCTGCCTCGTCCTGCTGTCTTATAGGGCCACTGTCCAATGGGAGAACCCATGGGCTGTTGTTTGGCAATGGAGTGTCAGGTGTATGTCACGTGGAGTGGATGTGGGAGTGATGGAAACCGGTGGTTTCCACAAGATAAGCGTCGACCCCTTCGCCAAGGGGTTCGATATGGGGCTGGCCAAGCCATTGTCCCGATCGGTAAGGCTCAACGGATTTTCCACTTGTCTTCGGCTTGAGCAGATCTATTGGAATATCCTCACGGAAATAGCCAGGATCAATGCCTGCTCTGTCAGTGCATTGCTGTCCTATGTCGATCGGGAAGTGCACTTGCGGTATGGAGGAGTGAAGAACTTCAGTGGGTTGGTCAGGGTAGTGTGTGTGGTTCATCTGTTAAAGGGCCGTGCTGCCTCGCCAAGCCCTGAGTAATCGGCAGGCCTCGGGGCTGGTCCACTGTCGAGGTGGGCCTGCCCCGGGCAGAAAGCCGGCTGCGCTGCCTTGATTTACCAGATATAATCCCGCGCTTTGCTGCTGCCGGGGCTTTCTCCCTCTGCTCTTTATCAGGAGCGGGCGCGGCACAGTAACGATCGACCGCCGAGACATCGCCATGCCCATGTACGACTATCAATGTGCTTCCTGTGGACATCAGTTGGAAGCCATCCAGAAGATCAGCGCAGCGCCGCTGGTCGATTGCCCGGCCTGCCAGGCACCCGAGCTCAAGAAGATGTTGTCCATGCCGGGCTTCCGCCTGAGCGGCAGCGGCTGGTACGAGACCGATTTCAAGACCGGTTCGAAGAAGAACCTGGCGGGCGGCGACAAAGCAGACTGAGTTGAACTCCATGCGCAGGCTCCTGCATTATCCGTCCCCTGCTTTAATGTACGGTGACGAGGCAGGCCTCCACCGAATTTCGAATTACGAGAAGTGAAACCACTACCATGATGCGCAGCCACTATTGCGGCCAACTGAACGAGACCCTGGATGGTCAGGAAATCACCCTTTGCGGATGGGTTCACCGTCGCCGCGACCACGGCGGGGTGATCTTCCTCGATATCCGTGATCGTGATGGCCTGGCCCAGGTGGTATTCGATCCGGATCGCGCCGAAAGCTTCGCCGCCGCTGACCGTGTGCGCAGCGAGTACGTCGTGAAGATCACCGGCAAGGTTCGCCTGCGTCCGGCCGGTGCCGTGAACGCGAACATGGCGTCCGGTGCGATCGAAGTGCTGGGCTACGAGCTGGAAGTACTGAACGAATCGGAAACCCCGCCGTTCCCGTTGAACGAATACTCCGACGTCGGCGAAGAAACCCGCCTGCGCTACCGCTTCCTGGACCTGCGTCGTCCGGAAATGGCCGAGAAGCTGCGCCTGCGTTCGCGCATGACCACCAGCATCCGCCGCTTCCTCGACGAGAACGGCTTCCTTGACGTCGAAACGCCTATCCTGACCCGGGCCACCCCGGAAGGCGCGCGTGACTACCTGGTGCCTAGCCGTACCCACGCCGGCAGTTTCTTCGCCTTGCCGCAGTCGCCGCAGCTGTTCAAGCAGCTGCTGATGGTGGCCGGTTTCGACCGTTACTACCAGATCGCCAAGTGCTTCCGCGACGAAGACCTGCGCGCCGACCGCCAGCCGGAATTCACCCAGATCGACATCGAGACCAGCTTCCTCGATGAAAAAGAGATCATGGGCATCACCGAGCAGATGATCCGCAACCTGTTCAAGGAAGTGCTGGACCTGGAGTTCGGCGAATTCCCGCACATGACCTTCGAAGAAGCCATGCGCCGCTACGGTTCGGACAAGCCAGACCTGCGTAACCCGCTGGAACTGGTGGACGTGGCCGACCAGCTCACCGAAGTTGATTTCAAGGTGTTCAGCGGCCCCGCCAACGACCCGAAATGCCGCATCGCCGCCCTGCGCGTGCCTGGCGGCGCGAGCATGCCGCGCAAGCAGATCGACGACTACACCAAGTTCGTCGGCATCTACGGTGCCAAGGGCCTGGCGTATATCAAGGTCAACGAGCGCGCCAAGGGTGTTGAAGGCCTGCAGTCGCCAATCGTGAAGAACATCCCGGAAGCCAACCTCAATGTGATCCTGGATCGCGTGGGCGCGGTCGACGGCGACATCGTGTTCTTCGGCGCCGACAAAGCCAAGATCGTCAGCGAAGCCCTGGGCGCGCTGCGGATCAAGCTGGGCCACGACCTGGACCTGCTGACCTGCAAGTGGGCACCGATGTGGGTCGTCGACTTCCCGATGTTCGAAGAGAACGATGACGGCAGCTTCAGCGCCTTGCACCACCCGTTCACCGCGCCGAAGTGCTCGCCCGAAGAGCTGGAAGCCAACCCGGCAGGCGCGCTGTCCCGCGCGTATGACATGGTGTTGAACGGTACTGAGCTGGGTGGCGGTTCGATCCGTATCCACCGCAAAGAGATGCAACAAGCGGTCTTCCGCCTGCTGGGCATCAACGAAGCGGAACAGGAAGAGAAGTTCGGCTTCCTGCTCGACGCCTTGAAATACGGTGCGCCGCCCCACGGTGGCCTGGCTTTCGGCCTCGACCGCCTGGTGATGCTGATGACCGGTGCCCAGTCGATCCGTGAAGTGATCGCGTTCCCGAAAACCCAGAGTGCTGCGGACGTCATGACCCAGGCTCCGGGCGTGGTGGATGCCAAGGCATTGCGCGAGCTGCATATCCGCCTGCGCGAGACGCCGAAGGCTGAGTAAGGCTGCTGCGTGAAAGCGCACTGAGGTTTACGCAGTCTAAAAAGGCGCATCTTCGGATGCGCCTTTGCGTTACAAGGGGTGTATCCCACCCGGGGTGGGGTTGATAAGGTTTCTAGAGAATTTCGGAGTTGTGTTATGGCTGGCCATTCCAAGTGGGCGAACATCAAGCACCGCAAAGAGCGTCAGGATGCCAAGAAAGGCAAGATTTTTACCAAGTGGATCCGTGAGCTGACGGTCGCTGCCCGCCAGGGCGGGGGTGACCCGGGCTCCAACCCGCGTCTGCGCCTGGCCCTGGACAAGGCCCTCGGCGCCAATATGAGTCGTGACATTATCGACCGTGCCGTGGCCCGTGGGGCCGGCGCTGCCGACACCGACGACATGGTCGAGTTGACCTACGAAGGCTACGGCCCGGGTGGCGTGGCGGTGATGGTCGAATGCATGACCGATAACCGCAACCGTACTGCCGCCGCCGTGCGTCATGCGTTCAGCAAGTGTGGCGGCAACCTGGGGACTGACGGTTCGGTGGCCTACCTGTTCGAACGCAAGGGGCAGATCTCCTTCGCGCCGGGTGTGGATGAAGATGCGCTGATGGAAGCGGCGATGGAGGCGGATGCCGACGACGTAGTGACCAATGAAGATGGCTCCATCGACGTGTTTACCTCGTTCGCCGGCTTCTACGCCGTGCGTAATGCCCTGGAAGCGGCCGGTTTCAAAGGCTCCGACGCCGAGATCGTGATGCTGCCGACCACCAGTGCCGAGCTGGACCTGGACGGTGCGCAGAAAGTGCTGAAGATGCTCGATATGCTCGAAGACCTGGATGATGTACAGAACGTGTATTCCAACGCCGACATCCCGGAATCCGTGGCCGAACAGCTAGGCTGAAGAATGACGTAGATCCAAATGTGGGAGGGGGCTTGCTCCCGATGGCGGTGTATCAGTCAGCCTATGTCTAACTGGACGATCGCCATCGGGAGCAAGCCCCCTCCCACATTAGAACTACGATGTATCAAAAAATGTGTTTATCCGACCTGCAGGCGTTATGACTTTAATCCTAGGTATCGACCCCGGTTCGCGCATCACCGGTTTTGGTGTGGTGCAACACACCCCGCGCGGCTGCGTCTACGTCGCTTCGGGCTGTATCCGTACCGGCGCAGGCGAGTTGGCTGAGCGCCTGCAGATCGTCTATCGCGGCGTGCGTGAAGTGATCCAGACCTACGGACCGGTCACCATGGGCATCGAAAAAGTGTTCATGGCAAAAAACGCCGACTCAGCCCTTAAACTCGGACAAGCCCGTGGCGCCGCCATCGTGGCAGGGGCCGAAGAGGGCATGGAAATCGCCGAATACACCGCGACCCAGGTCAAGCAGGCCGTGGTCGGCACCGGTGCGGCCAATAAAGAGCAGGTGCAGATGATGGTCATGCACATGCTCAAGCTCACCTCAAAGCCGCAGATCGATGCCTCCGACGCCCTGGCCATTGCCATTTGCCATGCGCACACGCGCTCCAGCCTGCTGCCTCACGGCCTGGGCATGGCACGCAGTCGTGGCGGGCGCCTGCGTCTCTGATAGCATCAGCGCAATCGTTATTTCCGGTCAGGCCTCGCTCTGACCCCAAGCTTTAAGGATCTGAACCGTGATTGGACGCTTGCGCGGCACCCTGGCTGAGAAACAGCCGCCGCACCTGATTCTGGATGTAAACGGGCTGGGGTATGAGCTGGAAGTGCCCATGACCACCCTGTACCGCCTGCCGTCGGTCGGTGAACCTATAACGCTGCATACCCATCTGGTGGTGCGCGAAGACGCGCAACTACTCTATGGTTTCATTGGCAAGCGCGACCGCGACTTCTTCCGCGAACTGATTCGCCTTAATGGCGTGGGGCCTAAATTGGCCCTGGCGTTGATGTCGAGCCTGGAAGTGGATGAGCTGGTACGAGCCGTTTCGGCCCAGGACACCTCAGCGCTGACCAAGGTACCGGGCGTGGGCAAGAAAACCGCCGAGCGCCTGTTGGTAGAACTCAAGGACCGCTTCAAGGCCTGGGAAGTGGTGCCGAGCATGTTCGCCCTGGTGCCGAACCAGCCGGATATGCCGGCGGGCCAGGTCGCGAGTGCTGAAAGCGACGCCGTCAGTGCGCTGATCTCCCTGGGCTACAAACCCCAGGAGGCCAGCAAGGCCGTCTCGGCCATCAAGGACAAGAACCTGAGCAGCGAAGACATGATCCGCCGAGCCCTGAAGGGAATGATTTAAGTGATTGAAGCTGATCGTCTGATCGCGGCCACCGGGCCTCGTGACCGTGAAGAAGTCCAGGACCGCGCCATCCGGCCCTTGAGCCTTGCCGACTACATCGGCCAGCCCACCGTGCGCGAGCAGATGGAGTTGTTTATCCAGGCCGCGCGCGGGCGCAGTGAGTCCTTGGACCATACCTTGATCTTCGGCCCGCCGGGGCTGGGTAAAACCACCCTGGCCAACATCATTGCCCAGGAAATGGGCGTGTCGATCAAGTCCACCTCCGGCCCGGTGCTGGAGCGGCCAGGTGATTTGGCGGCGTTGCTCACCAACCTCGAGCCCCATGACGTGCTGTTCATCGACGAGATCCACCGGCTCTCGCCTATCGTCGAGGAAGTGCTGTACCCGGCGATGGAAGATTTCCAGCTCGACATCATGATCGGCGAAGGCCCGGCGGCCCGCTCGATCAAGCTCGACTTGCCACCGTTCACGCTGGTGGGCGCGACGACCCGTGCGGGCATGCTGACCAACCCGCTGCGAGACCGTTTCGGCATCGTTCAACGTCTGGAGTTCTATAGCACTACCGATCTGGCGACCATTGTCAGCCGTTCGGCCAGTATTCTCGGCCTGCCCCTGGACCCGGAGGGCGCGTTTGAAATCGCTCGTCGGGCCCGGGGCACGCCACGGATTGCCAACCGCTTGTTGCGTCGTGTGCGTGACTTTGCCGAAGTACGGGCCAAGGGGCATATCACCAAGGCCGTGGCGGACCTGGCCTTGAACCTGCTGGATGTGGACGAGCACGGCTTCGATCATCAGGATCGACGCCTGCTCTTGACCATGATCGAGAAGTTCGACGGCGGCCCGGTGGGTGTCGACAGCCTGGCGGCGGCCATCAGTGAAGAGCGCCATACCATCGAAGATGTGCTGGAGCCGTACCTGATCCAGCAGGGCTATATCATGCGTACGCCAAGGGGGCGGGTGGTGACGCGCCATGCCTATCTGCACTTCGGGTTAAACATTCCGTCACGATTGGGGGAGATGCCCGTGGTAGACGAATTCCTTGATGCAGTGGACGATTAAAAGCTTCACGCCAGTCGATTTATTCGATGTTTGTGCTGTCCTAGTGGCTGGCGTCGTCATTCAGTCACTGGATATGTTTTTCGAGAATGAAAAAACAGTTGCCCCACCGGATTGGCAACCTGAGGAGTAAGCACTAGAGTATGCGCGCGCAAAACGGGGATCAGTCGTTCGCACATCGCTGTCGCGTTTATTACGAGGACACCGATGCCGGCGGCATCGTGTATTACGTCAATTATCTCAAGTTCATGGAGCGGGCTCGTACCGAGCGGCTACGGGAGCTGGGCTTTGCCCAATCCCAGCTGGCAGGGGAGGACCTGTTATTCGTCGTGCATTCCAGCGAGGCGCGTTACCACGCACCGGCGCGACTGGACGACGAGCTGCTGGTCAGCGCTGAAGTAATCGAATTGAACCGTGCCAGCCTGCGTTTCAAGCAGCAGGTCAGGCGGGCAACGGATGCAACGCTGCTCTGTGAGGGGCAGTTCCTGGTGGCGTGTGTGCGCACCAATAGTTTGAAACCTCGGGCCATTCCCGAAACTCTACGTGCGGCCTTTGCCGCCGTGAGCGGCGCGGGTAAACAATCAAAGCAGGAGATTTAGCGTGGAACCTACCGTCGTCGACCATTCCTCCATGTGGAGCCTGGTCAGCAATGCCAGTGTCGTGGTTCAACTGGTGATGCTGACCCTGGTAGCCGCATCGGTTACCTCTTGGGTCATGATTTTTCAGCGCAGCAACCTGCTGCGCGCCGGTCGACGTGCCCTGGAGAGCTTTGAAGAGCGCTTCTGGTCGGGTATCGACCTGTCCAAGCTGTACCGCCAGGCCGGCAGCAACCCGGACCCGGACTCGGGCGTCGAGCAGATCTTCCGCGCGGGCTTCAAGGAATTCTCGCGCCTGCGCCAGCAGCCGGGTGTTGATCCGGAAGCGGTCATGGAAGGCGTGGCCCGTGCCATGCGCGTCGCCATTTCCCGGGAAGAAGAGAAACTGGAGCAGAGCCTGCCGTTCCTCGCTACCGTCGGTTCCGTCAGCCCGTACATCGGCCTGTTCGGTACGGTGTGGGGGATCATGAACTCGTTCCGCGGCCTGGCCCAGGCCCAGCAAGCGACCCTGGCCACCGTGGCCCCGGGTATTGCCGAAGCCCTGATCGCCACCGCGATCGGCCTGTTCGCCGCTATCCCCGCAGTAATTGCCTACAACCGCTTTGCTGCAACCAGCGAAACGTTGATCAGCCGTTACTACACCTTCGCCGATGAGTTCCAGGCGATCCTGCACCGTAAAGTGCACACCAGCGAAGAATAAGCAGGTAATTCCCAATGGCTTTAATCGCTCGAGCTCGCAAAAAGCGCAAGCCGGTCGCCGAGATGAACGTAGTGCCCTACATCGACGTGATGCTGGTGCTGCTGGTGATCTTCATGGTGACCGCGCCGATGCTCAACCAGGGCGTGAAGGTTGATCTGCCCAAGGTTTCCAGTGAAGCCTTGCCGCAGGACAACAACACTCAGGTCCTGACCATTTCGATCAAGGCTGACAAGACCTATTACTGGAACCTTGGCAGCGAAGTCGACACCCAGAAGCAACAGGACAAGGCCTTGACCCTGCCGGCGATGACCGATGCGGTGACCAAGATCATTCGCTCCGGCAACGAAGGCGGCAAGCACACCCAGGTGTTCATCCGCGGCGACAAGTCGGTCGACTACGGTTCCGTCATGGGCGCCATGGGCGGGCTGCAGAGGGCCGGCGTCGGTAACGTTGGCTTGATTACCGAGGCGCCCTGATGCACCAACAGCGAGAGCCGTCCGCCTCGGAAAGCTTCTTCTGGCCTAGCGTCTGGGCAATTGCCCTGCACGTCCTGGTCTTTGGCATGCTGTTCGTCAGCTTTGCCATGACTCCGGACCTGCCGCCAGCCAAGCCGATCGTGCAGGCGACCCTGTATCAGCTGAAATCGAAAAGCCAGGCCACCACCCAGACCAATCAGAAGATTGCGGGTGAGGCCCAGAAGTCGGCTGCGCGCCAGACTGAAGTCGAACAGATGGAACAGAAGAAGGTCGAGCAGGAAGCGGTGAAGGCTGCTGCGGAACAAAAGAAAGAAGAGGCGGCTCAAAAGGCCGAGGAATCGAAAAAGGCTGACGAAGCCAAGAAGGCCGACGAGGCGAAAAAGGCTGATGAAGCCAAGAAAGCCGAGAAAGCTGCCGAAGCTAAAAAAGCTGAAGAGAAACAATTGGCTGATATAGCCAAGAAGAAATCTGAAGAAGAAGCCAAGAAGGCTGCCGAAGAAGAGGCCAAGAAAAAGGCCGCTGAAGACGCCAAGAAGAAAATAGTCGAAGACGCGAAGAAGAAAGCCGCCGAAGACGCCAAGAAAAAAGCTGAAGCAGACGAGGCGAAGAAGAAAATCGCCGACGACGCGAAGAAGAAAGCTGCCGCCGATGCCAGCAAGAAAAAGGCCCAGGAAGCAGCGCGTAAATCCGCCGAAGAGAAAAAGGCCCAGGCCTTGGCAGATTTGCTCTCCGACACGCCGCAGCGTCAGCAAGCCTTGGCCGATGAGCGTGGTGATGAAGTCGCGGGCAGTTTCGACGACCTGATTCGGGCGCGGGCAGCAGAAGGCTGGACACGTCCACCTTCGGCACGCAAAGGCATGACAGTAGTGCTGCAGATCGGCATGTTGCCGGACGGTACGGTGACTTCGGTCAGCGTGGCCAAGTCCAGTGGTGACGGTTCGTTCGACAGTTCGGCGGTTGCCGCGGTCAAGAATATTGGCCGGTTGACCGAGATGCAGGGAATGAAACCAAGCGACTTCGCTCCCTATCGTTCATTCAAGATGACATTCACACCTGAGGATCTAGCCTTGTGAGAAACCTTCTTCGAGGAATGCTTGTCGTTATTTGCTGTATGGCAGGGATAGCGGCGGCGGATGAAAAGAACATCCTGGTCACCAGCGGCAGCGATCGGGCTACCCCGATCGCGGTAGTGCCGTTTGGCTGGCAGGGCGGCAGCGTGCTGCCGGACGACATGGCCCAGATCGTCAGCGACGACCTGCGCAATTCCGGTTACTACGCACCGATTCCGAAAGGCAACATGATCAGCCAGCCGACCCAGGCCAGCGAAGTCATCTTCCGTGATTGGAAAGCGGTGGGCGCGCAGTACCTGATGGTCGGCAGCATCACGCCGGCCGGCGGTCGCCTGCAGATCCAGTACACCTTGTTCAACGTGGCCACCGAGCAGCAGGTCCTGACCGGCAGCGTATCGGGTACCGCCGAACAACTGCGCGACATGGCCCACTACATCTCGGACCAGTCGTTTGAAAAACTCACCGGTATCAAGGGGGCGTTCTCGACACGCCTGCTTTATGTAACGGCCGAGCGTTTCTCCGTAGACAACACTCGCTACACCCTGCAGCGTTCGGACTACGACGGTGCGCGGGCAGTGACCTTGCTGCAATCCCGTGAGCCAATCCTGTCGCCGCGCTTCGCGCCGGACGGCAAGCGTATTGCCTACGTGTCTTTCGAACAGAAGCGTCCGCGTATCTTCGTCCAGCACATCGATACTGGCCGTCGTGAGCAGATCACCAACTTTGAAGGCCTCAACGGTGCACCGGCCTGGTCGCCGGATGGTTCGCGCCTGGCATTCGTACTGTCCAAGGACGGCAACCCGGACATCTACGTGATGAACATGGCTTCGCGCCAGATCAGCCGCGTGACCAGCGGTCCTGGTATCAACACCGAACCGTTCTGGGGCAAGGATGGTTCGACCATCTACTTCACCTCGGACCGCGGCGGCAAGCCACAGATCTACAAGACCAGCGTTGGCGGTGGGGGCGCGGAACGCGTGACCTTTATCGGTAACTACAACGCCAATCCTAAGCTTTCGGCTGATGAAAAGACGTTGGTGATGATTCACCGTCAGGATGGTTTCACTAATTTCCGGGTTGCGGCCCAGGATTTGCAGCGTGGAACGGTAAAAATCCTCACAGATACCAACCTTGATGAGTCAGCTACTGTTGCGCCCAACGGCACCATGGTAATCTACGCCACCCGCCAGCAGGGCCGGGGAGTCTTGATGCTCGTGTCCATTAATGGACGCGTAAGGCTCCCGCTTCCTACCGCACAAGGCGAAGTCAGAGAACCGTCCTGGTCCCCTTACCTGAACTGACGCGGCGCTACAAAAAGAAGTACTTAACACACTGGGGTTCATTAGGAGTTTCACGATGGAAATGCTGAAGTTTGGTAAGTTTGCTGCTCTGGCTCTGGCTCTGTCCGTAGCCGTTGGTTGCTCGTCTAAAGGCGGCGACAATGCCGGTGAAGGCGCAGCTGTTGATCCAAACGCTGGTTACGGCGCTAACACTGGTGCAGTTGACGGCTCCCTGAGCGAAGAAGCTGCTCTGCGCGCTATCACCACTTTCTACTTCGAATACGACAGTTCGGACCTGAAACCAGAAGCCATGCGCGCTCTGGACGTTCACGCGAAGGACCTGAAAGCTAACGGCGCTCGCGTTGTTCTGGAAGGTAACACTGACGAACGTGGTACTCGTGAGTACAACATGGCACTGGGCGAGCGTCGTGCGAAAGCCGTTCAGCGCTACCTGGTACTGCAAGGTGTTGCTCCAGGCCAACTGGAACTGGTTTCCTACGGTAAAGAGCGTCCAGTTGCTACTGGCCACGACGAGCAGTCCTGGGCTCAAAACCGTCGCGTCGAACTGCGTAAGTAATTCGTCATGCGAACGTGCCGTCGTGCTCTAACTGTATTGGCTCTCAGCCTCGCCCCGCTTGCGGTGTGGGCTGCGGTTCCTGTGGAAGATAGCAACTCTGGCTATAACAATAGCGGGAGCAGTTATCCGCCAGCGGGTTATGGCACGAATGGCGCCTATGCTGGGGGGGCGGCTACGTCCGCTCCCTCGGCACAGGGCGAACTGTTCAACCAGCTGCAACGCATGCAGGATCAATTGGCGCAGCAACAAGGCACCATTGAAGTTCTGCAAAATGAGGTGCGTCAGCTGAAGCAGGAAGGCCTGGAGCGTTACCAGGATCTTGATCGACGTATAGGAGCCGGTGTTACACCTGCCGCTACTCCTGATAATTCTTCTGCCGGTGGCGCGCCCAGCGCGGCTATCGGTGGTGCAGCAGCAGGGGCCGCCGCTGCGAGCCAAGCCCCTGCCGCCAGCAGTGAACCGGGTGATCCGGCGAAGGAAAAGCTGTATTACGATGCAGCCTTCGACCTGATCAAGGCCAAGGATTTCGATAAGGCCAGCAAAGCCTTTACCGCCTTCCTGGGCCGCTACCCAAACAGCCAGTACGCGGGCAACGCCCAATACTGGTTGGGCGAGGTGAATCTGGCAAAGGGTGATCTGCAGGGGGCGGGCCAGGCATTTGCCAAGGTCAGCCAGCTGTACCCCAAGCACGCCAAGGTGCCCGACTCGCTGTATAAACTCGCTGACGTAGAACGCCGCCTGGGTCATACCGACAAGGTCAAAGGCATTCTGCAGCAGGTCGTAGCCCAATATCCGGGTACCTCCGCTGCACAGTTGGCCCAACGGGATCTGCAACGCTTGTAAGCGATGCAGCCGTTTAGAAGAAACCCGCGCCTGGCGCGGGTTTTTTCGTTAGAATCCACGCCCTTTTATGACACACGCTTCCTGGGGCCTACGCGTTGGCGGGGTTCCTTGAAGTGCCTGACGGAGGCGGACAGCCTGTTTAGCTGTTACGCCCGTGGCGACTATGCAAGACACATTACGCATCACCGAAGTTTTTTACTCGTTACAGGGTGAAACGCGAACCGCTGGCCTGCCCACGGTTTTTGTGCGCCTGACCGGTTGCCCCTTGCGTTGCCAATACTGTGACAGCGCCTACGCCTTCAGTGGCGGCACTGTGCGCACCCTCGAAGACATCCTGGAGCAGGTTGCCGGCTACCGGCCCCGCTACGTCTGTGTAACGGGTGGCGAGCCCCTGGCCCAGCCCAACGCCATCCCCTTGCTCAAACAGCTGTGTGATGCCGGTTACGAGGTCTCCCTGGAAACCAGTGGGGCCCTGGATATTTCCGCTGTAGACCCGCGTGTCAGCCGAGTGGTTGACCTCAAGACGCCGGGCTCCAAGGAAGTGCACCGCAACCGCTACGAGAACATCGAACTGCTGACGCCCAACGATCAGGTCAAGTTCGTGATTTGTTCCCGTGAAGACTACGACTGGGCCAATTCCAAGCTGATCCAGTACGGCCTTGACCGCCGTGCCGGTGAGGTATTGTTCTCTCCCAGCCACCACGACCTGAACGCGCGCGATCTGGCCGACTGGGTGGTTGCCGATAACCTGCCCGTACGCCTGCAATTGCAGCTGCATAAATACCTGTGGAACGACGAACCGGGGCGCTGAGATGACTGATCAAAAGCGCGCGGTCATCCTGCTGTCAGGTGGCCTCGATTCCGCAACGCTAGTGGCCATGGTTCGCGCCGAAGGTTACAGCTGTTACACCATGAGCTTCGACTACGGTCAGCGCCACCGCGCCGAGCTGGATGCAGCCGCCCGTGTGGCCCGAGACTTGGGCGTGGTCGAACACAAGGTGATTGGCCTGAACCTCGACGGCATGGGTGGCTCGGCCTTGACCGACAGCACTATCGACGTCCCAGAGGCCCCCACCCAAGGCATCCCGGTTACCTACGTACCGGCACGCAACACCGTGTTCCTGTCCCTGGCCCTGGGCTGGGCGGAGGTTCTGAGTGCCCGTGACATCTTCATCGGGGTTAACGCGCTTGATTACAACGGCTACCCGGACTGCCGCCCCGAATACGTCGAGTCGTTCGAGCGTATGGCCAATTTGGCGACAAAAGCCGGGGTAGAAGGGCAGGGTTTCCGGATCCAGGCACCGCTGCAAAACCTGAGCAAGGCCGCTATCGTGAAGGCTGGCGTAGGACTCGGTGTCGATTACTCGCTGACAGTTTCCTGCTATCAGGCAGACGATGACGGCCGTGCCTGTGGGAAATGCGACAGCTGCCGGCTGCGTGCAGAGGGCTTCCAAATGGCCGGAATTACGGACCCGACGCGTTATTTCTGATTTATTTCAAATAAGGTGTTGAATAATCCTTAGAAATCAGTATTATACGCGCCACCACACAGCGGGTCGTTAGCTCAGTTGGTAGAGCAGTTGGCTTTTAACCAATTGGTCGTAGGTTCGAATCCCACACGACCCACCATTTTTGGCGGTTTAGAAAATCCGGAAGGCCCACGCAAGTGAGGATTTCCGGGTTTTTTTTTGCCTGCGATTTGGTGCTTACCTGCCGGTGCGCAATGCACCCAAGCTATACCAGCATTTGGCAAACCTCCCTGTTGACTCTCCTGTTACGGGCACACCCTATCCTGCCCGCTCGACTTTTCAGGATGAAGTGATGATGAGCAAGCGAGTACTGGTGATTCTGGGGCACCCCTCAACCGACAGTTTCTGTGGGGCATTGACCGACACCTATGTGAAGGCGGCCACAGAGGCCGGGCACGATGTGCGTCTGTTACGCCTGGATGCACTGCGGTTTGATCCAGTGCTGCACGATGGCTACAAACAGGTTCAGTTGCTGGAGCCCGATCTGCTCAAGGCCCAGGCCGATATCACGTGGGCTGAGCACCTGGCGTTTGTCTATCCCATCTGGTGGGGCGGAATTCCGGCCCTGATGAAAGGCTTCTTCGATCGAATATTCCTTCCCGGATTTGCCTTCAAGTATCGCGAAGGCAAAGCCTTTCCCGACAAGCTTTTGAAGGGGCGCACGGCCCACCTGCTGGTCACGATGGATACCCCGCCGTGGTACTACAAGTGGGTCTACCGCATGCCGGGCCTGCACCAGGTGCGCAAGACCACCCTGGAGTTCTGCGGCATCAAACCATTGAAGACCCTCACGTTCGGGCCAATCCTCGGTTCCGACGCCTCCCTGCGCGAAGCCTGGCTCAAGCAAGCCCAGGCTATCGCTGGTCGCTGACACCCCGATTGCCCGGCATCGCCTTGCAGCAGGCGATGTCGGCTTCATCCCTGCGATACATTGCCTTTTGACACCTTCGAGTTTCCGACCCCGCAGACATGTGTGAAGATGCGGCGCGCCAAAGTGCTCTCCCCACTCTTGTGCCAAAAAAGGACTTTTCATGTATATCGGCAAAGCCGCTCAGCTATCGGGTACTACCGTCAAGACGATCCGCCACTATGAAGACATTGGCTTGCTGCCGCCGCCCGTGCGCGAAGGTAAGTATCGGGTTTATAACCAGCAATGCGTTGAGCTGTTGACGTTCATCAAGTGTGCTCAGCAGCTGGGTTTCAAGCTTAAGGAAATGCAGGCGATTCTTCAGGACCACCGGGGCCTGGAGCTGCCGTGGGATTTGGCCAACCAGGCCATTGCCGATAAAAAGCTCGAGCTGAAAGCCCAGATCGAAGGGCTGCAAAACATCTACGACGGTCTTGAGCAGTTCGAAAGCAACCTCAAGGACGCCCTGTACCAATGCCAGTTTGAGCCTCTTTCCAAAACGGTCTGAACGAACTTGCTGCATGAACTCTGCCCGCTGACGGCTATGTGCTTGAGGTGATTTCTGAAGGCGGGGGAGACCCAAGGTACCATTGCGGTTTTTAATCGACAGGCGCACGCGTCAAAGCCAGATTAGGCTTTTGAAACCATTGGATATTCTGTAGCCTTGCGCAGCTTCACCTTTACCCGTGCTTGATGAACACAATCACTTCGTCCGGCGGCGCCCGAAGGGCTCCAGAGCCGGTGGTACACTCGACTTTCGCGCTACTGCGCCTGCAGGTCTTGCGAACATGACGCACATTTCCGAACGCCTACTGGTTCAAGCCCACCTCGACGCCAAGCAGCCCAAGGCCCTCAGCGCCGAGGAAGAGGCGAGCCTGCGTGCCGCCATCGCTGCCGAGCTCAAGGCTCAGGACGCGGTGCTGGTTGCCCACTTCTATTGCGATCCGGTGATCCAGGCCCTGGCCGAAGAAACCGGCGGCTGTGTCTCCGACTCCCTGGAAATGGCCCGCTTCGGCGCAGCCCACCCGGCCAAGACCGTACTGGTCGCCGGTGTACGTTTCATGGGCGAGACCGCCAAAATTCTCACCCCCGAAAAACGCATCCTCATGCCGACCCTGGAAGCCACCTGCTCCCTGGACCTGGGGTGTCCGGTGGATGAGTTTTCGGCGTTCTGCGACCAGCATCCCGAGCGCACCGTGGTGGTGTATGCCAACACTTCGGCGGCGGTCAAGGCCCGGGCCGATTGGGTGGTGACCTCCAGCTGCGCGCTGGAAATCGTCGAAAGCCTGATGGACAACGGCGAGACCATCATCTGGGGCCCGGACAAGCACCTGGGTACCTACATCCAGCGCCAGACCGGCGCCGACATGCTGCTGTGGGACGGTGCGTGCATCGTCCACGAGGAGTTCAAGTCCAAGCAGTTGGAAGACATGAAGGCGCTGTACCCGGACGCAGCGATCCTGGTGCACCCTGAATCGCCGACCTCGGTGATCGAACTGGCCGACGCGGTGGGCTCCACCAGCCAGTTGATTGCGGCGGCACAGCGGCTGCCGAACAAGACCTTCATCGTGGCGACCGACCGCGGCATCTTCTACAAGATGCAGCAGCTGTGCCCGGACAAGGTCTTCGTCGAAGCGCCCACGGCCGGTAACGGTGCTGCGTGCCGCAGTTGCGCGCACTGCCCGTGGATGGCGATGAATACGCTGGAGCGCACGCTGCAGTGCCTGCGTGAGGGCAGTAACGAGATCTTCGTCGAGCCGTCGGTGATTCCTCACGCCGTGCGACCGCTCAAGCGCATGCTGGATTTCACCCAGGCTGCGCGCCTGAAGCTGGCGGGTAACGCCTGAATCGAGGCGAGCTCGGTTAAACATGTGGGAGGGGGCAAGCCCCCGCCCACATTTTGATTTCGTTCAGGCAGCGGGTTATTTCTTTTGCTTCGGGATGCGCACCAACTGCGTATCCGAGTAGATGTCATGCCAGCTGCGTTTGTGCTTGTCGAACAACGACCAGACAAACCCCAGCCCCACGCATAACCACGACGCAATCGACACCACAAAGCGCAACAGCGCCTGCCACAGGCTGATCCGCGAGCCGTCGGCGTTTTGCACGCGCACGCCCCAGACCTGCATGCCCAGGGTTTGCCCGGAATGGGTCCAGAACTTGGCAAAGAAACCAAACAGCACAAAGAACAGAATCGTCGACAGCAGCGGGTCACCGTCCAGTGCGCCAGATTCGGTGAGGGTGCGCATCCTGGCTTCGCCCACGAACGCGATCCACACCAGCTTGTAGATAAACGCGGTGACGATCAGCAGCGCGGTGCACAACAGGAAGTCATAGAACATCGCTGCCAGGCGACGGCCCAGGCCAACGGCGGGGAACTCGCCTTGGGGACTCAGCAAGGGTTTGGACATGGCAGGGCTCTCAGAGGAAAAAAATCATTTTACGGAATAGCGCCCATAAAAAAGCCCCTGATGTCATGTCAGGGGCTTTTTGTCGCAGGAAGGATCAGCCTTCTGCTTGTACTTCGTCAGCCTGCATGCCTTTCTGGCCTTGAACTGCAACGAAGGTGACCTTCTGGCCTTCCTTCAGGCTTTTGAAGCCGTTGCCTTGAATAGCGCGGAAATGCACGAACAGATCCGGACCGCTTTCTGGAGTGATAAAACCAAACCCTTTCTCGTCGTTAAACCACTTGACGGTACCGCTCTGACGATCAGCCATTTTCTTATTTCCTTGACGCTAAAAATTAATGACAGCCCCTTTCACATGAAAGAGTACTGGGCTGGGTTGCAGGAAAGTAAGAGACGTCGAACGGGTTGTAGCACAACTACTTCAGCTACTGCCCAGGTCCAGGTTCCAAGCGACCCATGCAAACACAGTGGGCAAACTCTACGCCAACTAATGGAGAAAAAACAAGCCCTGGCAAAAGCCCAGGTTTTGCTCGGCTTCATGACACTTCGTTGAATAATGTGGAACCGACTTATTCGATAGAATGGGTCACTTGTTATAGGTTAATTCCTATAATAATGCCTATCGTTGCTGCACTGTTTTATGGCGGTTGCGTTACAGATTAGTGCACGTTAACGCAACCGCGTTACTTATAGGAACATTCAATCAGCCACGGTAGTAACGTTGCGGTACAAATGGCATTTTGCTTACACGAAGTGGCACTTTTTTCCCACGCACCAACGCAGAGACTTCGGTGTCCAGTGCGGTGAATGCGCTGTCCAGGTAACCCATGGCCAGTGGGCCACCCAGGCTCGGGCCAAAGCCACCGCTGCACACGCTGCCGATCACGCTGCCGTGGGCATCGACGATCTCTGCGCCTTCACGTACGGGTGTGCGTTCCTGGGGCAGCAGGCCTACGCGCTTGCGGCTTACACCGGTTTGCTGCTGGGTGAAGATGCGGTCGGCACCCGGGAAGCCACCGGCACGCGCACCGTCGGTGCGTCGGGCCTTGGAGATTGCCCACAGGAGGCTGGCTTCGATCGGGGTGGTCTCGGTGTTCATGTCGTGGCCGTACAGGCACAGACCGGCCTCCAGGCGCAGCGAGTCACGGGCGCCCAGGCCGATGGCCTGCACTTCGTCCTCGGCCAGCAGGCTGCGCGCCAGGCTTTCGGCGCTGGCGGCAGGCACGGAGATTTCAAAACCGTCTTCACCGGTGTAGCCCGAGCGGCTGACGTAGCAGTCCACGCCCAGCAGGCGCACCGGGGCGAATTGCATGAAGGTCATCCGGGTGACTTCCGGGGCCAGGCGCGCCAATACCTTCACTGCGGCCGGGCCTTGCAGGGCCAGCAGCGCGCGTTCTTCGAACAGCGGCTCGATGCGGCACTGCTCGCCGATATGCTGGCGCAGGTGCGCCAGGTCCTGGTCCTTGCAGGCCGCGTTGACTACCAGGAACAGTTCGTCGTTACCCAGGTTCGCCACCATCAGGTCGTCGAGGATGCCCCCCTGTTCATTGGTGAACATGGCGTAGCGCTGCATGCCGACCGGCAGGTCGATGATGTCGACCGGTACCAGGGTTTCCAGGGCCTTGGCGGCATTGGCGCCGGTCAGGCGGATCTGGCCCATGTGGGACACGTCGAACAGCCCGGCCTGTTCACGGGTGTGCAGGTGTTCCTTCATCACGCCCAGTGGGTATTGCACCGGCATGTCGTAGCCGGCGAAGGGCACCATGCGTGCACCCAGCTCGAGGTGCAGGGCGTGCAATGGGGTTTTCAACAGGGTTTCGGTGGACATGTTCAGCTCCTGAAAAACGTGCCGGCGCGCCTTTAGGCGTCAGCACTCGATAATGTTGACCGCTAAACCGCCACGGGCGGTTTCCTTGTATTTGCTTTTCATGTCGGCGCCGGTCTGGCGCATGGTGCGGATGACCTTGTCCAGCGAGACGAAGTGTTGCCCGTCGCCACGCAAGGCCATGCGCACCGCATTGATGGCCTTCACCGAGCCCATGGCATTGCGCTCGATGCAGGGCACCTGCACCAGCCCGCCAATCGGGTCGCAGGTCAGGCCGAGGTTGTGTTCCATGCCGATCTCGGCGGCGTTTTCCACCTGGGAAACCGTACCGCCCAATACTTCGCACAACGCGCCAGCGGCCATGGAGCAGGCCACGCCGACTTCACCCTGGCAACCGACTTCGGCCCCGGAGATCGACGCGTTTTCCTTGTACAGAATCCCGATGGCGGCGGCGGTGAGCAGAAAGCGCACCACGCCGTCTTCATTCGCGCCGGGGATAAAGCGCATGTAGTAATGCAGCACCGCCGGCACAATCCCGGCCGCGCCGTTGGTGGGCGCCGTGACCACGCGCCCGCCGTTGGCGTTTTCTTCGTTGACGGCCAGGGCGTACAGGTTGACCCAGTCCAGCACCGACAACGGGTCGCGCAGGGCCGACTCCGGGTTCTTGCACAACTGGCGATGCAAGGCGGCGGCACGACGCTTGACCTTCAGGCCGCCGGGCAAGATGCCTTCGTTGCGACAGCCGGCTGCCACGCAGTCCTGCATCACCTGCCAGATCTTCAACAGGCCGGCACGGGTTTCCGCTTCCGGGCGCCAGGCACTTTCATTGGTCAGCATCACCTGGCTGATGGACAGACCGTAGGTGGTGCAATGGCCGAGCAAGTCCTTGGCATGCTTGAACGGGAACGTCAGTGGGGTGGCGTCTTCGACGATCCGGTCCGCACCGGCGGCGTCTTCATCCACCACAAAACCGCCGCCCACCGAGTAGTACTCGCGGCTGCGGATCTGGATACCCGCCGCATCAAAGGCACGAAAAATCATGCCGTTGGGGTGGTAGGCCAGGGGTTTGCGAATCATCGCCAGGTGTTCTTTCTCGTTGAACGCAATGCTGTGTTCGCCGAGCAGGTTCAAGCGACCGTCGCCGCGCATCTGCGCCAGGCGTGCGGCCACGGTTTCGGTGTTCACGGTGTCCGGGTGTTCGCCTTCCAGGCCCAGCAGCACGGCCTTGTCGCTGCCGTGGCCTTTGCCGGTGGCGCCGAGGGAGCCATAGAGTTCCACCTTGATGCCGGTGGTGGCGCTCAGCAGGTTGTCACGCTTGAGGCCCTCGACGAACCGAGCGGCCGCACGCATGGGGCCGACGGTGTGGGAACTGGAGGGGCCGATGCCAATCTTGAACAGGTCGAACACGCTTAAAGACATGAGTTGTTCTCCGGTTTCTTGTTATAGGAGCAGCGACAAGCTCCAAGCCACAAGCTGCAAGAAAGAGCCATTCGGCTTTTAACTTGCAGCTTGTAGCTTGCCGCTTACAACTGCTTTAGGCATAAAGCTCGATCGACGGGCACGCACACACCAGGTTGCGATCACCAAACACGTTGTCGACCCGGCCAACCGGTGGCCAGTACTTGCCTTCGATCAACGAAGCGACCGGGTACACCGCTTGTTCACGGCTGTATGGGTGGCTCCATTCGCCAACCAGTTCCGCCGCGGTATGCGGTGCGTTTTTCAGCGGGTTGTCGTCCTTGTCCAGGGTGCCGTTTTCCACCGCGCGGATTTCTTCGCGGATGGCGATCATCGCGTCGCAGAAGCGGTCCAGTTCTTCCTTGGACTCGCTTTCGGTCGGCTCGATCATCAGCGTACCCGCCACCGGGAACGACATGGTCGGGGCGTGGAAGCCAAAGTCGATCAGGCGCTTGGCCACGTCATCCACGCTGATGCCGCTGCTGTCCTTCAGCGGGCGCAGGTCGAGGATGCATTCGTGCGCCACCAGGCCGTTGCTGCCGGTGTACAGCACGGGGTAGTGCTCTTCGAGCCGACGGGAAATGTAGTTGGCATTCAGGATCGCCAGCTGCGACGCGCGCTTGAGGCCTGCGCCGCCCATCATGCTGATGTACATCCAGGTGATCGGCAGGATGCTTGCACTGCCGAACGGTGCCGCACACACCGCGCCTTCCTTGCGCGCCATGGCCGCGTGGCCGGGCAGGAAGGGCGTGAGGTGGGACTTGACGCCAATCGGGCCAACGCCCGGGCCGCCACCGCCGTGGGGGATGCAGAAGGTCTTGTGCAAATTCAGGTGGGACACGTCGCCGCCGAACTTACCCGGTGCGCACAGGCCAACCATCGCGTTCATGTTGGCGCCGTCGATGTACACCTGGCCGCCGTTGTCGTGGATGATCCCGCAGATTTCGCGGATACCTTCTTCGAACACGCCGTGGGTGGACGGGTAGGTAATCATCAGCGCGGCGAGGTGCTCACGGTGCTCGATGGCCTTGGCGCGCAGGTCTTCGATGTCGACGTTGCCACGGGCGTCGCAGGCGGTAACCACCACACGCATGCCGGCCATGTTGGCGGTGGCCGGGTTGGTGCCGTGGGCCGACGATGGGATCAGGCAGATGTCGCGACGTGCTTCGCCACGGCTCTGGTGATAGGCACGGATGGCCAACAGGCCGGCGTACTCGCCCTGGGAACCGGCGTTCGGCTGCAGGGAGATCGCGTCATACCCGGTTGCCGCGCAGAGCATGGCCTCCAGGTCGGAGGTCAGTTGCAGGTAGCCGGCGCTTTGCTCGGCCGGGGCGAACGGGTGCAGGGCACCGAACTCGGCCCAGGTCACCGGGATCATTTCACTGGCGGCGTTGAGCTTCATGGTGCACGAGCCCAGCGGGATCATGGTGCGGTCCAGGGCCAGGTCCTTGTCCGCCAGCTTGCGCAGGTAGCGCATCAGCTCGGTTTCCGAGTGATAACGGTTGAACACCGGATGGCTGAGGATCGGTGACTGGCGCAGCAATGCGTCGGGCAGGCGGCTGTCCACCGTGGCGTTGACGTCCGGCAGGGCTTTGCCATTGGCAAAGATCGTCCACAGGGTTTCGATATCGCCTTGGGTGGTGGTTTCGTCGACCGAAAGGCCAACCCGCTCGGCGTCCACCACGCGCAGGTTGATGCGCTGGGCGCGGGCCTTGTCGTGCAGCGCAGCGGTGTCGGCGCCGGTGTGCAGGGTCAGGGTGTCGAAGAAGTGTGCCTGCTCGACCTTGAGGCCCAGGGCGGTCAAGCCCTTGGCGAGCATCGCGGTCAGCTGGTGAATGCGCTTGGCGATCTGGGTCAGGCCCTTGGGCCCGTGGTACACGGCATACATGCTGGCGATGTTGGCGAGCAGCACTTGCGCGGTGCAGATGTTGCTGGTGGCTTTCTCGCGGCGGATATGTTGCTCGCGGGTCTGCATGGCCAGGCGCAGGGCCGGCTTGCCGAAGCGGTCTACCGACACACCGACCAGACGCCCCGGCATGTCGCGCTTGAACGCATCCTTGGTGGAGAAGTACGCCGCGTGCGGGCCACCGAAGCCCAGCGGCACGCCGAAGCGTTGCGCGCTGCCGATTGCCACATCGGCGCCGAACTCACCCGGCGGGGCCAGCAGGGTCAGGGCCAACAGATCGGCAGCCACGGCCACCAGGGCGTTGGCGGTATGGAAACGCTCGGTCAGCGCGCGGTAGTCGAACACGTCACCGTTGCTGGCCGGGTATTGCAGCAGGGCGCCGAAGAACCGGCTGACATCGGTCAGTTCGCGCTCATCGCCGACCACCACGTCGATGCCCAGCGGCTCGGCACGGGTGCGCAGTACGTCGAGGGTTTGCGGGTGGCTGTGGACCGAGGCGAAGAAGGCGTTGCTGCCCTTGTTCTTGCTCAGGCGCTTGCAGAAGGTCATGGCTTCGGCGGCGGCGGTGGCTTCATCGAGCAGCGAGGCGTTGGCGATCGGCAGGCCGGTGAGGTCGCTGATCAGGGTCTGGAAGTTCAGCAGCGCTTCCAGGCGGCCTTGGGAAATTTCTGGCTGGTAGGGGGTGTAGGCGGTGTACCAGGCCGGGTTTTCCAGGAGGTTGCGCAGGATCGGCGACGGCGTATGGCAGTTGTAGTAGCCCTGGCCGATGTAGGTCTTGAACAGTTGGTTCTGGCTGGCAATGGCCTTGATCCTGGCCAGGGCCTCGGCTTCGCCCAGGCCGTCTTCCAGGCCGAGCACGCTGGTGCCCTTGATGCTTTCCGGGATCACGCTGGCGCTCAGGGCTTCCAGGGAATCGAAGCCCAGGCTGGCGAGCATCTGCTGCTCATCTTCCTGGCGCGGGCCGATGTGGCGGGCGATGAACTCATTGGCGGTGCTGAGATTGATGGTCATGGCGCGCTCCTCAGGCTTCGGCGTTGGCTTTGATCAGGCGGTCGTACGCGTCCTGATCCAACAGTTTAGCTACCGCACCGGCATCGGCCGGTTTAAAGCGGAAGAACCAGCCTTCGCCCAGCGGGTCTTCGTTGACCAGTTCCGGGCTGCCATCGAGCTTGGCGTTCACTTCCAGCACTTCACCGTCCAACGGCATGTACACGCCGCTGGCGGCCTTGACCGATTCTACGGTGGACGCTTCAGCGCCCTTGTCGTAGGCCTGCAACTCCGGCAGTTGCACGAACACCACATCACCGAGCGCGTTCTGTGCGAAAGCGGTGATACCCACGGTGACGCTGCCGTCAGCTTCGGCGCGCAGCCATTCGTGATCTTCAGTGAAACGCAACTCGCTCATGGAAACTCCTCAGGGCCAGATTCGTCTGGTGGACGGGATTGGAATAATGGGGAGTTGCTTAGCAATATCGCGGCCAATGTGATTAATCCTTTATTAATCAATGGCTTGTTAAAAACGGTTATAACGATAGCGCCTTTGTGTGTAGCGATTTCGCTACACTCCGGCCGTCGAAAAAAAGCCTATGTGGATCAAAGCCTTGCATGGCGCGCAAATAACAAGGTTGTAGCGATATCGTTCCACTGTAGCGCTTTCAGTACGCATGGACGTCGTTTTTCGCGATTTATCTACCGTCTGGGAGGCCGGCCGGCGTTTTACCGTTCGCGCACTTCGTCATCAGGATGCGCCCCATGAGTGCTTCAAAGGTTATTCCCCCGGAGATTTTCCAGGCGCGGACGTCTCGCGACTATTTATCCAAGGTCTTCGCCCGGCGCCTGGGCCTGGGCCGAGTGGCCCGCGCAATGATCCAGGAATGGATCGGGCAGTGGTTTGCCGGTTCCGGCCTGCAGGCCGGTAACAGCTGGATCGGTGTGATCCAGCCAACCTCGACCGGCCGCCGCCACATGCCGCTTATGACCTTGAGCGACGCACTGATCAAGCGCTGCATGAAGGGTGACGCGCTGAACTACACGCCAGGCCATCATGTGCTGTTGGTGCAGTCTGCACCGCAAGTGTTCGAACCGGCGAGCGGTGCTATCACCGTGGACGATATCGAGTGGATGCTCAACACCCTGGCGCCCGATGTGCTGGCGGGTTTTGCCGAACGCTTGGTGCAATACTGGAATGCGTGGGTGTCGGACGGTTCGGCCGACAGCCGTTGGCACGCGGTCAGCAGCCAGTTACGTGCATGCCTGCTCACGGCGCGGCAGAACCCGCCATTGACGCCGGAGCAGGCGCGGCTGCTGCTGGGGCTGGGCGATGAGCAGGCACAGCAGCTTTGGGGGTATCGGGCGGATCGAGAGGCCTTGGGTGACGCCGATGCGCTGCATATCTATCAAGTCTATGCGGCCCAGGCCGGGGACCCGGGCGAATGGCTGCCGCTGTTGGTCTTGCAGCGTCGAGTCCAGGGGCAACAGGTCACCCTCGTCTATATCCCGGTGATGAACCTGTTGCAGCTCGAGTCCCTGGACGCCTTGGGTGACCTGCTGCCGCGCTATATGAGCCGTTACCGGCCAGGGGCGCCGCTGCAATGGGTACTGCGCGAGCCTGATGGCGATGTGTTCGATGCGTTGGCCCAGGCCTTGCTCGAACGCCAACTTCGCGATGTGCGGCGGGTTGACTGGTCGGCACTGCCCGACATCGGCAGCTATGAACAGCTGTTCACCACGCTCACCTCGCCACTGGCCTGGTTCGACCCGGACGCTCTCGAACAACCTCATGAAGAACAGCTGCCGCTCTGGTTGCAGCGGGCCAGCAGCGCGGATCGCCTGGCTTACGGGCAGTGGCTGGAGCGCCTGGCGCAGCTGCAGCGCAGTACTGGCGGTGCAACGTTCCTCGATGGCCTCGAGCCGATCGATGTGTATGCGCGCAAGGCGCTGCAACGGCAAATGCGCCTGGACCATCCAGCGCAAGCCCCCATCAACCCGGACGACTGCCTCCTGACCTTTGAGCGCACCCAGGGCGGCACGGTTGGCTGGACGCAACGGACTCCCCGGACCTTGACCCAGTGGTCGCTGGAAAACCCCTTCGCCACTGCCTATGCCAGTGTGCACATCAGCCACCAGGTCACGCCAGGTAACGTGCCGCGCTGGGTCACGCCGGCCTATCTCAAGGGGCTGATCGAACGGGTGGACGTGGGCAAGCACTATCCGCCGTTGCTGGAGCACGCACTGATCACCGACCCGACGCAGTCTGCACGGCGGCGTCGCTTGTTTGTCGCTCAGATGGCGCTGCAACTGCCGATGCGCGCCCTTGAAAACAGCCTGCGCCAACGCAACGGCTTTACCCGCTCCGGTGCTCGGGTGGTGCATGCGCTGCTGCGGGAAGATCCGCGCCAGCGTGTGGTCGACGGTGAGGTGATCGTCGCCCGGCCCCTGGCGTTCCTGGCCCATGCAGGCGGGCTGGCCCATCAAGCGCACAACCTGTTTGTCATCGGTCCCCGCGACAACAGCACGCTGCCGCATATTCTCTACCGGCCGGATCAAACCGACGCGATGCTGCAACAATTCCCCAGCCGCCAGGCGTTGCTCGACGCGATCGCAACGGTGGGCAGCGATCTTCAACGCGTGGTGCTGCAGCGTTTACCGCAGGACAGCCGTGCCCTGTTTGCCAACGGCGGTTTTCTGCGTCCCCATGTCCAGCGTGTGCTGCAGGGCGATGAGTTCGACGTGCTGCCCGCATCGAGCCCGGCGTTGCTGAGTGACGAACCGGTGCGTGGCGAGTTCCTTGAGAGCGTCTTCGATGAAAACGCCCGAGACCTGTGGCAGCGCGCCGTCAAGCAGTCGGTTTCCAACGAGGCGCTGCGTTGGACCCTGTTCAAGAATGATCTGTGGCAAGTGTTCAATGCGCTTTTGCCGATGGTCAGGGGGCCGGTGGCGGTGGCGGGCTGGTTGTCCCAGACCTTCAGGACATTCGAGGCGGTGCTGGCGCTGCCGGTCGAGACGAGCCGCGAAGATTCCGCCAATGCCTTCGCCGAGCTGATCGGCAGCGTGGCCGGCCTGCTGATGAGCCCGGTGGTCACGCTGGATCAACGGCTGCGCTTGAGTTCGGGCGGTGCCCAGGCCCCTGACTTGATCCCGGCCAGCCACACGCGCCACTCGGCGTCGACGTTTGCCTGGCAGCGTTCGTTCGCCGACGTCACGGCAATGGATTTTTCCTGGGCCAACTCAAGGTCCAGGCTTACGACCCAACAGCGTGCCCAGCTCGAGACCTTCCAATGGTCACCCAGGCAGGGCGAACGCTGGCCCGACTCGCCGACACTGGCCTCGGCGGCCAGCCCGGTGCGTGGTCGGGTGCTGGTCCAGCGCGACGGCAGCGCGGCCCGTCACGAGCAGTACACCTTGATAGACAGCAAAGTCTATGGCGTGAGGGCGGTCAGGGATGGCTGGCGGGTCGTCGATCTGCGGCAACCCCAGCGTCTCGGCCCGTGGCTGGACAAGGATGCCCATGGGGTATGGAAAGTCGACCTGGGCCTGCGCCTGGTTGGCGGGCAGCCAAAGAGCACGGTGGCCCAGCGGCGTGCCCACATCGAGCGGCAAAAGCTTGAGCTTGAGCACGAATACAGCGCGGCAAGCAGCGAATTGCAGAGCCTCGAGTGTGTCGTGACCGCGGCCGAAGACCTGTGTGAGAAAGCGCACCTGACCACCGAGGCGGCCTTCACCGAGCAGCACCGGCGCGATGCCCGGGCGCGCTACCTGCGCGAGTTGGAAAAAAAGGCCGATGCGCAACAGAAAAAACTCAATGTGCTGATGCGCAGAAACGCCAACAAGCCCGTGGACGGCTTTGAACGGGAACAGTGCCTGCAGTTGGAAGATATCGTGCTGAACATGCGCCGGCAGATGTTTGTGCTGACCTTCAGTCGCCGCGAGGAGCAGCTTTCCGAAGCGCATCTCGCGCAACTGTCGGAGCGGGTGGCGGGGGAGGACGCGACCGCGGCCCAGGCGGTGATCGGGACCTTGACCGAAGAGAGCCGCAGGATCGGCGAGTTTCACGACAAGATGGTCAACCTGAGCTTCTGGGAGCGGGTCAATTACGAGCGGTTGCTCAGCATTCCTGCCTACAAGTCCTACATCGGTGAGTTGCAACCGTCCTCATACGGGCTGCCATTGGACTGGCGGACCGTGCAGTTGCAGGTGCTCAAGGAGCAGCTGTGGCGCCGGCTGCCCCTGCCTGAAGAACAGGATGACTACAGTCGGATCGACGCGGCCATGGATGAGGCGATCCAGTCGGCCCAGTCCCAGAAAACCATCGATGAGCCAGGCGTGCTGAGTGTGCAACAGCGCATCGACGGCACCCGGGCGGTGCTGCACGAATACGCGAAAACCCTGGCGCTCCTGGATGAATACCGTGCCGCCGCGCCGGAATTGATCCATGGGGATGCCGAGGTGCCGGTGCAAGCCACAATCCTCAGCCTGGAACAGGAGTCGAGAATCGCCCTGGCAAAGCTGCTGCGTGAGCACGAGCGCAACCCTCAGCCTGGCCGGGTACGCCCCCTTGAAGCCGATCAACGGCTGATCCGCGATTCGAAAAAGCGCTATCAATTGGGGCGGGTTCGCGCCCGCACGCCGGAAGCGACCGAAGACATCGTTGATGTCATCAACCCGATTGACCAGGCCGTGGTGGTCAGCCTGCATCAGCAGCCGGGCTCGGATGCGTTTGAAGCGATCACACCGGCTGGCGCCTGGATGCCGCGGCCGACGCGTTCCCTGGAAAACCTCAAGGCCGACGCGCGCCGCTTGTTGGCCAGGGCACCGCTGGTGCTGCAGCAGGCCCGCGACGAAGCGCGCACTGCCACGCTGCCGGCCAGCGTCGAAGCCCGGTTGACGCGGCAGTCTGAGGGCATCAAGGCGGTTGCCGAAAAGATCCGCAAGGCGCTGCCGTCAACGCCGGATACCGCGGCCCAGGCGCTGCTCGATGAGCTGGAACAGGCCGCCAGCTACTCTCTGGAGCAGGGGCGAGGGTTACGCATCGAGATGATCAAGCGCTTGCCGCCCGATGAGGATGGGATTGCCTGGCTCCAGGCCCGGGACCAGGTGCAGATACTGCGCATCGAGGGGCGTATTGCGCTCAAACGGGTGGATGATTTCCTGCAGGAGTATGTGGTCAAGGACAGGCAGGGCAAAGTCCTGGCTTATGCGCACTTTCATTACTCATCGCCCACGGACCCCGATTTACCCTACAACGCCGGCCATCTGAAAAGGCCGGAGCAGCGCTTCATGAGTTTTCGCAGCCTGCTCGACAAAACCGACAACGAGGCCATCGCGATCTACTATTCGCGCATCAGCCCGCCCATGGCCACGCAACTGTTTTTCAGCGCCACCGGCGTTATCAAGCATCGTGGCCGGCGTGCGTTCTGGTGAGGCAGGCGCTCAGGGTTTTGCGGGAATGCCGTACTTGCGCAAGCGGTGGGCGATGGCGGTGTGTGAGGTTTGCAGGCGGCTGGCCAACTGCCGGGTCGAGGGGTAACTGACGTAGAGTTTCTCCAGCAGGCTGCGCTCGAAGTCCTCGACGGCCTGTTCCAGGCTATCGACTTCGCCGTCGTTCTGGCGGGCCACGGAGGTGCCGGCGATGTCCAGGTCACCGATGTCCACCAGGCTGCTTTCGCAGATGGCGGCGGCGCGGAAGATCACGTTCTGCAACTGGCGCACATTGCCCGGCCAGCGGTTGCCCAACAGCGCCGGATAGGTGCCGGGCGCCAGGCGGCACACCGGGCGCTGGATCTGCGCACAGGCCTGTTGCATGAAGTAGCGGGCCAACAGCAGGATGTCCTGGCCGCGCTCACGCAGGGGCGGCACTTCGACGTTGAGCACGTTGAGGCGGTAGAACAGGTCTTCGCGGAAGGTACCTTCGCTGACCATTTTTTCCAGGTCGCGGTGGGTGGCGCTGAGGATGCGCACATTGACCTTCACTTCGCGGTCGCCGCCGACCCGGCGGAAGCTGCCGTCGTTGAGAAAACGCAGCAGCTTGGCTTGCAAATAGGGCGACATTTCGCCGATTTCATCGAGAAACACCGTGCCCTGGTTGGCCAGCTCCATCAGCCCCGGCTTGCCGCCGCGTTGGGCGCCGGTAAAGGCGCCGGGGGCGTAGCCGAACAATTCACTTTCGGCGAGATTCTCCGGCAGCGCCGCGCAGTTCAGCGCCAAAAACGGCGCACTGTGGCGCGCGCTGATGGCATGGCAGGCCCGCGCCACCAACTCCTTGCCGGTGCCGGTTTCGCCCTGGATCAACAGCGGCGCATCGAGCGCGGCCACCCGTTGTGCGCGTGCCTTGAGGGTGCGGATCACCGGGGATTCGCCCAGCAGCGCATCAAAGCCTTCGGCATGATCGTGGTGCAGCGCCGACAGTTGTTCGCCGATGCGGTTGGGTTGGTACAGGGTGAGCAGGGCGCCGGCATCGGTGATCGGCGTGGCGTCGAGCAAAAGCGTCTGGCCGTTGACGCTGATTTCACGCAAGGGCAGGCGAAAGCCGTTTTCCAGCAAGGTGTCCAGCAAGGCCGAGTCATTGAACAGCTCGGCGATACTTTCCCCGGCCGGTTCGCGACCGTACAGCGCGATCAGCGCCGGGTTGGCCAGCAGGATCTTGCCCGCGCTGTCCAGGGCCAGCACCGGGTCGGTCATGGCCGCCAGCAGGGCGTCGAGTTGCAGGTGGCGGCGTTGGCCGGGAAGGATGTCCACCACCGTCACCGCTTGTACGCCGTGCACGCTGAACAGCGCGTCACGCAGCTCTTCGAGCACGTCGGCGCTGAGGGTCGGCGCATCGATATAGACGTTGGGCGGCACCATTTCCACCGCATCCAGGTTGAGATTGCGCCCACCGAGCAAGGCCAGGACTTCCTGGGTAATGCCGACGCGGTCGATGAAGCTGACGTGGATACGCATGGGGCGCTAACAATTCTGGGGAGCGAGAGGCGGCAAGTATGCCTTGGCGCGGATGGAGATCCAAATGTGGGAGGGCGGTGCGACGATTCGACTTGCCGCCGATAGCAGGGTGTCAGTCAGCTTATTTTCATCTGACACACCGCTATCGGGAGCAAGTCGAATCGTCGCACCGCCCCTCCCACATTTTGAACAATGTTGTGTCAGTGCAACCGGTTTACTCCAAGTGTTCAGGTTTGATCGGGTCCCCGGATTTCACATCCAGTTGATGCCGTACATCCTCGAACATCAGGTCGTACTGTTTGTGCATCGAGCCATTGAGCACTGCCATTTTCGGCATCCCATACTTCTGCGCGATGTTCATCGCATGCCGGGCAAAGTCGAATGCCTGGTCCTTGGGCAAGAAGAACTCTTCCTTGAGGTCCTTGCCCTGCACCGAGCCGTGCAGCTTGAACAGCATGCCCTTGCCTTCCTTTGGGTCCTGGCTGACTTCGTAGTCGATACACAGGTTGTAGCTGTAGTCGTCCTTGTTCAGTGCGTGACGTTCGACGTGCAGGTGACCGGGTTCAAAGGTGGCCATAGGCGTATCTCCTCTACTTCACAGATAGGTGATGCCAGGTGTCGCCGTGCTGATGCGTGTGCCGGCGCAGCCCTGGACGATGGCTTCGATGTCGGAGAGTGAACCGATCACCGCGGTTTTGCCAGTCTGGCGGGCGAACTCGCAGGCGGCTTGCACCTTGGGGCCCATGGAACCGGCGGCGAAGCCGAGTTTTTCCATGTCGTCGGGGTGGGCCTGGCCGATGGCTTTCTGGGTCGGCTTGCCGAAGTCGATAAAAGCGGCGTTGACGTCGGTGGCGATCACCAGCAAATCGGCGTCCAGTTGCGTGGCCAGCAACGAGGAGCACAGGTCTTTGTCGATCACGGCTTCGATGCCTTTGAGCTTGCCGTCTTCACCGTACAGGGTCGGGATACCGCCACCACCGGCGCAGATCACGATGGCGCTTTTTTCCAGCAGCCACTTGATCGGGCGAATCTCGAAAATACGTTTGGGCCGTGGGCTGGCCACGACGCGGCGATATTTATCGCCATCCGGGGCGATGGCCCAGCCTTTCTCGGCGGCGAGTTTTTCCGCTTCGGCCTTGGAGTACACCGGGCCGATGGGCTTGGTCGGGTTCTGGAAGGCAGGGTCCTTGGGGTCCACTTCCACCTGGGTGAGCAGGGTGGCGAACGGCACTTCGAAGTCCAGCAGGTTGCCCAGTTCCTGTTCGATGATGTAGCCGATCATGCCTTCGGTCTCGGCACCGA
This sequence comes from Pseudomonas sp. AM8, assembly GCF_036346475.1. NCBI lineage: Bacteria > Pseudomonadati > Pseudomonadota > Gammaproteobacteria > Pseudomonadales > Pseudomonadaceae > Pseudomonas > Pseudomonas sp. AM8. The sequence continues at coordinate 215,529 of NZ_JAOTNX010000011.1, forward strand.
GCACGTCCAGCGGGTACGGCGAAACGCTGGTGTAGGCCGCCGCCTGCAACGACAGCAGGCCGACCTGCGGGCCATTGCCGTGGGCGATGACCAGTTCGTTGCCGGCATGGATCTTGGCGATCTGTTCGGTGGCGATGCGGATATTGGCGCGTTGGTTGTCTGCGGTCATGGGTTCACCACGGCGCAGGAGGGCGTTGCCGCCCAGGGCTACGACGATGCGCATATTGCAATCCTTCTAGAGCTCGTAATCCTTTGTAGGAGCGAGCTTGCTCGCGAAGGAGGTCAACGATAACGCGCCCATCCTGAATGAACGCGGTGCCCTTGAATTTTTCGCGAGCAAGCTCGCTCCTACAGTGGGATCGCAGCAGGGTTTAGATATCCGCGAGTGCCGACACCAGGATCGCCTTGATGGTGTGCATGCGGTTTTCCGCCTGCTCAAAGGCGATGTTGGCCGGTGACTCGAAGACTTCCTCGGTCACTTCCACACCATTGGCCAGGTTCGGATAACGTGCGGCGATGTCCTTGCCGACCTTGGTTTCGCTGTTGTGGAACGCCGGCAGGCAGTGCATGAATTTCACCCGAGGGTTGCCCGAGGCTTTCATCATCTTGGCGTTGACCTGGTACGGCAGCAGTTGCTCGATGCGTTCGTCCCACGCTTCCACCGGCTCACCCATGGACACCCAGATATCGGTGTGGATGAAGTCCACGCCTTTGACGGCTTCTTTCGGGTCTTCGGTGATGGTAATGCGTGCGCCGCTTTCCTCGGCGAAGGCCTGGCACTGTTTGATGAAGTCTTCATGGGGCCACAGGGCTTTCGGCGCGCCGATGCGCACGTCCATGCCGAGCTTGGCGCCGATCATCAGCAGCGAGTTACCCATGTTGTAGCGCGCGTCGCCGAGGTAGGCGTAGCTGATGTCATGCAGCGGCTTGTCGCTGTGTTCGCGCATGGTCAGGGTGTCGGCGATCATTTGGGTCGGGTGGAATTCGGCGGTGAGGCCGTTGAACACCGGCACGCCGGCGAACTTGGCCAGTTCTTCGACGATTTCCTGCTCGAAGCCACGGTATTCAATGGCGTCGAACATGCGACCGAGTACGCGGGCGGTGTCTTTCATGCTTTCTTTGTGGCCGATCTGCGATGACACCGGGTCGATATAGGTGACGTGGGCACCCTGGTCGTGGGCCGCCACTTCGAAGGCGCAACGGGTGCGGGTCGAGGTTTTTTCGAAGATCAGCGCGATGTTCTTGCCTTGCAGGTGCGGACGCTCGGTGCCGGTGTATTTGGCGCGCTTGAGGTCGCGGGACAGGTCCAGCAGGTAATTCAGTTCGCGGGTGGTGTGGTGCATCAGCGACAGTAGGCTGCGGTTGCGCATATTGAAAGCCATGATGGAATCTCCTTAGTAATCGATAGGGTCGCGGATGATCGGGCAGGTCATGCAGTGGCCGCCGCCACGGCCACGGCCGAGTTCACCGGCGCTGATGGTGATGACTTCCACGCCGGCCTTGCGCAGCAGGGTGTTGGTATAGGTGTTGCGGTCGTAGCCGATCACTACGCCAGGCTCCACGGCCACCACGTTGTTGCCGTCGTCCCACTGCTCGCGTTCGGCGGCGAAGCTGTTGCCGCCGGTCTCGACCACGCGCAGGGCCTTGAGGTTGAGCGCTGCGGCCACGGTCTCGAGGAAGTTGGTTTTCTCCCGCTGAATGTCGATGCCGTGGGGTTTGCTTTCGTCAGGGCGCAGGGTGAAGGGCACGATCTGGTTGACCACTTCGGGGAAGATGGTCACCAGGTCGCGGTCGCAGAAGCTGAACACGGTGTCCAGGTGCATCGCCGCGCGGGACTTCGGCAGACCGGCAACGATCACCCGTTCCACCGCTTTGTTCTTGAACAGGTTGCGCGCCAGTTGGCCGATGGCCTGGTGGGACGAACGCTCGCCCATGCCGATCAACACCACGCCATTGCCAATCGGCATGACGTCACCGCCTTCCAGCGTGGCGGCACCGTGTTCCTGGTCGGGGTCGCCGTACCAGATCTGGAAGTCCGCGTTGGTGAACTCGGGGTGGAATTTGTAGATGGCGCTCGCCAGCAGGGTTTCCTGGCGTCGCGCCGGCCAGTACATCGGGTTGAGCGTCACGCCGCCGTAGATCCAGCAGGTGGTGTCGCGGGTGAACTGGGTGTTGGGCAGCGGCGGCAGGATAAAACTGGCGTGGCCGAGGAAGTCGCGGAACATCTCGATGGTCTTGCCACCGAAGCTGCTCGGCAGGTCATCGGCCGACACGCCACCGATCAGGAACTCGGCGATCTTGCGCGGCTCAAGGCTGCGCAGCCAGGAGCTGACTTCCTCGACCAGGCCCAGGCCCACGGTGTTGGAAGTGATCTTGCGTTCCAGGATCCAGTCCAGGGCTTCGGGGTTGGCAACGATATCGGTCAGCAGGTTGTGCATTTCCAGCACATCGATGTCCCGTTCGCGCATCTTGGTCACGAAGTCGAAATGGTCGCGCTTGGCCTGGGCTACCCAGAGCACGTCATCGAACAGCAGTTCATCGCAGTTGTTAGGGGTCAGCCGCTGGTGGGCCAAGCCTGGGGAGCACACCATGACTTTGCGCAGTTTGCCGGCTTCGGAATGTACGCCGTACTTCACTTTTTCCGTGGTCATTACAGATCCTCCAGTGAACGTCAGTTACAGAGTCAGGAAGCCGTCGTAGAGGCCATAGGCAGCCACCAGGGCGCCAATGACGACTGCGGCGAAAATCAGCTTCTCGACGTTGGTGAAAATCGGTTTGCCCAGTTCATGCTTGGCCTTGGCGAACAGGATCGCGCCGGGGGCATAGAGCAGGGCGGACAACAGCAGGTACTTGGTACCGCCGGCATAGAGCAGCCAGACCGCGTAGATCAGTGCGATCGCGCCGATAAACAGGTCCTTCCTGCGCTCCTTGAGGGCGTTTTCGTAGGTTTCGCCGCGTACCGCCAGCAGCAGCGCATAGGCCGCCGACCACAGGTAAGGCACCAGGATCATCGAGGTGGCGAGGTAGATCAGCGACAGGTAGGTACTGGCGGAAAACAGCGTGATCACCAGGAATATCTGGACCATGGCGTTGGTCAGCCACAGGGCGTTGGCCGGCACATGGTTGGCGTTTTCCTTGCGCAGGAACTCCGGCATGGTGTGGTCCTTGGCGGCGGCGAACATGATCTCCGCACACAGCAGCACCCACGACAGCAGCGCCCCCAGCAACGAGATGATCAAGCCGACGCTGATCAGCACCGCACCCCAGTGGCCCACCACATGTTCCAGCACGGCGGCCATCGACGGGTTCTGCAGCTTGGCCAATTCCGGTTGGGTCATGATGCCCAGGGACAGCACGTTCACCAGCATCAGGAACAGCAGCACGGTGATAAAGCCGATCACGGTGGCCTTGCCGACGTCGCTGCGTTTTTCAGCACGGGCCGAGAAGATGCTCGCGCCTTCGATACCGATGAACACCCACACGGTGACCAGCATCATGTTGCGCACCTGGTTCATCACGCTGCCCAGGTCCGGGTTCTTCACGCCCCAGATGTCAGCGGTGAAGATGTCCAGCTTGAAGGCGAACACGGCGATCAACACGAACAGCACCAGCGGCACCACCTTGGCGACGGTGGTCACCAGGTTGATGAACGCCGCTTCCTTTATCCCGCGCAGCACCAGAAAGTGCACGGCCCACAGCAAGACCGACGCGCCAATCACCGCCGCAGGCGTATTGCCTTCGCCAAAGATCGGGAAGAAGTAACCGAGGGTGCTGAACAGGAGGACGAAGTAACCGACGTTGCCCAGCCAGGCGCTGATCCAGTAACCCCAGGCCGACGAAAAGCCCATGTAGTCACCGAAGCCGGCCTTGGCGTAGGCGTAGACGCCGCCGTCCAGGTCAGGTTTGCGATTGGCCAGGGTCTGGAAGACAAATGCCAGGGTCAGCATGCCCACGGCGGTAATTACCCAACCGATCAATACCGCGCCAACATCGGCACTGGCGGCCATGTTTTGCGGCAGAGAGAAGATCCCGCCGCCAATCATTGAGCCGACCACAAGTGCAACCAGTGCACCCAATCGAAGTTTTCCGGGAGATTCAGACATCGCATAACTCCAATGCAGGAGAAGAGAGACCACAGAATAATTCCGTGCGCTAATCAAACAGCTGACTCAGATCACTTCATTGGCACATTCCATTGTGAATTAATGACTTAGACTGGAAAGTCGTGGGCAATAGTTTTCCGCGCAAAGGCGCTTTCCAGAGCGATCTCTGCGGTTTGGTCAATCATTTAGTGCTGCGTATGGACGTTTGAAACTAGCCCGTTTTCCTGAATGTGCAAACTTTTCGCAATGGCGACAATAAAGAGCTTGGAAGCGACAAAGTATTCGGCGTATTTAAAATGTAAATAAGCCTAAACTATGCAAATTGTCATGCCGCTGAGTTATGAGCGTGGCGGTTTTATCGCTGTCTTTAATAAACGCTACACTCGCTGAGTTAATTAGTTGAGTGCATGGTTGTCCGCTCAAATTTTATTCAGGAGTCTGCATGTCTCAACCGGCCCAGAAACTTCGGCTTGGCGCCCTGATTGCCTTGGTGGTGGGCTCGATGATTGGCGGGGGGATCTTCTCGTTGCCGCAGAACATGGCCGCGCGCGCGGAGGTGGGCGCGGTGTTGATCGGTTGGGCGATCACCGCCGTGGGCATGCTGACCCTGGCGTTTGTCTTCCAGACCTTGGCCAATCGCAAGCCGGAACTGGATTCCGGGGTGTACGCCTACGCCAAGGCGGGTTTCGGCGACTACATGGGTTTTTCGTCGGCCTGGGGTTACTGGATCAGCGCGTGGATGGGCAATGTCGGTTATTTCGTGTTGCTGTTCAGCACCCTCGGCTATTTTTTCCCGGTATTCGGCCAAGGCAACACGCCGGTGGCCATCGGCTGCGCATCGTTGCTGCTGTGGGCCGTGCACTTCCTGGTGATGCGCGGGATCAAGGAAGCCGCGTTCATCAACCAGATCACCACCGTGGCCAAGCTGGTGCCGCTGCTGATGTTCGTGGTCATCGCCGCCGTGGCGTTCAAGGCCGATATCTTCACGGCTGACATCTGGGGCCTGGAAAAGCCGCAATTCGGCAGTGTGGTGGACCAGGTGCGCAATATGATGCTGGTCACGGTATTTGTGTTTATCGGCATCGAAGGCGCCAGTGTGTATTCGGCGCGGGCCGAGAAGCGCGCGGACGTGGGGCGGGCCACGGTGATCGGCTTTCTCGGCGTGCTGGCGCTGTTGGTGCTGGTGAATGTGCTGTCCCTGGGCATCATGAGCCAGGCGGAACTGGCCGGCCTGCAAAACCCGTCCCTGGCCGGTGTGCTCGAGCATATCGTCGGGCCCTGGGGCGCGTTGCTGATCAGTATCGGCCTGGCCGTGTCGCTGCTGGGTGCCTTGTTGTCCTGGGCGCTGCTGTGTGCCGAGATCCTCCATGCCACCGCCCATGACAAGACCATGCCGGCCTTCCTGAAAAAGGAAAATGCCAACCAGGTGCCGGTCAACGCTCTGTGGCTGACCAATGTGATGATCCAGGTCTTCCTGGTGATCACGCTGTTTTCCCACAGCACCTACACCACCCTGATCTACCTGGCGTCGTCGATGATCCTCGTGCCTTACCTGTGGTCGGCGGCTTACGCGGTGTTGCTGAGCGGGCGTGGTGAAACCTATGAAGGTGCCCACCGCCATCGCATCAAGGACCTGCTGGTGGGGTTGATCGCCCTGGGTTACGCCGTATGGTTGCTCTACGCCGGGGGCCTTAAATACCTGCTGCTGTCGGCGCTGCTGTATGCGCCGGGCGTGATCCTGTTCGCCCTGGCCAAGCGCGAACAGGGCCAGCCGTTGTTTACCCACGTTGAGAAAGGCATTTTCAGCTGCGTGATCGCCGGTGCAGGGCTGGCGGCGTATGGGTTGTACAGCGGGGTGTTGTCGTTGTGATGGGGTGACGGTACTGGCCTCATCGGGAGCAAGCCCCCTCCCACATTTTGAATATGTTCACCCATCAAAGTGTGGGGGGCTTGCTGCCGCTAGCGGCCGTCAAGTCACCATTGAGGCCGGTGGGAGCCCAATTCTCCCGCCGGCAAATCCCATTGCAATGGCGTACCGCTGATAGTCAGCGGGGGCAGCAGCCGATGGGCCTGGCCCCAGGCGGTCTGTTCGACGACCAGGCCTTGATCCCCTGGTTCTTCCTCGCGCAACGACGGTTGCTCGGGCACTTGGCCTGCTTGCACCAGTAACGTTGCGGTGCGTGCCAACGACAACCGCGCCGAACCACCGCGCCCCGACTGCAGCCGTTCGCCCAGCGCCTGAATCGCACTGGCCGCCATCAGATACCCGGTCGCGTGATCCAGCGCCTGCAACGGCAGTGGCACCGGTTTATCCGCGTGTTTCCAGAGCATGCCGGCCTCGGCGATCCCGCTGCTCATCTGCACCAGGCTGTCGAAGCCCCGGCGATTACGCCACGGGCCGCTCCAGCCGTAGGCGTTGAGGCTGACGTCGATCAGGCCTGGGGCGAGGTGTTGCAGTTCGGGGGCGGTGTAGCCCAGATGCTCCAGGGCGTCAGCGCGGTATCCGTGGAACAGGATGTCGGCGTCCCTGAGCAAACGCTCGAAAACCCGCCGACCTTCGGGCGTTTTCAGGTCCAGGCGCGCGCAGCGTTTGCCCAGGGTCATTTCCGGGACTACACCGGGTTCGTTCCAGGTGGGTGAGTCGATGCGCAGTACATCCGCGCCGAGGCCGGCAAGGAAACGACTGGCCACCGGGCCGGCCAATACGCGGGTCAGGTCCAGCACCTTGAGGCCGGCCAGCGGGCGTGCCAGCGAACCGTGCCAGGGTTTGTCGGTCGTGGTTTCGAAGGTCTGGCGTTGGACCAGCGCCTCGGCGTTCACCGCCAACCCCTGCGGATGTTGCTGCCAGGCTTGCCAGGCACGCATCTGCGCGGCGCAGCCACCTTGGTCGACAATCGCCTGTTCCAGTTCTGCCGCGTTCCACGCCGCGACCTTGCCGGCCATCCCGGCGCGGTCGGCGACCTTGCCCAGCACCCGCTCGGCGGCGGCACGGTGATGAGGCGCGTTGGTATGCAGGCGAATCCAGCCATCGGCGCTGGCGTAATCGCCGGCCACCGGATCCCACAACGGTGGCACTTGCCAGCCCAGCGGGCGGATCGAGGACGAGAACCAGAAAGAGGCGAGGCGTCGGTCCACACTCACCTCGGGCTGGCGCCCGGTCTGTTGCCGGATCAACTGGGCGACGGCCTGCCCGGCGGCGCCGATGCTGGCACTGGCCAGCTCGGTGACAGCGAAGGTCGAGGGCAGGGCGCCAGCCTCGGTGAAGGTCAGCGGGGCGTGGGGTAGATCGAGTGCGGCTTGGATGGGAGTCAGCAGGTCAGTCATCAAAGGCCCTCCGTAAGAGAAAGGCCACTATAGAAGATCATCACACCGGCGTGACAACTCCCGGTTCCAACGGCAGGTCGATGCTGGCGATAAAACCACCGGTTGGGTGATTGGCCAGGATCAGGCTGCCACCGTGGCGTTCGGCCGCGCGTCGCGCGATCGCCAGGCCCAGGCCGTGGCCTTGGGCGGTCTGGCCGGGAGCGCGGTAGAACGGTTCACCGAGTTGGCTCAGGTGTTCGGCGTCCACGCCGGGGCCATGGTCGCGCACGCTGATCAGGATACGTTCGCCCTGGCGCTGGGCGTGCAAATCGATCGGTTGCCCCGGCGGGTTGAAGCGCTGGGCATTGCGCAGCAGGTTATCCACAGCCCGTTCGATCATGGTCGGCCAGCCCTTCAGTTGCAGGTCGGCGTCGGTGCTCAGTTGCACCACCTGGTCCGGCGCGCTGAGTTGGGCATCCTTTTGCAGGGTTTTGAGCAGGGGGATGAGGTCGATGTCTTCGGCGCTGGCATTGTCGGCATCGACGCGGGCCAGCACCAGGATCTCGCTGATCAGCGCTTCCAGGCGGTCGCATTCGCGGGTCAGGCGTGGCCAGAGTTTTTCCCGTTCTTCGGGGCTGGCGCGCTCGGCCAAGGCCAGGGCGATGCGCAGGCGCGCGAGGGGCGAGCGCAGCTCATGGGACACGTCGCGCAGCAGCTGGCGTTGACTGCCGATCAGGCTTTGCAGGCGTGCGCCCATGCGGTTGAAGTCGGTGGCGAGTACGCCGAACTCATCGCGGCGGTTAGCCAGTTGCGCCAGGCTGTTCTGCTGGTAGGTGGCCTGGCCGAGGTCATGCACGGCGCCGCGCAGGCGGCTTAGTGGGCGGGTGATGGACAAGGTGACGAACAGGCTGAACAAGGTCAGTACCACCAGGGCAATCGTCAGTGCGCTCAAGGGCCATGCCAGGCTGCTGCGGTGCCACTCGTCCAGTTCCGGGTGCGGGATGCGGTAGATCAACAGGTAGGTGTCGCCGGTCTTCTCGCTGGTGTACTCGGCGGTCAGGCGTCGCCAGGGCAGATGGCCTTCCTTGCTGTCGTTCTGTCGGGCTTCAAAGGCGGCGGCGCGGCGCGGGAAGGTGCCGCGCACCACCGGCTCGCCACTTTCGTTGAGCACTTGCACGTCGATGTGGTACTGGCGCTTGCGCTGTTGCAGCAGGTCCTGGGCAGCATCCTCACCCTGGGTTTCGTAGAGCTGGGTCCAATCTTGCGCGAGGTTATTGAGGCCGGGGTGGCGGCTGAGAATCCAGGCATCCTGGTTAAGCATGTGCCCAAGCAGGATCGACAACCCGGCAACCAGGGCGATGGCCAGCCAGAAACTGGCCAGGATGCGCCAGAACAATGAACGCACAGGAAACCCTCAAACAGGAAAAGCCCAGTGGCGGTGGCCACTGGGCTGGGAGTGTTAACGCGGGTGCATTATTGCGCTTTTTGCGGCTGTTGCGCTTTCCAGGCCTGGAATTCCTTCCATTCTGCACGGCGCTGTTCTTGCTTCTTGACGATCTCGTCGAACTTCTTCTGCTGGTCAGGCTTGAGCACCGCGCGGATATCGGCCTGGGTCTTCTGCTTGCCGGCGGCGATTTCATCCTGCATGGCTTTCTGGTCGGCGGCCGGGAGTTTGTCCAGGTACTTTTTGACCAGGTCCTTGCGAGCGTGCCATTGGTCACCCATCAGCTTGCCGATCTGCTCGCGCTGTTCGCGGCTCAGGTCCAGTTGGCTGAAGGGGCCGCCTTTGCCGCGCGGACCGTGTTCACCGCCGTGGCCCGGGCCACCCATCATGTGCCCTTCAGGGCCGCCCATCGGGCCCGGGCCTTCAGGCAGTGCGGCCATGGCAACGGTCGGCAGGGCGGCGGCGAACATCAAAGCGATAAGGGTCTTGCGCATGGTGATTCTCCTGTCTCTATTCCGGTGAGTCCGGATGTGAGTAGATTACGGAGATCAAGGTCAGCCGCCGTCAGGAGAGGGTAAAGGTTTGGTAAGGGGGGCGGCAGCTGCAAGTTTTTAGCTGCAAGCGGCAAGTAACAGCTTTTCACTTGCCGCTTGTAGCTTGCAACTTATAGCTGCCTCTAGAGGCTGTAATAGTAGCCCCGGCTGCGCAACGCCACGATCCGTGGCCGGCCATCGGGGTGAGGGCCGATCTTCTTGCGCAGGTTGCTGACGTGCATGTCCAGGCTGCGATCGTAAAGGGTCAGCTTGCGGCCCAGGGCGATCTGCGCCAGTTCCTGCTTGTCCAGCGGTTCGCCGGGCTGGCGCAATAATGCTTCCAGCAGGCGGCTTTCGGAGACGGTGAGGGTGAACTCCTGCTCATCGATGCTGACCACGCCGCGCACCGGGCTGAAGCACAGGTCGCCCAGTTCCAGTTGGCTGGACACGGCCGCCGGGTGGCTGCGGCGCAATACCGCGCGCAGGCGCGCGGTGAGTTCGCGTGGGTCGCAGGGCTTGGCCAGGTAGTCGTCGGCGCCCAATTCCAGGCCGAGGATGCGGTCCAGGGGTTCGCCCCGCGCCGAAAGCATCAGCACCGGCAGCTCCGGATGGTCGTTGCGCAATTGCTTGAGCAGCTCCAGGCCGCTGCCGTCGGGCAGCATCACATCCAGTACCACCGCCGCCGGGGCGCTGTCGGCCAAGGCCTTGCGCGCGCTCAAGCCATCGTGGCAGGCGCGCACCTGGAAACCTTCCTGGCTCAGCCAACTGCTCAGCAGCTCGCAGAGCTCCTGGTCATCATCTATCAGTAACAGCTCGCTCATGACTCACTCAATTTAGCCATTGTCGACGGCGACGGTGCCCACCGCTGGCGAAGATCCCGCACAACAGGGCGATCAGTGCGACGGCCCCACCCGTGACGAACCATTGTTGCTGCTCGGTCAGCCAGCGGGTCAAGGCGCCGCCCTGTGCATCTTTGAGTTGCTGGGCCAGGCGTTGGTTCTCCTGGCGAAGGCGACTCAATTGAGCGCTTTCGCGCGTGGCATCCGCGCTTTGCAGTTGCTTGCTCAGTTCTTCACGCTGCCGCTCGCTTTCTTTCAAGCGTTGCTGCAACTCGGTGATCTGGGCGCCGGCGCTCAAGGACAGGGGCGTGGAACTGCCGGTGCTCGAGGTTTCTTCAGCGTGGGCCGTAGCCCCGATCATTAACACTGCCAACAGACACAACTGACGTAAGCGCATCGGAACTCCTGATTCCACACGAATATTCAGAACGTTGTCGGCAGGTTGCCGAAAATAATGAGCAATTAGGAGTGCGCCGTACTCAATAGGTTCGGCGCAATCGGGATCAGGGCAGGACTTGCTTGAAGGGTTTGATCACTACGTCGGCGTAGACCCCTGCGGCGACATAGGGATCGGCCTTGGCCCAGGCCTGGGCATCGGCCAGCGAGGCGAACTCGGCGACGATCAGGCTACCGGTAAAACCGGCGTCGCCCGGGTCGTTGCTGTCCACGGCCGGGTGCGGGCCGGCCAGCACGATGCGGCCTTCGGCTTGAAGGACTTTCAGGCGCTCGACGTGGGCCGGGCGCACGGACAGGCGTTTTTCCAGCGAGTTGGCAACGTCGGTGGCAATGATGGCGTAGAGCATGTCAGTCCTCGGTTTTCGGCGTAGTAGGCTCGGTGTCATGCAGGTGGCGCGACAGGTAGATGCCCTGGGCGACCAGGAACAGCACGGTCATGCCCAGGCTGCCGAACACTTTGAAGTCGACCCAGTAGTCCTGGAAGGTAAACGCCACGAACAGGTTGGCGGCACCGCAGAAGATGAAAAACACGATCCAGGCCACGTTCAAGCGTGTCCACACCGGTTCCGGCAGGGTCAGTGCGTGGCCCATGATCCGCTTGATCAGCAGGCGATCACCGATGAAGTGGCTGCCGATGAATGCCAGGGCGAACAGCCAGTTCACCACCGGCGCTTTCCATTTAAGGAAGGTTTCGCTGTGGAAGGCCAGGGTCAGGCTGCCGAAGACCAGGCAGGCGACCAGGGTCAGCCACTGGCTTTTTTCCAGTTTGCGCTGGGAAATGAAGATGGCGCCGTAGACCACCACAGAGCTGATGATGAGCACGGCGGTGGCGCTGTAGATGCCGCCGACAGTCAGCTCATGGCCGGCCAGGTCGATGACCCTGGGGTCGAGTTTGTAAACGATGAAAAACAGCAACAGCGGGATGAAGTCGATGAATTGTTTCACAGTAAGAGCCAGAAGCTGGATGTGGCGGCATAATAACAAACATCCTTGGTTGCGATAGCGCCAGCTGACTTGAGGTTACACACCCCCGTGAATGTTGATTTGCACTGCCACAGCACGGCCTCCGACGGCGCCCTGGCGCCCGCGGTACTGGTTGCGCGTGCGTTTGAAAAAGGCGTGCGAGTCCTCTCGTTGACCGACCACGACACCCTCGAAGGCCTCGACGAAGCGCGTACAACGGCCCATGCCCTGGGCATGCAACTGGTCAACGGGGTGGAATTGTCCTGCACCTGGGGCGGCGCCACCATTCATGTGCTCGGCTACGGCTTCGATCAAAAAGCGCCGCCGCTGGTGGAGGCTATCGCGCAATTGCACGATGGCCGCTGGCTGCGGTCCGAAGAAATAAGCCGAAAACTCAGCCTCAAAGGCATGCCCAACGCCCTCGACGGCGCCCGCGCCCTCCAGCAGGAACTGGGTGACAGCGGCAACGCGCCGGCCCGTCCGCACTTTGCCGACTGGATGGTGCGTGAGGGTTTTGTCAAAGACCGCGCCGAAGCCTTTCGCAAGTGGCTGGGCGCCGGCAAGTTGGGCGATGTGAAGCAACATTGGCCGACCCTCGAAGACACCGTCGAGACTCTGCGGGCCTCCGGAGCCTGGGTCAGCCTGGCGCATCCCTGGCATTACGATTTCACCCGCAGCAAACGTCGCAAGCTGATTGGCGACTATATTGGAGCGGGCGGTCACGCGATCGAAGTGGTCAACGGCTTTCAACCCGCCGAACAGGTGGGCAGCCTGGCGATCCTTGCTCGCGAATTTGGTCTGCTGGTCAGCGCCGGCAGTGACTTTCATGGCCCTGGCGGCTGGTCCGAGATCGGCGAGTACCGCGCGGTCCCGGAAGATTTGCCGCTGTTGTGGGGGAGATTCAAGCATGACCCCATTATTGCCACCGTCTGAACAGGTAGAACCCGTGAGTCAATTCTTCCAGATTCATCCGGAAAACCCCCAGGCGCGCCTGATCAAGCAGGCCGTAGAGATCATTCGCGCCGGCGGTGTGGTGATCTACCCAACCGATTCGTCATACGCCATCGGTTGCCAGATCGGTGACAAGGGCGCAGTCGAGCGTGTCAGACGCCTGCGCCAGCTGGATGACAAGCACAACTTTGCGCTGATCTGTAGCGACTTGTCCCAGCTGGGCCTGTTCGCCAAGGTCGACACCGGCACCTTCCGCCTGCTCAAGGCCCACACGCCAGGGCCCTACACTTTTATCCTCAACGCCACCCGCGAAGTGCCGCGCCTGCTGCTGCACCCGAAAAAACGCACCATCGGCCTGCGGGTGCCGGAGCATCCCATCGCCCTGGCGTTGCTGGCCGAGCTGGGTGAGCCGCTGATGAGTGTGTCGCTGATCATGCCCGGCGACACCGAGCCCCTGGAAGACCCGTACGAGATGCGCCAATTGCTGGAAAAACAGGTGGACCTGATCATCGACGGCGGTTTCGGCGGCAACAAGGCCTCCACCGTGATCAACCTGGCCGACGGCGAACCTGAAGTGATCCGTGTCGGTTGCGGCGATCCTGCGCCCTTTATGGCCGAGGCCTGAATGTCAGCCGTGGAAACCGTCGACAGCCAGGCGGGCGCCCAGCAGGAGCTGCCGTTTGCCATGGTGTACGGCCAGGCGGTGCTGGAAATGCCGCTGGACCTGTACATTCCGCCGGACGCCCTGGAGGTCTTCCTTGAGGCTTTCGAGGGCCCGCTGGACTTGCTGCTGTACCTGATCCGCAAGCAGAACATCAACATCCTCGACATCCCGGTGGCGGAAATCACCCGCCAGTACATGGGCTATGTCGAGTTGATGCAGTCGGTACGCCTGGAACTGGCTGCCGAGTACCTGGTGATGGCCGCCATGCTCGCCGAGATCAAGTCGCGCATGCTGTTGCCGCGCGCGGAGACGGTCGAGGCCGAAGAGGACGACCCGCGCGCCGAACTGATCCGCCGGCTGCAGGAATACGAGCGCTTCAAGGCCGCCGCCGAAGGTATCGACGGCCTGAGCCGCGTCGGCCGCGACGTGGTGGTACCCAAGCTCGACGCCCCCGAAGCCCGCGCGCGCAAGCTGCTGCCGGACGTGAGCCTGGAAGAGTTGCTGATGTCCATGGCCGAGGTGCTGCGCCGTGGCGATATGTTTGAACACCACCAGGTCAGTCGCGAGGCCCTGTCCACCCGCGAGCGTATGAGCGATGTGCTCGAACGCCTCAAGGGCGGCGGGTTTGTGCCGTTTGTGGAGCTGTTCACGGCGGAAGAAGGGCGCCTGGGGGTGGTGGTGACCTTTATGGCGGTCCTCGAGCTGGTCAAGGAGTCCTTGGTCGAGCTGGTCCAGAATGAGCCTTTTGCGGCTATCCACGTGCGGGCGCGAGCCGAATAAAGAGCTGAAACGATGAATCTGACTGAACCCCGCGAATTGGCCCCGTTGCTGGAGGCCTTTCTCCTGGCCTCGGGTAAACCGCAATCCCTGGAGCGTCTGTTCGAACTGTTTGAGGAAGCCGAGCGCCCTGAACCGCCGGTGTTCAAGAAGGCGCTGGAAATCCTGCGCAAATCCTGCGACGGCCGCGCCTTTGAACTGCGTGAGGTGGCGTCGGGTTATCGCCTGCAGATCCGTGAGAAGTTTTCCCCGTGGGTCGGCCGCCTCTGGGAAGAGCGCCCGCAGCGCTATTCACGGGCGATGCTGGAGACCATGGCGCTGATCGCCTATCGCCAGCCCATCACCCGTGGCGAAATCGAGGACGTGCGGGGCGTGGCGGTCAACAGCCATATCGTCAAGACGCTGCTGGAGCGTGAGTGGATCCGCATCGTCGGCTACCGCGACGTGCCCGGCAAACCGGCGATGTTCGCCACCACCAAGGTGTTCCTCGACCATTTCAACCTGAAAAACCTCGACGACCTGCCGCCCCTGGCCGAATTGCGTGAGATGGAAGCCGAGCCGGTGCTCGACTTCGACGACGCCCCGGTCCCGTCGAGCCTGCAGGAACTGGCCGACGCCACCGCCGAGCCGGAAGAGCCCAAGGACGAAACCAGTTTCCACACGTTGTTGCTGGAACTGGACGACATGGAGCAGGGCATCAAGACCGACTTTGATGACTTGCTGCGCGATGGTGTGGCCGAGCCGGAAGCCCAGGTGAGCGTGGAGGTCGAACCTGAACCTGAGGACGATATCCTCGGCGTGGCCGAAGCCCGCGAAAAACTCCTGGCCGCCGTCGCCGCCCTCGAACAACCGCCCCTGAGCGACGAAGAAGACGAAGCCCGGGCCCTGGCCGAGGCGATTGAGAATGAACGCCGCCAGTTCGAAGACTGATGCAATCGAATGTGGGGCCTGGGGCATCACCGGTCGGCGGAAAAACCAATGGCCTGGCGCTTATCGACTAGTCTCTGATGCGCAATGCGCGCCATGGGCGTATGATTCGCGACCCTTTGCCGACCTATTCGGCCAAAGCCCCGCTTTCAACACTCTTCAGGCCACGCCTGAATCGACCCACCGGGAGGTGCTTAAGATGAACGATAAAGACCAGAACGACAGCCAGGAAATCGGCCCAGCAGGCGAAAAGCTGCAAAAGGTGCTGGCGCGTATCGGCGTGGGCTCGCGCCGCGACGTCGAAGCCTGGATCACCCAGAAGCGCATCAAGGTCAACGGCGTCGAGGCCACCCTTGGCCAGCGCGTCGACCTGCACGATGCAATCACCATTGATGGCAAGGTCATCAAGCGTGAAGAGGCCGCCGAATCGGTGCGCCGCGTGATCATGTACAACAAGCCCGATGGCGAGATCTGCACCCGTGACGACCCGGAAGGCCGTCCGACCGTGTTCGACAAGATGCCCAAGCCCAAAGAAGGCCGTTGGATCAACATCGGTCGTCTCGACATCAACACCACCGGCTTGCTGATGTTCACCACCGACGGTGAACTGGCCAACCGCCTGATGCACCCGTCCTACGAGATGGACCGCGAATACGCCGTGCGTGTGCGTGGTGAAGTCGATGATGAGATGATCGAACGCCTCAAGGCCGGCGTGGTGCTGGAAGACGGCCCGGCCAAGTTCACCGACATCAAGCAAGCGCCGGGCGGTGAAGGTTTCAACCACTGGTACCACTGCGTGGTGATGGAAGGGCGTAACCGTGAAGTGCGTCGCCTGTGGGAATCCCAGGGCCTGGTGGTCAGCCGCCTGAAGCGCGTGCGTTTTGGCCCGGTGTTCCTCAACTCCGACCTGCCGATGGGCCGCTGGCGCGAAATGAGCCAGTACGAAGTCGACATCCTCAGCGCCGAAGTCGGCCTGACGCCGGTCGCCATGCCGCAGATGAACGCCAAGAGCAAAGACAAGCTCGATCGTATGCAGCGTAAATCGTCGCGCCCCGTGGCCCGCACCGAACGTGTTGCCCGCACCCTGCGCCCGGCGCTGGATGCACCGGCTACCGGGGGGCGTATCTCACGTCAACCGCACATCGAAGGCGAGCGTCGCCCCACCGCGCCATCGCGCCAGGAAGGCGAACGTGCGCCACGCACCCCACGCCCAGCCGGTCGTGGTGACGCGCCAAGCGGTGGTCGCAGCAACCGTGGTGACGCCGGTCGCGGTGCTCCAGCATCCGATCACCCAGCCGACAGTGCCAACACCAAGCGCCCGGCCAAGCCAGCGCCGAAAAAGCGCCCAGGCCTGAAACTGGTCGCGGACGAGCCATCGGGCAAGCGCCGTGGCGCACCGGCCGGTTCAGGTCAACGTCCAGGCTTTGGTCGCAAGAAACCGCAGTGATGTAACCGCGGCACACAAACGCCAACCCTAGGGTTGGCGTTTGTGTGCCTTGGAATAGAGGTAAAACATGTGGGAGGGGGCTTGCTCCCGATAGCGGTGTATCAGCTTGCCAATCCGGCGACTGACGCACCGCTATCGGGAGCAAGCCCCCTCCCACAGTTGGATCTCCATCATTTTCAAGGTCGGTGATCAGAACGCAAAGGTGCCGTCAAAGACGGGTTTGTCATCCAACGCCAACACCCCACTGGCAAAGATCAGGTCCAGGTGATGGCTGCCTTTCTGCCCGCCACCCAAGCCCAGGTGCAAGCCGCAGTGGCGCTCCTCGAACCCGGCATTGCGCGCATACAGGTCCTTCACCCCTTCATTGGTGCCAATCCCCAGTTCCTCCACCCGGCGATTGGACGGGTTGGCATTCAGGTATTTATTGAAGTCGTCGGCCAGCCCCGGCACGTCACTGGCCACGCTGCAGATGGTCGAGTTTTCGATCCACAGTTCCAGTGGTGACTGCAGCACGCCGTACTTGCGTGCGAAGGGGATGGTGCTGAGAAAGGTGCCGACAAACCGCACCTGACCATTGATGGCCTCGCTGTGGGTGGCGATTTCGCCGGGGGCCAGGTCGTGGTTGCCGATGCCGTTGATATTGGTCCACTTCTTGATGCTGCTCATGGGCGCCTGCAGGCGTGAGCCGTGTTTGTCGGTAAAGCTCAGCACAGCGGCTTGGGACATGCGCCGGATCAGCGTGGCGTTGAGGTCGGCGATGCGCTGCGGCTCGACGCTGAAAGTGTCGTAGAAGTAGTCGCCGTAATCCTTGAACAGCAGGGATTTCTTCCAGTGTTCGGCCATCACGCCTTGCAGGGCACGGATGAAGTCCGGGCCTTCGGCGCGCGGGTTGGGCAGGGTGGAGGAATCGTAGAGGAACAGGTACAGGTCGCAGGCTTCGATGGCCTGGGCCAGGCTGTCGCTGTCGGCCAGGTCCAGGCGCTGCACCTGGAAGTTGAAACGGGCGGCGCTGCTCTGGGCGATCGCCTGGGCGATGGCGTCGTAGCGCTCGGTGTGGCCCAGCAGCACGGTGGGGCAGTTCAGGCCGCCGAGGGCCGGATGGTGTGCAAGGTAGTAGAGAAAGTGTTCAACGGCGCGGGCCTTGTCCATGACGTATGTCCTTGTGTGCCTTGGGTAAGGAGGCAGGTGCCGTGCACAGCACCTGCCGAATACGTGCCGGGTGTCAGAACGGCCACATCGCCGTGCCAAATGGCACCACGGCATCGGCTTGCATCATTTCAACGGCGGCCTCGTGGGTCGGCGCTTCAAACCAATCGTCGAGTTGCAGTTCGGTTTCCAGGTCGTTTTCCAGTGCTTGCATGGTGTATCTCCTAGAGGACGTTGTTTGAGAACGGCTTGCCAGCGGGCTTCGCTGGGCAAGTGAAAGAACCTAGGTGAGAGTGTTTGGTAATGCAAAAAATTTATTGACACGGTCTCATTTGGATTTTTTCTTCTGTTTTTTTCGCCGGCTTTTTTTCTTCAGGAAATACAGTGAGCTGGCGTCGCTAATGGTGATGAATTTTCTTACCGCCATTTTTTCAAAAACTTACAGCTGTAACGCAGATTTTCCATGCTGTAACGATTAATTTACGTGTACCTCGCGGCATGATTGGCCTATTTACCGCTGTAAGGAATACCTGACAGATCGTCGCACGTGCTCTGCGGGTGCGGCTTGAAGCTGTCGAGCGGTGTACAATGCGCCGCGTTTTACTGTGACCCCCTTGCGTAACCACGCAAAAGGCCAAGACCTCAGGGTTTACCCGCCCTGATCACTCCGCCTGGCCACGAGCCCGGCGGGTTCGATTTCGTCACAGATAAAAACAAACAGGTGACGCATGACCGTTAGAAAGACGCTGTATTCCTGGTGCCTGCGCTGGGGTTTGAGCGGCGCTGCTTGAGTCGGTAATTCAAGGCAGCAACCTGCATTCAACATCATCAAACCTTGCGTGAGACCCTTTTCATGAGTGAACCCCATTGCTCTTCAGGCGAGCTGAAACGCGGCCTGAAAAATCGGCATATCCAGTTGATCGCCCTTGGTGGCGCCATCGGCACCGGCCTGTTCCTGGGCTCGGCCGGCGTGCTCAAATCCGCCGGCCCGTCGATGATCCTGGGTTATGCCATCTGCGGCTTCATTGCCTTCATGATCATGCGCCAGCTCGGCGAAATGATCGTCGAAGAGCCGGTCGCCGGTTCCTTCAGCCACTTTGCCCACAAGTACTGGGGCGGTTTCGCCGGCTTCCTGTCGGGCTGGAACTGCTGGATCCTGTACATCCTGGTGGGCATGTCCGAGCTGACAGCCGTCGGCAAATACGTGCACTACTGGTGGCCGGAGATCCCGACCTGGGTCTCGGCGGCGGCGTTCTTCGTGCTGATCAACCTGATCAACCTGGCCAACGTCAAAGTCTTTGGTGAAGCGGAGTTCTGGTTCGCCATCATCAAGGTGGTCGCCATTGTCGGCATGATCGCCCTGGGCAGCTACCTGCTGGTCAGTGGCAGCGGCGGCCCGCAAGCCTCGGTGAGCAACCTGTGGGAACACGGCGGCTTCTTCCCCCATGGCGTCAGCGGCTTGGTGATGGCCATGGCGATCATCATGTTCTCCTTCGGCGGCCTGGAAATGCTCGGCTTTACCGCCGCCGAAGCCGACCAGCCACGCACTGTGATCCCCAAGGCGATCAACCAGGTGATCTACCGCATCCTGATCTTCTACATCGGCGCCCTGGTGGTGTTGCTGTCGCTGACACCATGGGACAGCCTGCTGGCCACCCTCAACGCCTCCGGCGATGCCTACAGTGGCAGCCCGTTCGTGCAGGTGTTCTCGATGCTGGGCAGCAACACCGCCGCGCATATCCTCAACTTCGTGGTGTTGACGGCGGCGTTGTCGGTGTACAACAGCGGCACCTACTGCAACAGCCGCATGCTGCTGGGCATGGCCGAGCAGGGGGATGCGCCCAGGGCGCTGGCCAAGATCGACAAGCGCGGCGTGCCAGTGCGTTCGATCCTCGCTTCGGCGGCGGTCACGCTGGTGGCGGTGTTGATGAACTACTTCATTCCGCAACATGCGCTGGAACTGCTGATGTCACTGGTGGTGGCCACGCTGGTGATCAACTGGGCAATGATCAGCTTCTCCCACTTCAAGTTCCGCCAGCACATGAACCGCACCGGCCAGGCGCCGTTGTTCAAGGCGCTGTGGTACCCGTACGGCAACTATGTGTGCCTGGCGTTCGTGGTGTTTATCCTGGTGATCATGCTGATGATTCCGGGGATCCAGGTGTCGGTGTACGCGATCCCGGTGTGGGTGGCGTTTATGGCGGTGTGTTATTGGATCAAGAACAAGCGCAGTGCTGAAGCGGCGTTGAACACCGCGAGTGCGGCGTTGAAGTAAACAGGTGCCTACCTGGAAAACCCCGCATCCTGTATAGGGCGCGGGGTTTTTGCATTTTGAAGCCGTCAACTTTTTGAAATCACACCGCTCATGTATTCATTCAAGTCGCGAAAGTCCTTAACGTTCCAGGCATGCGGCGGGACCTTTACTCCATTCTCGCGCAGCGTTTTTGGGATCAGGTCTCCATTCGGGCGAAGTATGACCGACGACACAATAACGCCCGGGTAAGCCGCCAGCCGTTTTTTGAAGGCTGGGGTTGTCAGGTCAGGTGTAGGCGGGTTGCTTTTCCTGGCCAACGGTCCCGTTGCCTTGAGGTCTGGCCCGTGGCACATGGCGCAGCGCTGTGAATAGAGGTTTTTGCCATTGGCGTTATCTGCAAAGGACAGTGACGTTTGAATGAGTGATAAGGTGCCGAGCAAAGTGATCAATAGTCTTTTCATTGTCATGCGTCCTTGTTGTCGAGGTTGTTGTCCTGATTGGGCGTGTCTGTTGCCTAGGGTTTATTGAGTGATGCTGGTTATTTCCAACAACGTGCACCTGCCCGATGCCGAAATCGAGTTGACCGCCATCCGCGCCCAGGGCGCCGGAGGGCAGAACGTCAACAAGGTGTCGAGCGCGGTGCACCTGCGGTTCGATATTCCGGCGTCGTCGCTGCCGGCGTTCTACAAGGAGCGACTGCTGGCACTGCGTGACAGCCGTATCACCAGCGAAGGCGTGCTGGTACTCAAGGCCCAGCAGTACCGGACCCAGGAACAGAACCGCGCCGACGCGCTGGAACGCCTGGTGGAGCTGATCCTCACTGCCACCAAGGTCGAGAAGAAGCGCCGCCCGACCAAGCCCACCCTGGGCTCGAAAAAGCGGCGCCTGGAATCCAAGACCAAGCGCGGCAGCATCAAGGCCGGGCGCGGCAAGGTCGACTTCTAGGCATCGCGCGCTTCGCGGGCCTTGGGCGCTTGCCGGTACAGGTAGACACTCAGCAGCAGCCCACCGAGGGCGGCGAGGGCGGCGAACAGGAAGATCGACGCAAAGCCGAAACCTGCCGCCACGGCCCCGGCCAGCGGCCCGGTAATGCCCAGCGACAGGTCGATAAACAGCGAATAGGCGCCCACCGCCGAACCACGGCTGGACGCGGGCACCAGGTTGACCGCCTCCACTCCCAGCGCCGGAAACACCAGGGAAAAGCCGAAACCGCTCAACGCTGCGCCGGCCAGGGCCAGGTTGGCATCCGGCGCCAACCACAACAGCAGCAGGCCGAGGATCTCCACCGACAGGCAGGCGATCGCCACGCGAAAGCCGCCGATACGGTTGATCAAGTTGCCGAACAGCAGGCGTGCACCGATAAAGCTGGCGCCGAACAGGCTCAATGCCCACACCGCATTATCCCAATGCTGAGTGGTGTAATACAGGGTGATAAAGGTGGCGATGGTGCCAAAGCCGATCGAGCCCAGGGCCAACGCGCAACCGTGGGGCAACACCCGGCCCAGTACATTCATGAACGGCAGGCGCACGCCGGCGACGATGGGCGCAGCCACTTTGTTCCAGGCCAGCAACAGGCCGACGACCGCCAGCAGGATAATGCTGACGCCCATGCTCCACAGCCCGAAATTCCTCACCAGCAGCACGCCCAACGGTGCACCGACCGCCAGCGCGCCGTAACTGGCGATACCGTTCCACGAAATGACCTTGGCGGTATTGGCCGCGCCCACCCGGCCAATGCCCCAGCCGATGGCGCCTGAGCCCACCAGGCTTTCTGCGCTGCCCAGTACCAATCGACCGATGAGCAGGCTGGCCAGGCTGACGGCCGGCACGCTCGAAAACCACGCCGCAAGCAACATGAACACGCCGCTCGCGCCGCAGCCCACCAGGCCGATCAGCACCGCCCGCTTGCTGCCCAGGTTGTCGATGATTTTGCCTGCATACGGGCGGCTCAACAGCGTGGCCAGGTATTGCACGCTGATCACCAGGCCGGCGATCACCGCGCCGTAGCCCAGTTCACTGTGGACATAGCCCGGCAACACGGCCAGGGGAATGCCGATATTCAGGTAGCCGATAAAGGTGAACAACACGATGGAAACAACTTGCAGCGTGACCGCCATGGGGCGCTGGGTATCTGGCATGGGAGAGGTCCACTGTCGCAGCAGGTAAAGATAGGCTGCTAATGATACCGGGGCTTGGGCGTGCGCAGGGCGGTAAAACGCAAAAACGTCAGATCAAAAAGACGTCAGGCTTGAAGGGGGGCGAGTAACTGGGTGGTGACCAGGGCGGCCAGGGCGTTTTCCTGGGTGCCGAAGCGCTTGAGCAGCAAGGCTTGTTTGTCCGCGCTGAGGCGGTTCCACACGTCGACCATCTGCAGGGCGGTGTCGAGTACGGCGGTGTCCGGGAGGGTGTCTGTCATGGCGGGTACCTCGGGGTGATTCAGGCAGTGTGGAAAGCGTTCAAAGGTCCGCTTTCCACACGGTCTGGTACGGCGTCAGTCCTGGCTCTTGCTGTCGACTGGTTTTGCTTGTTTGGCCTCAGGCTGCTTCGCGCTGGCCTGCTGCGGTGTTGGCTGCTCAGTTTCGTGCAGGCTTGGGAAGGGGAGATTAGGTATCTCGTGCATCGTCGTCGCTCCTCGCAAAGTCTGTTTTTTCAATCGCAGGTGATTCCGCGCTCTCAAAAAGCCTTGGCAGGATACAGCACTGTAAATGACAAAAAGACTTTTATATCGCCGGGTGTACGAACCTTTTATCGTTTTTACGCAAGTGACAAGAGGTCACACCGTTCAGAACGGCACCTTGCCGAGGATCATGTCACGGTACATCACAAAATCCCCGAGCAAGCTGTAGAACGGGTGCTGGAAAGTCGCCGGACGGTTCTTTTCGAAGAAGAAATGCCCGATCCAGGCAAAACTGTAGCCGGCAATCGGCACGGCCAATAACAGCCCCAGTGAGCCTCGGCCGATGGCATAGGCCAGGATGCCGATCACCAGGGTAGTGCCGATAAAGTGCAGGCGCCGGCAGGTGCTGTTGCCGTGCTCGGTCAGGTAATAAGGGTAAAACTCGGCAAAGCTGTTGAATCGCTTGAGGTTTTCCACTACGGCCGGCCCTTTGATTGTTGTGCCGCCGAACAGATGTTCGGCGGGGAGCTTATTTGAGTCTAGAGTGATCAGTGGTAACAGCCAGTGACAATAGATGCCACTTTAGTATCCTTGGCTTTCCTGGCTGCCGTTTTGAGCCTGCTTTATTCAAGAAGACGCCATGAGCGAACGAACAACGTCTGCAAGCTGGGCGATGGGGATAGTCAAGGCACTGGAAATGGACGGCCTGGATTGCCGCGCCTTGTTCAAGCAACTGGGCCTGGACTACGCCGCCCTGAGTGACCCCGATGCGCGGTTCCCGCAGGACTCCATGACCCGCCTGTGGCAGCGCGCGGTCGAGTTGTCGGGCAACCCGGCGATTGGCCTGAACATGGGCAAGGTGGTGCGCCCGGCGTCGTTTCATGTGGCCGGTTACGCCTTGATGTCCAGCAACACCCTGGCCGAAGGCTTCATGCGCTTGGTGCGTTACCAGCGGATCATCGCCGAAAGCGCCGACTTGAGTTTTCGACTATTACCTGAAGGCTATGCGCTGATTCTGACGGTGCATGGCGATCATCTTCCGCCGACCCGACAAAGCGCCGAAGCCTCCCTGGCCTGTGCGTTGGCGCTGTGCGGCTGGCTCACCGGGCGGACCCTGCAACCCCGCAAAGTGCTGTTGCAGGGCGATCAACCGGGGGACCTGGCCCCCTATAAACAAGCGTTCCATGCCCCGCTGGAGTTCGATGCGCCGTATGACGCGCTGATCTTTGAGCGCGCCGACATGGACGCGCCGCTGCCCACGGCCAACGAGGCCATGGCGCTGTTGCACGATCGATTTGCCGGTGAGTACCTGGCGCGGTTCTCCGAAAGCCGCGTGACCCACAAGGCGCGGCAGGTGCTGTGCCGGCTGCTGCCCCAGGGCGAACCCAAGCGCGAAGTGGTGGCCAAGACCCTGCACCTGTCCCAGCGCACCTTGCAGCGGCGCCTGCAGGAAGAAGGCACGAGTTTCCAGACCCTGCTCGACGACACCCGCCGCGAACTGGCCGAGCAATACCTGGCGCAGCCGCGCATGACCCTGTTGGAGATTGCCTACCTGCTGGGCTTTGCCGACCCGAGCAACTTCTTTCGCGCGTTTCGCCGCTGGTTTGATGCCACGCCCGGCGAATACCGGGCGCGGCTGCAGGACGCGTCGACGGTCAGTGACGCCAGAACGCCGGAATGCACAGAACAAAGACTGTGATGATTTCCAGCCGGCCCAGCAGCATGCCCAGGGACAGGATCCACTTGGCCGCATCCGGCAGGCTGGCGAAGTTGCCGGCCGGGCCAATGGTTTCCCCCAGGCCCGGGCCGACACCGGACACGGTGCTGGCGGCGCCGGTGAGTGCGGTCATCCAGTCCAGGCCCAGCAGCGACAAGGCCAGGGCGATGGCGCAGATGGTGATGGCGAAGAAAAACGAAAAGGTCAGGATCGAACGCACGATCTCTTCGTCGAGGCGGTGGCCGTTGTACTTCTGCTTGATTACCGCGCGCGGGTGAATCAGCTGGTTCAAGTTGGCCTTGAGCAGGATATAGGCGACCTGGAAGCGGAAAATCTTGATCCCGCCCGCCGTGGAGCCGGAACAGCCACCGATGAAGCCCAGGTAGAAAAACAGCATCAGTGAGAAGTTGCCCCACAGGCTGTAGTCCCCCAGTGCAAAACCGGTGGTGGTCACTACCGACGTGACGTTCAACGCCACATGGCGCAGGGCGTCCAGCCAATGCAGGTTGGTGGTCCACCAGTACCAGGTGCCGAGCACCAGCCAGGTCACCAGCAACAAACCGAGCAAGCCCTGTACTTGCTGATCCTTGATCAATGCCTTGCGATTACCCCGCAAGGTGGCCACGTACAGGGTAAACGGCAAGCTGCCGAGGATCATCACCACCACCGCCACCCAGTGCACCGCCGGTTGTTTCCAGTGCGCCAGGGACTCGTCCGAGGTGGAGAACCCACCGGTGGAAATCGCCGACATCGCATGGTTGATCGCATCGAACAGGCCCATGCCGGCCCACCAGAACGCCAGGCTACCGAGGATGGTGATGCCGACGTAGGCCGCCACGATCAGCCGCGCCACCATGTGCGAGCGGGGCATGACCTTCTCCGAGCGGTCCGAGGATTCGGTCTGGAACAGGCGCATGCCACCGATGCGCAGCAGCGGCAGGATCGCCACCGCCATGCCGATAAAGCCGATGCCGCCGAGCCAGTGCAGCAGCGAGCGCCACATCAGAATGCCGGGTGACAGGGTGTCCAGGCCGCTCAGCACCGTGGAGCCGGTGGCGGTGATGCCGGACATGCTTTCGAAAAACGAGTCGGTGTAGCTGATGTGCTGGGTCAGCAGGAACGGCAGCGCGGCGAATACGCATACCACCACCCAACTGCTGACCGTGAGCAGGTACATGTCTCGCGGACGCAGGTGCACGTGTTCGGGACGCCCGGGAATCACCAGGGCAAGCCCGGCGACAAAAGTGATCAGGCTGGCCCAGAGGAACGAGGGCAGGTCGCTGGTCCGTTCGAAAATCACCAGGGTCGCCATGGGCACGACCATGGCGATCGCAAGGGTGATCAGGAAGATGCCGATGATGAAACCGATGATGCGTAGGGTCGGCAACGCCATGAAGTGAGCTCGAAATAGGGCAGAGGCGCCATTCTACCTGGGGTGCAGGGCATGTAAACCGGCGGATTTGGGCACAACATGGATCAAATGTGGGAGGGGGCTTGCTCCCGATGTCGGTGTGTCAGTGAAGGAAGTATCTACTGAGCCACCGCTATCGGGAGCAAGCCCCCTCCCACATGGGTTTGCGGTGGTAAAGACAGTGCACAAAAAAGGCGACCCGAAGGCCGCCTCATTCAACACCGCGCTGATCAGAATTCGTGATCAGCGTTATCCGGGTTCAGGTCGCTGATGCCCAGCTTGCCGGCAGCGGCTTCGATCGAGCCGGTCTGCTTGACCAGGGCGGCGATGGCGTCACGCACGATCTGGTTACCTGCGTCGTTACCGGCCGCGATCAACTGGTCGTAGTGCTCACCCTTGTTGGCGTGATCAACCATGACCTGGATCTTCGCTTCGGTCGCCGCCAGGTCCGCTTTCAGCGCGGTATCGGCAGCCGGGTCGGCCTTGGCCACCAGGGACGACAGGCTGGCGCCGGTCAGTTTGGTGCCGTCGACGCGGGTGTACTCGCCCAGGTAGACGTTGCGGATGCCCTTGGCGTCGTAGAAGTGCGAGTAGTGGGTGTTGTCGCTGAAGCAGTCCTGTTCGTCTTCCGGCGAGTTGGCTTCCAGGGAAACCTTCATGCGCTCACCGGCCAGCTCGCCCAAGGACAGGCTGCCCATGCCGAACAACATTTTGCGCAGGCCGTCGGTGGCAGGTTCTGCCTCCAGGGTGGCGCGGTAGTTGTCTTCGACGTTGGGTTTCCAGTTGCCGACCATTTCCTGCAGGTCGCTGACCAGCAGTTGGGTCACGGCGGTCAGGTAGGCGCGGCGGCGCTCGTTGTGGCCGCCGGTTGCGCCGTCGCCGGTCAGGTAGTCCGACGCAGGGCGGTTGCCCGCGCCCGGGCCGGTGCCGTTCAGGTCCTGGCCCCAGAGCAGGAATTCGATGGCGTGGTAGCCGGTGGCGACGTTGGCTTCGGAACCGCCCAGCTCATTGAGGCTGGCGAGTTTTTCCGGGGTGATGTCCTTCACGTCGACCTTGTCTTCGCCGACCTGGACTTCGGTGTTGGCGATGATGTTGGCGGTAGCGCCCGGGTTGCCCAGGGCGTGTTCGTAGGATTTGTCGACGTAGTCGATCAGGCCTTCGTCCAGGGGCCAGGCGTTAACCTGACCTTCCCAGTCATCGATGATGGTGTTGCCGAAGCGGAACACTTCGCTCTGCAGGTACGGAACGCGCGCGGCAACCCAGGCGGCGCGGGCGGCTTTCAGGGTTTCGTCGTTCGGTTTGGCGAGGAAGGCGTCGATTGCGGTTTGCAGGGTTTTTGCCGTGGACTCGGCATCGCTGTACACCGCGAAGACCATGTCGGCGTAATGCGCAACCACGGCCTTGGCGGCCGCTTCATCGACCTGGCCGGCAGGGGTGGCAGCCGCTGGAGCGGTGGTGCTGGCAGCCGGGGTCGGCGCCTGGTTTGCTGCGGGCTTGTCTTTACCTTCGCCGCAACCGGCGAGAGAAATGGCAATGGCCAGCAGACTGGCGGTGGCCAGGGGCATACGAATCATGGCGAACATCCTGCTTCGGTTGTTGATGGGCGCGCGGGGGTCGCGCAAAACTGCGACATAATGCGAAAGATTTGCATTTTGTGTAAAGGGTTATACGCGGGAAATATTCAGTATCGTTTTGCCCGCTCAGAGAATGGCCGCGCCATTGCGCTCCGCCTGCTTCAAAAAAGCCGCCAACTCCCGGGCCGGCAGGGGTTTACTGTAGTAGTAACCCTGACCTTCATGGCAACCCTCGGAGATGATGTAGGCCTCCTGCTCCGCGGTTTCCACGCCTTCCGCGATGACCTGCATGCCCAGGCTTTTGCCCAGTTGGATAATGGCGCGAACGATGGTGGCGTCGTCATCGTCGTCCAGCAGGTCCTGGACGAAGCTTTTGTCGATCTTGATCTTGTCCAGGGGCAGGCTTTTCAAATAGCTCAAGGAAGAATAGCCGGTGCCGAAGTCATCAATCGCGATCAATGCCCCGGAGCGGCGCAGGCTCAACAGGTGTTGGGCGGCGGTGCTGATGTCTTCCATCAGGCCGGTTTCGGTGACTTCCAGCTCCAGGCTGCGCGGCGGCAGGCGGTAGATCTGCATCAGGTTGTTGACCACCCGTGGCAGCTCGGTGTGGTGCAACTGCACGGTGGACAGGTTGACCGCCATGCGCAGTTCGGTGAAGCCCAGGTCATGCCATTCGCGCAATTGTCGACAGGCCTGGTCCAGTACCCATTCGCCAATCGGAATAATGGTGCCGTTCTGTTCTGCCAGCGGGATGAACAGGTCCGGCGGCACCAGGCCGTGTTCCGGGTGCTGCCAACGGATCAGGGCTTCCACGCCTACCACACGCTGGTCGCGATAGCTGATCTGCGGCTGGTAGACCAGGTGGAACTGGTCGCGGCTGAGGGCATCGCGCAGGTCTTTTTCCAGCTCGCGGCGGCGGCGCATTTCGCTGTCGACGCTGGCGATATAGAACTGATAGCGGTTGCGAGAGCGGCTCTTGGCCAGGGTCATGGTCTGTTCGGCTTTTTGCAGCAGCTTCTCGGTGCTGTCGCCATCTTCGGGAAACAAGGTGATGCCGATGGTGGCGCGCAGGCGAATTTCCTCGTGGTCGAGGGCGAACTCCGCCTCCAGGTCGTCGAGGATACTTTGCGCCAGTTCGGCCGCTTCGTAGGGCTGGTCGATATCGGCCTGTACCAGCGCGAACTGGTCGCCCCCCAGGCGGGCGAGGGCGCCGAGGCGACCGCTGTGGGCGCGCAGACGGTCGGCCAGGGCCAGCAGCAATTTGTCGCCGGCCTGGTAGGTAAACTGCTCGTTGACGCTTTTGAAGTCATCCAGTCCCACGCACAGCACCGCAACCCGGCGCTGGCGGCGACCGGCGTCGATGAGGATCTTGTCCAGTTGCTCCTGCAGTTTCTGGCGGTTGGGCAGGCCGGTGAGGAAATCGTACTGGGCCATGCGCAGCAGGCTGGATTCCGCCTCATGGCGCAGGTGGGTGTTGCGCTCGATGGATTCGAGCAACTGGTTGGCGGTGTTGATCCACAACCCCAACTCGTTGCGCTCGTGGCCCTTGAGTTGCGGGATCTTGTGCTCGCTGGGGCGGTCCGGGTTGATCGATGTCAGGTGTTCGATAATCCGCGACAGCGGCTTGGTCAGCAGCCAGTGGTAAACCAGGTACAACACCAGGCCCATGGCCAAGGCGCGTAACACGCCGGAAATGAAGATGATCACCGAACTGACAATAAAGCCCTGGCCGTACGTGGCGGTGTCGAGGGTAATGCTCAGGTCACCGTAATATTCGCTGTAGGGGCCTTTGCCGACCAAGGCAGTGGTGAAGGTGCGTTCCCGGCCAAGAATCAGGTCGGTGAGCCAGCGGCTGGGGGAGTGCTGCAAGGCACGGCTTTTTTCTGCCAGCATGGTTTCGTTGGGATGGCCGATGGAGGCCATGCGCACCGCCTCGTCCTGGAACAGCCCCTCTATCACCTGCATGCCCATCTCGCGGTCCAGGCTATAGACGGCCTGGGTCGAGGGGTCGCGAAACATGTCGAGGATGCGCTGGGCATCACCGGCCACGGCCTGGCGCGTCTTGTAGGCATCGAAAACGATCTGCGCCACGCTCAGCGTCACGCCCACGATCAACGCCGACAGCAGCACGACCCGTAGCAACTTCACCGACAAGCTGTTTTTGAGTTCCAGCTTCAAAGGGGCATTCCTTGTCTCATGCGGGTGGCCTTCAATATGCCATGAGTATTGGCAATCTGAGGTTGGCAGTCAAAGGGACATTGGGGCATAAGCTCAATTGACGTTTTGGCTGACCAGCATTGAGAGGTACCAACGCAGATCGGTGCCTGGCAGACGTGGATAAAGAATCAGCATGCGGTACAAATATTGACTGGAGAGAAGGCGGAGCCGGTCCGCCTTCTGCGAGCCGGCGGTGTTAGTAATTAACCGGACCCTGTGGTTGTTGTTCTTCCCCGCCGATCTTTTCGCCGCCACCGGCTATGTCGATTTCCTTGTTTGCCATGTCCATTACTCCTTTGGCCAGGTCCATACCCTTATCAAGAAGTCCCGTTATCATTGGGATTGCGCCCGTTGCCGCCGACATAGGATCCATCGTAATTCCTCACACGTGATTAAGAGGTTTATTCCTCCTACCCCTTGTGTGGTGAATCCTATTGGTGGGTTCCAGTATTTCTGGCTTGCCTATGCTGCACCCACAAAAAAGCCCGGCAATCGCCGGGCTCTTTCTACTGCAAGGGTTGCTTAGGCAGTGAAGGTCTTGCCTTCGAACTGCTCAGCGACGAACTTCCAGTTGACCAGGTTCCAGAACGCTTCCACATACTTTGGACGTACGTTGCGGTAGTCGATGTAGTAGGCGTGTTCCCACACGTCGCAGGTCAGCAGCGGGGTGTCGCCGCTGGTCAGCGGGTTGCCGGCGCCGATGGTGCTGGCCAGGGCCAGGGAACCGTCAGCCTTTTTCACCAGCCAGCCCCAACCGGAACCGAAGGTGCCGACGGACGTCTTGGTGAATTCTTCCTTGAACTTGTCGAACGAACCGAACGCGGCGTTGATGGCTTCAGCCAGCGCGCCGGTGGGTTGGCCGCCGGCGTTTGGTGCCAGGCAGTTCCAGTAGAAGGTGTGGTTCCAGACCTGAGCGGCGTTGTTGAAGATGCCGCCCGAAGAAGATTTGACGATTTCTTCCAGGGTCTTGCCTTCGAACTCGGTGCCTGGCACCAGGTTGTTCAGGTTCACGACATAGGTGTTGTGGTGCTTGTCGTGGTGGTATTCCAAGGTTTCCTTGGAGATGTGCGGCTGCAGGGCATCGTGTGCGTAGGGCAGCGGCGGCAATTCGAAAGCCATGATGATTCTCCTAATCAGGTCAGTTGCGGTGAGCGCAAGGCCGATCACGGGCGGCCAAACAAGCGCCGGGGAGTTTGTACTCTTTGCGGCGCAGGGTCCGGATCATAGCACCGGGGGTGCGGCAAAACCACGCAACAACTGTGTGGGATAGAGGTTCCAGAGCGTTTTGGAATATTCATCAGGCGCTGATCAATTGATAGGCCACGCTGAACATCATCGCCGCTACCAACAGGTCCAACAGGCGCCATGTCGCCGGGCGTGCCAGCCATGGCGCCAGCCAGGCCGCGCCGAGCGCCAGGGTGGCGAACCACAGCAACGATGCACTCGCGGCCCCGGCCACGTAGGCGCCGGGTTCGGTTTGTTGCGCGCCCAGTGAGCCGATCAGCAGCACCGTGTCCAGGTACACATGAGGATTGAGCAACGTGACCGCCAGGGCGCTGAGCAATACGGCGCGCAATGAGCGGACCTTGAGGTCGCCCCCTTGCTCCAGGCCCTGTGTCGAAAACGCCCGGCGCAGCGCCAGGGTGCCGTACCACAGCAGGAACGCGGCGCCGCCCCAGCGGGCAATCGCCAGCAGCAGCGGGTTTTGTGCCAGCACCGTCGCCAGGCCGAATACCCCGGCGGCCACGAGCAAGGCGTCGCACACCACGCACAACGCCGCCACCGGCAGGTGATGTTCACGGCGCAGGCTTTGCGCCAATACAAATGCGTTTTGCGTGCCGATGGCCATGATCAGCCCCAGGGCCACCAATAATCCGTTCAGATAGCTTTGCCACATAACCATTACTCCGAAGTCGCTGCCAGTTGCCGCAATACGTCCATGGCTCGCTCGGCATCCGCACGGCCGACGAACAGGTGGTCGTGGTAGTAGCCGGCGATCACGTTGCAACTGATCCCGGCTTTGCCGAGTGCGCTGGCGAAGGCGGCCGTCAGGCCCACGGCTTGCAGCGCTGAATGCACATTCAGGGTGATCCACGCGGCGATGTAGTCGAACGCCAGCCCGGCCTGTTCCGCCTGCCGGCGCTCCAGGATCAGGGTCAGGCCTTCCTGCTCGCGAAAGCTGCCGATGGCCTCGCAACCGGCCGGGATACGATGGTCAGGCAGGGTGCAGAACACGTAGTCACCGTCATTGAGCTGCGGGCTCATGCTACGCAGCAGGGTTGCCAGGGCGGTTTCGCCAGCCATGGTGAAGGTTCCTTTTAAAGAGAGAAGCGATGCTGGCTATTCTCGTGGTCCAGGCTGTATAAGAAAAACCAATATTGCTGATCGCTCATTAGAGAAACTGATGTTCGACTATAAATTGCTTTCCGCCCTGGCGGCGGTGGTGGAACAGGCCGGCTTCGAGCGCGGTGCCCAGGTATTGGGGCTGTCGCAATCGGCGATTTCCCAGCGCATCAAGTTATTGGAAGCACGCATCGGCCAGCCGGTGCTGGTGCGGGTTACGCCGCCGGCGCCCACCGATATCGGTCGGCGTTTGCTTAACCATGTGCAGCAGGTGCGGCTGCTGGAGCGCGACCTGCAAAGCCAGGTGCCGGCGCTGGACGAAGAAGGCATGCCTGAACGCCTGCGCATCGCCCTGAATGCCGACAGCCTGGCCACTTGGTGGGCCGAGGCGGTCAGCGACTTCTGTGCCGAGCAGCATTTGCTGCTGGATCTGGTCGTAGAAGACCAGACGGTGGGGCTCAAGCGCATGCGCGCCGGGGAAGTAGCCGCCTGTATCTGCGCCAGCGAGCGCCCGGTGGCCGGAGCCCGCAGCCTGTTGCTCGGCGCCATGCGTTATCGGGCGTTGGCCAGCCCTGCATTTGTTGCACGGCATTTCCCCCAAGGTGTGCGTGCCGAGCAACTGGCGCGCACACCGGCACTGGTGTTCGGCCCGGATGATTTCCTGCAGCACCGCTACCTGGCGTCTCTGGGCGTGGACGGCGGTTTCGAACACCATTTATGCCCATCGTCCGAAGGCTTTATCCGCCTGGCGGAAGCCGGGCTCGGCTGGGGGCTGGTGCCTGAGTTGCAGGTGCGCGACCAACTGGAAAAGGGCGTGTTGGTCGAGTTGATGCCAGATAAGCCCATCGATGTACCGTTGTACTGGCATCATTGGCGCAGCGGCGGGCAGCTGTTGGGCCTGTTGACCGACCACCTGGCCCAAGCCTGCGGACAATGGTTGGTGCCGTTGGACTGATGGCGGTCGTCAAGGCAACAGCGATGAAAAATGAAAGAACACGGGGTAATACATGAAGATTCTGGTCACCGGCGCAAGCGGCTTCATCGGCGGGCGCTTTGCGCGTTTCGCCCTGGAGCAGGGCCTGGACGTGCGGGTCAACGGGCGGCGCGCCGAGGGTGTGGAGCACCTGGTTCGACGCGGTGCCGAGTTTATCCAGGGTGACTTGAGTGATGCCGACCTGGTGCGCGACCTGTGCCGCGATGTCGAAGCCGTGGTGCATTGTGCAGGCGCCGTGGGCTTGTGGGGGAAGTACCAGGACTTCCATCAAGGCAACGTGCTGGTGACTGAAAACGTCGTGGAAGCCTGCCTCAAGCAGCGCGTGGGCCGTCTGGTGCACCTGTCGTCGCCGTCGATCTACTTCGACGGGCGCGATCACCTCGGGTTGACCGAAGAGCAAGTCCCCAAGCGCTTCAAGCATCCCTATGCGGCCACGAAGTACCTGGCCGAACAGAAAGTGTTCGGCGCCCAGGAGTTCGGTCTCGAGGTGCTGGCCCTGCGCCCGCGTTTCGTCACCGGTGCCGGTGACATGAGTATTTTTCCGCGCCTGTTGAAGATGCAGCGCAAGAACCGCCTGGCTATCGTCGGCGACGGTCTCAACAAGGTCGACTTCACCAGTGTGCACAACCTCAACGAAGCGCTGCTCAGCAGCTTGCTGGCCACCGGTTCGGCTCTGGGCAAGGCCTACAACATCAGCAACGGCACGCCGGTGCCGGTGTGGGATGTGGTCAATTACGTGATGCGCCAAATGGAGCTGCCCCAGGTGACCCGTTATCGCTCCTACGGCTTGTCTTACAGCGTGGCGGCGCTTAACGAAGCCTTTTGCGCAATGTGGCCCGGTCGTCCGGAGCCGGCGTTATCGCGCCTGGGCATGCAGGTAATGAACAAAGATTTCACCCTCGACATCAGCCGGGCCAGGCATTATCTGGATTACGAGCCCAAGGTCAGCCTGTGGACTGCCCTCGACGAGTTCTGCAGTTGGTGGAAGGCCCAGGATCCCGGGTTCAAATAAGGTCACAACAGGCAACACATCGGGAACCGAATTCCAGGTTCCGGGTCGATCAACGCGACGGGCTTGGGGTTTATACTCCCGTCGCTCGGCTTTCCAGCCGGCTAACTCACTGATTCAGGGTTGATTCATGCGTAACGATGCCAAAGACGATTTCGACAACATTCCCAGCCTGCGGGCCGATCTTGGGGATGACGATGATTTCGAACCTTCCCCGGCCACCTCGGTGCGTTCGCGCAACACGCCCGTGGTCAAGGTCAAGGGCGCCAGCACCGGCCCGCTGTGGGCATTGATCGGCGCGCTGCTGATCGCCTTCGCCGGCCTGGCCTGGTGGAGCTTCCAGCAGATTTCCCTGATGGGCCAGCAGTTGGTAGCCACCCAGGAAAGCTTTGCGCGCATCAGCGAAGAAGCGGCAGGGCGCCTGCAGGATATTTCCGGCAAGGTCGTAGCCAGTGAAGCCAATGTGAACAACGGCAGCGAAGCACTGAAACTGCAGATCAAACAGCTGGAAACCCAGTTGCTGGAGCAGGGCAAGCAGCAGCTCGGCGTTGCCGGCCAGGCCACCGAGCTGGACAAGCGCCTGGCGCAAATGACTGCCAGCACCACTGAGCTGTCGAGCGCCAATGCCAAGCTGCAGGGCCAGGTGCAAGCCTTGACCGATGCAGTGGCCACCCTGAAGGCTGCGCAGGGCGATGCCGGCAAGCGCGATACGGAGATAAAGGAATTGGCTGCTGATGTGGCCGCCTTGAAAAAGCAAGGTAACCCGAGCGCAGCCATCGCCCGTCTTGAGCAGGACCTCGTGGTACTCAAAAGCGCCCAGGACAGCCAGCCGGCCAACAGCGATGCGCCGACCAACAAGGAATTCGACGTGTTCCGCATCCAGACCACCCGCAATATCACCACCTTGCAGAGCCAGGTGCAGAACCTGAATCAGCGCCTGAATGCGCCGGCGGCAGCAACGCCGCTCGGCCAGTAATATCGGGCCTGTGGCAAGCTTGCTTGCCACAGGCCGCCTAGCGGCTTGAATGTCACCATCTGGTGACATTTCCCATCCCCTTCGTTACTTGCCCCCACCTTGCCCTTGTTTAGACTCCGGTCATCCCACAAACAATAATAAGGGCCACCCATGACCACGCGACCACTGCCTGCCAGCAGTTGGCTGAATGCACCTGCCCATCACGACTGGCTCGCCGCCGAAGGGCAGCGCCTGCTGGCCTTCGCCAAGGCCTCCCGTCTGCCTGAGGGTTTTGGCAACCTCGACGACAGAGGCCAGTTGCCGGCCGATGCTCGCGCCGAAACCATGAATACCGCGCGCATGACCCACAGCTTCGCCATGGCCCATGCCATGGGCTTGCCGGGTTATGCCGAATTGGTGGCGCACGGTGTTGCGGCCCTGGGCGGACCTTTGCGTGACAGCGAACACGGTGGCTGGTTCGCCGTGCCCCAGGCCCTGGACGGCAACAGCGGCAAGGCGGCCTACCTGCATGCCTTTGTCGCCCTGGCCGCCAGCTCGGCCGTGGTGGCAGGCGCGCCCGGTGCGCAAAATCTGCTGAACGACGCCATCCATATCATCGACCAGTTCTTCTGGAGCGAAGAGGAGGGCGTGATGCTCGAATCCTTCGCCCGGGACTGGAGCGGCGTCGAAGCCTATCGCGGCGCCAACAGCAACATGCACGCCACCGAAGCCTTCCTGGCCCTGGCCGATGTCACCGCCGACACACGTTGGCTGGATCGCGCCCTGCGCATCGTCGAGCGAGTGATTCATACCCACGCCGCCGCCAACCAGTTCATGGTAATCGAGCATTTCGACGCGCAATGGAAACCCCTGCTCGATTACAACGAAGACAACCCCGCCGATGGCTTCCGCCCGTATGGCATCACCCCTGGCCATGGCTTTGAGTGGGCGCGGCTGGTGCTGCACCTGGAAGCCGCGCGCCTGCAGGCCGGGCTGGCCACGCCGGACTGGCTGCTGAGCGCCGCCAAGGGCCTGTTTGCCAGCGCCTGCGACTATGCCTGGGCCGTGGATGGCGCCCCCGGTATCGTCTACACCCTGGACTGGAACCACCGCCCGGTCGTGCGCGAGCGTCTGCACTGGACCCACGCCGAAGCCAGCGCCGCTGCCCAGGCCTTGCTCAAACGCACGGGTGAGCTGCATTACGAAACCTGGTACCGGCGTTTCTGGGAGTTTTGCGACACCCATTTCATCGACCGCCTCCACGGCAGCTGGCACCACGAACTCAGCCCGCACAACCAGCCCAGCAGCACCATCTGGGGCGGTAAACCGGACCTGTACCATGCCTGGCAAGCGGTCGTGCTGCCTGCACTGCCCCTGGCACCGAGCATGGCCAGCGCTTTAGGCGCTGGGTGTTATGTCACCAAGTGGTGACATTTGTGCATCCCTTTGTTACCTGTGCTCGAAAAAACCATGTTTAAACTCCGTGCAGCGCAAGCTCCAGACTTGCATGCATAACAACAAGAAAAGGTATTCAGATGAACGCGATTAATCGCCTCGCCGTAGCTATTTCCGTTGCCTCGTTGTTTCCCCTCAGTGCATTTGCCGCCGACTCCAAAGGGACGGTTGAAGTTGTGCATTGGTGGACCTCGGGTGGCGAAAAAGCGGCTGTAGATGTCCTGAAGGCCCAAGTCGAGAAAGACGGCTTCACCTGGAAAGACGGCGCCGTCGCAGGTGGCGGTGGCGCTACTGCCATGACCGTGCTGAAAAGCCGCGCGGTCGCCGGCAACCCGCCAGGCGTTGCCCAGATCAAAGGCCCCGACATCCAGGAGTGGGCCTCTACCGGCCTGCTCGACACCGACGTCCTGAAGTCCGTCGCCAAAGACGAAAAATGGGATTCCCTGCTCGACAAGAAAGTCTCCGACACCGTGAAGTACGACGGCGACTACGTTGCCGTACCGGTCAACATCCACCGCGTGAACTGGCTGTGGATCAACCCGGAAGTCTTCAAGAAAGCCGGTATCACCAAGAACCCAACCACCCTCGAAGAATTCTACGCCGCCGGCGACAAGCTCAAGGCCGCGGGCTTCATCCCGCTCGCCCACGGTGGCCAGCCTTGGCAGGACAGCACCGTGTTCGAAGCGGTGGTCCTGTCGGTAATGGGCGCCGATGGCTACAAGAAAGCCCTGGTCGACCTCGATAACGCTGCGCTGACCGGCCCGGAAATGGTCAAGTCCCTGACCGAGCTGAAGAAAGTCGCGACCTATATGGACGTCGACGGCAAAGGCCAGGACTGGAACCTCGAAGCAGGCAAGGTCATCAACGGCAAGGCCGGTATGCAGATCATGGGTGACTGGGCCAAGTCGGAATGGACCGCCGCCAAGAAAGTCGCCGGCAAAGACTACGAGTGCGTAGCCTTCCCGGGCACCGACAAAGCCTTCACCTACAACATCGACTCCCTGGCGGTGTTCAAGCAGAAAGACAAAGGCACTGCCGCTGGCCAGCAGGACATCGCCAAAGTCGTGCTGGGTGAAAACTTCCAGAAGGTGTTCAGCATCAACAAGGGCTCGATCCCTGTTCGCAACGACATGCTGAACAAAATGGACTCGTACGGTTTCGACTCCTGCGCCCAGACCGCCGCCAAGGACTTCCTGGCTGACGCCAAGACCGGCGGCCTGCAGCCAAGCATGGCGCACAACATGGCCACCACCCTGGCGGTGCAAGGTGCGTTCTTCGATGTCGTGACCAACTACATCAACGACCCGAAAGCCGACCCGGCCGACACCGCCAAGAAACTCGGCGCTGCGATCAAGTCTGCCAAGTAACGGTTGACCTTGTGAGGGGGATCCCTGACCCCTCACAAGGCGTGCTTCTGTAGTCCTTTTTCCCTGTATTGGATTTCCCCATGAGTTCTGTTGCTGTGTTCAGCAAAGCCTCGCCGTTCGATGCACTGCAGCGCTGGCTACCCAAACTGGTGCTGGCGCCCAGCATGTTCATCGTGTTGGTGGGTTTCTACGGCTACATCCTGTGGACGTTTGTGCTCTCGTTCACCACCTCTACGTTCCTGCCAAGCTACAAATGGGCGGGTCTTGCGCAATACGAGCGGTTGTTCGACAACGACCGTTGGTGGGTGGCGAGCAAGAACCTGGCGCTGTTCGGCGGGATGTTCATCGGCATCACCCTGGTGATCGGCGTGACGCTGGCGATTTTCCTCGACCAGAAAATCCGCCGCGAAGGTTTTATCCGCACCATTTACCTGTACCCGATGGCGCTCTCGATGATCGTCACCGGTACCGCCTGGAAATGGCTGCTCAACCCGGGCATGGGCCTGGACAAACTCCTGCGTGACTGGGGCTGGGAAGGCTTCCGTCTCGACTGGCTGATCGACCCGGACCGCGTGGTCTACTGCCTGGTGATTGCCGCCGTGTGGCAAGCCTCCGGCTTCATCATGGCGATGTTCCTCGCTGGCCTGCGTGGGGTTGACCAGTCGATCATCCGTGCCGCCCAGATCGACGGCGCGAGCCTGCCGCGCATCTACTGGAGCGTGGTGCTGCCCAGCCTGCGTCCGGTGTTCTTCAGTGCGGTGATGATCCTGGCGCACATTGCGATCAAGAGCTTCGACCTGGTGGCGGCCATGACGGCCGGTGGCCCGGGCTATTCGTCCGACCTGCCTGCGATGTTCATGTACTCGTTCACCTTCAGCCGTGGCCAGATGGGCATGGGCTCGGCCAGTGCAATCCTGATGCTCGGTGCGATCCTCGCGATCATCGTGCCTTACCTCTACTCCGAGCTGAGGACCAAGCGTAATGACTAGTCTCGCTGCCAAACCTGCCATCGGCCTGAGCCGCATCGCGATCTACGCGGTGCTGATCCTTGCAGTGTTGCTGTACCTGGTACCGCTGGTGGTGATGTTGCTCACCAGCTTCAAGACCCCTGAAGACATCAGCACCGGCAACCTGTTGAGCTGGCCGACCGTGGTCAGCGGCATCGGCTGGGTCAAGGCCTGGGACACCGTGGATGGCTACTTCTGGAACTCGATCAAGATCACCGTGCCGGCCGTGCTGATTTCCACCGCCATCGGTGCGTTGAACGGTTATGTGCTGTCGTTCTGGCGCTTCCGTGGTTCGCAGCTGTTCTTCGGCTTGCTGTTGTTCGGCTGCTTCCTGCCGTTCCAGACCGTGCTGCTGCCCGCGTCGTTCACCCTCGGCAAGATGGGCCTGGCCAGCACCACCACCGGCCTGGTGTTTGTGCACGTGGTGTACGGCCTGGCGTTCACCACGCTGTTCTTCCGTAACTACTACGTGAGCATCCCGGATGCGTTGATCAAGGCGGCACGCCTGGACGGAGCGGGTTTCTTCACCATCTTCCGCCAGATCATTCTGCCGATGTCCACGCCGATCATCATGGTCTGCCTGATCTGGCAGTTCACCCAGATCTGGAATGACTTCCTGTTCGGTGTGGTGTTCTCCAGTGGCGACTCCCAGCCCATCACGGTGGCGCTGAACAACCTGGTCAACACCAGCACCGGGGCCAAGGAATATAACGTGGATATGGCGGCGGCGATGATCGCCGGGCTGCCGACCCTGCTGGTCTATGTGATCGCAGGCAAGTATTTCGTGCGCGGCCTGACGGCCGGCGCGGTCAAGGGGTAATCATGGCTACGCTTGAACTTCGCAATGTAAACAAGACCTATGGCGCCGGCCTGCCCGACACCTTGAAGAACATCGAACTGTCGATCAAAGAGGGAGAGTTCCTGATCCTGGTCGGCCCTTCGGGTTGCGGTAAGTCCACGCTGATGAACTGCATCGCCGGCCTGGAGACCATCACCGGCGGCGCGATCATGATCGGCGACCAGGACGTCAGCGGCATGAGTCCCAAGGACCGTGACATCGCCATGGTGTTCCAGTCCTACGCGCTGTACCCGACCATGAGCGTGCGCGAGAACATCGAGTTCGGCCTCAAGATCCGCAAGATGCCCCAGGCCGACATCGACGCCGAAGTGGCGCGCGTGGCCAAGCTGCTGCAGATCGAACACCTGCTCAACCGCAAGCCGGGCCAGCTCTCCGGCGGCCAGCAACAGCGCGTGGCCATGGGCCGGGCACTGGCACGTCGGCCGAAGATCTACCTGTTCGACGAACCGCTGTCCAACCTCGACGCCAAGCTGCGCGTCGAGATGCGTACCGAAATGAAGCTGATGCACCAGCGCCTCAAGACCACCACGGTCTACGTGACCCACGACCAGATTGAAGCGATGACCCTGGGCGATAAGGTGGCGGTGATGAAGGACGGCATCATCCAACAATTCGGCACGCCGAAAGAAATTTACAACGACCCTGCTAACCTATTTGTGGCAAGCTTTATCGGTTCACCACCGATGAACTTCGTTCCTATGCGCCTAAAACGCAAGGACGGGAAGTTGGTGGCGCTGCTCGACAGCGGCCAGGCGCGATGCGAATTGCCGCTGGGTATGAACGACGCCGGCCTGGAAGACCGTGATGTGATCCTGGGCCTGCGCCCGGAGCAGATCGTGTTGGCGGCGGGTGAGGGTAATGGTTCATCGAGCATACGTGCCGAGGTCCAGGTCACCGAGCCGACCGGCCCGGACACACTGGTGTTTGTGCAGCTCAATGACACCAAGGTCTGCTGCCGTTTGGCGCCTGATGTGGCGCCGCAGGTGGGCGAGACCCTGACACTGCAATTCGATCCATCCAAGGTATTGCTGTTCGACGCCAACACGGGCGAGCGCCTCGGCACTGCTTCTTCATTGCCCGCACAGGGGCATGCGGACAACGTGGCCCAATTCAAAGGTCGCTGAAGTAGATAAGTTGTTGTTTTAGATGAAAAAAAGTAACCCGCGTTAGATAAAAACAGTTTAATAACAATAAAGACGAGGATGTAGGGATGAAAAAGCAACACAACAACACTCGGCTGATCTGCCAACTGTCAGCAGCAGCAGCCCTTGTACTGTCCGCCAATGCGATGGCGGCCGATGCATTCAGTGCCGACTCCAAGTGGATGACCGGTGATTGGGGCGGCGAGCGTACCAAGCTGATCGAGCAAGGTATCGACATCAAGGCTGACTACGTAGGGGAAATGGGCGCCAACCTGCGCGGCGGCTACAACGACGACAAGACCGGCCGTTACTCCGACCAGTTCGGGTTGGGCGTGGCGCTGGACCTGCAAAAGCTGTGGGGCTGGGATAACACCCAGGCCAAGATCCAGCTGACTAACCGTAATGGCCAGAACATCTCCAACGACCGCATTGGCGACCCGCGTGCCGGCACGCTGAGCTCGTCCATGGAAGTCTACGGTCGTGGCCACATGGTGCGTCTGACCCAGTTCTGGATTCAGCACCAGATGTTCGACAACAAGCTGGACGTGAAGCTCGGCTACTTCGGTGAAGGCGAAGACTTCAATACCTTCCCGTGCGACTTCCAGAACCTGTCGTTCTGTGGCTCCCAGGTCGGCAACTATGTAAACACCTGGTACAACTGGCCGGTCAGCCAGGCCGCGATCCGCGTGAAGTACAACATCACGCCTGAGCTGTATGCGCAAATCGGTGCATACAACCAGAACCCGTCGCAGCTGGAGCACGGCAACGGCTTCAAACTCAGCGGCAGCGGCACCAAGGGCACCGTGATTCCGGTGGAGTTGGTCTGGTCGCCGAAGGTGAATAACCTGCCGGGCGAATACCGTGTGGGTTACTACAAGAGCGCCGCCGATGCTGCTGACGTTCGTGAAGACGTCAATGGCAACGATGCTGCTACCACCGGTGCGGCCTACCGTACCCGCAGCAGCAAAAAAGGCTACTGGTTCGTTGCCCAGCAGCAACTCACCACCCATAACGGCGACGCTTCCCGTGGCTTGAACATCGCCGCCAACGCGACCTTCCACGACAAGGAAACCAACCTGGTCGACAACTACCAGTCGTTGATGCTGGTGTACAAAGGCCCATTCGACGCGCGTCCGAAAGATGACGTCGGTATTGGTGCTGCGCGTCTGCACGTCAACGATGACGTGAAGAAAAACGCCGAACTGCTGAATGCCGCCAACGGCGTGGCCGACTACGACAACCCGCTGTTCTCGCCGATCCGCGAAACCGAGTACAACTTCGAAATCAACTACGGCTTCCACGTCACCAACTGGCTGACCGTGCGTCCCAACCTGCAATACGTTGTCCAACCGGGCGGCGTGGATAAAGTCGACAACGCGCTGGTGGCGGGCCTGAAAATTCAGTCTACGTTCTAACGCTGTTGCGATAAGCTCCTTCTCTCTGTGCGCATTTTGCGGGTAGCCATGGCTATCCGCTTTTTTTTGGGTGGCACTGTGATATTTGGGACCGTGGCACATGCATGAGCAACCGCTGCAACGCTTTTTCAAATCCCTGCGCGAGCGTCCGGTGTTCGCCTGGGAGCGCTTTCAGATGCGCGACGTGTTGGTGATCGACCATCCGCTGTGCCAGGCGGTGTTCAGTCGCCAGGGCGCGCAATTGTTGCACTTTCAGCCCCGTGGCCAGAAACCCTGGCTGTGGTGTGCGGCCAAGTGGCCGCAAGTCGGCGCCATCCGTGGCGGCATACCGGTGTGCTGGCCGTGGTATGGCCGCCATCCGAGCGAAAACGCATGGCCTTCCCATGGTTGGGCGCGGTTGATCGACTGGAAGCTGCTCGACAGCAGCAGCGACGACGACGGCGTGCGCCTGCACTGGCAATTGCAGCTGTGCGACTGGCAGGTCGACCTGCACGCGCACCTGGGCGACACCCTGGAATTGCGCCTGAGCACCGAGCACCAGGATGAGTTGCCGTGCCAGTTGAGCCATGCTTTGCACGCTTACTGGCGTATTGGTCACGTCGATGAGATAGCGCTGTCTGGGCTCGACGGCGCGCACGGTTACGACCAGCTCAATCGCCAGGCGTGCCAGCAGGAAGGCGAACTAAGGGTTGATGGCGGCTGCCAGCGGGTGTTCCAGCACGATGGCGAACTGCACCTCAAGGATCACTCCTGGCAGCGTGAATTGTGCATTGATACCGGCGACAGCGCCGACACCGTCGTATGGCATCCCGGCAGCCGGCCGCTGCTGGGGGTGAGCTTCAACGAAGCGTCGGGGTTTGTGTGCGTGGAGTCGGCGATGGCCGGGGCGAGTCTGGCGCCGGGGGAGAGGGCGCATCTCAGTTTGCAGGCGCGGGCAGGCGCCTAGCACATTGTCGTAGATACCGTCTTATCCGACACTGCTACGGTGGCAGGGGCTTAGTTGAACTCATCCCCCACCGGATACCGGCTG
Organism: Pseudomonas sp. AM8; assembly: GCF_036346475.1. Classification (NCBI taxonomy): domain Bacteria; kingdom Pseudomonadati; phylum Pseudomonadota; class Gammaproteobacteria; order Pseudomonadales; family Pseudomonadaceae; genus Pseudomonas; species Pseudomonas sp. AM8. The sequence goes on from NZ_JAOTNX010000011.1 coordinate 258,448, forward strand.
TCATTCAAGCTCTCTTTGATCTTGCGCAAATGCGGCTGGAAATCCACTCCACGGCGCAAGGTCATACCGGTCGCCAGCACATCCAGCACCGTCAACTGAATGATCCGTGAGGTCATCGGCATATAGATGTCGGTGTCTTCGGGCAGTGGAATGTTCAGGCTTACGGTACTGGCCTTGGCCAGCGGCGAGTTCTCGGCGGTTACGCCCAGCACCGACGCACCGTTTTCCCTGGCGATACGCGCCACTTCCACCAGCTCACGGGTGCGCCCGGTGTAGGAAATAATCACGAACAGCTCGCCCGTGTGGGCCACCGAGGCGATCATGCGTTGCATCAGCACGTCGGCGTGGGCGGTGACCGCCAGGTTGAAGCGGAAAAACTTGTGCAGCGCGTCCATGGCCACCGGCGCCGAAGCGCCCAGGCCGAAGAAGTGGATCTGCCGCGCCTGGATCAACAGGTCCACGGCCTTGCTGATCAGGGCCGGGTCCAGGGCCTGGCAGGCGGCGTCCAGCGAGGCGATGGCGCTGCCAAAGATCTTCTGGGTGTAGGCCTCGGGGTTATCATCGGCCTCCACGGCGCGGCTGACGTACGCTGCGCCACTGGCCAGGCTTTGCGCCAACTGCAATTTAAGTTCAGGGTAACCGCTGACGCCGAACGAACGGCAGAAACGGTTGACCGTCGGTTCACTGACCGAGGCGGCCTGGGCAAGGGCTGCGATGGAGAAGCGGGTCGCCTGCTGCGGGTTGAGCAGGATGACCTCGGCCACTTTTTTCTCAGCCTTGTTCAATTCTTCGAGGCGGTTCCGGATCTGTTCCAGAAGATTTCGCACGCGGTCCATTCAGTCTTTCCTTCGGGCGACGATGCAAATAAAGGGTGGCAACCAATCGACGAGTGGCCTTTTGCGGTGGCCTATCCTACTGAGGGTAGCTGAACACCACCACTCGGAATGCGTATTTCCGGAAAATGTTGTGGTTATTACTACATTTTTCCTTGAGTGATGCCTTGAAAAAAGGTATTTGTAGCTTAACTTGATAAAAGAACAAACATCATGCCTTCGATAACCGTAGAACCCTGCACCTTTGCCCTGTTTGGCGCCTTGGGTGATCTGGCGCTGCGCAAGTTATTTCCTGCCCTCTATCAACTCGATGGCGCCGGGCTGCTGCACGACGATACCCGCATCCTGGCCCTGGCCCGGGAAGCCGGTTCCGAGCAGCAACACCTGGCCCATATCGAAAAAGAATTGCGTAAATACGTCGGCAAGGAACTGGACGAGAGCATCGCCCAGCGTTTCCTGGCGCGCCTGACCTATGTCCACGTCGACTTCATGAAGGCCGATGACTACGTGGCCCTGGCGGAAAAGGCCGGCACCGAACAACGCCTGATTGCCTACTTCGCCACGCCTGCGGCGGTGTACGGTGCGATCTGCGAGAACCTGTCCAAGGTCGGCCTGGCGGAAAACACCCGCGTCGTGCTGGAGAAACCCATCGGTTCGGACCTGGAATCCTCGCGCAAGGTCAACGACGCCGTGGCGCAGTTCTTCCCGGAAAACCGCACCTACCGTATCGACCACTACCTGGGCAAAGAGACCGTCCAGAACCTGATCGCCCTGCGTTTCGCCAACAGCCTGTTCGAAACCCAGTGGAACCAGAACTACATTTCCCATGTGGAAATCACCGTGGCCGAGCAGGTCGGCATCGAAGGCCGTTGGGGCTATTTCGACAAGGCCGGCCAGTTGCGCGACATGATCCAGAACCACCTGCTGCAACTGCTTTGCCTGATCGCCATGGACCCGCCGGCCGACCTGTCCGCCGACAGCATCCGTGACGAGAAGGTCAAGGTGCTCAAGGCCCTGGCGCCGATCAGCCCGGATGGCCTTACCACTCAGGTGGTGCGTGGCCAGTACATCGCCGGCTACAGCGCCGGCAAGCCGGTGCCCGGTTACCTGGAAGAAGAGAACTCCAACACCCAGAGCGACACCGAAACCTTCGTCGCCCTGCGCGCCGACATTCGTAACTGGCGTTGGGCCGGGGTGCCGTTCTACCTGCGTACCGGCAAGCGCATGCCGCAGAAACTGTCGCAGATCGTCATTCACTTCAAGGAACCGTCCCACTATATCTTCGCCCCCGAGCAGCGCCTGCAGATCAGCAACAAGCTGATCATCCGCCTGCAGCCGGACGAAGGTATTTCCTTGCGCGTGATGACCAAGGAGCAGGGCCTGGACAAGGGCATGCAACTGCGCAGCGGGCCATTGCAACTGAATTTTTCCGATACCTATCGCAGTGCGCGCATCCCCGATGCCTACGAGCGTTTGCTTTTGGAAGTGATGCGCGGCAATCAGAACCTGTTTGTTCGCAAAGATGAAATCGAAGCCGCGTGGAAGTGGTGTGACCAGTTGATCGCCGGGTGGAAAAAATCCGGTGATGCGCCCAAGCCGTATGCGGCGGGGTCCTGGGGGCCGATGAGCTCGATTGCACTGATCACGCGGGATGGGAGGTCTTGGTATGGCGATATCTGAATTGAAACTGCCTCGGGGCGTGACTGCCCACGAGTACCGCACGCCTGTGCTGCTGGCGGACGGCCTGGCCAACGACGTGGCCGAACAACTGCGCGCGGCCATCAGTGCCCGTGGCGAAGCGACCCTGGTGGTGTCCGGTGGCCGCAGCCCCGTGGCGTTTTTCCAGAACCTGGCCAGGCAAGGCCTGGACTGGTCCAAGGTCACCATCACCCTGGCCGATGAGCGCTGGGTGCCGGTGGAACACGCCGACAGCAATGCCGGCCTGTTGAAGCAGCACCTGTTGCAAGGCCCGGCGGCCAAGGCCAGGTTTCTCAGCCTGTACAGCGCCGCCGCCAACCTTGAAGACGCTGCCGAGCAGGCCGATCGCCTGCTGGCCGAGTTGCCGGCCATTGATGTGCTGGTGCTGGGCATGGGCGATGACGGCCACACCGCATCGCTGTTTCCCAACAGCCCGAACCTCGCCGCTGCACTGCAGGCCGACGGTACCCGCCGTTGCTGGCCGATGCTGGCGCCGACCGTGCCGCACCAGCGCCTGACCATGAGTCGCGCATTGCTGGCCACGGCCCACTACACCGCGCTGTCGATTTCCGGCAGTTCGAAATTGACCACCTTGAGCGCCGCGCTGGCCAGTGACGACGTCGCTGCCATGCCGATTCGCGCGTTTTTGCAACCTACTTTAGAGATTTACTGGTGCCCATGAGCCAAGGATCAGCCGCTATGAAAAGCCCTCAACCGACCGTGTCCATGGCGGATAAAGTTGCCCTGATCGACAGCCTCTGCGCCAAGGCGCGGATCCTGCCGGTGATCACCATTGCCCGCGAGCAGGACATCCTGCCGCTGGCCGATGCCCTGGCAGCCGGTGGTTTGACCGCATTGGAAGTGACCTTGCGTTCCGAGTTCGGCCTCAAGGCCATTCAGGTGCTGCGTGAGCAGCGGCCTGAACTGTGCACCGGCGCCGGCACCGTACTCGACCGCCACATGCTTGAAGCGGCGGAAGTCGCCGGTTCGCAATTTATCGTCACCCCCGGCATCACCCGTGACCTGCTGGAAGCCTCGGTGCACAGCCCGATCCCGCTGCTGCCAGGCATCAGCAACGCCTCCGGCATCATGGAAGGCTACGGCCTGGGCTACCGTCGCTTCAAACTGTTCCCGGCCGAAGTCAGCGGTGGCGTTGCCGCGATCAAGGCCTTGGGCGGCCCGTTCGGCGAAGTGAAATTCTGCCCGACCGGCGGCGTCGGCCCGGCCAATATCAAAAGCTACATGGCGTTGAAAAACGTGATGTGCGTGGGCGGCAGCTGGATGCTTGACCCGGAGTGGGTGAAGAACGGCGACTGGGCCCGCATCCAGGAAGTCACCGCGCAGGCGCTGGCGCTGCTGGATTGATCTGATTCATCGAATCGTTGTTGCTGTGCTTAACGGCATTTTTGCGGTGCACTTGGTCGGTGTACCGCTTTTTTTTTGCCGGTAAAAACCTGAGGCCCACCTTTAATCTCTGCTTAGCTCGGTAATGGCATTGACCAGGACATTGATGTCCTCCGCCGACGTCACCAACCCCGGTGTCACGCGGATACAGGTACCAAACGCCGCACCGGTGCGCGTAGTAGTGAACAGCCCATAGTCCTTGAGCATGCGATCCACCATCACCTGCTGATCCCGCCCGCTGAACTTGAACGCCGTAATCCCGCAATACAGCCGTGGATCATCCGGCGTCAGCACCTCGATCCCCGGCAACGGTCGCACCTGTCTCACCCATAAATCCCGCAGGTAATTGATCCGCGCGCCCTTGGCCGCCGCGCCACCCAGCGCGCGATGTTCTTGCAGTACCAGCGGCAAGGTCATCAGTGCCGGAAAGTTCGGCGTGCTGTACGACGTACGCGCCCGCACGTCGGTGGCGGGGTAGTGGAACTCGCCCATGTCCGGATCAATGTCAGCCAGGCGTTTGGGGGCGATATAGAGGAACCCCAGGGTCAGCGGCGCGCCGATCCATTTGTGCAGGTTGAAGCCGGCGAACGCAATGCCCAGTTCGGCGAGGTTGAGCTCGATCTGGCCCAGTGCATGGGCGCCGTCGAGGATCACGTCGATGGCATGCTCACGCGCAGCCTTGGCGATGGCCTCTACGGGCATCACCAGGCCGGTGCGGTGGGTCACATGGGTCAGTGCCATGAGCTTCAGGCGCGGGTATTGGGCGAACGCATCGCGATAGGTCTGCAACAGGCTGTCGAAACTGGCTGGGTGGGTGTGGGACAGTTCTATCACCTCCACACCGCGAACCCCCGCCAACCAGCGCATCGCACCTTTGACCGTGTCGTACTCCAGGTCGCTGATCAGCACCTGATCGCCGGGTTGCAGGCGGTTGTAGTTGCGGATCAGCGACTGCAAGGCTTCGGTGGCGTTGCGGGTAAAGGCGACTGCCTCGGGGTCGACGTCGATCAGGCCCGCCAGTTGGCGACGGAGCTCGACGTTTTCACCTTGCTCGAAGCGCTGGCGCACATACAGCGAGTTGCTGCGGTTGATAAACGCCACATGCTCCAGGTACTGCGCCTGCACCTCGCGGCTCATACGCCCGAAGTAGCCGTTCTCCAGGTTGATCGGGCCGGGCTCCAGCGCATAGCGCTGGGCGATGGCCTGCCAGTGAGGTTCGTTGTCAGCATTCCTTGGCATGGCGAGTCTCTTAATGGCGGGGGGCGGGTTTGCCGTGTTTAACGCGCAGCGGTTCCAACAATTCAGACAAGCCGTTGTGGTCGATTTCCTGCATCAATGCTAGCAACCCACCCAGTTCGCCGTGGGGAAAGCCTTCGCGGGCGAACCAGTTCAGGTAGGGACCCGGCAGGTCGGCGATGATCCGGCCCTTGTACTTGCCGAAGGGCATTTCGCGGGTGATCAGCAGTTCGAGTTTTTCGGGATTCATGGGCTTCGTATTGAGTGAGGCGAGGTCTTCGAAAATACAGGCATTCTGCATGAAGGCCAAATGACAGATCATGCAAATAACGTACATACAGATGGTTCAAATATTTTTAAGTTATTGAAAATAAACATAAAAGTAATTTTTCAAAACCTGGCACGAGCGCTGCAATCATTAAGACAACCCTTCTTCACCTGCCTAAGGAATTGAAAAATGACTGACATCAACAAAGAATCGATCTCCGTACTGAACGACCTGATCGAGACCAGCATCGACGGCCAGAAAGGCTTCAAGGAATGCGCAGAAGACATCAAGCATCCGGAACTCAAGGCGCTGTTTGCCAAGCGCTCCGCTGACTGCGCTACCGCCGCCGCCGAATTGAAGACCGCCGTGCGTGCCCTGGGCGGTGATCCGGAAGACTCCGGCAGCGTAGCCGGCGCCCTGCACCGTGGCTGGGTCGACGTGAAGTCGATGGTGACCGGTAAGGACGAAGAGGCTGTGCTGAACGAAGCCGAGCGCGGCGAAGATCACGCACTGAAGGCTTATAAAGAAGCCATCGAGAAGATCAACAAGCACAACCTGCTGGGCATTCGTGACCTGGTTGAGCGTCAGTACCACGGCGTGCAACGCAATCACGACCAGGTAAAAGCCCTGCGTAACCAGGCTCGCGCTCAGTCCTAAGCGCTGCTGTGTAAGACATGTGGGAGGGGGCTTGCTCCCGATAGCGGTGGATCAGTCGATATTTCAATGACTGACACACCGCCATCGGGGGCAAGCCCCCTCCCACATTTGTATTGTGTTGGCCTTGAAACCCTACTCAGCCGATGCTGATCGGCGGCAACTCGGTCAAGGTCACGACCTGCTGCTTGCGTGGTGCAAGAATTTCCGCCTCGCCATCCACGACCAGCTCATCGCGCTGGTTGAACACACGGGTGGCAATGCGTACGCGAAACTTCGGCAGCTTCTCGAGGATTTCCAGGCGCACGGTCAGGGTATCGCCGATTTTCACCGGCTTCTGGAAGCTCATCTGCTGGCCGATATAGATAGTGCCCGGCCCGGGCAGCTCACACGCAACGGCCGCGCTGATCAGGGCGCCGCTGAACATACCGTGGGCGATACGCTCCTTGAACATGGTCGCCTTGGCGTATTCGGCATCCAGGTGTACCGGGTTGTGGTCGCCGGACATGGCGGCAAACAGCTGGATATCACGCTCTTCGACGGTCTTGCTGTAGCTGGCGGTCTGGCCGACTTCAAGGGCTTCGTACGGGGTGTTGGTTACCTGGGTCATCTAAAGGTGCATCCTGTGGCTAATCGGTAATTTAACTATCTGATTTTAAACGTAAATTTATTCGCAGTGGGCCGGCCTGCGCAAGGTCAGGGCCTGGTCGAGCCACGTCAGCACATCGGCGGTGACTTCGTCGCGATTGGTTTCGTTGAACACTTCGTGACGCGCCTGCGGGTAGATATTCAGTTGCAGGTGCTGGCTGCCGGCCTCACGCAGGGCATGGGCCAGGCTTTTGAGACGCTTGCCCTCACTGACCGGATCACATTCGCCGCCCATCACCAGGATCGGCAGGCCCGGATCGATCTGGGCGAGATTGGACGCTTTGCTGATTTGCTGCAAGCCGCCGAGCAGATCGATCCATAGTTGGTTGGTACAGCGGAAGCCGCAGAGTGGATCGTTGATGTATTTGTCGACTTCGTTCGGGTCACGGCTGAGCCAGTCGAACGCGGTGCGAGTGGGCTTGAATGCCTTGTTGAACGAGCCGAACGACAGGAACTCGATCAACGCACTGCGCCCGCGCACACCCTGGCGCAGGCGTTCGGCGCGAGCGATCAGCCGTGCGGCGCGGTACAGCGCCACGGGCTGGAAATTCGAACCGCTGAGAATCGCTCCATGCAGGCTGGCGCTGTGGTGCAGCAGGTAGGCCTGGGCGATATAGCTGCCCATGCTGTGGCCCAGCAAAATGATCGGCAGCCCCGGCTGCTGCTGGCCGATGTGCTGGTTGAGGCTGGCCAGGTCGCCGACCACTTTGTTCCAGCCATCCTTTTCGGCATACAGGCCCAGCGTACCTTCGTCGGCGGTGCGGCCGTGGCCACGCTGGTCCGGCGCATACACGCCATAGCCTGCACTGCACAAGGCTTCGGCCAGCCGCGCATAGCGCCCGCTGTGCTCCGCCATGCCGTGGGACAGCATGACCACCGCCTTCGCCGGGCCGTCGGGCATCCAATGATTGACGTACAGGCGGCTGCGGTCATTCGCGGTCAGCCAGAAGGTGCTGTGGTTCATGGGGTTCCCTTTCTCAAGGTCTGCTCAAGGTCTGCTCGACGTTGTTGCAGTGTATAGCTCATCTGTCAGGCGACGGGGTATCTGCCTGCGCATCAGGGACAAGATTCATACAATCAATGACGCAATTTGCTGTATTTGCCTGCTTGGCCATAGCTGCTAACGTCCCCCAAGCTCCGCTTTCTATAAAAGCGGCCAGACACCTTCAGGTAAGGGGACAAGAATAATGCAACCTGATTTCTGGAATGACAAACGCGCGGCGGGCGTTCCCAATGACATCGACCTGTCGGCCTACAAGTCGGTAATCGAAGTCTTCGAGCGCTCGTGCAAGGCCTTTGCCGACCGTCCGGCATTCAGCAACATGGGCGTCACCCTGACCTACGCCGAGCTTGAGCGCCAGAGTGCGGCGTTCGCCGGCTACCTGCAGCAGCACACCGACCTCAAGCCCGGCGAGCGCATCGCCGTACAGATGCCCAACGTGCTGCACTACCCGATTGCCGTGTTCGGCGCACTGCGCGCCGGGCTGATCGTGGTCAACACCAACCCGCTCTACACCCCGCGCGAGATGCGCCACCAGTTCAAGGACGCCGGCGTGCGTGCCCTGGTCTACCTCAACCTGTTCGGTTCGCGGGTGCAGGACGTGTGCACCGACACCGAGATCGACTACCTGATCGAAGCCAGGATGGGCGACTTCATGCCCGCTGCCAGAGGCTGGCTGGTCAACACCGTGGTCGACAAGGTCAAGAAGATGGTCCCGGCCTACCACCTGCCGCGTGCGGTGTCGTTCAAGCGCGCCCTGCGCATGGGCGCGGGCCTCGGCGTGACGCGCCATCCGGTGAACCTGGACGATATTGCCGTGCTGCAATACACCGGCGGCACCACCGGCCTGGCCAAGGGCGCGATGCTCACCCATGGCAACCTGGTGGCGAACATGCAACAGGCGCGCGCGTGCATGTCCCAGGTGGGCGACGACGGCCACCCGCTGATCAAGGAAGGGCAGGAGGTGATGATCGCGCCGCTGCCGCTGTACCATATCTATGCCTTCACCGCGAACTGCATGTGCATGATGGTCTCGGGTAACCACAACGTACTGATCACCAACCCCAGGGACATCGGTGGGTTTATCAAGGAGCTGAAAAAGTGGCGCTTTACCGGGCTGCTGGGGCTCAACACGCTGTTTGTGGCGTTGATGGACCACCCGGAGTTCAAGAACCTGGATTTCTCCCACCTCAAGCTCACCAACTCCGGCGGTACGGCCCTGATCAAGGCTACCGCCGAACGCTGGGAGCAGATCACCGGCTGCTCGATCGGCGAGGGCTATGGCCTGACGGAAACTTCGCCGGTGGCCAGCACCAACCCCTACGGCAAGAAATCACGCCTGGGGACCGTGGGCATCCCGGTGCCCGCCACGGCGATGAAGGTAATTGATGACGAAGGCACCGAGCTGCCCCTGGGCGAGCGCGGTGAGTTGTGCATCAAGGGCCCGCAGGTGATGAAGGGCTACTGGCAGCAACCGGCGGCCACTGCTGAGGCCCTGGACGCCGAAGGCTGGCTGAAGACCGGTGACATCGCGGTGATCGACGAAGATGGGTTTGTGCGCATTGTCGACCGCAAGAAGGATTTGATCATCGTCTCGGGTTTCAATGTATACCCCAACGAAATCGAGGACGTGGTGATGGCCCATCCGGCCGTGGCCAACTGCGCGGTGATCGGCGTGCCGGACGAGCGCACGGGGGAGGCGGTGAAGCTGTTCGTGGTGGCGCGTGCAGAAGGGGTGAGCCTTGAGGAGTTGAAGGCGTACTGCAAGACCAACTTCACGGGTTACAAGGTGCCCAAGCACATTGTGTTGCGCGACTCGTTACCGATGACGCCGGTAGGGAAGATCCTGCGCAGGGAACTACGCGACATCGCCTGATGTGAGAAGCGGTAAAAATGTGGGAGGGGCGGTGCGACGATTCGACTTGCCCCCTCCCACATTTGTCGTGCGTCGTCCTGAAGGCCTTATTCCAGAGCCTTTCATCAAGGTATTTCACTTCTGTTTAAAGTGTGACCAAATATTGTAGGACAGTCGTGATTATGACTGCGGGGCCCTCTTTAGGCTCTAGTCGGCCCTTGGCAAAGCTGCTACTCTCGGCGCGCTTTGTGACGTCTAGGCCTGCTTGAAAGCGCCAGATTCACCAAAAAAAACATACACCAATAATAATCGCATCAAATGCGATGATGAATTCGCGTCGCTGAGGAGTGGGCTTCCATGCACGAAGACTTTTGGAAGGATAAGTACCCCGCCGGGATTGCTGCAGAAATCAATCCAGACGAGTATCCGAATATTCAGGCGGTATTGAAGCAGTCCTGCCAGCGCTTCGCCAACAAACCGGCCTTCAGCAACCTGGGCAAGACGATCACCTACGGTGAATTGTACGAACTGTCCGGCGCCTTCGCCGCGTACCTGCAACAGCATACCGACTTGAAGCCCGGCGATCGCATTGCCGTGCAGTTGCCCAACGTCCTGCAATACCCGGTCGCCGTGTTCGGTGCCATCCGTGCCGGCCTGATCGTGGTCAACACCAACCCGCTGTACACCGCGCGGGAAATGGAACACCAATTCAATGATTCCGGCGCCAAGGCGCTGGTCTGCCTGGCCAACATGGCCCACCTGGCGGAAAAGGTCGTGCCCAAGACCGCCGTCAAGCATGTGATCGTCACCGAAGTCGCCGACCTGTTGCCGCCGCTCAAGCGCCTGCTGATCAACAGCGTCATCAAGTACGTGAAGAAAATGGTCCCGGCCTATCACTTGCCCAAGGCGATCAAGTTCAACGACGTACTCGCCAAGGGCCAGGGGCAAGCGGTCAACGAAGTCTGCCCGGCCAGCGGCGATGTGGCCGTATTGCAATACACCGGTGGCACCACCGGCGTGGCCAAGGGCGCGATGCTCACCCACCGCAACCTGGTCGCCAACATGTTGCAATGCAAGGCGCTGATGGGCTCCAACCTCAATGAAGGTTGCGAGATCCTGATCACGCCGCTGCCGCTGTACCACATCTATGCATTCACCTTTCATTGCATGGCGATGATGCTGATCGGCAACCACAACATCCTGATCAGCAACCCGCGCGACCTGCCGGCGATGGTCAAGGAACTGTCGAAGTGGAAGTTCAGCGGCTTTGTCGGCCTGAACACTCTGTTCGTGGCGCTGTGCAACAACGAAGCCTTCCGCAAGCTGGACTTCTCCGCGCTGAAAGTCACCCTGTCGGGCGGCATGGCCCTGCAACTGGCGGCGGCCGAGCGTTGGAAAGCCGTGACCGGTTGCGGCATCTGCGAAGGCTATGGCATGACCGAAACCAGCCCGGTGGCCACGGTGAACCCGATCCAGCATATCCAGATCGGTACCATCGGCATTCCGGTGCCGTCGACCCTATGCAAGGTCATCACCGACGACGGTGTCGAGCTGGCCCTGGGTGAAGTCGGCGAATTGTGCGTCAAGGGCCCGCAGGTGATGAAGGGCTACTGGCAGCGTGAAGACGCCACCGCCGAGATGCTAGACAGCGAAGGCTGGCTGAAGACCGGCGACATCGCGATCATCCAGCCGGATGGCTACATGCGCATCGTCGATCGCAAGAAGGACATGATCCTGGTCTCCGGCTTCAACGTGTACCCCAACGAGCTGGAGGACGTGCTGGCGGGCCTGCCGGGCGTGCTGCAGTGCGCGGCCATCGGTGTGCCGGATGAAAAATCCGGCGAACACATCAAGCTCTTCATCGTGGTCAAGCCGGGCGCCACCCTGACCAAGGAGCAGGTCATGGAGCACATGCGCGCCAACGTCACCGGCTACAAGGTGCCCAAGGCCGTGGAGTTCCGCGATGCGTTGCCGACCACCAACGTGGGCAAGATCCTGCGCCGCGAGTTGCGCGATGAAGAACTGAAGAAACTCGGTCTTAAAAAGTAATCCGATCCAAATGTGGGAGGGGCTTGCCCCCTCCCACATTTTTTTGACCGCGTTCTTACACGGCGAACTGCGCGAAGCTCACACCCGCACCTGCCGGCCGCACATCCTTCAAGAACGAATCCTTATCCGCGCTCAGCTCCAGGGTAATCTCCGGCTTGCGCTTGCCCGCATTGCGCACCACCAGCCCCTCGAGCTTTTCACGCAGGAACACGGTCGGCACCTTCAGGTGCAGCAGCTGGTCGGTCTCGGCGTTGTGCATCAACAGGTGAATCCACTCGTACTGGCCGACGGCAATACGCCCCACCGGCAGATCGAACCACCAGATGTTGCGTTTGCGGTCCAGGTCGGTGAAGTGGCAGTTGTTGACGCCGAGTACGGCACCGCCCAGTTCCTGGTTTCTGCGGGCGATGGCCTGTGCTTTATTGAGTTTCATAACCTTCCTACGGGATCTGTTATTCAGCGTTGGAGCCTGAATGTGCCGGGCATTCTCGTGGGTTGGCTGCAAAACATAAAGCCAAACCTGTCGTTGGCGATGAAATGTTCAGCGAAAAATAATTGAAACTCTGCCGAACGGCCTTGGGTCAATCTCTACGTAATGACCAAAACCCTTTGATTGTTCTTTCGGAGAAATACCATGGGCAGCACAGCGGATAAGGCAAAAGGTTTGAAAGACGAGGCCGTCGGTAACATCAAGCAAGGCGTCGGCAAAGTCACCGGCAACGACAAACTGCGCGCTGAAGGCGTCGTGCAGGAAAAGAAAGGCCAGGTTGAAAAAGCCGTGGGCGACACCAAGGACGCGGTGAAAAAAGCGACCAAGTAAGACTGCCATCGTGCAGCCCGACGGCCATCCACGGATGGCCGTTTTTATGTCACATGCAGTGATTAAAGTTTCGAAATTGTTTCAAGGTCGCCAAATAGGCTACCTTGATGTAGAAAACGGCCCCTGAGTCGCCCACGACCCCCTTTTTGCGGCGAAAGGAGACGCTATGATTTTTCCGGTTCTCGATGGTCTCAAGCTCCACACAGTGCTGGTGCGCACCGTCAAGGAATTCGTCGATGACGAGATGTCCACCTACGCCTCGGCACTGGCCTACCAGATGCTATTTTCGTTATTTCCCTTCCTGCTGTTCCTTATCGCCCTGATCGGTTTCCTGCACCTGCCGGACTTTTTCACCTGGCTGCGCCTGCAATCGGAGCTGGTGTTGCCGCCCCAGGCCCTGGAGCAGGTCAACCCGGTGATCGACCAGTTGCAGCAATCCAAGGGTGGCCTGCTCTCGGTGGGTATCGTGATTGCCCTCTGGACCGCCTCCGCTGGCGTGCGCCTGATGATGAGCGCCATGAACGCCGCGTACGACGTCGTGGAAGGCCGGCCGATCTGGAAGCGTTTCCCGCTGTCGGTTTTCTACACCATCGGCATCGCCGGCATGCTGCTGGCCGCCGCCGCGCTGATGGTGCTCGGCCCACAGGTGATGGAATGGCTGGCCGGCCAGATCGGTATGCAGGAATTCGTGGTGACCTTGTGGACCATCGTGCGATGGCCGCTGATCGTGATCCTGCTGATGTTTGCCGTGGCCCTCATGTATTACGTGATGCCGGACGTCGAGCAGAAATTTCGCTTTATTACCCCAGGTTCGGTGCTTGCGGTGGTGGTGTGGATCGTCGCCTCCCTCGGTTTTGGCTACTACGTCAAAACCTTCGCTGACTACAACGCCATGTATGGCAGCATCGGTGCGATCATCGTGTTGCTCCTGTACTTCTACATTTCCGCCGCCGTGCTGTTGCTGGGGGCGGAGATGAATGCCGTGATCGAGCACATGTCGGCCGAAGGCAAGGAGCCAGGCGCAAAGGATTTCGATGAGCCCGCGCCCGCGCACGAAAAACAACATGTCTCCGGCCTCGGCCGCGACCACTCCAAACCCACTACCGATGAAGTCTGATCGATGATCCGTGAAATCCTGAAAATGGGCGATGAACGCCTGCTGCGTATCGCCCCACCGGTACCGCCGGAAATGTTCGACAGCCCCGAGCTGTGGCAATTGATCGACGACATGTTCCAGACCATGGAGCACGTGGGCGGCGTCGGCCTGGCCGCGCCGCAGATTGGCGTCGACCTGCAACTGGTGATTTTTGGGTTCGAAGCCAGCGAGCGCTACCCGGATGCCCCGCCGGTGCCGCAGACCATCCTGATCAACCCGTTGATCACGCCGCTCAGCCCGGTGCGGGAAGAAGGCTATGAAGGCTGCCTGTCGGTGCCCGGACTGCGTGGTGCGGTGGACCGTTACCAGCAGATTCGCTACGAGGGGTTTGATCCGAAGGGCGAGCCGATCGTACGTTTTGCCGATGGCTTCCACGCGCGGGTGGTGCAGCATGAATGCGATCACCTGATCGGCCGGCTTTACCCCTCGCGCATTACCGACTTCAGCAAGTTCGGCTTTATTGAAGTGATGTTTCCCGACATGGACCCAACCGCTGACGAGTAATCGCCGACCCGTTGAGAACAAAATGTGGGCGGGACCAGGTTATTTGGCCGGTTTGACGAACCGCAACGTCATCCGGTCTGACTCGCCAATCGCCACATATTTTGCCTTGTCCTGCTCCCCCAATTTCAACGTCGGCGGCAACGTCCACACGCCGGCGGGATAATCCTTGGTGTCCTTCGGGTTGGCGTTGACCTCGCTCTGGCCTGCCAGCTTGAACCCCGCGTCGGTGGCCAGTTTCACCACCTGGGCGGTGGTCAGGTAACCGCTGTCCTTGATCGCCTCCAGCTCGGCCCCGTCCTTGGCCCGGTGATCTTCCACACCCAGCACGCCACCCGGTTTCAACACCGTGTAGAACGCGTGGAACGTGGCCTCGGCGGTATCGGCCAGCACCCAGTTATGCACATTGCGGAACGTCAGCACGGCGTCCGCCGAAGCAGGTTTGCCGAACACCGGTGCCTTGGGGTCGAACTCGACCACGTCTGCCTTGGCATAGCGCGTAGGGTCGGCGGCGAATTTGTTTTTCAGGTTCTCTTCGGACGTGCGTGCATAGGCGCTGCTGCTCGGCGCTTGTACGGCGGCGATGTAATGCCCGTGCTCCTTGAGCAACGGTGCCAGCAGTTCGCTGTACCAACCGCCCCCTGGGGTAATTTCGATCACGGTCTGCCTGGCGCGCAGGCCAAAGAATTCCAAGGTCTGCTGCGGGTGGCGATAGCCGTCGCGGGCGCTGTTGGCCGGGTCGCGCCAGTTGCCGGCCAACACGCTGGCGTATTGCTGGGCGCTGATCGGTGCGTCGGCGGCCTGGCTGAACGTGGGAACGAGGAGGGCGGTAAGGGACAGCGCTGCAAAGGTCGCTTTCATGATCATCCGAAAAGTGGGCCACTGTGTCGCCGAGGCTAGCATGGGACCCATGCGGGGCGATCACACATTATCCGAGGACGACCTCACTAAACGATCTAAGCCCATCGCGATCATCGGTTTGTTACGTTTGTAGCGCACCAGCCGCTCGCTGAGGGATTGCGGCAATAGCGTGTCCTGGGTGAAACCCATGCGCTGATACAAACCCTCCAGGTCCGGATGGCACAACAACCACAGCGTGCCTTGCACCTCGGCCGCCGCCGCGGCTATCAATCGCCCCGCCAACCCCTGGCCGCGATACGCCGGGTCGACAAACACGCCGGTCAACCACTGTCCGCCGATCACGGGTGTCAGGCACAGACCGGCGACAATCTCGCTGTCGCGCGCTACCCACAAACGCCCGCCCTTGAGTGCCTTCATCGGTGAGTCATGACGGCGATAAAACTTGTTCAGCAGCGGCCATAGCGGCTCAGCCAGGGGGGCGATGTGCAGTTCGGGCATGGTGTTTGGGCAACATAATCAAGGGCCGGGGATTATAAGCGCCTTCTGTGCGGCAATAGGTGGTATACCCAGTGTTACATCCCCTGTAAGTGGAGCATGCATCATGGCCAAAGGTATGGATTCAAAGAAAGCCGCGAAGAAGAAACCGGCAAAGACCGCCGACGAAAAACGCGCCGACAAGAAAGCCAAGAAAACCGAGACAGGCCTGTTCGGTCACTGAGTTAACGATCATTCCCACGCACCCGCGTGGGAATGCCGCCAGGGACGCTCGGCGTCCCACCTGTGACTTAGATCGCCGCCAGGGTTTCCTTCACTGCCTGCGCCTGCGGGTCAGTGGTCTTCGCCGCTACCTGCTGCTCTTGCTGCTGCTTCAAACGTTCGGCCACTTGCTTGGAAATGGCGTCCTGCTTTTCCTGTGACATGTTCTGCACATCCGCCTCGGTCAACCCTTGTTCCTTGAGCAATTGCTCACGGATACGCTCGGCCGGGGTTTTGCTCATGTAATCGGTGAAGTCTGTGCGGGCGGAGCTGGTGGCGGGGACATCCGTCGTCACCGTGGTGGCCGCTGTGCTGGCCTGCAACTGCACGCGGGTCTTGGCGAAAGCTTCGTCGATGCGATCGCCCGCCTTGTCCAGATCCTTCTGCGCGGCCGGCAGGGTCACGCTTTGCTGCGCCGCTTGCAGGGCGCCGCTGTACAGCGTGCTGGCGGCGGCGTTGGCAGGGTCCATGTCGGGACGCGTGATCTTTTGAAGGGTCGACACGGCTTGGGGGTTGTTGTTAACCAGCATGATCGGTCACCTGGGAAAATGTTCGGTGCCATAGCGGGAGCAAATAACATGCCGGGTCCGATAACCCCGGTTTGACTGGATTTGGCCTGGCCGCCGCGGCAAACATTGTCCCGCAGGCGGCCAACCGTTGCCGTCAATGGGCGATATTTTCCAAGGCCAGGTTGCGCGTACGCGGGCCGAACCAACTGATGGTGATCATCACGATCAGCATGCTGCTGGCAATAAACGCCAACACACCGGGTGTGCCCAGGTGTTCGAGGATAAAACCGATCAACAGGCTGCTGAACACCGTCGACAAGCGGCTGAACGAATAGCAGAACCCCACCGCCCGCGCGCGGATATTGGTCGGGAACAGCTCGCTCTGGTAGGAGTGGTAACTGAAGCTTAGCCAGGCGTTGCAGAAGGTGATCATCACCCCGCAGATTACCAGCCCCACCGCCGTGGTTTGCAGGGCGAACAGGCTGCCGAAGATCACCGCACCCATGGCGGAGCCGACGATCTGCCATTTGTTTTCGAAGCGGTTGGCCACCTTCACAAACAGCAACGGCCCCAGCGGGTAGGCGAGGGTGATGATAAAGGCGTACAGCAAGCTGTGGGTCACGCTGACACCCTGGCCCGAAAGCAGCGCCGGCAACCAGTTGCCGAAACCAAAGAAGCCGATGGCCTGGAACACATGGAACACAATCAGCATCAACGCGCGGCGGCGGTATGGCGGTTGCCAGATGTCGGCAAAACGGCCGCTGCCTTGCACGCTGACGGTTTCGGGTTCGGGTTCATCCAGGGGTTTGCCATGGTCTTTCCGGCAGCGTGCCTCCAGGGTGTCCATGATCCTGCCGGCTTCTTCGAAGCGGCCTTTCTGCGCCAGCCAGCGCGGTGATTCCGGCAGGCGCTTGCGCAGTTGCCAGATAAACAGCGCAAACACCGCACTGCTCAGCACCACCCAGCGCCAGCCCGACACCCCGAACGGCGCCTGGGGCACCAGCCACCATGACATCAATGCCACGGCCGGCACCGACAGGAACTGGATGAAAAACGCAAAGGCGAACGCCGAACTGCGCATGCGCTTGGGCACCAGTTCCGATAGGTAGGCGTCGATGGTCACCAGCTCGATGCCCAGGCCGATGCCCACCAGGAAACGCATGCCGATGATGCCCAGCGCGGACGTCTGAATGCCCATCAACACCGTGGCGACGGTGTACCAGATCAAGGCAAAGGTGAAGATCGCCCGGCGCCCGAAGCGGTCGGCGATGGGGCTGAGCAGGCTGGCGCCGAGGAACAGGCCGAGGAAGGTCGCCGAGGCGAACGCCGCCTGGTCGGAGAAGCCAAACACGCCCTCGCTGCCGGTGTGGAAAATCCCGTCACTGATCAGGCCGGGGCTGATGTAGGCGGTCTGGAACAAGTCATACAGCTCGAAAAAACCGCCGATCGACAGCAGCGCCACCAGGCGCCAGACCGTGGCGACGGCGGGCAGGCGGTCGATACGCGCGCTGATATGGGCGGCGCGGATCGGGTCGATGCCGTCTGTAGCAGGGAGTGCAGGCATGGCGGGAAAAACTCAGTCAGTGATGGGGATATCGAAGGTCTGAAATGCATCGTCCAGCGGATGGTAACCCAACACCCGCGTGGTTTCGCTCAGGTCCAGGCGCTTGAAGCGGTTATTGGAAATGCCATGGGCGATCAGGTGTTTCACGCCCTCGGCCTCCACTGCACGCTGCAGCAGCTGCACGGCATCCCGCGGGCTGAGCCAGGCGCTGAGGTCGCGGGCGTTGTTCAGGTCGTGGGTTTCAACGAATTCGAACGCGCCGATGCGCAGGGCAATCGTCGACAGCGGGGTTTTCGCCGCGTAGTAGCCACACAGCGCTTCGCCGTAGCATTTGCTCACGCCATACAGGTTGGCCGGCATCACCTGCATGCCTGGGCTGATCTGCCGGTCTACCGGGTAGCCTTCGATGGTTTGCGCGCTGCTGGCGAACACCAGGCGCTGTACACCCGCCGCCACGGCGGCTTCGAACAGGTAGGTGGTGGCGAGGATATTGTTCGGCAGCAATTCGTCGAACGTGGCGCTGGCGTAGGGGATGCCCGACAGGTGCACGATCACATCGATGCCTTCGAGCAAGCTGGCGAGGCTGGCTTTGTCGCTGAGGTCGGCGTGCACGAAGCGGTGTTCGCCCAGGTCGAAATCAGGCGCGATGCGGTCGGTGAGGGTGAAACGGTAGCGGTCTCTCGAGGCTTCGAAAAACGTCTTGCCGATTCTGCCGCAGGCGCCGGTGAGCAGTACGTTGAGTCCTTTCACGGGCATGTCCTTAGTTATGCCCGTCGAGGGCGAATAGCTGGAAGCCCTGGTGCTGGCCGAGGCGCTGGTAGTAGGCGGCAATGGCGGGGTAGGCCGGGCGCGCCATGGGCGTCATCTGCCAGCGGTGCACCGAGAGGCCGATCAGGATGTCGGCGAGGGTGAATTCATCGCCGGCAACAAAGGCCCCGGTTTTGCTCAGTTGTTGCTCGAGGATGCCCATCTTGTCGTTCCATCGTTGCACGGCGGCTTCAATCTGCGCCGCGTCCAGGCCGTCCGGGTTATTGCGTACCAGGGCGGTGAAGGCATCGCCCCAGGCACGGTTGAGCTCGACGGCCTGCCAGTCGATCCACTGCTCGACCCGGGCGCGTGGGGCGGGCTCGATGGGCAGCAGGTCGTGGCGCTGGTAAAGCCCCACCAGGTAGCGGCAGATGGTATTGGACTCCCACAGCACGCCGTGGTCGTCGATCAGCACCGGTATCTGGGCATTGGGGTTCAGGGCGAGGAATTCGGCGGACTGGGTGGGCTGGAAGCCGATGCCCCAGTCTTCGCGCACGTAGTCGATGCCCAGTTCCTGGCAGGTCCAGAGCACTTTGCGCACGTTGATGGAGGACGTGCGACCCAGGATTTTCAGTGAATGTGCCATGGTGCTTTCCTTGCGATGGAGAACAGCCAATCTAGCAGGAGGGAGAAGCTACGGCGATGCCTCCGAGCGGGCGGGGTTAAAATGTGGGACTACGTGCTCTCGCGAACCTGCAACTCAAACCCCATATCCACCACCGGCTTGGCGATCCTGTTGCCCGCCATGATCGTCAACAAATGCTCCGCCGCCCGCCGCCCGATCGCTTCCCTGGGCGTGCTGATGCTGCTCAGGCGCGGCACCATGAAGGACGACGCCGGCAAGTCGTTGAAGCCCAGCACCGCGACACGTTCTGGGACTTTGATGCCGTGGCGCATGGCTTCCAGCAGCGCGCCCTGGGCCAGGTCGTCGTTGCCGAAGAAGATCGCATCCACATCCGGATGGGCGGCCAGCAGTTGCAGGAACAACTCGCCGCCCAGGCCCACCGAGGAAGGGCGTGGTGTCAGCAGTTCCAGCGCCGGGTCGTACAGGCCCGCCTGTTGCAGCGCGCGGCGGAAGCCTTCGCCACGCAGCAGGGTGCGTTGGTCCAGTTGCGCGCCGATGTACGCCAGGCGCTTGCGCCCACGGGAGATCAAATGTGCGGCCGCGGTTTCACCCGCCGCCAACTGCGAGAAGCCCACGCAGTTCACGCCGGCATTGGGGTCCAGGTCCATCATGTACACACACGGCACATTGCTGGCCTCGACCATCCGTCGGGCGCTTTCGGTGCGATCGAAGCCGGTCAGCAGCAACCCGCGTGGCTGATAGGCCATGTAGTTGCGCAGCAGGTTTTCCTCTTCGTCGCGCGAATAGTGGGAGTTGCCGATCAGCACTTCAAAGCCCTTGGGCCGCAGCACCTGGTGGATGGCTTCGAGGGTTTCGATAAACAGCAGGTTGGACAACGACGGCACCAGGACTACCACCGAATGGCTCTGGGCCGAAGCCAGGGCACGGGCGGCGGGGTTGACCACGTAGTTGAGTTCGGCAGCGGCGTGCTGGACTTTTTCCACCAGTTCGATGGCCACGGTGCTGATGCCGCGCAACGCGCGGGAGGCGGTAATCGGGCTGACGCCGGCCAGGCGGGCAACTTCGTTGAGGGTAGGGCGACCGGTGGTGCGGGTATTTTTATCGTTCTTGGAGGTCATCAGGCGGCTTGCCAAACAAAAATCGAGGCACTAAGGTAGCGCTGTCTCCAAAAGGCTGCAAATTATTGAACTATGGGTTGCCTGATCCGGTTCAAATGATTGGAGCGGATGCACGCGTCACTCCATAAAAATGACAAGACGGCGCGGGAAAAGCCTGTTTTTGCACTCGCCTCACGGCGTGCAAAGGTAGCGCTATCTGCGTCTTGAGGTGTTCCATGAGTCAACCTGTTACCGCCCTGGTCATCATGGGTGTTGCCGGCTGTGGCAAGACCAGCGTCAGCGAGGCCCTGTGCCGCCTGAACGGTGCCACCGCCATTGAAGGCGACAGCTTTCACCCCGCCGCGAACATCGAAAAGATGAGCGCCGGCCACCCCCTCAACGACGACGACCGCGCCGGTTGGCTCGACATCCTGTGCGATGAACTGCGCCGTTCGCTCAAAGCCGGTGAACATCCGGTACTCACCTGCTCCGCGCTGAAAAAGAAATACCGCGACCACCTACGCGAAGCCGCGCCGGGCCTGGGCTTTGTATTCCTGGAGCTGACCCGCGAAGTCGCCGCCGACCGCGTGTCCCATCGTCCCGGCCATTTCATGCCGGCCAGCCTCATCGACAGCCAGTTCGCCACCCTTGAATCGCCCAAGGGCGAGCCGCTGACCCTGGCCCTCAACGCCAGCGAAGACAGCGTCGAGGAGTTGGCCAGGCAGACCAACGCCTGGTGGCTGACACACGGTTTTGAACCATCCAACTGATTTTTTGCCGGAAAAGATAGCGCTATCCCCGGCAGGAAATTCAACACCCGCTTTAATAACAACAACAAACAGGAGAGACCCCCCATGTTTGGCATGTCCCACGAGTCGTACCTGCTGTTAGATGCAGTCGTTACCATCATCGGGCTGATCGTCTTGATCACCCGCTTCAAGGTTCACCCATTTATTGCGCTGATCATCGCGGCCGGCTTCCTTGGCCTGACCTCGGGCATGCCGGTGGACAAGATCATCAAGGCGTTCCAGGACGGTTTCGGCGGGGTGCTTGGCTTTGTCGGCATCATCCTCGCGCTGGGCACCATGCTCGGCAAGATGATGGCCGAATCCGGCGGTGCCGATCAGATCGCCCAGACCCTGATCCGCGCCTTTGGCAAGGACAAGGTCCAGTGGGCCATGATGTTCGCCGCATTCCTGGTGGGCATTCCGTTGTTCTTCGAGATCGGCTTTGTACTGCTGATCCCGCTGGTGTTTATCGTTGCGCGCCGCACCGGCGTGTCGCTGATCAAGATCGGCATCCCGCTGCTCGCCGGCCTGTCGGCAGTCCACGGCCTGGTGCCGCCGCACCCGGGCCCGCTGCTGGCCATCGGCGTGTTTGGTGCCGACATCGGCAAGACCATCCTGTACGGCCTGATCGTCGCGCTGCCGACGGCCATTATCGCCGGCCCGATCTTCGGTACGTTTATCGCCAAGTACATCCCGGGCAACCCGTCCCAGGAACTGGTCGACCAACTGGCCCGCGAGCCTGAGAACAAAAACCTGCCGAGCTTCGGTATCACCCTGGTCACCGTGCTGCTGCCGGTGTTCCTGATGCTGCTCAAAACCTTCGCCGACATCGCCTTTGCCGAAGGCAACGTGGTGCGCAACTGGATGGACATGATCGGTCACCCGATCACCGCCTTGCTGCTGGCGTTGCTGCTGTCGCTGTACACCTTTGGCAGTCGCCAGGGCATCCATTCCAAGCAGATCCTCAAGCTGCTCGACGCCAGCCTTGCGCCGACCGCCGCGATCATCCTGATCATCGGTGCCGGTGGTGGCTTCAAGCAGATGCTGGTGACCAGCGGCGTGGGTGACGTGATCGGCCACATGGCGGTGAACGCACAGATCAACCCGATCCTGCTGGCGTGGCTGGTGGCGGCGGTAATTCGTGTGGCGACCGGTTCGGCCACCGTGGCGACCATTACCGGCGCGGGCATCGTGGTGCCGGTGGTGGGGATGATTCCGGGGGTTAACCGTGAGTTGCTGGTGTTGGCGACGGGGGCGGGTTCGTTGATCCTGTCGCACGTCAACGATGCGGGGTTCTGGCTGGTGAAGCAGTACTTCAACATGACCGTGGCCGAGACCTTCAAGACCTGGACTGCGATGGAGACCATCCTGTCCATTGTGGCGTTGATCTTTATCATGCTGCTGTCGTTGGTGGTCTAACCGACACACCGGCAGCAAGGGTGAAAACCCAATGCAACTGTGGGAGGGGGCAAGCCCCTCCCACATTTTGACCACATTTGTTCAGGTGGATCGGGTCAGGCTTTAGTGACCAACCCATCCGCCCGGAACATCCCGCGAATCCCGCGCACCGCCTGGCGAATCCGGTCCTGGTTCTCGATCAGCGCAAAGCGCACGTGATCGTCGCCATACTCACCAAAACCAATCCCCGGCGACACACAGACCTTCGCTTCCAGCAGCAGCTTCTTGGCAAACTCCAGCGAACCCATGGCGGCATACGCCTCGGGAATCTTCGCCCAGACGTACATCGACGCCTTGGGGTTCTCCACCATCCAGCCCAGCTCATACAGGCCCTTGACCAGCACATTGCGGCGCTGGCGGTACTGCTCGGCGATGTCCTTCACACACTGTTGGTCGCCTTCCAGCGCGGCAATCGCGGCGACTTGCAGCGGGGTGAAGGTGCCATAGTCGTGGTAGCTCTTGATCCGCGCCAGGGCGTTGACCAGTTCCGGGTTGCCCACCATGAAACCGATGCGCCAGCCGGCCATGTTGTAGCTCTTGGACAGGGTGAAAAACTCCACCGCAATGTCCTTGGCCCCCGGCACCTGCATGATCGACGGGGCTTTCCAGCCGTCGTAGACGATGTCGGCGTAGGCCAGGTCATGCACCACCAGCACATCGTACTGCTTGGCCAGGGCGATCACCCGTTCGAAGAAATCCAGCTCCACGCACTGCGCGGTGGGGTTGGACGGGAAGCCGAGGATCATCATCTTCGGCTTGGGGATCGAGCCGCGGATCGCCCGTTCCAGCTCGGCGAAGAAGTCCACGCCTGGAATCAGTGGCACCGAACGCACCTGGGCGCCGGCAATCACGGCACCGTAGATATGAATCGGGTAGCTCGGGTTGGGCACCAGCACCGTATCGCCCTGGTCCAGGGTGGCCAGCATCAGATGCGCCAGGCCTTCCTTGGAACCGATGGTCACGATGGCTTCGGTCTCGGGGTCGATGTCCACTGCGTAGCGATCCTTGTACCAGCGCGAAATTGCCCGGCGCAGACGCGGAATGCCTTTGGAGGTGGAATAGCCGTGGGTGTCTTCACGCTGGGCGACGGTGACCATCTTCTCCACGATATGGGGAGGCGTGGCGCCGTCGGGGTTACCCATGCTCAAGTCGATGATGTCTTCGCCGCGCCGACGCGCAGCCATCTTCAGCTCGGCAGTGATATTGAAAACGTAAGGGGGGAGTCGATCTATGCGCGCAAAGCGGCGCGGCGAACCAAGGTCTGCCATTGTTGCCTCGAGAGTACGTAAGCGCCCGGAACCGTCCGAGCGACGTCGGCCACTGCGGTGGCCTGCGGAGCAGACAATACGGTCGATGATGGCCAGTTGTCCAGATACGTAGGAAAATTTTCTGCATGGAGTACTGCAAGGATATGCCCCTATACTCGATACGGGTTTGTTCCCTCATAAGAAGGAGACTGTTCGTATGGATCAGCAGACAAAACAACCGTTAGAGCCACGCATGGAAGAGGGCAAGGCCCTGGTGATCGCCGGGGTGCAAGGGCGTTATTCGAAGGCTACCGTGGGGGATATCCCCAAGTTGTGGAGCGTGTTCGACGAAAGCGTAAAACACATCAAGAAACGCGTCGGCGGGGTGACCTACGGCGTTTGCCATAACCCCAGCCACGGTGAGTTCGATTACATGGCCGGGGTGGAAGTACCGTCCAAAAGCGATGTGCCGAGCAACTTCGAGTCCGTCGAACTGCCTGCGCACCACTACGCCGTGTTCCCGCACTATGGCCCGGTGCAGGCACTGGAGCAGACCTATGAGCGCATCATGTTCGAGTGGTTGCCGCACTCGGGCTACAAGGTGGCGGGGGCGGATTTCGAGCGGTACAGCGCGGACTTTGATGGGCGCAAGGGGACGGGGACGGTGGAGATCTGGTTGCCCGTGGAACACAAGTAACCCACTGGCTGAACGCTTGTCTCGCCGCAACCACAGGACGTTCAGCCACCAAAGCTGAGGTGATAGCCCTGCGCAGATTGACGTATGGCTTTCGCTACATCAGGGGCCAGCCGGCAGTAATCGTCTTCGCGCTTGAGCACGGCTTCCAGGGTTTGAAGGAGTGCCTGAATGCGCGCTTCGGGATTTTCAATTTCGCAGGTTCTTGCAAATTCCAGGATGCCCAGGCGTGCGGCAAACAATGATTTGTTGCCGGACAGGTCCAGTGCCAGTGAGTCCTCAGGGAGATAGGCGGTGGTGTTCACAATGTCGTATACCGGTGCCAGCCGGGTATCCGATTTCAGCGGGTCGCTATAGAGCACGCCGAAGTTCTTCAAGTGAGCGTCGCCATTACCCACTATGCAGCTCAGTGCCACGCTGTCGAACAATTGATCGAGCGAGCTGCGTTGATGTTCTGGGGCGCAGAACACGCGTACGGCCTTGGCGATCGCTGCGTAACTCTTGGTGTACTTCTGCTCCGCAGACAGGCCCATCAAGGTGGTCATGTCTTCGAAACCCAGCGGGTTGAGCTGCTCGTCCCGATCAAAGCGCCGCATGATGAACAGCTTATGATTCTGCGACAGGTAAAACGGTGGCACCGGCAAGCCTGCATCCCGGGCGATGGACATGCACAGGTACTCATTGATGGCCAACCCCGGAAACTCATCGCGCCCGCTTTTGATAATCAGGTCGTTGGTTTTCGACGTGAATTTCTGCGCGGATGCCTGCGGTTTTTCCGGCACCAGTACTTTGGGCTGCACGCCAGAAATACCTGCTCGCAGGATGTAGCGATCCACCAGTTCGAGGAACAGATCCTCCGCGCCGTCCCAGGCAAGAATTTCGTTGAGGTTTTCTCCGTTGGAGGGAGGGCTGTTGCGCAGGATCAGGTCGTTTACTTGATCCGAAGACACAAACACCCTACCAATCGGTGCACTGCTGCCCGAGAGTGCCAGCAACAACATCGGATCGACCTTGACCGTCTTGGCGAGGCGATTGCGCAATTGCTCCAGAACGTAGCCTTCCGGCAGGTTCATCTGGAAGATGGGGTGAAGTTCTCGGCGGCGATATTCTTCGGCGCGAACGGGCATCGTCAGGCTGACTGCGGTTTGTGCCCGCAGGTTTTCGCCGTAGCGGAACAAATAGTCGTTGGCACTCATCAACACGCTGCCGCTTTTACCTTGAGGGGTATGAACGCGTAAATGGGGGCTAATCATTGAACAAGTCCTCCAGTTCCTCCAGGGTCGGCATGGTCACAGGCACTAATTTGAATTCGCTGCCCAAGGCGGCGATCACTCGGGCATAGGCATTCATTGAGACCGAGAGGCTGCCTTGTTCGACTTCTATCAGCTTCTGCCGGGTAACCCCTGCAAGTTTCGCCAGATCCGCTTGTTTATAGCCACGGTTAAGTCGCATGGCGCGAATTTGGCTGCCCAGTCGCTGAGTGATAACCGAAATGTCCATGTCATATATTCATTACTTTTTAATTGGAAGTTATGTATACGTTACATTTAAAGTAAGTCAAGACCGCTTCGACCCAACACCCACCTCAACCTCCGCTCATACCCACCCCGCCCCTTATACGCCTCCCCGCTGTCCACCCATCCTGCGCCCAGATACAACCCCATCGCCGCCACATTGTGCGTGTCCACCGACAACTCCAGCGCCTTGATCTGCGGCCACGCCTGCAATGCCGCTGCCGGCAGCGCCTGCAAGCACGCTTTGCCGAATCCACGCCCTTGCTGCCGCCGATCCACCTGCAACGCATGCAGCGTTGCGCTGTGTTCATCGGCCCAGTGGGGCAGGCAGGGCGGGCGTTTAAGCAGGAGGAAGGCTACCGGACTGTCGTCGGCCAGCAGGGCAAAGCCTTTGACGCCGGGGCTGGGCTTGGCCAGGAGCGAATTGAGGGCGCAATACATGTCGCCGCAAAACGGCAGCTGTTCAGGGTGAACTTCGATGGCGCTGACCTGCTGTTGTTGCACAGCATTCAGCGTCTCGTAGGCGACAAGGCGGGTTTGCATCGGCGTGTCCGAACAGCTGCAAAGAAGGGCGCAGTCTAGCGGTTTTGTGCTGGACGACATTATTTTTCAACGGACTGTCGATTTGCCCGCAGGCCGTTCGACTAAGAGTGTCTTCCGTGATTTTCCAACCCGAAGGAGTATCGCCATGAGTACCGCAATCAACACCCTGATCGAAGAATGGAAGCGAGCCGTGCTTTCGCGGAATATCGAGCAGATTGTCAGCTATTACGCCGACGATATCGTCTCGTTCGACGCCGTGACCGCGCTGCAGTTCAAAGGCAAGGCGGCCTATCGCGCGCACTGGGAAGCCTGCATGGAGCACTGTCCCGGCCCGGGTATTTTCGAGCTCCACGAATTGCGCATCGTCGAGTCCCAGGACAGCGCATTCGCCCATTGGCTGGCCCACTGCGGCGGCGCCGGGCCGGACGGTGAAGTGAAGGCCTGCTGGATGCGGGTGACGGCCGGTTATCAACGTTTTAACGGCGACTGGAAGGTGGTGCATGAGCATTGGTCGGCGCCGTTCGATATGGAAAGCGGCACGGCGCTGTTCGACCTGAAACCTTGAGCGCCGCGAACTATAGTCAATAGTCCGAAAACGGAGACGCACATGAAATACCTCTGCCTGATCTACAGCAACGAACAGGTGCTGCACACCTCGCCGGACAGCCCCGCAGACCCGGAGTGTCTTGCCTACGCGCAGGCCATCCAGGACAGCGGCCGGATGCTCGCCGCTGAGCCGTTGGAATCGGTAAGCAGTGCCACCACGGTGCGCATGCGCAACGGCAAGCTATCGATCACCGACGGGCCGTTTGCCGAAACCAAGGAACAGCTCGCCGGGTTCTACCTGATCGAGGCGCGCGACTTGAATGAAGCGATCCAGGTGGCCGGTGGGATTCCGGCCGCCCGGGTCGGCAGTGTGGAAGTGCGCCCTGTGCGCCAATTGAATCTCTGAACACAACAACCATAAGACTTGAGGAGGTTTAGCCATGCCTACGCAACCTGCCGAATTTGAACTGTCCATCAGCCGCGTGATCGATGCGCCGCGCAGCCGGGTGTTCCGCGCCTGGACCGAACCCGCGTTGTTGCAACAATGGTGGGGCCCCCACGGCATGACTACCCCCGAGTGCGAAATGAACCTGTGGGTCGGCGGGCTGTTTCGCACCCTGATGCGTGCGCCGGATGGCAGTGAGTACCCGACCCAGGGCGTGTTCCTGGAAATCGTCGCCCCTCGGCGCCTGGTGTTTACCGACGCCTATACGCCGGGCTGGATCCCTTCGGGCAAACCGTTCATGACCGCCGAAGTGACGCTGCAGGAAGTCGAGGGTAGCAAGACCCTCTATACCGCCCGCGCCATGCACTGGAGCGCCGAAGACAAGCAGGCCCACGAAGCCATGGGCTTTCACGACGGCTGGGGCCAGAGCCTGGACCGCCTGGTGACGCTGGTGACCCAGGGCATGCGCGATTGACGCCTCCCATCGAGGCGATCTACCGCAGTGAGTCCCGGCGCGTCCTCGCCACCCTGATCCGCCTGCTGGGGGATTTCGACCTCGCCGAAGAAGCCTTGCACGAGGCGTTCTTCGTCGCGGTCGAGCGCTGGCCGCAAGAGGGCGTGCCGGACAACCCACGGGCCTGGCTGGTGTCGACCGGACGCTTCAAGGCCATCGACCGCCTGCGCCGCCAAGCCCGTTTTGCGCCCTTGTTGCAGGCGCAGGCCGACACACTGGAAGCCGCCGACTGGAGCGTTGAGGACGTGGAAGACGACCGCCTGCGCCTGATCTTCACCTGCTGCCACCCAGCGTTGGCGGCCGACGCCCAGGCGGCGCTGACCTTGCGTGAGATCTGCGACCTCACCACCGAGGAAATCGCCCGCGCCTTTCTGGCCACCCCCGCTACCATCGCCCAGCGCATCGTGCGCGCCAAGGGCAAGATTCGCGAGGCCAAAATCCCTTATCAGGTGCCGTCGCTGGCCGAGCTGCCCGAACGCCTCGATAGCGCACTGCGCGTGATTTACCTGGTTTTCAATGAAGGCTATTCGGCGTCCATGGGCGCGGACCTCACGCGCGAGGAACTGACCCGCGAAGCCATTCGCCTCGGCCGCCTGCTGCTGGAGTTGCTGCCGGAGCCGGAAGTGATGGGCCTGCTGGCGCTGATGCTGTTGCACGAGTCCCGCCGCGCGGCGCGCACCTCGGCCAGCGGCGAGTTGGTGTTGTTGGATGAGCAGGATCGTTCGCGGTGGGATGGGGGCTTGATGGCTGAAGGTTGCGCGCTGGTGGAACGGGCACTGACCCAGCGGGGTTTTGGTCCGTATTGCCTGCAGGCGGCGATTGCGGCGGTACATGCCGAGGCACCCAGGGCCGGGGAAACGGATTGGCTGCAGATTATCGGGCTCTACGATGTGTTGCTCAGTGCCGCGCCGTCGCCGGTGATCGAGTTGAACCGCGCCGTGGCGGTGGCCATGGGCGAAGGGCCGCTGGCAGGGTTGCAGTTGGTGGAAGGTATTCTGGCGCGCGGGGAGTTGCTGGATTACCACCTGGCGCATTCGGCGCGGGGCGAGTTTTGCCGGCAGTTGGGGCGGGTGGAAGAGGCCCGGGCAGCCTACGAAAAAGCCTTGTCGCTGACCCAGCAGATCCCGGAAAAACGCTTCCTCAAACACCGCCTGGCCGAACTCAATCTTCCCAAGCAATGAGGATCACTCCAGCATCTTCCCCAACAACCAACTCCCCGCCGGCCCTGGCGGATGATGCCGTGACCACAGTGCATCCACCGCCACCGAGCGCGGCCAACCGCGTGCCTTGAGTTCGACCAACTGCCCCCCACCAAAGCGCTCCACCAGCCAGCGCGGAATCGGTGCCCAGCCAAACCCCAACTGGGCCATTTCCAACAGCATCAGGTAACTGGGGGCCGACCACACACGGCCATTGGCGCGAGTTTCGTTCGGGTTGATGATGCTGGCCAGACGCAATTCGCGGTGCTGTTGCAGGGTGTGCGCGGTGAGGGTACCGACGCCCGCCAGCGGATGTCTGGGTGACACGAACAGGGCAATTTCCGTGCGCTCGTCCACGGGGGCGCGGGTCAGGTCTGGCGGATACTCTTCCTGGTGTTCAATAAACGCAATCTGCGCGCGGCCGCTTTGGACCAGGGCGATCAGGTCTTCGCACTCGGCGATCAGGCATTCCAGCTCCAGGTCCGGGTAGCGCTGTTCAAAGGCGCTGAGGGCGACTTCGAAACGGTCGGACTGGTAGGTATCGGACATGGCGATACTCAGCTTCGGCTCCAACCCCTGGGCCAACTGACTCGCCGCCAATTCCAGCCGGCTGCTGGCCTCCAGCACCTGCTCGGCGCGTTGCAGCAACACATGGCCCGCCGGCGTCAGCGTCGGCTTGCGGCTGCTGCGATCGAACAGCACCACATCCAGGTCAATCTCCAGGCTCGCCACGGCCGCGCTGACGGTGGACTGGCTCTTGCCGAGCTTGCGCGCCGCCGCCGAAAACGAGCCTTGGGTGGCCGCCTGCACAAACGCCTGCAGCACTTCGTTAGAAGCCATGACTATCGCCTTGATCGATGGTTATTGGTTATGAAGTATCGAGTCAAAGGCTAATGATGACAACCATCGTCACTCACGGAGCCGGCTCATGAACCCTACCAAGTCGATTACTGAACGCGTTTGCCAGGCCATTGGTTTCGAAGCCCTGGCGTTGTTGATCTGCACCCCGTTGCTGGCGTGGATCATGGACAAGCCTGCCTTGGAGATGGGCATGGTCACCCTGGCGATCAGCCTGTTGGCGCTGGCCTGGAACGTGATTTTCAACGGCCTGTTCGACCGCCTCAAGACGCGCCTGCAACTGGCCAGCAACGGCTGGACCCGCGTGCTGCATGCCTTGATGTTTGAAGGTGGGTTGATCCTGGTGTGTGTGCCGCTGATTGCCGCCTGGCTGAACATCAGCTTGGTGCAGGCGTTTATCCTCGACATAGGCGTACTGCTGTTTTTCCTGCCGTACACCTATGTGTATCACTGGGGGTATGACGTACTGCGTGACAAGCTCCTACAGAAACATGCCGCCCGACGCCTCGATACGTTGGCCGGTGATCCAGGCACTACCGTCGGCGAGCAGGCTGGCAATCGCGCCGCCGATATCGTCCGGTAACCCGGCGCGGCCCAAGGCGGTATTGCTGGCGACCATGGCGTTGAGGTTGGCGTTGTCGCGCACGGCACCACCGCCGAAGTCGGTTTCAATGGCGCCGGGGGCCAGGATGTTGACGCTGATGCCACGGCCGCCCAGCTCTTTGGCCTGGTAGCGGGTCAGCACTTCCATCGCGCCTTTCATGGCGGCGTAAGCGGCGTAGCCGGGCAGGCTGAAGCGCGCCAGGCCACTGGAAATATTGACGATGCGCCCGCCGTCGCGGATCAACGGCAACAGCTGTTGGGTCAGGAAAAACGGACCCTTGAATTGGATCGCCACCAATTGATCGAACTGCGCTTCGGTGGTCTCGGCGAAGCTGGCGTGAATGCCGATACCGGCGTTGTTGATCAGAAAATCGAAGCGGTCCTGTGCGAAAACGTCCTTGAGTACGCCAGCAACCTCACCGACGAAATCAGCGAACGTCGCGCTCTGGCTCACGTCCAGTTTCAGCATCGCGGCACGGCCGCCCAGTTGTTCGATCTGTGCGACCAATGCCTGCGCTTCATCGGCCTTGCTGTGGTAAGTGCCAATGATGTCGACGCCTTGTGCCGCCAGGTGCAGGGCGGTGTTTTTGCCCAGGCCACGGCTGGCTCCGGTGATCACTGCGATTTTACGGGTCATGGTGATGTCCTCGGTGATTGAGTGTGGGAAGCAGTGTATTTGTCCGGTCGTAACGTGATAAACAGCGCTATGCCGGAATCACTGGCCGAATAAGGCGAACAATCCCCATGAATAAACTGGAGCTGTTGCGCACCTTCGTGCGCGTCACCGAACTGTCGAGTTTCACTGGCGCCGGCGAGAGCCTGGGCCTGCCGCGCTCCACGGTGTCGGAACATGTGCAGGCGCTGGAAGAGCTGCTCGGCGCCCGCCTGTTGCAGCGCACCACGCGCAAGGTGCAGGCCACCCAGGATGGCCGCGTGCTGTATGAGCGCAGCAAGGATTTGCTCGCGCACATGGAGGAGTTGGAAGGGCTGTTTCGCCAGGACGAAGCGCAACTGGCCGGGCGGATTCGGGTGGACATGCCCAACATGATGGCGCGGGACTTGATCCTGCCGCGTCTGCCGCAGTTTATGGACGCACACCCGCTGATCGAACTGGAGATCAGCACCACCGACCGCCAGGTCGACCTGCTCGCCGAAGGCTTCGATTGCGTGCTGCGCGTGGGCGCGCAGCCGGACCAGAGCGTGGTGGCGCGGCTGCTGTGCAGCATGCCGATGATCAACTGCGCGAGCGCCACCTACCTGCAACGCTACGGCGTGCCCCGGACACTGGCCGACCTGGCCGACCATCACCTGGTGCATTACGTGCGGCCGTTGGGTTCACGTTCGGCGGGGTTTGAATACGTGCAGGGCAACAAGGTGCTGCGCGTCCCCATGGCCGGTCGGGTCACGGTCAACAGCACCGATGGCTACAAGTCGGCCTGCCTGGGCGGTTTCGGGATTATTCAGGTGCCGGCCCTGGGCATGGGGGACGAATTGGCCAGCGGTGAACTGGTGGCGGTCCTGCCGGACTATCCGGCCCCGCCGCTGGATGTGTCCCTGCTCTACGCCGGGCAGCGGCATTTGCCGCTGCGGGTGCGGGTGTTCATGGACTGGCTGGCGGCCATTCTGCATTCGCAGCTTTAACGCCGCGCCGACAGCTGTTGCGGCGCCAGGAAGGCGTCGTGGAAGTAATCGCGAAACGCCTGCATTGCCGGGGTAAAGCCGCGTTCGCGGTGCCAGGCCAGGCCGACGCTCATGGGCGTGACGGGGTCGGTGACGGTCAGGGTTTCGATGCGCTTGCCTTCCAGCGACCAGGGCCGGTGCACCAGGTCCGACAGGATCGCCACGCCGCTGCCATTGGCAACCATGCTGCGCACCGCCTCCACCGAACTGGTGCGCAGCCGCACCTTGGGCGTTTGCCCGGCCTGTTCCCAGTACCGCATGGCGCTGTGTTCGGCCTCATCGACGGTGAGCAGGATGTACGGCTCCTGCGCCACATCCGCCAGGCTCACCGCACCGCGTTCGCATAATGGGTGATGGCTGGGCAGCCATAAACGACGTTCCGAGTTGAACAGGATTTCCGAGACGATCGCCGGGTGGGTGAGGTTCGCAGTGAGGACCACGGCCATGTCGAACTGGCCATCGAGCAGGCCCTGTTCGATGGCCTGGCGCTCCTGCTCGAACACCTCCAGGGTCACATCCGGGTGCCAGTGCTCCATGCGCTGCAGGTGGTGCGGCAGGAAGTAACCCAGCACCGTGTAGCTGGCCGCCAGCCGCAGCACGCCGCTGGCGCGGTAGTCGGGCAACGGGCTGTTCAGCGCGTCGTCGACACTGCGCACAATCACGTAGGCGCGGTTGAGAAAGTGCCGCCCGGCATCGGTGAGGTTCATGCCCTGGGCCGAGCGCACAAACAGCTGCACGCCGAGCAGGGCTTCCAGCTCCTTGATCGCCGTGGTCACGGCTGACTGGGAGATGTTCAGGTGAATCGCCGCCTGGGAAATCTGGCCGATTTCGGCAGTGGCGACGAAGTAGCGGATTTGGCGCAAGGTCAGGGACATGGCTTTATCTGATTTTCAGAAGATGAGCCATCTGATAATAGATCTTCCCAAGGGGTCAAGCCGCAGCCTACTTTCGAGCATCACCTTTTGGCGGAGCGTCCCCGATGCAGGCAGTGGATTTCAATTCAGACATGGGCGAAGGCTTCGGTCCCTGGACCATCGGCGACGGCGTCGACGCGGAGCTGATGGCCTATATCAGCTCGGCCAATATCGCCACCGGCTTCCATGCCGGCGACCCCGGCACCATGCGCCGCACCGTCGCGCGTGCCAAGCAATTGGGCGTGGCCATCGGTGCGCATCCGGGCTTTCGCGACCTTGTGGGCTTCGGTCGTCGGCATATCAATGCGCCGGCCCAGGAACTGGTGGACGACATGCTCTATCAACTGGGTGCCCTGCGCGAAATCGCCCGCGCCCAGGGCATGACCCTGCAACATATCAAGCCCCACGGCGCGCTCTACATGCACCTGGCCCGCGACGAAGAAGCCGCGCGCCTGCTGGTACAAAACCTGCAAATCATCGAGCCGACGCTGTTGCTGTACTGCATGCCCAACTCGGTGATCTGGCGCGTGGCCAAGGAACTCGGGCAACCGGTGGTGCGCGAATTCTATGCCGACCGTGAGTACGATCTCACCGGCTCCATTGTGTTTACCCGCAACGTACGTGCGCTGGATCCGGCCACGGTCGCGGCCCGTGTCCTACGGGCGTGTCAGGCGGGGCTGGTGCGTACCGTAGAAGGCGAAGACCTGTTTATTGAATTCGACTCCATCTGCCTGCACAGCGACACCCCCGGCGCGCTGGAGTTGGTGGAGGCCACCCGTGAAGCGTTGGACCAGGCGGGCATCGTGGTGACGAATGGGCTTTCTGTGGCGAGCGGGCTTGCCCCGCGTTGGGGCGCGTAGCGGCCCTGAAATCAGGCGGCGGAGTTATACCTGACACTACGCGGTGTTTGTATTGGGGCCGCTACGCAGCCCAACGCGGGGCAAGCCCGCTCGCCACCTATCACTTTTTGCCTGCCTTTCTATAACGATTCCAAGAGGAACAGACATGGCTGAAACGTCCCCCATCCGCTACAGCTTCGGCGGTGATGAACACCTGTTCGCCGAAGTCAGCGAGAGCATGTCCCTTGAAGCTTTTTTCAAGGGCATGGCCGTGACCCGTGCCGTGGAGCGCCTGGCGCTGGAGGGCGTGCTGGATGTGTGCCTGGCCAATGCCTCGTTCCAGATTCGCTTCGACCCCGACCGCATCGCCCCCCATGTGCTGCTCGACGCTGTGCAAAGCGCCGAAGCCCAGGCTGTGGCCGAACGCACCCTGCACACGCGCATCATCGAAATCCCGGTGCTCTATAACGACCCCTGGACCCATGAAACCCTGATGCGGTTTCGCGACCGGCATCAAGACCCCAGCGCCACCGACCTGGAATACGCCGCACGCATCAATGGCCTGGCCGATGTCGAAGCGTTTATCGCCGCCCACAGTGGTGCGCCGTGGTTTGTCTCGATGGTGGGTTTTGTCGCGGGCTTGCCGTTCATGTTCCAGATGGTCGAGCGCGAGCGGCAGTTGCAGGTGCCCAAGTACCTGCGCCCGCGCACCGACACGCCGAAGCTGACCCTCGGCCATGGCGGTTGCTTCGGCTGCATCTACTCGGTGCGCGGCGCCGGCGGCTACCAGATGTTTGGCGTGACCCCGGCACCGATCTACGACCCGGCGCAGCAGCTGGCTTACCTCAAGGCGCATATGGTGTTTTTCCGGCCGGGTGACATCGTGCAATTCAAACCCATCGACCGGGACGCCTACGACCTGGCCGTTGCCGAGGTGGAGGCAGGACGTTTCGACCTGCGCATTCGCCCGGTGGAATTTTCCCTCGATGCGTTTCTCGCCGACCCCATCGGCTATCCGAAAACCCTGCAGGAGGCGCTGGCATGATCAAGGTCCTCAAACCCGGCCTCGCCACCTCTGTGCAGGACCTGGGCCGCGAAGGCTATTACCACCTGGGCATTCCGCCATCGGGTGCTTTGGACCAATACGCCTTGAGTGCAGCCAACCATCTGGTGGGCAACCCGGTGGGCGCGGCCGGCCTGGAATGCACTTTGATCGGGCCGGAATTGGAGTTTCAACGCGATACCCTGGTCGCGCTCAGCGGTGCGTTGATGTCGCCGCGCCTGGACGGTGAAGTGGTGCATCAGGACACCGCCTTCGAGGTGCGTGCCGGGCAGGTGCTGCGTTTCGAATTTCCCAAGGCCGGTGCCCGCACTTACCTCGCCGTCGCCGGTGGCATTGACGTGCCGTTGGTGCTTGGCAGCCGTTCCACCTACACCCTCGGCGCCCTTGGTGGTTTCCACGGGCGACGCTTGCAGGCAGGCGATGAGCTGCCCATCGGCGAAGCCAGCGGTCTCGGGCGGGCAGGCAACAGTTTGCCGATGGCATTGCGCCGCTCGGTGGGCGGCGATGTCACCTTGCGCGTGGTGCCAGGACTGTATTACGAGCGATTGACCGCGGGCGCCAAGAGCAGCTTTTTTGCCGAACCGTGGACGGTCGGCTCCGAGGCGGACCGCATCGGCTATCGCTTCAAGGGCGGCAGTGCGCTGAGCTTTCAACCGCGTGAGCAGCCGTTCGGCGCGGGGTCGGATCCGTCGAATATCGTCGACAGTTGCTACCCGATTGGCTCGATACAGGTACCGGCGGGGCTGGAGCCGATTGTGCTGCACCGCGATGCGGTATCCGGCGGTGGCTACGCGATGATTGGCACGGTGATCAGTGCCGACCTGGACTTGATCGGGCAGATGCAGCCTAACCAGCGGGCGGGGTTTGTGGCGGTGACGTTGGAGCAGGCACTGGAGGCGCGGCGGGTGTACAAAAAACGGCTCAAGGCCATGGCGGGGCTCTTCAACAACTGACACGACACACATCCAAATGTGGGAGGGGGCTTGCTCCCTCCCACATTTTCAATCTGAGGTTGGTCAGAAGAGTTTGGTGAACAGCCAGTAGAGGCTGCCGGACAGCAGAATCGCCGCCGGCAAGGTGAGCACCCACGCCATCAGCAAATTGCGGATGGTCCGCATCTGCAACCCACCCCCATTGGCCACCATGGTCCCCGCCACCCCCGACGACAACACATGGGTGGTCGACACCGGCAGCCCGAACATATCCGCTGCGCCAATGGTCAGCATCGCCACGGTCTCGGCCGAGGCGCCCTGGGCGTAAGTCAGGTGGGTCTTGCCGATCTTCTCGCCCACGGTGACCACGATGCGCTTCCAACCGACCATAGTGCCAAGCCCCAGGGCGATGGCCACGACAATCTTCACCCACAGCGGAATAAAGCGCGTGGCATCGTCGATCTGTTGCTTGAACAGTTGCAGCTTGCCTTGGGTGTCAGCGTCGAAATTGCCGACCTTGCCTTTGTCCATCAGGCGAATGGTTTCGCTGCTCAGGTACATATCGTTACGCACGTTGCCCACGGCTTCGGCGGGGACTTTGGCCAGGGAACCGTAGCCTTTGACCTGGTCACCGATCTGGCCGGCGAGGGCGGCGAGGGCCGGAATCAACTCGGGCGTGGCTTCCTTGGTACGCATGTAGGTCGACAGCACCGGCCGAGGGTCACCCGCCAACGCCAGCGGCGCTGTTTTCATCAGCGCCACCTGGGTCACTTCGGCGACTGCGGCGAACTGCAACGATTGTTCGGCCGGCATGGCGCGGTTCAGCGCATAGGCCATGGGCAGGGTACCCACCAGGATCAGCATGATCAGGCCCATGCCTTTTTGCCCATCGTTGGAGCCGTGGGCAAAGGACACGCCGGTGCAGGTGGCGATCAGCATGCCGCGAATCCACCAGGGCGGCGGGGTGTCGCCCTTGGGGGCCTTGTACAACGCACGGTTTTTCACAAAGGCGCGCAGGGCCAGCAACAGCAAGGCGGCGAAGGCGAAGCCGATCAGCGGCGAGAGCAGCAGCGCATAACCGATCTTGATCGCCTGGCTCCAATCCACACCGCTGGTGCCGTCACGCCCGTGCATCAAGGCATTGGCCACGCCGACGCCGATGATCGAACCGATCAGGGTGTGGGACGACGAGGCCGGCAAACCCAGCCACCAGGTGCCGAGGTTCCATAGGATCGCGGCGATCAGCAACGCGAAGATCATCGCGAAGCCGGCCGATGAACCCACCTGCAGAATCAGCTCCACCGGCAGCAAGGCAATGATGCCGAACGCCACCGCGCCGCTGGACAGCAGCACACCGAGGAAATTGAAGAAGCCCGACCACACCACCGCAAACTGCGGCGGCAGCGAGTTGGTGTAGATCACCGTCGCCACCGCGTTGGCTGTATCGTGGAAACCGTTGACGAACTCGAAACCCAGGGCAATCAACAGCGCCACACCCAGCAGCAGGAACGGCGTCCACGTGGTGAGCTGGGCGCCCATTTCGTGCATGTCGTGCATGAGGCTGTAGGCGGTAAACAACAGGCCCATGGCAAGCACGGCGAAGAAAACGATCACCGTCACCAGGCCGGGTTTCTTGTCCAGGCGCGGTTTTGAATCGACGGAGGATGAGTGCGTTGAGGCAGTCAGGGAAGGGGTGGCCATGCCGGGCATCCGTGTGGGGAGGATGCCGTTCATATTCATTGCAGAATGTTACAGCGATGCTGCCGCAGGTCATTGTTTAGGTAATTGGATCTGCCACTGGTCTACAAAATACCGTAGTACTCATGTGGGAGGGGCGGTGCGACGATTCGACAGTTGATTGCATTTCAATTTGAAAACTTGCGAAACGCCCAGCGTCCGGCGATCAGCGTGAAGGTCGCGACCAATGCCACCAGGATCCAGAACCCCTCGGGGTCCTGTGAAAGGGGCACACCGCCCACGTTCATGCCGAAAAAACCGGCGATGATGTTGATCGGCAACGCCAGCACCGTCACCACGGTAAGGGTGAACAGCGTGCGGCTGCTCTGCTCGTTGAGGTTGGCGGCGATCTCTTCCTGCAGCAGCTTGATCCGTTCGCCCAGCGCCGTCAGGTCGTTGATGATCAGCGCAAACTCCTCGGTGGATTTGCGCAACTCCTTCACGTCTTCCTTTTGCAGCCATTGCGGCGGGCGGTTGAGCAGGCGCAGCAGCGAACCCGGCTCCAACGCGAGCAGGCGTTGCAGGCGCACCAGCACCCGGCGCGCCGCCCCCAGTTCCGCGCGGTTGGTGGACAGGCGCGAGGACAGCAACTGGTCCTCGATGTGGTCGACGCTGATGCTGGTCTTGCGTACGATCTGGGTCAGCACTTCCCCCTGGTCGCGCAGCAGGTGCACCAGCAGTTCCAGCGGTGAGCGAAAGCGTTCGCCGGCCTTGACCGACGAGCGCAACTTGTCCACCGAGTGCAAAGGTTGCAGGCGTGCGCTGATCAACAGCCGGCTGCGGGCGCAGACCCACAGCGTGGAAATATCCGACGAAACCATGCTGCTGAAGTTGAACACCACGTCGTTGACCACCGCCAGCAAGGCTGAGTCGACGTGTTCGATGCGAGTGGAGCGCGAGCCTTCGTGCAGGGCCTCGAAGAATTCTTCGGGTAAATCCAGGTTGGCCAGCATCCAGCGTTCGCAGGCGGCGTGGGCCAGGTTGAGGTGCAGCCACAGGAACTCTTCCGGGTCGGCGGGTTGCTGCAAGGCCGCGAGGGCAGCAGCCGAATCAATCTGTTCGCCCTTTTCACCGGGACGAAAACGAAAACCGTAAAGCAAGCCAAACAGGTCGGAGTCCTGGTGGCTGTGGTCGAGGCTGTGGTTCATGGAGACTCGCAGAGAAAGCGCCTGTAGGACGTTTCACAGGTTCGCGTGGGCGAATCATTGCAAGGAGGTATGACAGTTATATGACGTTTTAACGGTGCGCATAAAAAAACGCGCCACCCGGAGGTGGCGCGTTTTTTCTAGGTTCAACTCAAGTGTCTTGCTTGTTTTCCAGCACCGCGCCGGTCTTGGCGTCGAGCTTCACTTCAAAGCGCTTGCCAGCGGGGTCGGTCAGGTCGACTTCGTAGACCAGTACCCCGTTTTTGTGGTCAAGCTCGGTGTCGGTGATGCTGCTACCGGCGTGTGTGGCCACGGCGGCGGCATTGAGTTTCTCAAACGGCATCACGGCGCCGGACTTGAGCAGGCCTTCAATGTGGTCCGGGCGAACATCGGCCTGGGCCAGGCCGGCGGTCAGGGTCAGGGCGGTGGCGGCAAACAGGGCGGTCAGGGTTTTCATGGTGTGTATCCTTCTCTGGTGAGCTGTTTAAGTGGCGCCAGATTAACCGGCGCAACTTAACTCATCCTTAATGGCGCACTGACACCAATGCCCGACTCACTCAGTACTTATAGTCGTTCAGCAGGTCTTGCACGCTGGACGACGGCCAGCGCTTGTAGAACTTCAACAGTTCGGCGGCGCGGTTGGTGAAGATGCCGTCGACGCCGGCCTTCATCACTTTGTCGAAGTCGACCGGCTCATCCACGGTGTAGACGTGCACCAGCAGGCCCTTGTCGTGGGTCAGCTTGTTCATTTCAGCCTTCACCAGGTCGGTGTAGCTCTGGTCGCCGTGGTCGGTCAGCTCAGCCGATGGGCCGGTACCGATGGCGCCGAGGCTCTTGGCTTCGTCGACCCACTTTTCGAACTCGGCGGCGTCTTTTGGCTCTTGCTTGGCGTAGTAGGCGGCCTTGGTCGGTTCGCCGGACTCGGCGAAGGTCTGCGTGGATTTCGGCTCGATGCTGCCTGGGCCAACCCACAACAGCAGGATCTTCGGCGTGTTCGGCATTTCTTTCTGCAGCTCTTTCAAGCTGTCTTTTTCAAACGTCTGCAGCACCACACGGCCCTTGCCCTGGCCGACGCCGGTGTTGCTCTTGCCCAGCTTGGAGCCGGCGGAGCTCAACCAGCCTTTATCCAGCAGCTTGTTTTTCAGGTCGGCTTCGATGCCCGGGAATTGCTTGGGCTCCTTGGTTTCGATGTACAGGCCGGGTTTGTGCTGCGGGTTGCCTTCGGCGATCTTGATGATGTCGTCCAGGCTCAGGATCTTCAGGCCAACGAAGCCTGGACGCGCACGATCCGGGTAGGCGGCGTTGAACCAGCTGCCGGCGTCGAGGGTTTGCAGTTCTTTCCAGGTGAACTCATTGGCCGGGGCGTCCTTGCGCTCAGGGAACTTGGTGGCCACGTCGGTGGTGCGCTGCAGGTTGTTGTCGTGCAGGGCGAACAGCACGCCGTCCTTGCTGCGCTGCAGGTCCAGTTCCAGGTAGTCGGCACCCAGGTCGCGCGCGACTTTGTAGGCGGCGGCGGTGGATTCCGGCGCGTCGTAGGACGCGCCACGGTGAGCGATCACGGCGGGGTAGGG
The DNA here is from genome assembly GCF_036346475.1 of Pseudomonas sp. AM8. NCBI lineage: Bacteria > Pseudomonadati > Pseudomonadota > Gammaproteobacteria > Pseudomonadales > Pseudomonadaceae > Pseudomonas > Pseudomonas sp. AM8. The sequence continues at coordinate 299,040 of NZ_JAOTNX010000011.1, forward strand.
AATGCCTTCGTTTGTCGCCAGTTCAGCCGGGCTGATCGGTTCGGCAGCCTGTGCCTGGCCGAGGCCAAGCGCCAGTGCGAGCAGCAGGGCGCTCTTGGAAAACGTGACAGGCATATGCGAAGTCCTTTCGTGGAGGTAGCTTTGAGAAGGCCTCCTTTTTAACAATTGATTGCGAAAGGCGCTATCACCAAACCGACATTAACGTGCGCACGTGCCAATTTTCTCGGTTTTTTTGCGCGGCATTGCAGTACTCTTGCTCGCAGCCGCCCCGCTAGAGGACGGTATTTTCTGCCACGCGTGTAAACCATCTTTCCAGTCCCTGTGGGACTTTTCAGTGAGGTTTACCATGCGCATCACCTCCGAGCTTATCTGCCAGGCCGCCGACCAACTCCACGGTTTTGTTGGCCTCAACCGCAAGACCGGCCAGTACATCGTGCGTTTCAGCGAAGATTCCTTCGGCATGGACGTGGCCGACGACGGCATTATCCCCACCGCTGAATTTGTCTGGCTGCCGGCCCCCGAGCAGACCATGACCCTGTCCCGCGAGCGTATCCAGTTGCTGCTCGACCAGAATATCGACGACCGCATCAACATCAGCGAGCCGTTGCGCGTGTATATGAAACGGGTGGAAATTCCACAGATCAGTGCGCTGCGCAGTCTGGTGAGCTAGACGGCATAGGCGGTAAGCGAGCGTTCTGTGGCAGGCCGGCTTGTTGTGGTGAGCGGGCTTGTTGTGGTGAGCGGGCTTGCCCCGCGCTGGGGCGCGAAGCGGCCCCTGAGCCAGACGCTGCGGTTAGTCAGGAGAACCGCGTCAACTGAATTGGGGCTGCTTCGCAGCCCAGCGCGGGGCAAGCCCGCTCACCACAACCGGCCCGCTCACCACAACAGGCCTGCTCACCACAGCAAGCCCGCTCGCCACAGAGACTCAGCTGATATGAAGGTTACTGGCCTTGGAATGTGTAGGCCCGTTCCACCTTGCACACCCGTGTCTGAAACGCCGAGTACCAGATGGAGCGTCCTTGTTCACGCACTGCCCGATGCTCAGCCTGCTGCTTCCAGGCCAGGATCGCGGCCTCGCTGCTCCAATACGACACGGTAATCCCCAGGCCATCCTCCCGCGCCGATTCCACCCCGAGAAACCCCGGTTGATCGCGAGCCAACTCCAGCATGCGGGCGGCGGCCTGGCCGTAGCCTTGATCGCCGTCGGTGCGCAATGAGCTGAAGATCACTGCGTAGTAGGGTGGGGCGGGAGTCTTGGCGATCATGCGCACTGCTCCTGGCACGCCTTGAGCCAGGCAATCGCCAAAGGCGGCGTGATGCCCTTGAGGGCGGCGCGTTCAGGCTGGAACAGGGTGGCGACGAAAAATGGATGGTCGAGCAACTCCACCGCGCGTAGATCGCCGGCTGCGTCATGCCCGCTGGGAATCATCTCGCGCTCGAGCAGGGCATCGGCGAATTCGGGGTTGATGCCGTAGCGGCAGCGGTAACCTTCCTCGATTTCAAGACGGCCGTAGGCCTCGGCGATGCGCGTGTAGGGTGTCAAGCGCAGGCTGTCGGTGGCTTCAACCAGTGCGCAGCTCAGGGGGGTGATCACTGCGCGTTCAGCGCCCGGCGCCAGCTCGCCATGTTCGGCATCGGCCCAGCCCAGCACGTTGCGGGCGTATTCCAGCACTGCATGTTGAAAACCACCGCATGTGCCGAGGAAAGGTCGCCGCTGTTCGCGGGCAAAACGGATCGCCCGCAAGGCGCCGTCGGTGTCGCGGTAAGGGCTGGCGGGCACGCACCAGAATCCGTCGAAGCCGTGCAGTGCTGTGGTGGGCGTGAGGGTGTCGGTGTCGAGCCATTGCAGATGAACCTGCAAACCGAGGGTTTCGGCGGCCCGTTGCAGCGCGACGGGAATGGCCTGGTGCGCGATGACATCGGGGTTGTAATCGCCGATCAGGGCGAGGTGCAGGGTGGTGGCTTTCATCGTGTGCGTCCCATGGCTTGTGGTGTCCTGATGCGCACTATAGATTGGTGCGCACGCAATCAATATTGGCGTTTTCCCACATGCTCAATGCAGCCACGCACTATCAACTCGATTACCCCGACCTGTCGTTGATTCTCGCCCTGGTGCGTGGCGGCACCCTGGCGCGGGCGGCGGCGTTATTGCGGGTGGATGTGTCCACGGCGTTCCGCGCGGTGCGACGGCTGGAGGCCGCATTGGGCCAGACGCTGTTTGAAAAAAGCCGCGCCGGCTACCTGCCCACCAGCCTCGCCAATAGCCTGGCGCAGCAGGCCGAACGTGCCGAACAAGCGCTGGAGGCGGCGCGCATCGGCGTGGAGCAGGGCGGCGAGGTGATCAGCGGCACGGTGCGCCTGACCTGTACCGACTCGGTGCTGCAAGGGTTGTTGCTGCCGGCGCTGGCGCAGTTCATGCCGGACTACCCGGCGCTGACCCTGGAGCTGAGCACGTCGAATGATTTCGCCAACCTCAGCCGCCGCGATGCCGACATCGCCCTGCGCCTGACCAGGACTCCGCCGGCGCATCTGGTCGGCCGTTGCCTGGGGGCCGTGGCGTATCAGGTGTGTGCCAGCCCCACGTATGCGCACCAACACGCCGCACGCTCACTGGCGGACCTGGCCTGGATCGCGCCGGACGACTTCCTGCCCGACCACCCCACGGTGACCTGGCGCCGCGAACACCTGCCCGGTGTACGCCCCAGCTATCGCTGCAACAGCATGTTGTCGGTGACCGAACTGGTGCGGGCAGGGTTGGGCGTGGCGGCGCTGCCGGACTTTCTGCTGGATGACGGCCTGCAACCCCTGGGCCCCGCGTTGGCTGGGCACGACACCGCGTTATGGCTGCTGACGCGCCCCGATTGCCGCGCATTGCGCTCGGTGGTGACGCTGTTTGATGAGTTGGGCCGGCATGTGCAGATGAAACCCTGACTCACCGCGATCGGGAGTCAGCCCCCTCCCACATGGCATTCGCGTTGTTATTGAGGTTTTCGCACATAGTGCTCATGCATTTCGCACGTCAGGGTTTCGATGTGTTCGGTCAGTTGCTTGGTCATTTCCGTCAGCCGGGTGTTTTGCTCCAGCAATTCGAGCAACTGTCTGGTGGTTTGCGCGGCCTGGGCCTGGCGTTCGGTATTGGCGATGGCCAGGGCTTCACGGTGTTGCGCGTCGGCGTCGGACTGGGCTTTGTCGCGGGCGGCCTGGCGCGTCTGGGCCAGCAGGATCAGCGGCGCGGCATAGGCGGATTGCAGGCTGAAGGCCAGGTTGAGGAGGATGAACGGGTACACGTCGAAGTGGGTGATGCCGGTTACGTTCAGCACCACCCACAAGATCACGATCGCGGTTTGCGCACCGAGGAAGGTCGGTGTACCAAAGAAGCGCGCAAAGGCCTCGGCCTTGAGGGCAAAGGTATCGTTGCCGAAGGTCGGCGCCAGGTGGGCGTGGCGGCGGTGAAAACGCAGGTGATCGACGGGGGCGGTTTCGGGCTTGTCGGGGGTCATGGTGGGCTCGGGTCATCAACGTTAAGACAGTGAATCACTATAGTCCTGGCGACCTGTCTTACACATGAATAACCCGTGGCCTACTTAGTGGACACCCCGCTCATTGGCAAACGCACTCACCGCGTGCACCGCCTCGCTGGTACCTTCGCGAATCTGCAGGATCACCGTACCGGCCTGGTTTGCCAACTCCACGCCCAGGGCAGCACGGTCGCGGGTTGCGTCCATGCTGTCGATGGCTTGGCGGGTTTCAGCCTGGATCACCGCGATCATGCTGGATATTTCTGTGGTGGACCCGCTGGTGCGCGCCGCCAACTGCCGCACTTCATCGGCCACCACGGCAAAACCACGGCCTTGTTCACCCGCGCGCGCCGCTTCGATAGCGGCATTGAGTGCCAGCAGGTTGGTTTGTTCGGCAATGCCGCGAATGGTGTTGACGATGGTGGTGATCTGCTGCGAACGCTCGCCCAGCTTGGCGATCAGTTGCGAGGAGTTGTCGATGTCCGAGGAGATTTCACGCATGCCGCTGGCTGTTTTCTGGATCACGTCGGCACCCTTTTCCGCCATGTCCTGGGTGTGCAGGGACAAGTGATAGGCCTGGGCGGCACTCTGTGCGTCAGCGGCGTGTTGTTGCACGCGCGCGGTGATATCCGAGGCGAATTTCACCACTTTGCACAGGCGTCCGCTGGCGTCGTACACCGGGTTGTAGCTGGCTTCGAGCCAAACGGGCCGGCCGTTTTTATCCACGCGCTCGAACTGGCCGCTGAACAATTCACCCTGGTTCAGGCGTCGCCAGAACTCGCTGTAGGCTGAGCTCGCGGCGGTCTGCGGGGTGCAGAACAGACGATGATGCTGGCCCTGGATCTGCGCCAGGCTGTAGCCCATGCGTTGCAGGAAGTTGGCGTTGGCGGTGATGATCGTGCCGTCGAGGTTGAACTCGATGACGGCCATGGCCCGGCCGATGGCTTCCAACTTGGCGTTGGCCTCGCTTTCGGCCTGCAGGCGCGGGGTAACGTCCAGGGCGTACTTCACCACTTTGATCACACGGCCCGCGTTATCACGTACCGGGGTGTAGCTGGCTTCCAGCCACACCGACTGACCATTGCCGCCCACCCGTTCAAAGGTACCTGATTGGAACTGACCCTTTTGCAGGTTGGCCCAAAGTTGCTGGTACTCGGCGCTACGGGCGAAGGCGGGCGTGCAGAACATCCGGTGGGATTGGCCTTCGATCTGCTCGGCGCGGTAGCCCAGGGTACTGAGGAAGTTGTCATTGGCCCGCAGCACGAGGCCTTGCGGATCGAATTCGATCACCGCCATGGAGCGTTCGATGGCGTCCAGCAGGCTGGCCTGGTGAGCCACGGTGTGTTGCAGGGTATCGATGGTTTTCTTATGGGCGTTGAATAACATGTTCGGGGGCTCGGGCAAGCACGCGTCTGGGAGTATCCATGTATAGGCGCCTGCCTCCGTAAGGCATTTGCCCTACGGTTGACCTGCTCATTGTCAGCTCCCTTGTGCTGACAGCGGGGGGTGGAACAACGGGTTAAGAGTCATCAGCCTGACAAGAAGTTCGCCCCATGGGCAGGACCATTTTTGGGTAGGCGACCAATGGAGGCATTACGCCATCTCCCGCGGCGTTGCACGGAAGATCAAGACCAGGTGTCGTAGGACAACGTCAGGCGGAGCAGGCTATCCGGTCGTCGTTGACACTGACTCGATTACGCCCGGTGTCCTTGGCGGCATAAAGTGCTCGGTCCGCCGCGTTCAGCCACATGGCTGCGTCGGTGAAGCGCGGCTGGAAGTCCGCCAGGCCGATGCTCAGGCTGACGCGCAACTCCGGTATGTGCGGGGTGCGGTAGTTGCCGAATGTTTCGCGCATCTGCTCCATGATCTGCGCTGCTTGCTCCAGAGGCATTTGCGGAAGAATCACACAGAACTCATCGCCACCATAACGTCCGGCCAGGTCGTTTTCCCGCAGGTTGCGCCGCAGTTCCAGGCTCAGTTGCCGCAGCACCGTGTCGCCGACGATATGGCCATGGGTATCGTTGATCTGCTTGAAGTGGTCAATATCGATCAATGCGATGGTGGCGTGGCTTTGCTGCTGCTGGCACTTGTGGAACTTGAGGTGCAGCAGGTCTTTCCACGAGCCGTGGTTGAGCAGGCCGGTGAGGCTGTCGGTGCGGCTCAGGGCACTGAGGGCGCGTTTATGTTCCGAGAGCTTGATCGCCAGTTGATAACAGACCATGCCGATGGCCATGGGGTAGAGGGTCAGCATCGGCAGGCAGGAGTAGACCTGAAGCAGGCTGACGTCGGGGTTGAACTGGATACCGAACAGCGCCCATGCCACGCCGATCCCCAGCACCTGGGCGAGCAGGCCACGCAGGAACAGGCGCCGGCCGCCGGCGGCGACGTTGTTCATGGTCATCATCGACAGGATGGTCACCGCTGTCAGCGGCGTGAACTGTGTGGCCGCCGCCCAGAACCCGCCGAGTACCGAGTCATACAGGAAGTTGCGCTGTTCAGCCTGGTAAGGAAACGGTGAACGGGTGGATAGCTGATACGCCAGGTGCGCCCAGGCAAACCCATTGAACAGCAGTAACGCCCAGACCCAGCCCGGCATGGCAAGCGGGTACAGGGCGCCGGTAACGCTGATGCTGCCGACACCCAGGCCGATGATCCTTGGCTGGTAGATACGCCGGGCAAATGAGAGCCCTTTGCCTCGTCTGTTTTCCATAAATTCCTGGTTCAGCTGTTTTTCACATTTACCGCGGCGCGCGGACACCGGATCGACCGTTGATCGCATAAGGCCTGTGAATATTGTCAGTTATTCCCATGGGAATAATCAGTGGCCTTCCAGGCCATTTGCGCAAAACAGAGGGCGAATGCGTCAAAAACGACCAGGAATGTCGCTCCTGCAACGGTTTTTACTCGGGGCAGGGGGCGCTGACTTCGTAGCCGGCCAGGAACAGGTCGATGGCCGACTCAATGACACGCGCCTGGTGAGCGGCATCCAGGGTCGGCTGGCCCAACGTGATCTGCGGCCAGAACGCGAAAGCCTTGAGCAGGCTTTGAATCTGGTGGGCGGCAAACGCCGGATCGGTGCAAGAGAGGCGGCCGTCTTCCTGGGCGGCGCGTACCCACTGGGTAAAACCTTCTTCGCGCTGGCTCAGGCGGGTGACCATGTCTTGCGCACGTTCCGGCGAGTGGATGGTGGCGGCGATGGCTACCCGGGCCAGATCGAGGAAATTGGTGTCCGACATCATCTTCATCTTGGCTTCCAGCAAACCACGCAGTTGTTCGCGCAGGGGGCGCTCGCTGGTGTAGCTGACGTCGAGTTGGGCGACGCTGCTGGCCCAGAGCTGGTGAAGGATTTCGGCGAACAGTTCTTCCTTGCTGGGGAAATGGTTATACACCGTGCGCTTGGAAACCCCAGCGGTGGCGGCGACCTTGTCCATGCTGGTGACCTCGAAGCCGTTATCGCGAAACTCAGCGATGGCCGCTGCCACGATGGCTTGGCGTTTGCGGTCGGTGAGGCGTTGAGGGGCAGTCATGGGTGGCGTTCGGCTCTTGAGGGTAAATTACACTGGGCAGTTTACTTGCTGCGGATTTTGTTGCAATCTTGAAACTACACTGTGCAGTGTAACTTATGAGCGGACCGTAGGAGTCACTCTGTAATGGCCACCATCTCAACCCGCCTCAAGTCTTCACCTGCGGCGCCCAAGCCTGCCGATCTGGACCTGGGGCGCTTCAGCAACGAGGCCCCCGTGCAGCACGGTGGCTTTGGCAAGACCTTGCGTATCTTCTGGAACATGCTGTTTAACAAACCACGCAGCACGCGCCCGGTGGGGCAGATCCCGGTGCAACCGCTGACCCGCGAGCAATTGTTGGCGGCGCCTGATCACAGCGTGTTCCGCCTGGGGCATTCCACCGTATTGCTGAAAATGCGCGGCAAGTTCTGGCTGACCGACCCGGTGTTCGCCGAGCGTGCCTCGCCATTCAGTTGGGCTGGCCCCAAGCGTTTCCACCAGCCGCCTATCCGTCTTGAAGAGCTGCCGCCCCTGGAGGCGGTGATTCTTTCCCACAACCACTACGATCATCTTGACCATAAGGCTGTCGTCCAACTGGCCGACAAGACCCGTTACTTTCTCGCGCCGCTGGGCGTGGGCGACATCCTGGTCAAGTGGGGTGTCGACGCCAGCAAGGTGCGGCAGCTGGATTGGTGGCAAGGCACCGAGGTGGATGGCATTCGCTTTGTCGCCACGCCGGCGCAGCACTTTTCCGGGCGCGGCCTGTTTGATGCCAATCAGACCCTTTGGTGTTCCTGGGTGATGATCGACGGCACGCGCCGTATCTTTTTCAGCGGTGACACCGGCTACTTCGATGGCTTTAAACGCATCGGCGAACAGTACGGCCCGTTCGATCTGACGTTGATGGAAACCGGTGCTTACAACGTCGACTGGCCCCATGTACACATGCAGCCGGAGCAAACCCTGCAAGCGCATATCGACCTCAGGGGCCGTTGGCTGCTGCCGATCCACAACGGCACTTTCGACCTGGCGTTCCATGCCTGGCACGAACCTTTCGACCGCATCATGGCGCTGGCGTGGGAGCGCAATGTGTCGATTACCACACCGCCGATGGGCCAGGCGTTCAGCTTGAGCCAGCCGGAGCGTGGGTATGCATGGTGGCTGGAAGTAGAAACCCAAGGTGCACAAGAGCACCTTGTGGGCTGAGGGCGCAGAGGCGCCGAAAAAGGAGTTTTCAAGCTGTTTCGGGTCTGCGACAGGCGCCGGCGAAGGATGCGATGATCCCTGGAAAGTGTTTTCAGGGGAGGCGTACCGATGGACAGCATACGCAGATGGTTTTTGCGAGCAGATGCGGTTTGCCAGGTTGGCCAGCCGTTGTCTGCGCTCTTGGGCATGACCGACTCGGCATCTCCATGCCGCCGTCCTTCCCCCGATCAAGTGCCCCCCCGCAGTATCGAGTTTGATGTCGATCCCCCCCCTCAAACCCACCCCAAGGGTGGCGTCCTGATCCCCGGGTATAACGTACCGGCAATTCCCATCAGACCCATGCCTGATCCCTCGTTGACGCTGATTGCCCTGAGCGGTATCGACCCAGAGGGCCCAGTGATGGTGGAGGTGCCCCTGGTGCAGAACAATAGCCGCTTTGCCGCCATGCAAGCGTTGGCCGGCAGGCGCGTGGGGTATGCCGACCGATATGGACGTGGCGATGGGCATGAACCGATTCGACACCGTGCGCCCTTCATGCGTGCGCTGGACGTACTGCGCCGGGCCGGGGCGCAACTGATACCCGTGCCGGCGCAACGTATCGACGGCACCCTCACGTTCAAACTGCACACCCATAATGAAATCGATGAAATCGTGAATGAATACCGGCTGGATGCCCTGGTGTCGGACAGTCAAAGTGCTGCATTCCATAGTGCGTGCTGGAGTGGTTACCCGAGGTTTGGCGAGGCTCTCGATGGTGGCGCGACGTTGTGGTTCTACGGTGCGCGATGGTCGAAGGAATCGTTGGCCGCGCTGGCGCTGGGTTATCGCAATGCCAGGGAGGGAAGCCATGGCCTATAGAATTCATATCCTCGGTGCTGCGGGGGCGGGCACTACCACCCTGGGCAGGGCCTTGGCGGAGAGTCTGAACGTCGCTTACTTCGACACCGACTATTTCTACTGGCAGCAAACCGACGCCCCCTTCACCATTGCCCGGCCCAAGGATGAACGCATCCGCCTGCTGCAGGAGCAGACTGTCGGCCTGGAAGGCTGGGTGCTGTCCGGTTCACTGTGCGGCTGGGGCGACCCGATGATCGCGCAGTTCACCCACGTGGTGTTCCTGCGCCTCGACCCGCAAGTACGCCTGCACCGTCTGCGCATGAGGGAGGTGCAACGCTACGGTGATGAAATCCTGGAAGGTGGCAGTCGCCACGAGAACAGCGTCGCCTTCCTGGCCTGGGCCGCTCGTTACGACAGCGGCAACCACAGCCCACGCAGCCTGCGTCGGCATGAAACCTGGTTGGCGGCACTGACCTGTCCGGTGATCCGCTTGGACTCTACGCACCATTCGGCTGGGGCGTTGGTGAATCAATTGATGCCGCTGTTGAGCCCATCAGCCGCGAAATAATGTTTTGTGCAGCGGGTTCGGCTGGGGCGGTCTCAAACCGCCGCACACTCATGCCCCACCCCGGCGCAAACCCCGGGAAAAACACCAGCCCTTGCGCCTCCAACCGAAACGCCAATGCCAGGCGGGTTTCATCACCCACATCGCCCTGGCTTTCAAACTGTTGGATGGCATCCACCGTCACACCCGCCTGGCGGGCCAGCTCGTCGCGGCTCCAGCCCAGCATCGCGCGGGCCTGTACGCTGTGTTTGGCGGTGAATTGGTGCAGGACGATCTGCTGTTCTACGAAAGAGCTCATTGCCAGAGAGGACATGGGGTTTCTCCAGGATTCGACGGGGGAGGGCAAACTATACTGTGTTTTTGTACAGTTGTTTTGACCGCTCATCAACTGGATGCTTATCGACCCACTATTCCAACCCCGGCGCCTCACGAATGATCAGGTGATCGAGGTTCTCGATATTCGCGCTGAACACCCCGAAGGTCTGCTCGGGGTTTTTCTTGCTGGGCACTTGTTTCAGCTCCGGTGTCACCCCGTAGAAGAAACAATACAACGCCCGCTCACTGTCCGCCGCCGCCCTGATCTGCTCCAGGAACGCCTTGCGCTTGCGGTAGTTCTCGATGAGCTTTTTGCTCAGGTAGACGTTGACCGAGTAGGGCTTTTTGTCGAGCCACACCTTCTTTTCGAAGTCGATGCGAAAGCTGCTGGTGTAGTCCTTGATCGCTTTGACCTTGCCCCAGTAGATCAGGCCCTTGTTGTCTTGCAGGTATTCGATCTTCTTGAAAAACGCCGCGTAAGTCGCGGTGTGCTCGCCGATTTTCAGCGGCATGCTTTTCAGCTTTTCCTTGTCGTCGATGTTCGACACAAAACACTCCACCGGGTGGGCAAACACGCTGGTTTTTTCCGGGGTGGTGTCGCTGGCGCTGACAGATTCGTCGCTGCGGGGTGAAGGTGTTTTCGCTGAATCTTGTGGGACCAGCCCCTCGGTGCCGACCTCCGCGGTTTTACGCTCGTACGTACGACGTGTCAGCACAAACTCCGATGGGAAATTATCCTCACGCTCATCGTCGTTTTCGCCTGCTGCACCCTTGTGGAGACTGGCATAGCGGCAGCCGTCGATATGCCGGGTGCTCGGCGTGTTTTTGAAGTGCGGGGTGCGTTGGTAGTTGACGTTCCTGGCGTTGAACGTGCTCAGCACATTGCCTGCTTCGAAGGCGGCGCGACAGGCATCGTTGGGGCAGAGGAAACTGTCCTTGTCGGAATCGAAGGTGTTGGTTTCGTCGAAATTCAGGTCTCGTACGTCATAGATCGACAGCTTGTCATCGAGACTCAGGCTGTAGGCCGTGTCGAATTTCATGGGGCTCGGGTCCGTGAGAGGTTTCGCTATTAATAGCGGGAACCCGCGTAAATATCAGCAAGAACCTGCAACCCGCCGTCCGCTGCGAGGGAACAAGTCCAGCTCAACCCCAAGCACCCCATGCTAGTCGCGACACTCAAGCCTAAACCGCTCAACTGTGGGAGCTGTCGAGCCCCAGCGAGGCGGCGATGGGATCGACTCGGTGTTCCCGGTGGATCCCAACCCACCCGCATCACCGCTGCAACTTGGCCCGCTTTTTCTTCTTCGCATGAAAATGCCGAAAATGCGCATCCTGCGCCGCCGCCAGCAACTCCCGATCCCCTCGCGTATCGCCCCAGGCCCTGAGCCGATACTCCCCCAGGTCCCCGTACACCGCCTCAAGCCGCAGCACCTTATTCTCACACCGGCAGTTATTCCCGGTGAGCTTGCCGGTCAACACCCCGTCGACCACCTCAAGCTCAGTGCCAATCAACTTGATCCCAAGCCGATCGGCAAACGGCTGCAGCACCAACGCCGGCGACGCCGAACACAGCGTCACCACCGCCCCCGAGCCCAACTCCTGCTCCACCGACAACACCCCAGCCGGGCGCATCAACCGCGCCCAATTGCGCTGGCAATACTCCTCGGCCTTCTGCTGCACCCACGTCTTCTCCACCCCAGTCATAAAGGTGCGGATCAACTGAGCCTTCAACTCATCCCGGCTGATCTGCCGCACCAAAAAGCGCAGCCCAGGCACGGCCAGCTTGACCATCCGGCCATAAAACTCTCCGGTGCCAAAGGCAAACTTGAGGAAGGGCACGAAACTGTCGTGGTGGGTCAGGGTGCCGTCGAAGTCAAAGACGGAGAGTACTTTGGCGTCAACGGGGCCGGCTTCGAGCATGTCTGGGTTCACGGGTTGGCCTCGGTCCTATCTAGTATTTTTGAGCGTGCATCAGGTGTGACAGCAGGAGTCTACTCCCGTGCCAATCTTCCGACCTTGGCGTAAAGCCCCTCGGTGAAAGCCGCCCGGTCACTCGACCGGTGACAACGCTGATGGCAATTGGGGCACAAGGCTACAGCATTGGTGATGCGATCCGAACCCTTCTGGGCCAGGTGCTTGACGTGATGTACTTCAAGAAATGGCAAACCGTCGACCTCAAACGGCGCGTTAGCGCCGCAGCCTTCGCAGATGCCCTCGGCCTCTTTCAGTACCCAGGCGCGTACCTTTGGGTCGCGAACAAAAGCGGTGCTGACGGTCGAGACCTTCTGCGGCTGGGCAATGCCGTCCGGTAGCTGAGTGAAAGGTTGCTGCTGCAGTTTGGACGCGCGGCGGATAAGCGTTTGCTCGTCTGCTGTTTGGGCGGCGTCTTCGGATTCGAATACACCCTGCGCGGCAAGCGCTTGGCGGATGCGTTGTTCGACGCCTGACCCTACGTTCTTCGCGGGCTTAAAGCCTTTTATCGGCTCCAGGCCCATACGGATAAGAACGGTAGAAATGTTTAGCATGCGGAACTCTACGGAGCCTTTTGCACGACCGGCTATCGGCCCCTCGCGCAAAAGGCGGTTTTCGAGCGCTTTATTGAAAGGCTGGCCGTTCTTTTCCTTGGCCAGCATCTTCAAGTAAGCCTCGACCGCTGCTGCCAACTCCGCGTCGTTCCAGTCCGTGTTGTCTTTCGTAATATCCATACAGCCGCCGAGGGTAGAAAACCCTCGGACGATACTGAGTAGCCATTATTGCGTCTACGAAATTTCCTACGTTCTGGCAGGAATTAGCGGTCAACGCCATTGGTAAATGAATTCGCTGCTTTGTCTTGAAGGTTTCAAGCGAGCTTGCATAAAAAAGCCCTGAACAAGTCAGGGCTTCTCGGTTTAGCTGTGCTAAGAATTAATCCCAGCTCAATGCCCCACCCGTCTGATACTCGATCACACGGGTCTCAAAGAAATTCTTCTCTTTCTTCAAGTCCATGATCTCGCTCATCCAAGGGAACGGGTTAGTCGTCCCCGGATACTCTTCCTTCAAGCCAATCTGCGACAGGCGACGGTTAGCGATGAACTTCAAATAGTCTTCCATCATCGCGGCGTTCATACCGAGCACC